>CAZFWG010000159.1:0-1701 GCA_964522525.1 uncultured Alphaproteobacteria bacterium | reverse complement strand
GAACCCTGGAGGTCAACTCGATCTACATGATGGCCCATTCCGGGGCGCGCGGATCGCCGGCCCAGATGAAGCAGCTCGCGGGCATGCGCGGCCTGATGGCCAAGCCGAGCGGCGAGATCATCGAGACGCCGATCATCTCGAACTTCAAGGAAGGGCTGACCGTGCTCGAGTACTTCAACTCGACACACGGCGCCCGGAAGGGCCTCGCCGATACCGCGCTCAAGACGGCGAACTCCGGCTATCTGACCCGGCGCCTCGTCGATGTCGCCCAGGACTGCATCGTCATGGAGGAAGACTGCGGCACCACCATGGGCATCACGGCGGAAGCGGTGATCGACGGCGGTGAAGTGGTCGAAACCCTCCGGGACCGGATTCTGGGCCGGACCGTGCGCATCGAAGATGTCGTTGATCCGTCCACGGGCGAGGTCATCGCCAAGGTCGGCGACGAGATCACCGAACGTCAGGCCGATGCCATCGAGGCGGCGGGCATTCAGCGGGTGAAGATCCGCTCACCGCTGACCTGCGAGATGCGCTGGGGGATCTGCGGCAAATGTTATGGCCGGGATCTGGCGCGCGGGACCCATGTCAATGTGGGTGAGGCGGTCGGCGTGATCGCGGCCCAGTCGATCGGGGAGCCCGGCACCCAGCTCACCATGCGGACGTTCCACATCGGCGGCACGGCGACGGTGGCGGATCAGTCCTTCCTGGAATCGAGCCAGGACGGGAAGATCAAGATCGAGGGTCAGAACCTGGTCACCGACAGCTCGGGCCTCCTGGTGGTCATGGGGCGCAATACCCGCCTCCTGGTCGTCGACGGCAAGGGCAACGAGCGGGCGTCCCACAAGCTCATGTACGGCATGCGCCTCAAGATCAAGGACGGGGACAAGATCTCCCGCGGCGACCGGCTCGCCGAATGGGATCCCTATACCCTGCCCATCCTGACGGAAGTGTCGGGCAAGGTGCGCTTCGAGGACCTGGTGGAAGGCGTCTCCGTGCGGGATGTGGCCGATGAGGCCACCGGGATTTCCCAGAAGCACGTCGTTGACTGGCGGGCAAGCCCGAGGGGCGCGGATCTGCGTCCGGCCATGGCGCTTGTCGATGACAATGGCGAGGTGCTGAAGCTGCCCAGTGGGGCGGACGCGCGGTATCTCTTGTCCGTGGACGCCATTCTTTCCGTCGAGGACGGATCGATGGTCCATGCCGGTGACGCGGTGGCCCGGATCCCGACGGAAGGGGCCAAGACCCGGGACATCACCGGCGGTCTGCCGCGGGTGGCGGAGCTTTTCGAGGCGCGCCGTCCCAAGGACCACGCGATCATCGCCGAGATTTCCGGTACGGTCGAATTCGGGCGCGACTACAAGAACAAGCGCCGGATTATGATTCGTCCGCCGGAAGAGGATGCCGAGCCCGTCGAGTATCTCGTGCCCAAGGGCAAGCATATCGGCGTGCAGGAAGGCGATTACATCGAGAAGGGCGAATATCTGATCGATGGCAATCCGGCGCCCCACGATATTCTCGCGATCAAGGGCGTGGAGGAACTGGCTTCCTATCTCATCAACGAGTTCGAGGAGGTCTACCGGCTGCCGCCCACGTCCGAGCTGTCGGTCGCGAGCGACGGCATCACGCTGCTGTTCGCCGTCGAACTGTCCTTACGCTTCGTCGCCGCCAAGAAGAAGCGGCGCTTCTTCCGCAACTACTGGC
>CAZFWG010000158.1:0-1739 GCA_964522525.1 uncultured Alphaproteobacteria bacterium | reverse complement strand
GATCGATCGCATTGAGGAGCCCTGGATCAAGGGCACGGTCCTGGTGCCGGACGAGTATCTAGGGTCGGTCCTGAAACTGTGCGAGGACCGGCGCGGCATCCAGCAGGAGCTGACCTATGTCGGCAACCGCGCCATGGTCGTCTATCGCCTGCCCTTGAACGAGGTGGTGTTCGATTTCTATGACCGGCTGAAATCGGTGACCCGGGGCTATGCGAGCTTCGACTACGAGATCCAGGACTATGAGCCGGGCGATCTCGTCAAAATGTCCCTGCTCGTCAATGCGGAACCGGTGGATGCGCTGGCCATGATCGTCCATCGCAGCCGGGCAGAGGCCCGGGGCCGCGCCATGTGCGAAAAGCTCAAGGATCTGATCCCCCGTCACCTGTTCCAGATCCCGGTCCAGGCGGCGATCGGCGGGCGCATCATCGCCCGGGAAACGATCAAGGCCATGCGCAAGGACGTGACCGCCAAATGCTATGGCGGGGACGCGACGCGCAAACGCAAGCTCCTGGAGAAACAAAAGGAAGGGAAGAAGAAGATGCGCCAGTTCGGCCGCGTCGAAATTCCCCAGGAAGCCTTCATCGCCGCCCTGAAAATGGACGACAACTAGGCCGTCAGCGCCGGAAAAAGATCTGTTTCACGACCAGGAAGAAGACGCCGATGCTGGCCGGCAAGGTCCAGGCGGGCCAGAACAGGATCGTCACGATCACGGGATCCCAGAGGTCCGGCAAAATGTAACGCTCCACGCCCGCCTGAAAGCCATTCAGGCTGCTCGCATCGATTTCATACCAAAGACGGCCGAGGGGTTTGGGGGCCCAGATGCCGCTCGTGGCGAAATCCCAAAGGTCCAGGGAAAGCAGCAAAAGAGCGACGGCCAGGAAGATCATCCCGATGGCGCGCAGGGGCGAGAAAAAGGACCGTGCTTCGCTCATGGCTGCCCCCGTTCGATGTGGTTGATGTGGAATTCCGACGGTCTCAGCTGCGGGATCCGGCGGCCCAGGCCAGCAAAACGCCGACAAAGCCCAAGACGACCCAGGCCGGCAACATTACCAGGAAAATCAGTCCGTCCCGGAAGAAACCTTCCTGCCATTCCCGCAGACCTGCTTCCGGATTCCCCAGATGAAGCAGTTCGGAGAATGACGACAGGCTCCGCAAGGTCACCGCGCTGTTCTCAAGCGATGCAAGGGCATCCGCCGCGAGCAACATGAGCGCTGCCGCGATGAGGATTTGCGCCAATACCCGCAATACGACCATTGTCAACCAATCCCACTGATCCCGTCGTGCCCCCGTCCCGTGTCACGACTCCCGATCAAACCACACTATAGGTCCTGCGCCGGGGCAGGGAAACCATTCGTAAGCGAAGGCAGAATTCGCTTCGCGGTCTCCAGAACCTCGACATGTAGGCCTTGCGAGGGGTTTGAGAGCAGGTATAGTGCCGCGCTCAAAACCCTCTCTCTCCGCCATCTTGACCGACGGTGGAACGGTACGGGTCATTTTGAACCAATTTAAGGCGTTGATTCTTGTGCGAGTCTTCTTGAAGGCGTCAAGACGCCGGATACGGGAGACCGCACGGAGCAACAACTGGAATGGATGGGTGGCCGAGTGGTCGAAGGCGCACGCCTGGAACGCGTGTAGGCGGGCAACCGTCTCGTGGGTTCGAATCCCACCCCATCCGCCATGCTCTAAAGCGCGACATGGCTTTCCGCAGTGACCGACCCCACCAACGAACCGGCTCTCCA
>CAZFWG010000157.1:0-1742 GCA_964522525.1 uncultured Alphaproteobacteria bacterium | reverse complement strand
GGCGCCGACGTGCATCCGGGCGACATCCTGGTGCGCAAGATCACGCCTAAGGGTGACTCGCCAATGACGCCGGAGGAAAAGCTCCTGCGGGCGATCTTCGGTGAGAAGGCCTCGGATGTTCGGGACACGTCCCTGAAACTGCCGCCCGGCGTCGCCGGCACCGTGGTGGAAGTACGGGTGTTCAACCGCCATGGCGTCGAGAAGGACGAGCGCGCCATTGCCATCGAACGCGATGAGATCGAACGTCTGGCCAAGGACCGGGACGACGAACTGGCGATCCTGGAGCGGAACATCTTCTCCCGGCTTCATCAGATCCTGGTGGGCAAGGAAGCGGTTTCGGGTCCGAAGGATTTCGCCGCCGGCACCAAGCTCACGGACGATATTCTCACGGGCCTGACCCGGGGCCAGTGGTGGCAACTGGCCGTGGATGACGACAAGGCCATGGGTGAGATCGAGGCCCTGAAGCGCCAATATGACGAAGGCCGGGACCGGCTGGAGCGTCGCTTCCAGGACAAGGTCGAGAAGCTTCAGCGCGGGGACGAACTGCCGCCTGGTGTCATGAAGATGGTCAAGGTGTTCGTGGCCGTGAAGCGGAAGCTTCAGCCCGGGGACAAAATGGCCGGTCGCCACGGCAACAAGGGGGTGATTTCACGCATCACGCCTTTGGAAGACATGCCCTATCTGGAGGACGGCACGCCCGTCGATATCGTGCTCAATCCCCTTGGGGTGCCGAGCCGGATGAATGTGGGTCAGATCCTGGAAACCCATTTCGGCTGGGCCGCGCGGGGTCTCGGACGTCTCGTGACCGATGCGGCGGACGCCCATCGCCGGGGCGAGCCGATCCAGGGCCTGCGCACGGTACTCAAGGACATCTATGGGTCGGACTCGGAGCTTGATGATCTGTCCGATGCCGCGATCATCGAGCTTGCGGGCAATCTGCATCGCGGTGTGCCGGTGGGCACGCCCGTGTTTGACGGCGCGGACGAAGCCGACATTGCCGCCATGCTGGAGCAGGCCGGTCTGCACCGCTCCGGTCAGGTGACCTTGCGGGACGGGCGCACGGGCGAGGCGTTCACGCGGCAGGTGACCGTGGGCTACAAATATCTGCTCAAGCTCCATCACCTGGTGGATGACAAGATCCACGCCCGCTCCATTGGTCCGTACTCCCTCGTGACCCAGCAGCCCCTGGGCGGCAAGGCTCAGTTCGGCGGTCAGCGCTTCGGTGAAATGGAAGTCTGGGCCCTTGAAGCCTATGGCGCGGCCTACACGCTGCAGGAAATGCTGACGGTGAAATCGGACGATGTCGCCGGCCGGACCAAGGTCTATGAGGCCATTGTCCGCGGCGATGACACGTTCGAAGCCGGGATCCCCGAAAGCTTCAACGTGTTGATCAAGGAAATGCGTTCGCTCGGCCTTTATGTCGAGTTGGTGGGCGGGGAGTGATCATCCCCACACACCCAAAAATAACTGACGATTTCCGCCCGGTCTTTTTTGGATCGGGCGGGCTTGTTCCTCCGGCCCCATTGAGGAGACCACGATGAACCAAGAGGTGTTGAATATCTTCAACCCTGTCGCGAATCCGCAAACCTTCGATCGGATTCGCATCTCGCTTGCGAGCCCGGAGCAGATCCTCTCCTGGTCCTTCGGGGAGATCAAGAAGCCCGAGACCATCAACTACCGGACCTTCAAGCCGGAACGGGACGGCCTGTTCTGTGCCCGGATTTTTGGTCCGATCAAGGACT
>CAZFWG010000156.1:0-1881 GCA_964522525.1 uncultured Alphaproteobacteria bacterium | reverse complement strand
CGCGCACAACGGTTTTCGAGACCGCCCCGTTCGACCACTCCGGCACCCCTCCGTCAGGTGCATGCGGCGCCGTCGAATGACAAAGGACAAACCGCATTGGGCAAACGGCAACCTAGGGGAGGTGTCTGAGCCTGGCAAGGGCTCATGGCCGAGAGCACGTCAATGCCGGGCCCCGGCCGAATGGGGGCGGTCTTTCCAAAGGGGAAAGGACCAATCAGCCAAAGACCACGCGCCCCCAACCATCGGCGTCCGATCCCTGGACCCGCCAGCCATCGAGACCCAATCAAGAGCCATCTCGATCGGCCATTAAATAAAGGGTCATCGACCCGGCCCGTTATTGACATTGCCCGCGCGCTGCCGATAATGCGCGGCTCCTGAAAGCGGGTGGCAAAAGGCCCGCCTCCTTAGGCAAAAAACACAGGTGTTGGATATGTATGCGGTCGTAAAGACAGGCGGTAAGCAATACCGCGTGGCACGGGATGATGTGATCCGTGTCGAAAAACTCGAAGCCGGCGCGGGCGACACGGTCGAATTGACTGAGGTCCTGATGCTGGGCGGCGATGGTGATCCCGTCGTCGGAGCCCCCAAAATCGATGGCGCCGTGGTGACGGCGGAAGTGGTCGAGCAGACCCGGGGCGACAAGATCAAGGTTTTCAAGAAGCGTCGGCGCCAGAACTATCGGCGCAAGAAGGGTCACCGGCAGGAAGCCACGGTGCTGCGGATCACTGATATCGTAGCCTCCGGCGGCGGATCCAAACCGAAAAAGGCCAAGGCCAAAGCGGCCGACGACGCAGTTGAGGCGAAGGAGTAGATCATGGCCCATAAAAAGGCAGGCGGCTCGTCCCGCAACGGTCGCGATTCGGAAGGCCGGCGCCTCGGCGTGAAGAAATATGCCGGCGAACACGTCATTCCCGGCAACATCATCGTGCGTCAGCGGGGTACGAAGATGCATCCCGGCAAGAATGTCGGCATGGGCAAGGACCACACCTTGTTCGCTACGGTGGAGGGCCGGGTGGCCTTCCGCAAGGGCCTCAAGAAGCGCACTTTCGTGCTGGTCGAGCCCTTGGTGGACGCCGCCGAGTAAACCACCTCTTGCCACGGTGATGGCTCTTCAGGGAGATGGCCCGCCATCTCCCTTTTTGTCGTTGATCCGGCGAGGCGCGGACGACAAACCACGCCAACGGTGCGACGGGCGTCGCAGCTGGGGGACAGAATGAAATTCCTGGACCAAGCCAAAGTCTTTATCCGCTCGGGCGATGGCGGCGCCGGCTGCGTTTCCTTCCGGCGGGAAAAATTCGTGGAGTTCGGAGGCCCCGACGGCGGCGATGGCGGGCGGGGCGGGGACATCTGGGTCGAATGTGTCGACGGTCTCAACACCCTGATCGACTACCGCTACCAGCAACATTTCAAGGCGTCTTCCGGGGGCCATGGCATGGGTCGCAACCGCAACGGCGCCAAGGCCGCCGACAAGGTTCTGCGCGTGCCTGTGGGCACCCAGGTGCTCGAGGATGATCAGGAGACGGTGCTTGCGGATCTGACCGCGGTGGGCGAGCGGGTGTGCCTGTTGCGCGGCGGCAATGGCGGTTTCGGCAATGCCCATTTCAAGGGCCCCGTGAACCAGGCGCCTCGCCACGCCAATCCCGGCCTGCCGGGGGAGGAGAAATGGATCTGGCTGCGCCTCAAACTGATCGCCGATGTGGGCCTTGTGGGCCTGCCCAATGCGGGCAAATCGACGCTTCTGTCCGCGGTCAGCCGGGCCCGGCCGAAAATCGCCGACTATCCCTTCACGACGCTTCATCCGGGCCTGGGCGTTGTCTCCCAGGACGGCCAGAGTTTCGTCCTGGCCGATATTCCGGGGCTCATCGAAGGGGCCCATGAAGG
>CAZFWG010000155.1:0-2147 GCA_964522525.1 uncultured Alphaproteobacteria bacterium | reverse complement strand
AGATCTTCCTCGAAACCGACCTCTTCTATCAGGGCATCCGCCCGGCGGTGAATGTGGGGATCTCCGTGTCCCGCGTGGGCTCCTCCGCCCAGATCAAGGCGATGAAACAGGTGGCCGGCAAGATCAAGCTGGAGCTGGCCCAGTATCGGGAAATGGCGGCCTTCGCCCAGTTCGGGTCCGACCTCGACGCCGCGACCCAGCGCCTGCTTAATCGCGGATCGAGGCTCACGGAGCTTCTGAAGCAGGGCCAGTACAGTCCGCTCCCCGTCGAGGAGCAGGTCGTGTCCATCTTCACGGGCGTGCGCGGCTATCTCGATGATATCGCGGTCGGCGATATCCAGCGCTTTGAACAGGAACTTCTGGGCCTGATGCGCTCCAAGCACGATGACGTCCTGACCAAGATCAAGACCGAGAAGAAACTCTCCGACGAACTGGAAGCTCAGCTGACGGAAATCGTCGAAGAGTTCCAGCGGACTTTTGCCTGACGCCGACATGGATGAGAGCGCCACGAGAATAAGGCAAGATTGACATGTCGACGTTGAAGGAACTCAAGGTCCGGATCGGAAGCGTCAAGTCGACGCGTAAGATCACCAAGGCCATGCAGATGGTGGCGGCAGCGAAGCTGCGCCGCTCCCAGGAGGCGGCGGAAGCGGCGCGCCCCTATGGCGAGCGGATCGAGCGGGTCCTCGCCAGCCTTGGCGCCAGCCTCAAGGATGATCCGGATGCGCCCAAACTGCTGGTGGGCACCGGTGAGGACAAGGTTCATCTGTTGATCGTGGCGACGGCCGATCGCGGCCTGTGCGGCGCTTTCAACTCCTCGATTGTGCGTCTGGCGCGCGAGCACATTGATCGCCTTCGCAATGAGGGCAAGACCGTCAAGGTGCTCTGTGTAGGACGCAAGGGCCGGGACATTCTCAAGCGTCTCTATGGCGGCATCATCGAGGACACGATCGAGCTGTCCGGCGTCAAACAGATCGGTTTCGAGCACGCCTCGGAAATCGCCCAACGGGTCATGACGGCATTCGACCAGGGCGAATTTGACGTCTGCACGATCTTCTATTCGAAATTCGTGTCGGTCGTGTCCCAGAAGCCGACGGCCCAGAAGCTCATTCCGGCGGAAGTCTCCGAGGAGAGCCGGGCGGACATGCCGGATCTGGGCGGCGCGCTTTACGAATATGAGCCCGACGAAGCCTCGATCGTGTCGGGGCTCTTGCCGCTCAATCTGGGTGCCCAGATCTTCCGGGCTCTCTTGGAAAACGCGGCCAGTGAACAGGGCGCACGGATGAGCGCCATGGCCAACGCGACCCGCAATGCTGGCGAGCTGATCGATTCCCTGACGCTTCAATACAACCGCACGCGTCAGGCGGCGATCACCAAGGAACTGATCGAGATCATCTCGGGCGCCGAGGCGATCTAACTTTTGAGAGGTCTATCATGGGGCGGATCATTCGGGCCTTGGCCGTCGGCGTCATCGCCGGTCTGATCTCAGCCGCCGCATGGTACTTCGTTTATGAATATACAGAGGAATTCGCGCTCACATTCGGATTTCTCCTGACCGGTGGCGCGGCGGCCTTTGGCTCCCTTTTGGTCAGCTTTTTCGGGCCGCGCTGACGGATCTTTGGAATGTGACGACGGTCGAGACGGTAACGACAGGCAAGACGAAGGCGGAAGACAAGATGAGCAAAGCAACGGGCAAGGTGACCCAGGTGATCGGCGCTGTCGTGGACGTGCGCTTCGACGGCGATCTGCCGGAAATCCTGAACGCGGTACACACCCACAACCAGGGCAATCTGCTGGTCCTCGAAGTGGCCCAGCATCTGGGCGAGGACACGGTGCGCTGCATCGCCATGGACTCCACGGAAGGGCTCGTGCGCGGCCAGGAAGTGACCGATACGGGCGCCCCGATCTCGGTGCCCGTCGGTGAGGCCACCCTGGGCCGGATCATCAATGTGATCGGCGATCCGGTCGATGACGGCCCGGAAGTTCAGGCGGACGAACGCCGTCCCATTCACCGGGAAGCACCGGCCTTTGTCGATCAGGCCACGGAAGCGGAGATCCTGGTCACGGGCATCAAGGTGATCGACCTGCTGTGTCCCTATGCCAAGGGCGGCAAGATCGGCCTGTTCGGCGGCGCCGGTGTGGGCAAG
>CAZFWG010000154.1:0-2255 GCA_964522525.1 uncultured Alphaproteobacteria bacterium | reverse complement strand
GTCGCGCGCCAGGACGTGGATGACGGCATTCAGGATTTCCAGGCCCATCTCGACCAGGAATTTCAGGCCGCCGACAGCTATCGCCCCAACAAGGCCGACTGGCTTGACGGGCGCTGGTCCGGCCTTGGTATCCCCGAGGGCGATGACCGGCGCGGTACGACGGCCGTCGAGGTCGAGAAGCTCAAGGAAATCGGCACGAGACTCACCAGTGTGCCGGACGGCTTCAACGTCCACCGCACCTTGAAGCGGGTCCTGACGAACAAAGAGAAGATGTTCGAGACCGGCGAGGGTCTGGACTGGGCCACGGCCGAGGCGCTTGCCTTCGGCACCCTGCTCAAGGAAGGCTATCCGGTGCGCCTGTCGGGTCAGGACTCCGTACGGGGAACTTTCTCCCAGCGCCACGCCGCGCTTGTCGATCAGGAGACCGAACAGCGCTTCGTACCCTTGAGCAATCTGGGGGATGGCCAGGCCAATTTCGAGGTCATCGATTCCATGCTCTCGGAAATGGCGGTGCTCGGATTTGAATATGGCTATTCCCTGGCCGAGCCCAATTCGCTCGTCTTGTGGGAGGCCCAGTTCGGCGATTTCGTCAACGGTGCCCAGGTGATCATCGACCAGTTCATCACGTCGGGCGAACGCAAATGGTTGCGCATGAGCGGTCTCGTGATGTTGCTGCCCCACGGTTATGAGGGGCAGGGGCCGGAACACTCTTCCGCGCGCCTTGAGCGGTTCCTGCAAGCCTGCGCGGAGGACAACCTCCAGGTCGTCAATTGTACGACGCCGGCGAATTATTTCCATGCGCTGCGCCGCCAGATCCACCGGAACTTCCGCAAACCCCTCGTCGTCATGACGCCGAAATCGCTCCTGCGCCATAAGCGGTGCGTGTCGGGTCTCGAGGCCATGGGGCCCGGCTCCTCCTTCCACCGGGTGTTGCTGGATGATGCGGAATGCCGGCCTGACGAGACGATCAAGCTCGTCCCGGACGACAAGATCCGCCGGGTCGTGCTGTGCACCGGCAAGGTCTATTACGATCTCCTGGAAGCGCGCGAGAAAAGGGGCATCACGGATATTCAGCTCCTGCGCGTGGAGCAGCTTTATCCGTTCCCTGCCAAGAGCCTCCTCAACGAGATCCAGCGCTTTACCCAGGCCGAAATCGTGTGGTGTCAGGAAGAGCCGCGCAATATGGGCGCCTGGACCTTCATGGAACCCAATATTGAGTGGGTGCTGCTGAAGGCCGGTTGCAAATTTCCCCGGCCGCGCTATGCGGGCCGTCAGGCCACGGCGGCCACCGCGACCGGCCTCATGAGCAAGCACCTGAAGGAACTCGAATCATTCTTGGATGATGCGCTTGCGGATTGATAGGGATCCGCCGACGCATCAACCTGCCGGAACTTGAAAAGGACCTGAGACGATGACGACCGAAATCCGCGTG
Organism: uncultured Alphaproteobacteria bacterium; assembly: GCA_964522525.1. Classification (GTDB taxonomy): domain Bacteria; phylum Pseudomonadota; class Alphaproteobacteria; order JAJFIK01; family JAJFIK01; genus CAYUYV01. The sequence goes on along the minus strand of CAZFWG010000154.1, from coordinate 823 downwards.
CCCACTTTGGGTGAGTCCGTCACGGAAGCCACCATTGCCCAATGGTTCAAGAAACCGGGCGAGGCGGTAGCCGTTGACGAACCCCTGGTGGAGCTTGAGACCGACAAGGTGACCCTCGAAGTTCCGGCGCCCGCCGCCGGGATGTTGTCGGAAGTTCTGGCCAATGAGGGTGACACGGTCGAAGTCAACGCCCTTCTGGGCACCATCGCGGAAGGGGAGGGCGCGAAGCCCGCCGCACCGTCCGCGAGCCCCGCTGCCGCATCTCCGCCGCCGGCGGCCAAGGCCGCCGCCCAGACGCCGGCGCCTGCCGCGTCCGCCGGTGGGGCGGCCGTGATGCCTGCCGCCCGCCGGGTGATCGAGGAAAACGCACTCGATGCCGCGCAGATTTCCGGTTCGGGCCGGGATGGCCGGATCACCAAATCCGATGCGATCCAGGCCCTTGAGCTGCGCACCACGCCTGCGCCCGTCGCGCAGCCCGCCACCGTGCCGTCGGGGCCGCGCGTTCGCGAACAACATGAAGAACGGGTCCGGATGACCCGGCTGCGCCAGACCATCGCCCAGCGCCTGAAAGAGGCTCAAAGCTCGGCGGCCATGCTGACCACCTTCAACGAGGTGGATATGAGCCATGTCATGGCTATTCGCGGTCAGTATAAGGACCTGTTCGAGCGGCGCCATGGCGTCCGGCTCGGTTTCATGAGCTTCTTCGTCAAGGCCAGCATCCGCGCGCTGCAGGAGATTCCGGCGGTCAATGCCGAGATCGACGGCACGGACATCATCTACAAGCATTATTAAGATATAGGCGATGATGTCGGGACCGATCGGG
>CAZFWG010000153.1:0-2313 GCA_964522525.1 uncultured Alphaproteobacteria bacterium | reverse complement strand
GCGGATATCGAGACGCACGGACGCATAGAATTTCAGGGCGTTACCGCCGGTGGTGGTCTCGGGACTGCCGAACATCACGCCGATCTTCATGCGGATCTGATTGATGAAGATCACCATGCAGCGGGATTTGGAAATCGACGCGGTGAGCTTGCGCAGGGCCTGGCTCATCAGGCGGGCCTGAAGGCCCGGCAGGCTGTCGCCCATTTCGCCTTCGAGCTCCGCCCGGGGAGTCAGGGCCGCCACCGAATCGATGACGAGCACATCAATGGCGCCGGAGCGCACCAGGGTATCGGCGATCTCCAGGGCCTGCTCGCCCGTGTCGGGCTGGGAGATCAGCAACTCGTCCACATCGACGCCCAGCTTGCGGGCATAGACCGGATCAAGCGCGTGTTCCGCGTCCACAAAGGCAGCGATGCCGCCAATCTTCTGGGCCTCGGCCACGCAGTGGAGAGCCAGCGTGGTCTTGCCGGAGGATTCAGGCCCGTAAATTTCGATAATGCGTCCGCGCGGCAGACCGCCAATCCCCAAGGCGACATCAAGCCCGAGGGACCCCGTGGAGACGGCCTCCACTTCCATGACGTCGCGCTGGCCGAGCTTCATGACAGAACCCTTGCCGAAGGCGCGGTCGATCTGGCCGAGGGCGGCTTCCAGTGCTTTTTGCTTGTCCATTGGATCCTTTTCCGCGAGGCGGACGACATTGTTCGACATCCCGTGTCTCCTTATTTCACAGCGCCCAAAACCGCGCAACGAGCCGTGCCTTGCGCCTCAATGTACATATTTTGTTCCAATACACAAGAACATTTGTAAAACACTGATTTAAAACAGATTTTGGGGATATGTTTCTGTGTCAATCGCCTTTTGTTCGCAGGACCTCCCCCCTTTGTGCACAGGGGAAAAGCGTCGAATCGGCCCTCCTCCGCGCGCGGGGCCGCAAGGCAGACGCGGCGGGTTCTGGCGAAACGGGCAAGCCGCGCGGCGCGCGATCAGGATTCGTAGATCGGGGCGCGCACCGTTTCGCGCATGCGCTCGATGCTCTCCAGACAGGCGCGCCGGCTGTCGAAGGAGGACGGCGCCTCGCCCATGACCGTGCCGTTGTCGAGCGCCAAGCGCCACCGCCAGGCGTGATCACCTTCACGGAAAATTTCAAAATGAAGAGAGGGTTTGCGCAGCAGAATGTCTTGGACCGGAACAGGCGGCGTGGATTTGGTCATGACGGCACCTCCTCGATGCGCATGTCCCACGCCCCCGTTTGGCTGATCCCCTGACCCACACAGGAGCATGACCGTTTTTCATTGGATAAAGGTTAAAGCCCGTGGATTAGGTGCATAACCCGCCCCCGCCGTTTCATCAGGACACTGTCATGATATTCCTTCGCCTGTTGGCTCTTCTTTTGGTGAGCATTGCGTGCCGGGTTCCTTCGGCGGCGGCCCAGGATGTGGGACCGGCCGGGACCACGGACGGGGAGAGCGCGCTTTTCCTGGGCGGCGGTTTCACCGTGCCGATCACGGAGAAAGTCAGTGTCAATACCCTGGGCGCCGTGGCCCTGGGCGAGATCGACAGCGATTTCGCCTCGATCAACATGGCCGTGAAACCGACGCCCCGTGTCACCCTCGCGGCGGGCTATTTCGGCTTTTTTGAAGGGCCGACCCCGTCCCGCCCCGATCCCTTCGACCACCGGGTCCGCCTCGACGCGACCTTCCGCTGGCCCGTGGGTCAATTCGTTGTTCAGCATCGCCAGCGTTTTGAATATCGCTTCCGGGATGTGCCCGACGGCTGGCGCTGGCGCCCGGAAATCCGGCTTGAACGCCCGGTACGGGCGGGCTGGCGCACCATCCGGCCCTATATCGGTCTCGAGCCCTTCTATGAGTTCAACACCACGACGCTCACCGCCTATCTGGTGGAGGGCGGCGCGGTCATCCCCTTGTCGAAGCGCTGGTCGATCAATCCGGGCTATCTGGGGGTGATCGGCCTCAATGATGTGGCCGACCTTCATTTCTACACGGCCTTTTTCCAATATCGCTTCGGGCGATGAAGGCCGGGTTCCATCCGTCTGCTGCGGATCAGTCGGGCTTTCTCTGTTCCAGGCGCAGCCAGGTCTTCTCGCCGCAATTGGGACAGCGGCCATAGCGGCGGGGAGTGCCGGCGGCCTTGTAGCGCACGCCCCCCGCCTCCCACACGGAGACCTCATGGCCGCATTCGGGGCAGCAGATGAACCATGTGCGGGATTCCTCCTCCATGGCCGCGCCAAGCTTGGGAAAGAATTTCAGGATGAAGTCCCGCAGCATGGTCTGTCTCCGATCACTCCTGTCTCCG
>CAZFWG010000152.1:0-2326 GCA_964522525.1 uncultured Alphaproteobacteria bacterium | reverse complement strand
ATATTGACAAGCTCTTACAGGGTATCGGTTTCTGCATGCACGGGAAGGCCACGCCAGGGGCGGCATGCCAAACGCCCACTCGGATAGGGTTTGGACGGGATGATCATGCCGCAATTTCCAAGGGCTCCGGGTGTGCAAGATTGGCTGAAATGCTGGCTCAAATGGCTTCTCAGAAGCTGCTTTTCAGGAGCTGCTTTGGGCGTTACATTCGCGCCGACATGGGGGCGAGATTCAAGACTGCCATGTCGGTTTCATGACAGACCATCAAGCACACGGAATCATTCAATGGAGAAGACAATGGCAAGTCTCCGCCTGACATGTGGTGCGGCAGTTCTGGCGTTCACCACGGTTTTCAGCCAAGTGGGCTGCGCAGCCGGCTCCGGCACGCAAACGCCTTTGCGCTCGGCCGGGGCCCTTGAATTCGGCGGGGACAATGTTCTTTTCGTCGGTGACAGCAAGGCAGGCGTGGTGCATGCTTTTGATCTGCCTGATGCTTCTTTCGATGATCAGTCTGCTGTGTCATTGGGCCGTGCCCAGACTTTCGAGGGCCGCTCGCTGATCGAGGATATCGACATTGCGCTGGGTCAGCTCTTCGGCAAACAACCCGATGAGATCCTGACCAACGACATGATCGTGCACGCGCCGACCAAACAGATCTTCATCTCGGTGCACCAGGGGCGGGGACCGGATGCCACGCCCGCAATCGTCAAGGTCAATGACGGCGCGCTGGAGGTGCTGGATCTTTCCACCGCCGAGCACACATCCATAGGCATCGGGGAGGTGCCCACGACGCAGACCCTGGAATTCGGCCAGTTGCAGAATGCCTTAGCGATCACCGATATCGACTATTTCAATGGTGAGATCTTTGTCGCGGGTCTGTCCAATGGCAGTTTCGCCTCGAAACTCCGTCGCGCGGCCTACCCCTTTCAGGAGGATGTCAGCGAGACCTCGATCGAGATCTGGCATGCCGTGCACGCACAATTCGAGACCCGCGCGCCGATTATCGCCCAGGATATCCAGGTGCTCGACGGAACGCCGACCCTGATTGCGGTCTATGCCTGTACACCGCTCGTGCGCATCCCGCTCGCAGAGCTGAAAGATGGCGCCAAAATTCGAGGTGAAATGATTGGTGAACTGGGCTTCGGAAACACGCCGGTCGACATGATCACCTATCGCGATCCCATGGACGGCAAGGATTATGTGCTGGTCACCAATACCAATCGCAGCGCAAAACGGGTTGCGCTTTCCGACATTGCGTCCGTCGACCCGATGCCGGTCAATGTGCCGAACAATTTCGGTCCGGACGGTGTGGCGCAGTTCCCGATGCCGATAAGCGATGCAATGCATCTCGACATGATCGATCCCCAATGGGCGGCGATCATGCGGCGGAGCCCACATGACCTGACCCGTACGGAGCTTCACACCCTGCCACTCCCGTTCTTTTTCGACCGCGCCGATCACATCGTTGAGATGAACTGGCCTGGCGCTCCCGATCCGTTCGGATACAGAAAAGCGGCGGGCGACGAAGAGTGATCCGAAATCTGGCGATTGTCATGGTCGTCCTGCTTGGCGTGTGCGTGACCCGCGCCGAGCAGCCGCCAGTGGTGACGGCGCTCTATCCCTCGGCTGGCTGCGTGCCGGCGAATCTTCTCAGGGTCTATGTCGTCTTCAGTGAACCCATGGAGCGCGGCCACCTGCGTCAGTCGGTGGCCCTTTATGATGTGGACAACAACCGGGTCCCGAGCCCGTTCCTCAATCTGAGGACCGAATTGTGGACTCCGGATCAAACGGCGGTCACCCTTGTGTTGGACCCGGGACGGATCAAGCAAGGCGTCGGCCCCAATGTCATGGCAGGCGCGCCGCTCAAGACCGAGGGTCACTATCGCGTTGTCATTGATGGGCCGATCCGCGCGGCGGCAACCAGGATGCGCCCCCAGCCCAGCACCCATGATTTTTGCGTCACCGAGCCAAACCGCACCCCCCTGTCACCGGAGAGTTGGTCCCTGGAGCCTGTGACGGCGGGCACGTGGGATCCAATTGTCCTGCGCTTTGATCGCATGATGGATTTCGGCAACGGGCCGGGACGCATTCAGTTCCTTGCCTCGAACGGGGAACCCGTCGCCGGCACTCTTCTGTTCGGTGCTGACAATCGGTCCTTCCGCTTCGTGCCGGCCACGTCATGGATGAACGCGGATTACCGCGTTGTTCTGCATCGGGATCTTGAGGACGCGGCGGGCAACCGCTTCGCGGTCGCTTTCGATACCAAGGGGCGCGGCATGACCACCACGGTTCAGGCGCAGGAGCGGGTGTTCAAGCCGGACTGAGC
>CAZFWG010000151.1:0-2353 GCA_964522525.1 uncultured Alphaproteobacteria bacterium | reverse complement strand
GTCATGGACCTCGCCGATCTTATGGCTCACCCCCGTGTAGTACAGGATGCGCTCCGTCGTCGTGGTCTTACCGGCGTCGATATGCGCCATGATCCCAATATTGCGATAGTCTTCAAGCGGCGTCTGTCTGCCCATCTTCGCACCTCTTGCCCGGGGCCCAAGTCGTCAACTTTCCACACGCGCCGGAGTTCCCCCCTCCTCGTGCGGTCGTGGCGCTGTGGCGAGCAATTCTCCCCGTTGCCCTTACCAGCGGTAATGCGAGAACGCCCGGTTGGCATCAGCCATCTTGTGGGTGTCCTCACGTTTCTTGACGGCCGAGCCGCGATTCTGCGACGCGTCCAGAAGTTCTCCACACAAACGGTCCCGCATGGTCCGCTCGTTGCGATTGCGCGCGGCAGCAATCAGCCAACGGATGGCCAGCGCCTTGCGCCGCTCGGGCCGCACCTCGACCGGCACCTGATAGGTCGCGCCACCAACCCGCCGGGAGCGCACCTCGATGGCCGGCGACACATTGTCGAGGGCCTCGTGGAACACCTGCACGGGATCCTGGGAGGTCTTGGTCTGGATCTCGTCAAAGGCGCCATAGACGATCCGCTCGGCAACGGACTTCTTGCCGTGAAACATCAGGCAGTTCATGAACTTCGTCACCGTCTGATCACCGAATTTCGGATCTGGGAGCACCTCCCGTTTTTCTGCCCTATGCCGTCGCGACATCTTGTTTCTCCTGGAGCGCCCTGACGGGCCACATCACCAAATCTCTCTTCGCCATGACACAAAGCGCCGATCGCGGAGGATCGGCGCTGCCATCATTTCGGTCTCTTTGCTCCGTATTTGGAGCGCCGCTGCTTGCGGTCCTTGACGCCTTGGGTGTCCAGAGTGCCGCGCAGAATGTGATAGCGCACACCCGGAAGGTCCTTCACGCGGCCGCCGCGAATGAGCACCACGGAGTGCTCCTGAAGGTTATGGCCTTCACCCGGGATGTAGCCGATCACCTCATAGCCGTAGGTCAGCCGGATCTTGGCAACCTTCCGCAAGGCCGAGTTCGGCTTTTTCGGCGTCGTCGTATAGACGCGCGTGCACACGCCCCGCTTTTGGGGGCACGCTTCCAGATGGACGACCTTGTTCCGCTTGACCGGGGCGCGCCGGGGTTTGCGGATGAGCTGATTAATCGTCGGCATACCGAGCCTTTTCACAATGCCCAGGGCTTTCCACGGCCCGGTACGGGAACGGCGGCGCGTGAGCCTTACCCTTTCAGGGAAAAGCCAAGCCCGCACGCCGAAACGGCGTGCGGCGATCCGCCGTGGCCCATACCGACAGGGACTGCCGGGGCGGAACCACACGTGACCAGACAACCAAAGGGCCGCGCGGTCAGCCATATTCCAATGACAGATCAGGGTCGGGAGGCGTTTAGGCCAATCGCAGTCAGAGCAAACGGAAATCGATCAGGTCCAAAAGACCGACCGTGTCCAAGAGCAGAAAACTGTCGATGAAACGAGCCTACAGCCCATCCCGATCAAGAGCGCGCACAATAAGAGTACATGCTCGGGTCGTCAAGCCCATGACACAAGCGTGACGCTGCCACATATGTGACGCGTTAATAGGACTTCACGAAGAACAGCGCAAGCCCTGTTTTTGGTCCGAAGCGGCTTTCGGAGCAAACTGTGCCCGAATTCGCTTCAAGGCGCTGAGCCCCGAAAACATTGTGCCCGGCAGGGTCCGTTTCCGCAACAAACATCAAGGATCTTAAGGGCCAATGAACAAAGGCGTTGCCCACAAAAAAGGGGCGGTCCAGGACCGCCCCTTTTTCATTTTCGGTCTCTGGCCGGCGCTCAGGCCGCGGTGGAGGCCACAGGCTCGGCTTCCTTGGACCCGTCGGCCTGGGGCGCATCGGCACTTGCGGCCGGCGTCTCCGCCGGCGGCAGAGACGGTGCCGCCTCGCCCTTGGCATCCAGGATATCCTTGTCGCGGGTGATCGCGATCTGCTTGAAGCGATCGACCGCGCCGCCGGTCCCGGCCGGAATCAGACGGCCGACGATCACGTTCTCCTTCAGACCGACCAGGTAATCGACCTTGCCGTTGACGGAGGCTTCCGTGAGCACCCGGGTCGTTTCCTGGAACGACGCCGCCGAGATGAAGGACCGGGTCTGGAGCGAGGCCTTGGTGATGCCAAGCAGCACCGGATCCCCCGCCGCTTCCTTGAGACCTTCGTCCCGCATGCGGTCGTTGACCTCGTCGAACTCGATCTTGTCGATCTGTTCGCCCGCCAGGAAGGTCGTATCACCCGGATCAACGATCTCAATCTTTTGCAGCATCTGGCGAATGATCACCTCGATGTGCTTGTCGTTGATCTTCA
>CAZFWG010000150.1:0-2472 GCA_964522525.1 uncultured Alphaproteobacteria bacterium | reverse complement strand
GCCTCCGGGCCGGCGCATGGGCCATGCGGGCGCGATCATCTCCGGCGGCAAGGGCTCGGCCGACGACAAGATGGAAGCCATGCGCTCGGCCGGTATCCGCGTCGCCGCGTCGCCGGCCGCGCTCGGCACGACCCTTGTCGAGGTCATTCGGGGCTAAGCACGTGTATGGCGTTGCCGTACACATCCTAAAAAGCGTTTCCGAAGCGGCCCGGACCGTCATGGGCCGCTCTTTTCCGTCTGTATGGAATGAAGGCGGATCCTTCACCTTAAGGTGCGCGGGTTTGACCTTGAAGGGAAGGGCTGGCCGCGTTACCACAGGCGGGCCCGCGGCAGCGGCGACACATGTCTTTACGCCGCCCCGCGGCCGATGGATCGGCCGCCTGTCCAGCCCCCTTCGGGCTTTGTGAAAGAGACCGGTTTATCAAAGTGACAGGGCGGTTGGCGGCGCCCGTTTTCCGACCGCGTTGAATGCTGACGACGTGGTCAGGTGGGCGTCCCCAATGCGTCGATACCGCGGAAGAGACCTTCCGGAGCGGAAGAGTCGGCCTTTGCAAAACGCGACCCAGGGTCCGTCGTTCAGTGTGTTCCTCGTTCAGAGGGTTCGTCGTCCACAGGGTTCGCCGTTCAGTTCGTGTTAAGGCCCACTTCACTCCATTCCAGGTGACAGTTCCGCACTGCCCGCTGTGGCCATATGCATGTTGGCATGCGCGTGTTTCCGTGTGCACGCTGGCCCGGTGCGGTTTCATTGGCATGGGGCCACGGGGCCGGCATGCATGACAACAGAGGACGAAGCGCCGACGGCGCGCAAAAAGAATATGACAAAACAAGTCAAGAACACGATCTTTGATCAAACCTCCTTCCTCTATGGCGCGAATGCCGCCTTTATCGAAGACCTGTATGCACAGTATGCGGTGGATCCAAACGCCGTGTCCGCCGAATGGCGGGATTTCTTCGAAGCGCTCGGAGACGAGCAGGCAGCGCGCCTCGCCGAGGACACCCGTCAGGCACGGCTTGCTCTCGAAGTCGAGGTTCCCAAGGAAGGCGATCTTCTGGCCGCGTTCGATCACCATGGCGGTGTTGAGCCTCGCACGGGCAACGGCGCGACCGTTGAGGCCCTCAAGGCCAAGATCGAGGCGCGTGACGCGGGCCTTGATCCGGTGCAGGTGCGCAACAGCACCCTCGATTCCATCCGCGCCTTGATGATGATCCGGGCCTATCGCATCCGTGGCCATCTGGCGGCGGATCTCGATCCCCTCAATCTTGATCCGCGCGGGACCCATTCCGAGCTCAATCCCAAGAGTTACGGCTTTGCGGACTCGGATTTCGACCGCCCGATCTTCATCGACAATGTGTTGGGCCTCGAATATGCCACGCTGCGGGAGATTGTCAGTATCCTGCAGCGGACCTATTGCTCCGCGATGGGCGTGGAGTTCATGCACATCACCGATATCGATCAGCGCAACTGGCTCCTTCAGCGCATCGAAGGCCCCGACAAGGGTATTTCCTTCACGCTCGAGGGCCGCAAGGCCATCCTGAACAAGCTCGTCGAGTCGGAAGGGTTCGAAAAGTTCCTGCACGTCAAATATACCGGGACCAAGCGTTTCGGGCTTGACGGCGGCGAGGCCGTGGTGCCCGCCATGGAGCAGATCATCAAGCGCGGCGGCGCGCTGGGCGTGAAGGAGATCGTGCTCGGCATGCCCCACCGGGGCCGGCTGAACATCCTGGCCAATGTGATGGGCAAGCCCTACCGGGCGATCTTCAACGAGTTCAAGGGTGGGGCGGCCCATCCGGAAGAAGTCGAAGGCTCGGGCGACGTCAAATATCATCTGGGGGCGTCCTCCGACCGGGAGTTTGACGGCAATCGGGTTCACTTGTCCCTGACGGCCAACCCCTCTCACCTGGAAGCGGTCAACCCGGTGGTGTTGGGCAAGGTGCGGGCCAAGCAGAGCCAGCTCGGGGATCTCGAGCGCCGGACCGTGTTGCCGGTCCTGTTGCACGGGGATGCCGCCTTCGCGGGCCAGGGCGTGGTGGCCGAATGTTTCGGCATGTCCGGTTTGCGGGGCACGCGGACGGGCGGCACCATCCACATCATCGTCAACAATCAGATCGGCTTCACCACGGCACCGCGGAATTCCCGGTCCTCGCCCTATCCTTCAGACGTGGCCCTGATGGTCCAGGCGCCCATCTTCCACGTGAATGGGGATGATCCGGAAGCGGTCGTTCATGCGGCAAAAGTCGCCACCGAGTTCCGTCAGGAGTTCGGCAAGGACGTGGTCATCGACATGTTCTGCTATCGCCGGTTCGGCCACAACGAAGGCGATGAGCCGTCCTTCACCCAGCCCCTGATGTACCGGAAGATCCGTTCCCATCCCACGACCTTACGGATCTATTCCGACCGGCTGGTCGAGGAAGGCGTGGTCGCGCGCCAGGACGTGGATGACGGCATTCAGGATTTCCAGGCCCATCTCGACC
>CAZFWG010000149.1:0-2521 GCA_964522525.1 uncultured Alphaproteobacteria bacterium | reverse complement strand
GAAAATCAATCGTCACCTTGTGCCAGGTCTTCTGCTCGCCACTAATGTTCTGCATGGTCGGACCCTTTACTCACATACTTTCATTGTACTGTACGTTTTCCGCACAGCGTCCATGGCTGCCCGAGAGCGGGCATCGAAATTCGTGGATCCATGATAGGCCTCGATTGAGTGCAGGGGAAGTTACAAACAAAGTTTAGCGGGCGGCCTTGCGGAGTTTTAATGCATCCGCGTCCGTCATATAGACCCAAGGGCCATATTCTCTTTATCAGGATCATAAGGCGAATTGCGGGGAAAAGCCCAAAAAGAATGATACATCCGGGACTTATGCCATTACGCAAAATTTGATCTGTATCAATCGCCTCTTACGTTCTGGGAGGCTGTTTCGCTCAATTGAGAAGAGTATCGAGGGCCAAATTTGATCTGTGTCAATTGCTGTCGAGCGCACCCAACCGGGGTGCAGTGATCGGGAAAAGTGCGATCAGGAGAGAAAAAAGGTCCGTATCAAAAGCAAACCGCGCGGAACCCCGAGGGCCCCACGCGGTGATTCTTCAAGAAAGCGAAACGATCCGTCAGATCAGATCGAAATTGTCGGCGGTGAAGTCATCGAGAAGACTGATGCCCTCGTCGCCGGCCTGGTTGTCGATATTGGCCAGAACACTGAAGGCCCCGCCATCGCTCAGGTCGGCACTGTAAACGAGCCGGTTGATGCCGAGATTTTCGTTGAAGTAGATGAACAGTCCCTCATCGGCCGTGAGCGCGTCATTGTCCGCAATGGCCTGCGCCGCCGCCCGGGCATTGGCGAAGGTATCTTGGAGAACGATGACATTGGCGTCGCCCGACAGCTCACCCGACAATCCGGAGGCGAAGTCGAAACTGTCGATGCTGTAGGTATCACCATCGACCCGGAAGGTGTCCGCCCCGAGATCGAAATCGGACACTATCTCCGGCAGATTGACGCCCGGGATGGCGCCTTCACTGGGAGCGGTCGGCATGACACCCCGGAACGGATCTCCCGTGAAAGAGAAAAAGTCCGCGCCATCACCGCCGATCAGGACATCTTGCCCTTCACCACCGATGAGGATGTCCACGCCGTCCCCGCCGATCAATGTATCATCACCGGCACCACCGAGGATAATGTCATTGCCGCCGCGACCGTTCAGCACGTTGTCCCCGTCGTCGCCCGAGATGGTGTCGTCGAAGCCGCCGCCATTCAGGTTCTCGATGGAGATCAGCGTGTTGACATCGTCGCCGGCGACGACCTGACCCGCCGCCAGATCGGCAACGATACCGACAACCGCTTGGTTGAACAGGGCCAGGTCCGTGCCCTCGCCGCCATCATAGATGTCGTTGCCGCCAAAGGCATGGAACACATCGTCCCCACCCAGACCTTCAAGAACGTTGTCCTCGGCATTGCCGAACAGGCGATCACTGAACGCGGTGCCCCGGACATTTTCGAAATCATCCGCCACCGCGTCGAAGGTGATCTCACCGCCGCCAACGGCGCCGATGTTCCGGATGAAGCCTTCCTGGCTCAGGCCCGGTGCTGCGATGCCGGCAAAATTGGCATCGAGGTCAACGAACACGCCTTCGCCGAGTTCCGACAGGTCCAAAGTATCGCCCGTGGCCGGATCCGCCGCCGGAGAGGTTTCATTGCTGTCCGCCCCGCCGTCAAGTTCCACACTGATGGTATTCAACACGTCCCCGATCAGCCGGGCCTCATCGTCGCCGCCACCGAAATTGGTCTCCAGCGTTTCCGTGTTCTCGATATCGAGTTGGAAGAGACCGTTCACGGACTGACCATTCACCGCGACCCGGTTGAACGTGACACCACCGGCCCCGTTATCAGCGAATGTCGCCACATCATCATTCTGCAGATCGAGCTGGCTCAGATCCGTGTTCTGCTGGAAGTTCACCTGGACCCGGTCGTCACCCTCGCCACCGTCGAGGAGGTCCGACCCGTCGCCATTGTTCCAGACCAGAAGATCATCGCCGGCCTCGCCGAACACCGTGTCATTGCCGAGATTGCCGACCAGTGTGTCATCGCCGGCGCCGCCCAACAGCGTGTCCCCGTCGCCGAGGCCATTGATGAGGTCGTTGCCGTCAAGACCATTCAGGACATTGACGCCGTCGCTGCCCGAGATCACATCACCGTCATTGGAGCCGATGACATTCTCGATCGAGATCAAGGTGTCGGTCTCGACCTTCTCGACGAACACATCACCATCGCCCGTGTCGGCTTCCGGCGAAAGCGCCGCACCGGTCACGTCACCGCCCGCATCCTGAACGATGTCAAGCACCACCGGACCATTGACGCCCGTCGGCGCGTTGTGCAGGTGGATCTGGCTGACCCCGGCCACCGGCAGCAATTCATCGGGATCGATGCCGTGCACGGAGAGATCCACCGAATAGGCGATCGATCCGTCCGCCGCGATGACGAAAGTGACCGTCGCCGCGCCCGTTGCCGCGCTGTCCGAGGTCGGTCCCGGCTCCTGGCTCGCGTCGAGAGCGGCGCTTACGACCA
>CAZFWG010000148.1:0-2530 GCA_964522525.1 uncultured Alphaproteobacteria bacterium | reverse complement strand
GATTGATGGGAGCGGCCGAACCCTAGGCCCCTCCCGGTTGGTCCTGGGGCGTGGCCGGGGACGAGGGCACATGCATCGGTGCCTCTTGCGATACCGCATCGGTCCTTTCCGAGGCGTAGAGATTGGTGAGACCGACCAGAACCAGGCCCAGAAGGGCGCCGATCAGAGCCGCAAGGAGGCGGGGCAGGGAGAGGATCATCCGTGTTTCTTTCTTGGTTGAGGGCAGCGCTTCAGGGGCGCGAAGGGGGCGGGGTCAAAGGGTGGATGCCGGAGCCCAGGATCAGGGCCCGGATGATCAGTTAGGGGGACGTCTGAACGGACAGACAGGGGGTGACGTGCGGGACGGTGAGGCTCCCGATGCGACCCTGTCGGGTGTTCATGCGCATCGGCACCATTCCCGGAAATCCGTTGATCCCCCGTTAATCGAACACCAAAGATCGTCCGGGGGCGGTGGACGGGACGTCAGGCCGGGCGCAGAGTGAGACGCTTGGTCGTGATCTCTTCCCGGACCCGGCCGGCGCTTTCCGTTTCGATGACTTCGGTCGTGACCACGGAAACGGGCAGGCCCGTGGTCAGATCGATCTCGTAGGTCGAGCGATCGATCCGGCTGACGGCCGCGTTCGAGGCGCGGCCGGCTTTGCGGAGCAGATCGGGGGCATAGTGCTGGACCCATTCAAGGGTCAATGTGCGCTTGGCCGGATCATGGGCCACCACCCGGATGGTTCCGGCTGTGCCGTCTTCTTCATATTGGCCCGCGTCTGGATCCCCATAGACCCGGGGCGCGTCCGGATCCACCAAAAGGCCAAGGGGCAGGGTGAGGCGCGTGAGATCCTCCGTCATCCTGGTGGTGAAATGCTCATCGGACTCGAAATAGAGGCGGTCGATCATCCCGACCATGATGGATTGGGCCTGATCCACCTGTTTCGGTTTCAGGCCCGCAACCGCCAGCTCGGCGCCGAATGTGCTCACCAGCGTGTCCTTAAGGCGGGTCACATGCTCCCGGATCTCAGCCGTGTTGAGAATGTTGACAGGCTGACCATAAGCGTTGGTCCGCAGCCGCGTGACCGAGCCGAGCCGGGCGGAGTGTGTGGCCTCCGCAAGCTTTACCGCCACCGCCTGACGGGCGTCCTTGATCTCGGCGGGGCCCTCGAACGCGGTCAGACGCTGCTCAAAGACGAAACCGGCCCCGTTCCCCTCAAGAACCCGCACCGCGCGGCGCAAGGTGATGGGCGGATTTTCCTTCCGGTTCTCCGTTCCGTCGGCCGCACGTGTGGTGGTTTCCCGGCTTGCCGTGACCTCGAACACATAGGCCTGCCCTTTGGCAAACGGCACCGGGATGGTGATCTCTTCTGCATGAGCGGCAGTCGCCCACGCCGTCAGCAAGAGGAGAGCGAGAAAAAGACGGCCCGGCCCGTTCAAGCCCCTGAGGGTCTGCATGTCGTGTTGCGCCTTTTGCATCCGTACCCTCCCAGACTGCCAGGACCAGTGCGGCCCTCAGAGAATCTCATGGATCTCGTAGGACACGCCCTTCGCGGTCAGGCGGCCCACGCCCACGCTGACGATATTGTTGAGCCAGCCATAGGGCCCGTCCATGGCGGCCTCGAACATGGGCGCGGTACGGAAATAATAGGTTGACGGATCAACGGCCGCGAGACGCTCGGGCTGTCCCATCAGGGCCAGGGTCTCCGGCGGCAGAATGAGGCGACCGCCATAGGTGACAAAGATGCCGTGGCCGTCATGGGTGCTCAGGGCCGCGCGGACATCGATGCGCATCGTGCCGTCCGCCCGGACCATCAGCCAATCCGCGCCCGAGCGCACAATGGATCCGGAAAGTCGGTCGCCGGTGACGGTGCCCCCCGTGACATTGGCGATCATGCGCGTGCCTTCCGGCGTCGCCCCGATCGGAAAAATGGGATCGTCGAGTTCTGCGTCCAAGACGCACAAGAGCTTTGAATTTATTTGCGACATGATCCCGGTCCCTCCCGTGTTGTTTTGCGAAAACCACTATCGCGCCCCCGGGGTCGGACTGTCACGCCCCTTGTGATGGCGCCCGGCACGGGTCACCATCAAGGAAACTGTTTCCGGAGAGGACAAGGATCATGGGTGAACGTCTCAAGGACAAGATTGCCGTCATCACCGGTGGCTGTTCGGGCATCGGCCTCGCCACGGTGGAACTGTTCGCGGCGGAGGGCGCGAAGATTGCCGTGGGCGACATCCAGGACGAGAAAGGCGCGGTCCTCGAGAGTCGTTTCCCGGGCGTGGTCAGCTATAGGCCCTGTGACGTGACCGATGTGGACCAGATCAAGGCGCTGGTCGATGGCGCGGCGACCCGTTTCGGCGGGCTCGATATCATCTTTAACAATGCGGGCTCCGGTGGTGGTGTCGGCCCCGTTGACCGGGTCTCCATGGCCGCTTGGGACTGGACCTTCGACCTTCTCGTGCGCTCCGTCGCGGCGGGCACCCAATATGCCATTCCCCACATGGAAAAGCGGGGCGGCGGCTCGGTGATCAACACGGCCTCCGTCGCCGC
>CAZFWG010000147.1:0-2748 GCA_964522525.1 uncultured Alphaproteobacteria bacterium | reverse complement strand
AATTTCAGATAGCGCGGGAACATAACAAGCCCGACAAAGATGCAGGCCCCGCTGATCCACCAGAGGCTCACCGACTCCGTATGCGAGGTCACGTCCCGGCCCAGTTTGCGCATGTGCTCAAAACGGAGTTCGTCAAGACCGAACCAGAAGGCGGAGGCAAAAAGCACCAGGCCCCAGAACATCAGGGTGAAGCTGATGTTTCGGGCAAAGTGATATTGATTGCGGATGGTGTGGAGGCGCGACTGGTCCTTGGCCCCGTGCAGATAATCCGCGTATAGGGCACCGAAGAGGTCTATGGGGGACTGGGTCTTGAACCCGTTCGATTTCGCATAGTTGAGCACGCCGTCAATGCGCGCCCGCCCCCAGGCATTGGGGTATCGCCACGGCAGATAGCGCAGGATCCGACGGGGACTGTCTTTTGGCCAAAGATCAAGAAGATAACCCGTCGGGACTCCGATGATCGTCCGCAGAATGAAATTCTCGATGACCCAGCTTGCTCCTCCGGATGCGATCTGGCCGAAGATATAGGCAAGGCCCAACAGGATGATGCCGCCCGTGAAGTCCCCCGTGCCCGGACCGGTCAGCAGCTGCTGCAAATAGACCATGTCGATGATGAGCACGGAGATGATGCCGTTGGAGATGTATCCGAAATAGGCGAACGGGTCGAACGGCCATTTGCCCATGCGCGTGCCCTCCCCTTTTTCGGCCCTTCATTCCTGCGGTTTTGGTACCGCCTTCCCTTGCGTTTCACAACCCGAAGCGGTCCCGCCGCGCCGAAAAAACGCCGCTCAGTCGGGCGCGCGCCCCACATAGAGCCCCCGATCCCGGGACCAGGTCTGCGCCTCCTGGACCGCAAGGCCGGCCTGCTCGAACGCGCCGCGCATTTCTTCCGGCGTGAACAAGGTCATGTCATGGTCTTCCCAAAAGGTCTCCACGCCCTCTGGCGTCGCCACCATGTAGTGGAAGCGGATGGGGGACTTGTGCCCCTCCTGGACCGTGATGTTGACGCGGGCGATCTTCACGTGTTCGTCCTCGGCGGTCCGCATGCTGACATGACCGGCGGTCCAGCGCTCCGGCGTGAACCAGGGCTCGACGATCACCACACCTCCCGGTTTCACATGGCGCGCGAAACAGCCCAGCGTCCGGTTGAGGGCCTCGACGCTGTCCACATAACCGATGGACGAGGACAGACAGACCACCGCGTCATAGCGTGTGCCCAGATCGAAATCGCGCATGTCCGCGTGGGTATACCGGCCCTTGGGATTGCAGGCGCGGGCGGTCTCCAGAAAAGCCGGGTTGATGTCCACCCCATCCACCGCAAAGCGGTCCCTCAAATGGGGGGCATGGGCGTGGGGCCCACAGGCCACGTCGAGGAGCGTGCGCGCGTCCCGCACCGCCCCCTCGATGAGCGCGGTCAACAGGCGCGCGTCTTCCGCATAGTCCGTGGATTGATAGAGGAGATCGTAATAGGGGGCGCTTTTCGTGAACATGGGTCAGAGATCCGTGCCGGGGTCCATGGGCCGGATCTCTGATCGCAGAATTTGGGGGCGAAGGCCACGCCCCTGCGGGGGGCGCCTCCGGTTTTCCCGGCACGGGCGCCGGTCCCTCAGTTGCGGAACGAGATCACCACCACCCGGTCGCCCACGCGCCGGTAATAGTGACCCTTGTTGACGTTATAGTAGACCCGGACGCGGCGCGGCCGGCGGGGATGGATCCGCTTCGAGTAGGCCGGCCCCTGCCACTCCCAGGCCCGCGCGGGGCAGCGGGTGACCCGCTCATCCCGCCGGCTTTCCCGGCGGTCCCGACGGTCTTCACGCACGTCCCGACGGCTGACATCGACCCGTTCGTCCCGGCGGGATTCGATCCGGTCCAGGCGGTCCTCGACCAGGTCCGGGCATTTCGCCGGGTTGAAGACCCAACGGCCCTCCTCCGCCGCCGAGGCGCTGTGGCCGCCCAATACCAGGGCCGCGAGTAGGGTTGCGGCAAAGATCAGGTTCTGACGCATGGTTCTCTCCCTTCAAGGGTTTGCGCAGGGCGGTTCGAGGAGCGTGGGCGGCCTTTGGCAAGGCCATCCCGCTCCCCCGCGCCTGCCTGCGTTTTCCATGAGCATGAAGGTGGAACCTTGGCCCTGAACGGGCCCTGAATGGCCGGGCGGCCGTCCGGCACAGGCGATGCGGTGTCATAAAGCGCGCGACAGGCCTTGCACGTTTCGATTCTCCGCCCTATCTTCCCGATCTCTCGGCGCTTTGTGACGGCTGGGTGGGCCTGCAGGCCGGGATCACAGCGAAACAGTGCCTGAGCGCGTGGACCTCGCGTCCATGAACGCTCCCTTCGTCTATCGGTTAGGACGCCAGATTTTCAATCTGGAAAGAGGGGTTCGATTCCCCTAGGGAGCGCCACGCTTTCAGCGATTTCAGACACCCAGATTTCTTGATGGGCTTCCAAACGGGCTTCCACTGAACGAACTCTGTATCTCAGATTTCTGACAAGGCCGGTGTTTTGGGTATCAACGGTCAACGTCTTTCCTGCAATGCAATCCCGTTTAGCGATTACAAAAGAGCGGTGCCCCGCGGCTCGCCCGTGTCAAATCGCAGCGCAGGTTTTTTGTTCCGTCCGGATGAAGCGTCTCATAGCCTTGATGTTGGGGTAGGCACAATCTTGTATCAAGGCAGGGGCGATGGGGCAAAAACCGAACACCAGGACTCGTAAATCCGTTTTTGGGCGTATCATCGGTCTTGTCGCCCTTGT
>CAZFWG010000146.1:0-2917 GCA_964522525.1 uncultured Alphaproteobacteria bacterium | reverse complement strand
AGATCTGCCGACAAACCGGTTTGAAAGCCCCGCCCGCGTGCGGGGCTTTTTTGTGTCGGCGCCGTACGGGCGCCGTTTGAGCGATCAGGACCATGCCATGGGAGAGGAACATGGCCCTGATCTCACGCCATCCCCCCAGAGGGATGGGTGTTCCGGCGTGCCGAGACGGTTTACTTCCCGAAGCTCAGCGCCATTTTCGGCAGGGGCTCGCCCAATGCCTGGGCGAGCACGGTCCAATGCATGGTCTCGTCGGCCACGAGCCGGGCGGAAACCTTCGCCAGGTTGCGGTCCTGAAAGGACGGCACGACGCTGATGTAGGCCTCCGCGGCGCCGCGTTCCAATTCGGCCGCCAGACGCAGCACATCCTCCTGGGATTTCAGCGTGCCCGCCTTCAGCGCCTTGGCGTAATCCTTCTGGCTTTGCGCTTCGACGGGCGTGCCACCCAGGGTCTTGATGGTCGAGGTCAGAACGTCCCGGTGTTCCTTGTGCTGGCTTTGGAACAGGACCGCCGTCGGCAACACGCCATCGGACAGAAGACCGCTTTCCGCACCGATCTGGTAGGCGGCAATCGCCTCCTGCTCCAGACCCAGGGCGATGTTCAGGATGGCCACATCCTCTTCGGCATTATGACCCTTCTTCCCTTTGGCAAGCGCCGGCTCACCGGCGAGAAGGGCGACGGCGGTCGCGGACAGGACGCCGCCCGTGCCCCATTGCAGGGCATTGCGCCGGGAAAGGATCGTGGTCGGTGAAATCGTCTTCATGGAAGAACTCCCAAATTCCCAAAAGTGTCTGTGGGGGATCGCACGCAAATCGTGTCCCCTTTCGAAGGAACGGCGGGTTCCGCGTCCGGGATGCACACGGGCACAAAAAAATGTGCCTGGCCTGTGAAGGGACCGGGGCCCATCATGGCGGCGCGCCTTGACGGGCGGGAAGCCGGGCCTGACAGTGAGGGACATGCAAGAACCCTCTCGAAAGGGCGGCAACCCGTGGCGGGCATGGACGACCAGGAACTGAACACTCTGTTGGAGCGGGTCTCTCAAAAGGACCGCCGTGCCTTCGAAACCCTCTATGATCGCACGTCCCCCCTCTTGTTCGCGGTGTGTCTCCGTGTTCTGAGGGATCGCGGGGAGGCGGAAGAGGCCCTTCAAGAAGTCTATCTGAAGATATGGCGCAAGGCGGACAGATTCGCCAGGACCAGCGCGCCGGTGACCGCATGGCTGGCCACCATCGCCCGCCACGCGGCGATCGACCGGCGCCGACGCCTGGGCCTGTTCAATATGGACGACACCGAGGTCGAGCGGGTGGAGGACCGGGGGCCGACGCCCGAAGAGACCGCCATGCGGTCGAGCGAGGCGCGCAGGCTCCAGGAATGCCTGGAGGAACTCGACCCGGCCCATGCAGAGCTGGTCCGGACCGCCTTCTTCACGGGGCGCACCTATGGGGAACTGGCCGCGTCGGTCAACAAGCCGCTCGGCACGGTCAAAAGCTGGATCAGGCGCTCGCTGATCAAGCTGCGCCAGTGCCTCGACGGGATCGGGGTGACGCCCGGGGCGGAGACATCCGGAGCGACGGACGAGAGCCATGAGTGATACCCCCGGCCAGGACGATCCGACGGCGACCCTTGCGGGGGAATATGTCTTGGGTGTGTTGTCTGCAGAGGAAACTCGGGACGCGGAAGCCCGCATCGCGACCGATCCCGCCTTCGCGGCGGAAGTCGATTTCTGGATGGTGCGCCTTCGTCCGCTTTCCGATGCCCTCGCCCCGGCAAACCCGCCAAGGGCACTGAAATCCCGCCTCATGGGCCAGTTGTTCGGCCGGTCGCGGCGGCCCGCGCCGCTCGTTTTCTGGCAGATGCTGGCGGCGGTCGCCACGGCCACGGCGCTCGCCTGCCTTGTCCTCATGGTACTGACGGTCACGCGGGACCAAGGCGTGCAACCCCGCTATATCGCCGTTCTGGAGGCGGAGCAAACACCGTCCTCCCTGCTCCTGGAGATCGCACCGGACAGGGCGGCGGCCCTCATCCGGAATGCGGCCTTGGACACAAGCGACGGGGCGGTGGAACTCTGGCTGATGGCGGAGGACAAGGCCCCGGTATCCCTCGGGCTCATCAACGCGGCCGGGGAGACTCGGATCGCGATCCCGGAAAGTCTGAGATCGGCCTTCGACGGACCGGTCCTTTTCGCGGTCAGCCTGGAACCGCCCGGCGGCTCCCCCACCGGTCAGCCCTCAGGGCCCATCGTGGCGAGCGGTACCGTACAGGTTATTTAGCGAGGTGCACGTCATCAATGTGGCTCAGTGCTACCGTTCGGTTTCCTTTGGAAAAGGTATCGTATACTGAGCAAAAATATTTACGAATTACCCGACGTCCGAACCGCCAGTGTCGCCTCTACCTGCCCGCAGAAGTTTTAAAGCAAAGAAGTAGACGCTGACAACAACAGCGACCTGTGCGCTGCCAAAAAAGATGACGAAAAGATGCTCAGGAAGGATACCTATCCAGAAGGCCAAAGGTATGGCAAAAAGAGAAATACCGACCACAGCGTAAAAATAATAGTTCCATTTTTGCAAGCAGGCATCGAAGATATTCGGAAAGAGACGGTAAACCAATCCAGTGACGATCATTGCAATGGCCAAAAGAAGTAACAAGTCCGGAAAACCCCTCGTTATGGAAAAATCTTCAATGTTTGCAACAATGTCATCAGCAATCATATGGCGGACAGCAAAGAGAAAAATCCCCATACCGATAAAACGCAGCGCAATGGCACTCATGGATCCTGTTCCCCTTCCCGCTTCTGTGACCGGATAGGATACTATCTTTACGGGAAAATCCTGGCAAACACGCGCTGCCAATCTCAGGCGACATCCCTCACCCCCGCTCCGGCTTGTGCCCCTCGAACAGGGGATTGGGGTCGAACCGGCC
>CAZFWG010000145.1:0-3022 GCA_964522525.1 uncultured Alphaproteobacteria bacterium | reverse complement strand
GAGGACAAGAACGCAGTGCTGCCCATCGATGCCGCCATCCAGTCGAATTTGCGGGAAACCACGACCCGGGTCCTGGCCTCGCTCACGCCCCGGGAAGAGCGCGTCTTGCGCATGCGCTTCGGCATCGGGATGAACACGGACCACACGCTCGAGGAAGTGGGCCAGCAGTTCTCCGTGACCCGGGAACGCATTCGCCAGATCGAGGCCAAGGCCCTGCGCAAGCTCAAGCATCCGAGCCGGTCACGCAAATTGCGCAGCTTCCTGGATAACTGACGCGAGATCGGACCGGAAGACAGTCCGATCGCCCTGAACCAGCCAAGCGGTGCCCTTTGAGGCACCGCTTTTTTTTGGCCTGGGGCCTTAGGGCTCCTGACCGCGCAACAGCGCTTCGTAGGATGCAATGAGGGCCGGGTAGGGGTGGACGAAAGTCAGCACCGTGCGTCCGTCATCCAAGGCGATCGCCTGGCGCATGTCGAAATGCAGGTGGATGGTGGTCGGTGTCCCGCCGAAATCATTCGACACGAGACCAAGCCGCTGGCCTCGCTCCACACGATCTCCCCGGGACACGGCAAGCCGGCCCATATCCAAATGAAGATAGCGATAGATCGTACCCGTATCGCCGGCCAGCGTGACGGAGAAACTGCCAATACCGGTGATCTGACCGGCTTCCGTGGCGACCGCCCAATGCACGGCGTCCTGGCAGGTGGCGCCGCGAATATCCTGGCCCTGATGGCCATTGCCATCGGGACAGAGAGGAGCATCGAACCGGCGCCGTTCACAGAAATTGTCCCGCCACGGATAGCTGTAATTGCGGATGTCGCATTGGCCGGCGCCGTCCGGCGGCGGCTGGGAGCCACCGGGGGCGTAGACCTGGGAATTGGCGTAAGCAGGGGCCCGTTCCAGGGGGAAGCGCATATTGGGTGCGAAATTCACGACATCCTGGCGCCCGTTGCCGCTGCCCGGCACGAGTTCTCCCGCCGGGGCGAAAGTGAACTCGACACCGTTCGGATCAACGGCCGGCGGCAGGGACGGCGGCGGTCCATCGGGCGGAGGAAGCGGCGTTGACGGCGTACCGCCACAGGCAGCCACGACCAGTCCCGCCGCGAGAAGCAGGACCCCTGTGTTGAGACCGGTTCCCCTCATTCCTCCGGCTCCTTCCACAATTTTCCAGCGGTAATGGCCTTGGTCTTGCTGGGCTGGCCACCCACATAGGCCAGACTCTTCACCAGCTTGCGGACATAATCTTCATCGGTGCAGTGTTCGTCCTCATCCGGCTTTTCGCACAGGATGGACACGGAATAGGCAACACCGAAACGCGACAGGCTCAAATCAAGCCCATATTCCGTGCGCGTTATAATCACATTGTCGTCATCGCCGCCCAGGGCGCCCACCATGGCCCGGGCCATGCTGCCGCGTGACGCGAATTCCCGGGCGATCCGCGTGCCTACGATCTCGATCGTGTAGCCTTCCTGGTTGATGAAAGCCGTATAGAAATGAGATTGGGGATAGACGGCCGCGGTAATGTGCAGATTATCAAGGGTCGGCAAAAGGATCGGCATCCGGCAGTCATCGAATTTCTGGGCGCCGGAACTGCGCAAGGAAGCGACCCGGAACAAACCGCCATCGTCAAGGCTGGCCTCAAGGGCCTCCCAGTCGACGGGGCGGATCACGGTGCGCGGCTTTTCCGGCGTGATGCGCGCGGCGATCCGCTCGCCTTCCGGCGCCTCGCGGGCCGGTTGGGCCGAGCTTGGTGTCCCGAGACCGATCAGCACCAGGACCGTCAGGGCGGCTCCTGTCCCTTGTCTCAGCCCAATCATGAAAGCCTCCTTTGCCCCGCAGTGTTCTGGCTCACGGTGAACCTTCGAGTTCGTATTCCACATGGATGGTCACGCCCAGGCTCGACTCCCCAGCCGCGACGGGCACATCGGCGCGTGCCGCCGACAATTCATAAGTTGGGGGGGAGGGCTGCCTGATCGTTTGTTCGTGGACGGCGCGTATGGCCCCCAGCTCGAGCCCCAAGGCTTCGGCATAAAGCCGCGCCTTGCGTTGGGCATCGGCGGCGGCCTTGCGCCGGGCCTCGTCAAGCAGGGGCGTGGGTTCGGCAAAGCCGAAACTCAGGCCCTGGAACTGGTTGGCGCCATCGGCTACCAGCGCATCGATCAGTCCGCCCAGGGAATCGAGTTCCCGCACCACGACACCGACCCGGTTGCTGACCCGGTAGCCGACGATTTCACGCGCCCCCGACGACTCCGAGCCCCGAGGATAGCGCTTGTATTGGGGCTGAACAGAAAAGCCGCTCGTCTGCATGTCCTTGCCGGGAATGCCTTCCCTTTTGAGCACGTCGAAGACCTTCCGCATGGCCGCCGTGTTCTCGGCCAGCGCCTCCTGGGCGGTGACGGCTTCCGTGATGACGCCCAGACGGATCGTCGCGAGATCCGGCCGCGCACTGACCGACCCTTCGCCGGTGATCGTCATCCGGCCCGGCTGGTCCTCCGCCTGGACAGGGGAGGGCAGGCTGACAAGAACCATGGCGGTGAGTGCTGTGCCCAGACACAAAAGCCCTTTGGGCAAAAACATCCATGGCGTGATGCCGCAATGGCCAATCCGATGCGTCATGGGGCCGACCTCCCTATCGCTGTCCGACTCAACTCCTGCGGGCCCATTATAGGCGCCCTTGCCGTGAGGAGCATTCTTTACCCTGTCCGCTACTCAGCGGATGTGTCCTCACCATGGCAACGGACGGCAAAGGCCGGTTTTGGATCGGGGGCAAGGGCGCGCCTGATGGCGCCGCGCGTTTGCGTTTGACCTTTGCCTCGGGGCGCAGGGCTGATATCAAAGCCGGCACGGCAGCGGCCTTGCCGTCCCGCGACCGACGCCATGTCTGGTCTTGAGGGCCTGTAGCTCAATTGGTTAGAGCCGACCGCTCATAACGGTCTGGTTGGGGGTTCGAGTCCCTCCGGGCCCACCATCTTTTCACTCAGGCTCAATCTTTTCACTCAGGCTCAATCTTTTCGCTCACGCT
>CAZFWG010000144.1:0-3279 GCA_964522525.1 uncultured Alphaproteobacteria bacterium | reverse complement strand
TGGCAGGAGTGGCAGGATTCGAACCCGCGGCCCTCGGTTTTGGAGACCGATGCTCTACCAACTGAGCTACACTCCTATATCACCTGTATAGCCCGCGATTTCAAGGTGGGCAAGTAACCGGCAAGCCAGGAATTCCGGCTTTTTTTGCGGATACGGCCGGCACGTTTGGACCACTCACCGGGGTCGGGCGTTTCCCGTCAGGCCGCACTGCGCGCGCGCAGCCGTTCCATGACTCTCGACGGATTATGCCGGGTCAGGAACTCCGCCACTTCGGCAGCGGCCAGGGGACGGCTGATATAATAGCCCTGCACTTCCGTGCAGCCGATTTCCTTAATCAGACAAAGCTGTTCTTCCGTTTCAACGCCTTCGGCAATGACATTCAGATCGAGGCTATTGCCCAGTCTGACGATCGTCGCGGCAATCGCCTGGTTCTTGGCATCGAGCACCATGTCGGTAACGAAAGACTGATCGACCTTGAGCCGATCAATGGGCAGCGTCTTCAGGCGATTGAACGACGAATAGCCCATGCCGAAATCGTCGATCGCGATGCGCACCCCCAGTTCCTTGAGGCGCTCAAGGATGCTCAAGGGATCGTACCGTTCACCGATGATCGTCGATTCCGTAATTTCAAGTTCCAGGGACCGGGGATCGATCCGAGTCTCATCCAAGACATCGCGGATGGTTCCGAAGAGATCGGAATGGCCAAAATGAACCGGTGAGATGTTGACGGACACCCCGCCGCAGAACACACCACGTTCGGACCAGGTCCGGACATCCGCGCAGGCCTGACCAATGACCCAATTGGTGATCGGGACGATCAGGCCGGACCCTTCGGCCACGCTGATGAACCGCGACGGATCAACCACGCCCAGCTCCGGGTGCGTCCACCGCAACAAAGCCTCCACCCCGATGATTTCGCCGGTGTCGAGGGAAATCTGGGGTTGATAGTGGACCGAGAACTGCTCCCGCTCGAGGGCAGTAACCAGGTCGTCTTCCATCCGCTGTTTTTCTTGATGCTTCTGACGCATGGTCCGGTCGAAAAGGGCGATCATCCCCCGGCCAGCCTGCTTCGCCTGATAAAGCGCGATATCGGCATTCTGCACAAGGTCGTCCGGGCTGCCCGGATCATGGGGAAAAATCGTCATGCCCACACTGCTGCCAGTGCGGATCACATAGCTGCGGATATCGAAGGGCTCTCCCAGGGTCGCCACGATCCGCTGGGCCTTGTTGAAGATCTGGGCGGAGTGCCCATCCCCACACGGAATAATGACTGCGAATTCATCGCCTCCAAGACGGGCGACGATATCGGTGGGATCGAGGCAGGCCTTGAGACGCGCGGCGGTCAGTTTCAACAATTCATCCCCGACCGGATGACCATAGGTGTCGTTGACCTTCTTGAAATGATCCAGGTCCAGAAGCAGCAGGGCCATGGTGCTCTCGCCTTGCGAAGCCTCAGCCATGCCCCGATCCAGATGCCGCAAAAACGCCATCCGATTGGGAAGCCCGGTCAGGCCATCGGCAAGCGCAAGCTGCTCGAGTTCGCGGGCATGCTGGGCCTCAATGGAAAGATCCGCCCAAATCCCCAGGCGGCTTCCGTCTTCCAGGGTCACATTTTCAATTCGGAGGCGACGTCCCTCGCCCATCTCCGCCTCGAACCCACCGGGCTCGGTCATCATATGGACCAATGCCGGTCCGGGATTCTCGCCAGCCAGCCGAAGATCGGTAAGCAGAGCTTCCCAACCCATGCTGGCCAAATCCGCCTTTTCGTTAAGAGCGTGGAGCCGGCGGAAGGCTACATTGGCCTGACGGATGTCTCCATCCGGACCCGAAAGCACGATACCGATCGGCAGGGTATTGATCAAACCCTGTGACCGGGTCTCGGCGGCCCTGACCCGCCTTTCAAGCCGGGTGGTTTCCGCTTTGTTCCGTGTCGTTTCGAAAATGGCAATGTCCCGGAAGACACCGAAGATATGACGGTGGATCACGTCAAACGGACCGGCAATCTTCTGCTCCGCGACGCGGACAAAGTCACCAATCTCCTCCGCGCTCAAGGATGTCCCGTCGGTGAGCTTCAACAGCAGGGTCGCACCGACGAAATCGAACTTCTCGATCGTGCTCAGATCCACGTGGTATGGGGCGCCCTCATTCGGGGGCAGCGCATCCCACAGCCCCTCGATGCCGGCCGACGGGCATCCCGCCTTGAGAACACCGATCTGTTCACGGAATTCGTCGAGCAGCGATGTGAGCTCGGCGATGATGCCGTCACGATGCTCCGTGGGCGTCAGATGACCGTGATGGAGGCGTAGGACACGAGACACCAATTGTTCCAGGACAGGATTGATGCGCCCGCTTGCCGACACAAAAGGCGCAATCGCGTCCAAAGGAGCCGCTCCCACATATTTGAGAAAGAGACTCTCCAGCTCGCTTTGAAGGACATATCCCATACCGCGCCCCAGTTGCTTACCCGGCGCAGTTTCCCTGAGACAGATGAAGAAAGGGTATGCCTAAAATTCACTCTACTCTGCGGTGTACCATGGTTGCCCTGCCCTAGTGGAGCGGCCAGAGGTGCGGCACGAGGGATGCAAGTGTTTCGGTCGACCACTAAGGCGCCACTGCCTTGTCGGTCAGGCCAGCCAGGGCCTTGGTCATGCGGCCAAAGACCGGATCCCGAGCCTCAATGGCGTAGCGCCCCTTGAGGACATCCGGTCGCACATAGGCGAGCCAGACCTGTCCTTGCGGGTCCTGATACGCGAGGGCCTTAAGCGGCAGGTCGATGGCGATATCCCGGTTCGACTGCATGAGCGGCGTTCCCAATCTTGGATTGCCGAACACCAGGACCTGGGTCGGAGCAAGATCTTGATCGATGCTTGCCGCGCCCGCGCTGTGATCAATGCGGGCAAACACCTTGGCGCCCGCGGCCTCCACGGCCGCAGCGAGACGGTCCAGGGTCACCTCGACCGAATGGGGGCTTTGTTTGCGAATGAAGGGATCTTCGGTGCGCTCGCCGGCATAGGCCGCGCCCGCGAGACCGACAAGTCCAAGGATGAGCCCAAGAACGGATCGCATGTGAATATCCTCCCTCGCTTGATCCAAGCCGGTTTGGCTCTTGCGCCGCGTCACACCCAACACCCAAAGACGCGCAAGGAACCGACAAAAAAAGAGACCGATCCAGAGGTGGGATCGGTCTCCTCAGGGGTCAACAATACCGTGTCGAAAACACGGTTTATTCGATGATTTTGGCGACGACGCCGGCGCCGACGGTGCGGCCGCCTTCCCGGA
>CAZFWG010000143.1:0-3452 GCA_964522525.1 uncultured Alphaproteobacteria bacterium | reverse complement strand
CAAATGGCGGCGGGCTACAAGGAGATCAACACGCCCGACGTGCTCGATCGCTCCTTGTGGGAACGGTCCGGCCACTGGGAGAAGTTCGGCGAGAACATGTACACGACCCAGACGCCCGACGAGCGGGTGTTTGCCTTGAAGCCCATGAACTGTCCCGGCCATGTCCAGGTCTTCCGTCAGGGCCTGCGCAGCTACCGGGAACTGCCCCTTAAATTCGCGGAGTTCGGCAAGGTCCACCGCTATGAGCCTTCCGGGGCACTCCATGGGGCCATGCGCGTGCGCCACTTCACCCAGGATGACGCCCATATTTTCTGTACGGAAGATCAAATCACCGATGAATGCGTGAGCGTGACCAAGCTGATCCTCGACATCTACCGGGATTTCGGCTTCGACGACGTGCGGGTGAAGTTCTCCGACCGGCCGGAAAAACGGGTCGGCTCGGATGAAATCTGGGACAAATCCGAAGCCGCCCTGCGCGCTGCCGCGGAGGCCGCGGATCTGGAGATGACCTATAATCCGGGAGAGGGCGCGTTCTACGGCCCTAAGCTGGAATTCGTCCTGCGCGACGCCATCGGCCGCGACTGGCAATGCGGCACGCTTCAGGTCGACCTGAACCTGCCGGAGCGGCTCGGCGCCAGCTATGTCGGTGAGGACAGCCAGAAACATGTGCCTGTGATGCTGCACCGGGCCCTGTTCGGCTCCCTTGAGCGCTTTACCGGCATCCTGATCGAGCATTACGCGGGCAAGTTCCCCCTGTGGCTGGCACCCCTTCAGGTAATGGTCGCGACCATCACCTCGGATGCGGATGCCTATGCCACACAAGTGCTGACCCAGCTGCGCGAGGCAGGGCTCGAGGCGGATGCGGATCTGCGCAATGAGAAGATCAATTTGAAGGTGCGTGAGCATTCCCTTCAGAAAGTGCCGGTCATTCTGGTGGTCGGGCGTCGGGAAGCGGAAGAAAAGACCGTTTCCATGCGCCGATTGGGGTCTGAAAACCAGACAAGCCTTGCACTCGATGAGGCGATCGCGCATCTCTTAACGGAGAGTATTGCGCCGGATCAGCGGCCTTCCCCCTCGCCCGAGGGTCAAGCCGCTGCCTGACCGGTCAGCAAGAACAGATTAGGCATGACATGGTAGAGTAAGAGTTCATGCCTTGGGCGCGGGCCAGTTTGGCTGAGACAAAGTCACTGGAGGACAGGTCCGCGCCTTACGGATCGCTGGCGGGCGATCCGGGGGAACTGTCGTCCAGTGCCAGGAAAAGGAGAAACGTAGATAGCTCGTCGTCCAATGAACGCGCAACAGGAACCGCGCGATAGCGGTCCTCGCGTCAATGAACAAATCCGCTCGCGCGAAGTGCTTCTGATCGATGCGGAAGGGGAGAAGCGGGGGGTTACGCCCCTGGAAGATGCCATCGCGATGGCCGCCGATGCCGGCCTCGATCTCGTTGAGGTTGCCGGCAATTCCCAACCGCCGGTCTGCAAAATCCTCGACTACGGCAAATACAAATATCAGGCGCAGAAGCGGGCCAATGAGGCACGCAAGAAGCAAAAGACCGTTGAGGTCAAAGAAATCAAGATGCGCCCGAATATCGACAAGCATGACTACGACGTGAAACTTCGGGCCATGCAGCGCTTCTTCGAGGAAGGCGACAAGGTCAAGGTCACCTTGCGGTTCCGGGGCCGGGAAATGGCTCACCAGAATCTGGGCATGGATCTCCTCAGGAAGCTCCAGGCCGAGGTCGAGGAAATCGCGAAGGTCGAGCTTCACCCGAAGCTGGAAGGCCGCCAGATGATCATGGTGATGGCCCCGCGCTAAGCGGCTTTGCGCAAGAAGATGAAGCTGCGCCATTGGCCAGTGTGTCTTAAGCTCTTGCGCGCCGTCTCCATCCCGGTATAACAACGGCTCTTTCGAAATCGAGCCGCCCGGCGGGGCATGCCGTGGCGGCTCCTGAATTGCACGCCGACCGTCCCACCCTTCCAAAACTAGGCTGGTCCAAACCAGACTGGCCAAGACCGGACCGGTGGGACCTGAACCGTCGAGCGTTGATAGGAGTGCAAAATGCCCAAGATGAAGACAAAGAGCGGCGTGAAAAAGCGCTTCAAGCTCACGGCCACCGGCAAAGTCAAGCGCGCCCAGACGGGCAAGCGTCACGGCATGATCAAGCGGACGCCCAAGCAGATCCGGGATCTGCGCGGCACCACGACCCTGTCGGAGCCCGATGCCAAGATCGTCAAACAATGGATGCCCTACGGCTGAGCCGGGCGGACCCCATCCAGTTTGATATCCAAGTGTTTGCTTGAAGGAACAATTCCATGTCGCGCGTAAAACGGGGTGTGACCACCCATCGCCGCCATCGCAAGATCATTTCGGAAGCCAAAGGCTATTACGGCCGCCGGAAGAACACCTTCCGCACCGCCAATCAGGCCGTGGAAAAGGCCGGGCAATATGCCTATCGCGACCGCAAAGTGCGTAAGCGGAATTTCCGCAGCTTGTGGATCCAGCGGATCAATGCCGCCGCCCGGGAACACGACCTGACCTATAGCCGATTTATGAACGGCCTCGGGCAGGCCGGGATCGAGATCGACCGCAAGGTTCTCGCCGATCTGGCCATGCGCGAGCCCGAGGCCTTCAAAGCCCTGGTCGATCAGGCGCGCGCCGCTTTGGCTTAAAGGCTTCTCGCCTCCTTATCAGCGTCCCGTGACGGTCACGGGAAACCGCAACCCTCGAGATCAGGGCATCCGGCGCCTTCAGATAAGACGCCGCGCCCTTGACCCGTGCGCGGCTTCCGGTACCAACACCATGCACTGGGCAGATGAGGAACGTGATGAGCGAGATCGAAACGCTTGAAAAGGAAATCCTGGACGCCGTCGAAGCGGCCGACAGTGAGACGACCCTTGAGGATGTCCGGGTCAACGCCTTGGGCAAGAAGGGGCGGATCAGCGACCTTTTGAAATCGCTGGGCAAGATGGACCCGGAGGAACGCAAGGAAAAAGGGCCGGTGATCAACGGCCTGAAATCCCGAGTCGCCGATGCCATCACCGCCCGGGCCAAGACCCTCCATGATGCCGCCCTGGATGCCCGGCTCGAAACCGAACGGGTGGATGTCACCCTGCCCGCGCCGGACATGGAACCGGGCTCCATCCATCCCATCAGCCAGGTGATGGACGAGATCGTCGCCATTTTCGCCGATATGGGCTTCGCCGTGGCGGAAGGCCCGGATATCGAGAATGACTTCCACAATTTCACGGCCCTGAATTTCCCGGAAGGCCATCCGGCCCGCCAGATGCACGACACTTTCTATCTGGAGGCGAAGGACGGCGCCGAGCCCAAGCTGCTGCGCACCCATACAAGCCCCGTGCAGGTGCGCACCATGCTGGCCGGCCCGCCGCCCCACCGCATCATCGCGCCGGGGCGCACCTATCGCTGCGATTCCGATCAGACCCACACGCCCA
>CAZFWG010000142.1:0-3803 GCA_964522525.1 uncultured Alphaproteobacteria bacterium | reverse complement strand
GACGGCACGGACATCATCTACAAGCTTTATTACGATATCGGCGTTGCGGTCGGGACCGATCGGGGGCTTGTGGTGCCGGTTCTGCGGGATGCGGACAAAAAATCCTTCGCCGATGTGGAGAAGGAGATCAACGACTACGGAGAGCGGGCCCGGGACGGCAATCTCGCCCTTGAGGATCTCCAGGGCGGCACCTTCACTATCTCGAATGGTGGGGTCTACGGATCGCTCATGTCGACGCCGATCCTGAACGCGCCCCAATCCGGCATCCTGGGCATGCACAAGATCGAGCAGCGCCCCGTCGTGGTGAACGGCGAAGTGGTCGTCCGTCCCATGATGTATCTTGCCCTTTCCTATGACCACCGCCTGGTCGACGGCAAGGAGGCGGTGACCTTCCTGGTGCGGGTCAAGGAAACCCTGGAAGATCCCCAGCGCGTCATTCTGGGCCTGTAAGGCCTTGCGGGGCGCCAACAGGCGTCCGAATAGAAACGACTGTATAGAAATGAAAAGCGAGACTGGCCATGGCTGACAGTTACGACCTTGTTGTCATCGGCGCCGGGCCCGGCGGTTACAACTGCGCGATCCGTGCAGCTCAACTCGGCATGAGCGTTGCCGTGGTCGAGCGACGGGATACCAAGAAGCTGGGTGGCACCTGCCTCAATGTGGGATGTATTCCCTCCAAGGCCCTTCTTCACGCCTCGGAGCATTATGAGCAGGTCGGCCATCACATGGTCGATATGGGCATCATCGCACAGGACGTGTCTCTCGACGTCGACAAGCTGCTCGCTTTCAAGGACCGCGCCGTCGATCAGCTGACCAAGGGCGTGGAGTTCCTGTTCAAGAAGAACAAGATCACCCATCTCTTTGGCCATGGGCGTCTGACGGGGCCCGGAGCGGTGAGCGTGGCGCTGACCGATGGCGGCGAACAGGCGCTGACGGCCCGCAATGTGGTGATTGCGACCGGGTCGGAGATCATGGGTCTGCCCAATGTGGAGATCGACGAAGAGCAGATCGTCTCCTCGACGGGTGGCATCGCTCTCAAGGCGGTCCCTGAGCGGATGGTGGTCGTCGGCGGCGGCTATATCGGGCTGGAGTTGGGCTCCGTGTGGCGGCGCCTCGGGTCCAAGGTCACCGTGGTGGAATTCCTGGACCGCATCACACCGGGCATGGACACGGAGGTCTCCCGCCAGTTCCAGCGCATTCTGGGCAAGCAGGGCCTTGAATTCAAGCTGGGCACCAAGGTCACGGGCGTGGAAAAAACCAATGAGGGCCTCAAGGTTTCCGTCGAACCGGCCGCGGGCGGCGAGGGCGAGGTGATCGATTGCGATGTGGTGCTCGTCTCGATCGGCCGGCGGCCCTATACGGATAATCTGGGCCTTGAGACCGTCGGGATCAGTCTCGACGACAAGGGACGCATCCCCACGGATGATCACTATCGCACCGGCGCGCAAGGCATCTATGCCATCGGCGATGTGACGGACGGCCCCATGCTCGCCCACAAGGCCGAGGACGAGGCCGTCGCGGTGGCCGAAATCATCGCCGGCAAGGCAGGGCATGTGAATTACGACGTCATTCCGGCGGTCGTTTATACCTATCCGGAAGTGGCCACCGTGGGGCAGACGGAAGATCAGCTCAAAGAGGCGGGGGTTGCCTATAAGGTCGGCAAATTCCCGTTCATGGCCAATTCCCGCGCCAAGACCAACGACCTGACCGATGGCTTCGTGAAAGTGCTGGCCGATGCCAAGACCGACAAGGTGCTGGGCGTCCACATGATCGGCCCCAATGTGGGGGAGATCATCGCGGAAGCGGCGCTCGCCATGGAATTCGGCGCGTCATCGGAAGACATCGCGCGCACCTGCCATCCCCACCCAACTCTGACCGAGGCCCTGCGCCAAGCGGCCATGGGCGTCGAAGGCTGGACCATGCAGGCGTGATCTCGCGGATGTGATCTTTGACTAAATGTCAGAATGGGAGGCCTGAATAATTTGGGTGTTCGCAACACTCATATGTCCAGGATTTCCGGGGCGTTCGAAAAAATCTATGTGTCACTTGAGGTTATCATCTCAGGCGTAACGATAGTAGTAGCACATCTTGGTGTGTAAAATCTATCTTGTTTCATTTTGATGCAATGGGGTTAATGAACTCACGTCAGGCTGGCTTCGCTCGAACAAGACCTTCGGAGAAGCCTTAATTCGCATGCGTCGATCAGGTGTTTTGGTCGTAGTTCACGACAGCCGTCGATTCCTGACCATGTGGAGGGTAGCCGATATGAGGCGTAACGGTACGCAGTCCTGAACCTTCGTGAATCAATTTTTCCAAATTTGGCGGGCCTCTATGGCCCGTTTTTTTGTTTCGAGCCGCCGTCGGCGCGTCAATCCCTTCTGATTGCTTAACGATACAGATCTGGGTGTTGCGTCAAGAGGCTCATCTATGCAATTTTATCACCTTCGGAATCACAACCGTTAATCGGTTATTAATTTTCCGTGAAACAAGGTCGCTAAGACATGCCCAATTTATTGGTGCAGGTCATGGCTTGAATCGATGCATTGGAGAAGAAGATGCTTAGAAATGGTACCTCATCTGGTTGAGTTGGTTTACTAAACTGTGGCGCCTTTGGCGCCACAGTTTTTTGACCATGCTTGATTTAGTGGGGGGATGGGGTGCTAAACATTCTTGGTTTGATGGTGCGGTTTTTTGCATCGCATCGCATCATTATTTTGCTTTTATCGTTAATTCTACTATTCCAGGTCATTGTTGGAATTGTTATTGTTAGCATTCCCGAGATAGTTGAGTATTTTCTTGTATTCGAATCAGATGGTCGTCGGGCTGAGCTTGCTCAAGACTTTATATTAGCGTTTTGGGGTAATATTGCTTTTTTTGCTACTGCCGGCCTGTTTTCTTTAGTGTTCCCATTGCTCAATGAATTTTTGCGTAAGCCACAATCTACGCGCCAGTTAATATATCAGTTTGATTTTCAACCGGGTTTAGATACACGTGTAATTGAATATGCTCAATCGAATTTGAAAGATCTTATCTTATTTTCTCCTTCAACAGAGGTTTTAATCCAAGTTATAGACTATGATCCAGACGATGAATCATTTCTTGTCCAGGTCAATCACGAGACAATTATATATAATTGCACAAAATCAATTGAATATGACGATGATTACAGGATCAATATCGGCATAAATCCTGAAAACCTACTTGATTCTTCAAAGGAAAAAACTCCCTTTATTCTCTGCGAAGTCAATTTAATTGATCGAAAAGAGACCCCTCTTCTTTTGGGCAAAAGAGACTACCATGAAAGTAGTGAGGAAAGGTTTGGGATACGGATCCCGCCGCAACAAAAAGTACGTATCAACTATCAATACAGAACGTGGATGCCGTCCACGGATGTTATTTTTGTTGGGACACTGAGGTACACTCAAGAACTGCGGATCCGTGTACGCAGCGTGCTACGCGGAATGGGGGCTGATCGATTGGGAGTTGTAACCCAGCGCCATGTGCCGGCGACCGCGTCTCGTGATCGGCACAAAACGACTCTTGACTTTCTAGAACCGACACCGTGGCATGTTTTCAAACCGGTGCAACCGGAGGAAAACATAAGCGTCCAATTTTCTCGGGAGCCAGCACCTCTCGCAGAGGATGATTGAATGGAAACCCAGAAAAAATTTAGGACACTTCTAGCCCAAGTTTCCAACCGACCGGTGCGCGATCTTATTTGAGCGTGGATGGCGTTCGCGACTCTGCACACCCTTGACCTCTCCCGCGTTCTCCGCCGCAATGGCGGGGTGACGAAATCTCAT
>CAZFWG010000141.1:0-3928 GCA_964522525.1 uncultured Alphaproteobacteria bacterium | reverse complement strand
CCGGATCGGGAAGCGCGCATGGCGATGATGGTCGCGGACACCCCGATCAAGCGGTTCGGCACGCCGGCAGAAGTCGCGGCCCTCGCTGTCCTTCTCGCCAGTGACGAAGTCGCCTATATGACCGGCGCCGATCTGCCCCTCGACGGCGGTCTTGGCGCCGGCACCGTGGCTCCTGCCGCCAAGGCCGAGGAACCATGACGTCACCTTCGCCGTCGTCCCCGGCCGTGCCGCCCGGTGAACGGATCTATTTCAGTGCGGTTCTCTATCCCAATCGCTCCTTGAGCCCGCCGGCCTTCTGGATCGTCATAGGCCTGGTGGCGGGGGTGAGCTTCGCGGCGGGTCTTGTCTTCTGGTCCATCGGAGCCTGGCCCGTGCTGGGCTTCTACGGCCTTGATGTCCTGCTCGTCTACCTCGCGTTTCGCTGGAGTTATCGCCAGGGCCGGTTGCACGAGATCATCCAACTGACCGATCGGGAGTTGGAGATCATCCGCGTGTTTCCCGGAGGCCGCCGGCATCGGGTGGCGTTCGAGCCCAGCTGGGCCGTCCTTGATTTCGATGATCCGCCGGCCCATGAAAGTCAGATCCGCATCCGTTCCCACGGCAAGGAAACGGTAGTCGGGTCCTTCCTGTCGCCGGATGAGCGCACGGAGCTGGCGGAGGCTTTGAGGGCCGCGTTGAAGGCACGGCGTCAACCCGACTTTTCGGGCAGCACCATATCCGACACGGAGTAAAGGCCTGGCGGACGCCCGGCGAGCCATTGGGCCGCTTTCAACGCGCCCCTCGCAAAAAGGGAGCGGTCCTCGGCGATGTGGGAGAAGACGAGCCGCTCGGAAGGGCCGGCGAAAACCACGTCATGGGCGCCGATCACCGATCCTCCGCGCACCGCCGAAAAACCGATGGTTCCGGCTTCCCGAGCGCCGGTAATGCCGTCCCGTCCCCGGGTCGCGATGTCATCGAGCGGCTTGCCAACGGCGCGGGCCGCGGCTTCGCCCAGCATCAGAGCGGTACCGGAGGGCGCGTCGACCTTGTGACGATGGTGGGTGTCGATGATCTCCACATCATAGTCAGGCCCCAGGATTCGGGCCGCCTGTTCCACGGCGGCGCTGAGCACGGCCACGCCGAGGCTGAAATTGCCCGCGTGGAGCACGGGCATGCGGGTGGCCAGGGAATGAAGCGCGGTCAGGACCAGGCCGTCGATGCCCGTCGTACCGGAAACCAGGAACTTGTCGTGCGCCGCCGCCGCCCGGCCATGGAGCAACATGGCCTGGGGCATGGTGAAGTCCACGACCCCGTCCGCCTCGGCCACGCTGGCCTCGATATCGTCCGTCAGGGAAAGACCCTGCTCGTCGCCCCCGGCGAGGAGCCCGACATCCCGGCCGAGATCCGGGTCATCGCTGCGCGTGGTGGCGCCGGTGAGAACGAGATTGTCGTCTTCGGCGATCAGGCGCACGAGCGTGCGCCCCATCCGGCCATTGGCGCCGGCCACACACAGTTTGAGAGGATGAGTCATGAACCGATCATATCTGTTTTCGGCCGTCTTCGCGCCGCAGGCGGAACAGGCACGGGCGCCGGCACCGGACGCCGGTGCAGCCGGCCATTGAACCAGGCGCTTAAGCTCTGGGGTGTCGCTTCATAAAGGCCCGCCGCCAACCCATGGACCACGACGATCGGCAGCCAGCCGAAGGCCACAAGCCACCAACGGTCCACACCCCCGGTGAGCCCGTGAAGAACGATCAGAAAGGATGATGTGGTGGCATAGGTGATCACGTGAAAGGGAAAGGAACGGGCGGCAAGCACCCGCCGATCTTCACGAGAGGTCATTGCGCGATCCTCCACGACAAATGGGCGATTTCGGACACATGAAAGCGCGCCATTGTCGTCCGTGTCCCCTTTCAGACTCCTCAAGGCCGTTGATCGAATCCGACGGGTTTAAGGAGGGTCTGAGGATCTAGCCGCCGATCCCGTCCAGGAATTCCTTCATCTTGCCGAAGAAACCGTGGGATTCCGGATTTGTTTTCTCCGAAGACGCCTTCTCGAATTCCCGCAAGATCTCTTTCTGTTTCTTGGTCAGGTTCTGAGGTGTTTCCACCACGGACTGCACGTAAAGATCGCCCTTTTGTTCCGACCTTAGCACCGGCATGCCGAGCCCCTTGAGGCGGAACTGGCGGCCTGCTTGCGTGCCTTCCGGGATTTTCACTTTCGCCCGCGTGCCGCTCAGGGTGGGCACTTCGACCTCACCACCCAGCGCCGCGGTCGTGAAGGACACGGGCACACGGCACAGAAGATTGGGTCCTTCCCGTTCGAACAGGGCATGGGGCGTCACGGACAAAAAGATGTAGAGATCGCCATTGGGCCCGCCCCTGGCGCCGGCATCGCCCTCACCCGCGAGGCGGATCCGCGTGCCGTCTTCAACGCCGGGCGGAATGGTCACGGACAGGGACTTCTCCAGCTCGATGACACCGGCGCCATGGCATTTCTTGCAGGGATCCTTGACGATCCGTCCGGTGCCGCCGCATTTCGGACAGGTCCGCTCGATGGTGAAGAAGCCCTGGGTCGCCCGGACCTTGCCGAGCCCGGAACAGGTCGGACAGGTCACGGGCTTGGAGCCCGGTTCGGCACCGACGCCGTCACAACGGTCGCAGGTTACCGTCCGAGGCACCTGGATCTGGGCCTTCTTGCCCGAGAACGCCTCATTGAGGCTGATTTCCATATTGTAGCGAAGATCTGCACCCCGGGCGCGTCCGCCCTGACCGGGACCGCCGGTGCGGCGGCCCATGAATTCGCCGAACAGATCGTCGAAAACATCGGCAAAGGCGCTTGAGAAATCGCCGCTGAAGCCGGGGCGTCCACCCCCGAAGCCAGGACCGCCGCCCTCGAAGGCCTGGTGACCGAACTGGTCATAGGCGGCCCGCTTCTGATCGTCCTTGAGGACGTCATAGGCCTCGTTGATTTCTTTGAATCGTTTTTCCGCTTCCGGATCATCCGGATTTCGGTCCGGATGATATTTCATGGCGAGCTTGCGAAAAGCGGATTTGAGTTCCGGCGCATCGGCACCCCGACCGACGCCGAGAATTTCATAATAGTCGCGCTTGCTCATGCCTGATCCTGTTCCGGGGTCTGAATGGAACCCCGCGGGAGACATCGACGCCCTGGCGGCCGTGCCCGACGGCAAGACGGGTCCCTCGTGAGGGGTGCCCGAGAAGATACCGGCCCGGCGCGCGCATCGGACGGGAGGCGGCCGGCGCCATGCGCCTTGCCGCTCCCTTCCTTCAGGCCCTTACGATGATTTGTTGTTTTCGTCGACTTCCTCGAAGTCGGCGTCCACGACGGAATCGTCGCCATCGCTCGCCGGGGCGCTGTCGCCGCCTTCCGCATCGCCGCCCATATCGCCACCGCCGTCCTGGCGGTACATGGCTTCACCGAGCTTCATGGCAGCTTGGGCCAGCGCCTGGGTCTTCTGTTGGACTTCGGCGGTGTCGTCCCCATCCAGGGCCTCGCGGAGTTCCTGGATCGCGGTTTCGATGGCTGCCTTGTCGGCCGCTTCGAGCTTGTCGCCGAATTCGCCGATCTGCTTTTCGGTCTGGTGCAGAAGCGCCTCGCCCTGGTTGCGGGCCTCGACGCTTTGGCGACGGGCCTGGTCCTCGGACCGGTGCTCGTCGGCTTCCCGCACCATGCGGTCGATGTCATCGTCGTTCAGGCCGCCCGAGGCCTGGATGCGGATCGCCTGTTCCTTGTTGGTGGCCTTGTCCTTGGCCGAGACATTGACAATGCCGTTGGCATCGATGTCGAAGGTCACCTCGACCTGGGGCACGCCCCGGGGAGCCGGCGGAATGCCCACCAGATCGAACTGACCCAGGAGCTTGTTGTCCGCGGCCATCTCGCGCTCACCCTGGAAGACCCGGATGGTCACGGCCTTCATGCCGTCCCG
>CAZFWG010000140.1:0-4066 GCA_964522525.1 uncultured Alphaproteobacteria bacterium | reverse complement strand
CAGAAAAGCCATTCGCTCAAACAGGCGGGTGTCAAAAAAGCCTGCCGATCAAGCAACAATCCTCACCAGATCAGGCCGCGACCTCACGGTGCGTCAGACACCGAGGGCGCGCTCGAAACCGTTGCGCCAGTCCGGATCGGCCTCACGCGCGAATACCTGACTGCGGGGACTGCGGAGCATCTCGACAAAGGCGTCCGTGGACCCGTCCCTTCGGATGACCGCCGTGGCGACATCACCCGGCGCGCCAGTGTCCGTGGCAAAAAGATCGGCAAGGTCCCGAATCGCGGCCGCAAATCCCGTGGCCAGCCCGTCAAAGCCGTCGCCCGGATGCCAGTCATGGGTCTCTTCGATCCGGCACAGGGCTGTCGGCAAGGTGAGATGCGCCAGTTGGAAATGCAGATTGCCCCGCATGGCCGGATGCAGCCGTTCGAAATAGTCAGGGCCGGGATGGGGCGGCATTTCGCCCTGCAGGCCCATATTGAGCCCGCCCCGCGCCAGAATGGTCGCCCGAAGGGCCATCTGCTCCATGCGGCCATCCCCGATCATGGCCTCAAATCGGGCCAGGAGATCCTCCGACAGATCGGCCCAGTAGGGGGCGGCCGCCCCCGCCCAGTCGGGCCCCTCCCGGATGGCCCCGATCAACCGTATGAAGACAGTCTGTCGCGCGCACAGATTCGACATCTGCTGCAACACATGACCGTCGCGGGTGCCCCGGGGCAGCTGGGGCAGCAGGCGACGCAACATCATCAGGAGCTCGGTCGCCTCGAAATTGCCGAAGAGGATGCCAAAGACGCGATCGGGATGGACGCCGGCTTCGGCGGCGGCCTCCGTGGCGGTGAGAAGGCCCAGCGCGTCGGCCTCGACCTCGCGCTGCTGATGGTCTGCAATTTCTGGCATTCGTTGGGTCAGCCGCGTGCCCAGGGTGACGTCGCCATCATATTTTCCGTCTGCGATGAATTTCTGGATGGTTTCCGGCTTGATATAGCGATCAAAAAGCAGGGTCTGATCGAAGCGGCCCTCCTCGAAGCGCCCGCCGTCATAGGCATCCCGGGCCGCCTGGAACAAGGCCTCCGGCGTGGGCGCTTCATCTTTCTGCAGAAGATGTCCGATCTCATGGCCGGTGATCCCCCGCAGCACCATGGCGTGACGCATCACGCTCACCAGATCCTCCTCGATCGCCTGGGGGCGCGAGATCCCCGGCCAGTCGCCGGTGTCACGGGCATAGGCATGGAGGCGGGCATTGGCGCGCTCGGCAACGCGGTAGGCCAAACGGATATCACCGTCGTCGAACAGCACTTCCGCTGCGCGGATCATGAATTCCACATAGCTGAAAATGGGCTTCTCAAGCCAGACGGACCGGGCCATGAGGAAGGAAACGGCATTGGCCTGTTCGACGTCGATGACGGCCAAGTGATGGCCCCCCGTGCCGATCACGACACTGGACCACTGCATGCTGTTGA
Source organism: uncultured Alphaproteobacteria bacterium (assembly GCA_964522525.1). Lineage (GTDB taxonomy): Bacteria > Pseudomonadota > Alphaproteobacteria > JAJFIK01 > JAJFIK01 > CAYUYV01. The sequence goes on along the minus strand of CAZFWG010000140.1, from coordinate 2,606 downwards.
TGGGCAGCACATGAATCCGCGCCTCGGCGCCCGCGTCGTAGCCCCTGACGAAATCCCGCGCGCGCCGGACCGCCTGCCGGTCTTCGAGGTCCACCGAAAAGGCGGGGCGCCGCCGCAGCCGCCTCTTGACGGTCCGCCATGCCGTACGCGGAAACATGCCGCTCATTCCCCGTCCTGTCGGGCGTCCCGGCGCGCCGCATCCTCATCGATCGCGGCGAGCAATTCCCGCACCGCCGACGGCTTCATATTCTTGATCTTGATGCGCTCGCCATCGCGCTCAATCTCGATTTCGCCCCGGGCCGCCACCAGATAGCCGAAGACCGCCGTCAGCAAGGGCACGACCGACTTGACCACCGGCACCGCCCATTCCACGAGGGACGCCCCGTCGAAATTCTCCGTGACGACCGGCTCGTCGAGATCGGCGGATGGATCAAGCCCTTCGGCCACTCTGAGGGTGCGCCAATGGGTCGGGAACTGGCCCGCTTCGGATTCGGGCATACGGACAAAAACGATCGTCTCGCTCATGGCATCCTCTCTCGCCTATGCGGTCACCTTTCCCTCCGAGTGTATCAGAGTATGACCGAGGGCCCGAGGTATTTCGCCGGCTGATCGCGTCGGGGCCTGCCTGGCGGGACGCGGGGGCGCCTCTGCCTTGCGGCCCGTTCCTGAAGTTGCCAACGCCTACTCGTCTGTATCAGGAATATCTGCCGTATCCACGGATCGGCCCCTGCACCACCCCAACGCAACCCCGACCCGCACACCGAGCGGCGACCTGGTGACCTCGGTCACCCAGCCGCACCGCTTCAAGCAAGACGACGTGCAGGCATAGTCCTGTTCAAACCCGGGCGTTCCTTTGGTAAGACAGGGGCGTGTGGACACAGGCAACCATGGGGGCCCGCAAATGGATGGCGCGGCTGCACGCCTTTGCGTGATTTCCGACACCCATCTGAGTCCGGTTTTCGGGCTCTTCTATGAGAATTATCGCAAAGTGGCCGACGCGGTTTCTGCCTTGCAGCCCGACCGGGTCATTCATGCGGGCGATCTGTGCGTGGACGGCGCCGGGTCGGAAGCAGATCTGGCCTTCACGGCCGCCTGCCTGCGCCGGATCGAGGTACCGCTCCACTGCATCCCCGGCAATCACGACATCGGCGATACGCCCGACAACCGGGAAACCGCCCAGCCCATCGACGAGGAACGCATCGCCCGCTACGCCCGGCATTTCGGCCAAGGCTATTGGGCCTTCGATATCGGCCGGTGGCGGATGATCGGCCTGGATGGTCTGGTGTTGGGCAGCGGCCTGGCCAGGGAGGACGCGCAATGGGCCTGGCTTGAGGCCCAATTGGCGGGGACGGAGGATCGCCCCGTCGGATTGTTCCTCCACAAACCGCTTTTTCTGGAGCACCGGCAGGAAGAGGAAGACGCGGCCCTGACCGTGTCCACGGCCGCGCGGGAGCGTCTGGAGAACATGTTCGGCCGCGTGAACTGGCGCTTCGTCCTGTCGGGTCATCTGCATCAATATTGGCGACGGTCCGTGGACGGCATTGACCATATCTGGGCGCCGTCAACGGCCTTCATGTCCGGCCGGCTGAAGGGCCCGACCGATCCCCGGCTCGGCATTCTGCTCCTGGAACTCGAAGAGGACCGCCATGACGTCACGCTCCTGCGGGTCGATGGCCTGGAGGAGCGCGACCTCGACACGATCAAGGAGCACGGCCGGTATCAGTGGCTGCGCGACATGCCGCCGGCCCCGCCCGATGCGCCGGAATTGTCGGAGATGTGATCAAGGACCGTCAACTCCTGGTTATGAGTCCCGACCCTAAGCAAGAACGATAGTTCTTGAGATGATTTTGGGGCTGCTTTGGGTCAGGATGAGACTTATGTTCTTTGAGCATTAGGGACTCCACGTTAGGCCCAGCGAAATGGACACGAAGGATATTATTGAAATCTTGGCATTGCATATCGATGGGTCCGTAGAGCAATGGGAACGGACGTCAAAGACCGCCTGCTTTAGTGGGGCGCGTGCCTGTAAAGGAAAGCTAGGGGAGTTTCACTTATACACTTACCCCATGAGTTTCCTATGGGCCGAGCTGTATAACGTGCCAAATGTCGCTGCCGCACTCATTAGCCTGTACGGCCCTTTCATCGCGTTATCTGAAACAGTCCCGGAGTACTTCAACCTAGAACATACCAGTAACCTCGCATTCGCTGATGCGGTTGAGGCAAGCGGAGAGCTTCAATTCCTCGGAGCCGCGATCTTAAACGCCGAACTTAGCTTTGACGATCGCGAAAGGTTAGGTCAGCTGAATGGAATGTGGTCATACAACAACATGAAATATTGGCGACCTGAAACTCTTGGGCAAGCGCTATTCAATTGGTGGGATTAACGTCCGCAATGCCAGCGAGAGAAGACGTAAGTGAGCGCAATGCCATCGAGCATATGTTTGGACGGCAGAAGGACTTTAGCCACGTCGGAACGCGCGATGACAGAAGGGCAAACGTGTTCCTGTCGAACATGTGCCTAACCGCGACCGCCAGTTACTGACTATGAGTCCAGAACCCAGTTATGGGTCCTGACGCAAATGCAATATCGAAAGAATACTATCGGA
>CAZFWG010000139.1:0-4706 GCA_964522525.1 uncultured Alphaproteobacteria bacterium | reverse complement strand
AAAAAATGCCCTCCGAGTGCGGAGGGCATTTTTCGTGTTTCAATCACGGAGCTTCAAGGGGGCTTGAAACCCTGCCGAGTACCGTCTCCCGACACAGGCCATTCCCCAACGGGAATGGCCTGCACCGTGGGTGTCAGCGGACGGCTTCCGTATCCTCATAGGCCAGCGGACCGTCTTGAGCATCAATCTCCGCTGCCTGACGGATCTGGCGCACGGGCGCGATGGCCATCAAATCATTGACGGTTTCCGCCGTACGGATGGCCCCCACGGATGTCTCCAGGAGGTTCTCAAGCAGCTGGGCGACGCCGGGCTTGGAGGGAAACTCCTTGAAAGTCAGCTTCGCAGCCATATCGAGGCCCAGCTTTTCCCGGGTCACATCCATGGCGTGACGCAAGCCCCCATGGCTGTCGATTAGCTCCCGCTCCAGAGCGTCGACACCGGACCAGACGCGGCCGCGGGCGTGACGCTCGAGCTCGGCCTCGTCGAGACCCCGGCCTTCCGAGGCCTTGCCGATGAAATCGGCATAGACCGCATCCAGGATCCGGCTGACCCTTGCCCATTCCGCCTCGCTGAAGCGTCGATTGGGCGAGAACAGGAGCGCGCCGTCATTGGTGGCGATCTCGCCCAGATTGACGCCGATCTTCTCAAGAAGACCCGGAACCGCGAATTTGCCGAAGATCACCCCGATCGACCCCGTGATCGTGGCCGGATGGGCCGCGATGTGATCGGCCGACATGGAGATCCAATAGCCGCCGGAGGCCGCGACGGTTGCCATGCTGACAATCACGGGCTTGCGGGCGATCTGGGCCTGGTTCAGCGCGTAGCGGACCTGTTCGGAGGCAATGGCCGACCCGCCTGGGCTGTCAACGCGCAGCAGGATGGCCTTGACCGCGTCGTCCTCGACCGCATCCATCACGGCCTTGGCGAAAGTGTCGCCACCGATCTGATCAGACCCGCCAAACCCGTCGCCGCTGGAAGAGCCCTCGGCGATGGGCCCCGTCGCGTGCACGAGGGCAATCACGGTGCCGTCTTCCTGGCCCAGACGCGGCTCCTTCAGATAGGCCTTGAGGGACCGGACCTCGACGCCGGATCCGGCATCGGCCTTCGCCGCCCGGCGGGCCTCAAGCTCATGGCCGAGCTTGTCGACAAGACCCAGCTCCAGGGCACGCTCGGCAAGGATCGGCGTATCGTCGAGGATCTCTTTCAGCTGTGTGGTCGAGATCCCCCGGGCCTGGGACATATCCGCGATCACCGCATCATAGATCGAGGTGATCAGCGCCGTGCGTGCCTCGCGCATCGGTTCCGGATAATCCTCATACAGAAAACCATTGGCTGCGCCCTTGTATTCCTTGCGGCCCTGGAAGTCCGCCTCGACGCCGATCTCGTCCAGGAGGGACTTCATGAAAAAGGAGCTGGTCTGAAGACCCGAGGTCAGCATGGCGCCATCGGGCTGCATCCAAAACTCGTCGGCCGCGATCCCCACATAATAGGCGCCGAGCCCCGGCGTGAAGAGGCTCTGGGAATGGGCGATCACCTTCTTGCCGGTGGCCTTGAACCGGGTCAGGGCCTCACGCAGCTCCTGGGCTTCGGCAAGCGACATACCAACACCCCCGACGCGGAGGTAAAGAGCCTTCACCCGCTCGTCCTGTTCGGCGCGCTCCAGGGCCTGGACAATGCCGACCACGGATTTGGCGCTCGGTCCGGGCTGGCTTTGAAAGGAAACCGGCGCCTTGTCCGGCAGGGGCTGACGCAGATCGAGGCTCAGCACCATGGCCGAGGGCAACGGTTTGCTGTCGCTGGCGATCAGGCCGATCACGACGGCTGGAATGATCACGAACAAGACGATCAAGGTGGCCAGGATACTGGCCAGCAACTGGGACAAAAAGCGCAACATAAGGTCATCCTCCTCGCACTTCCGACGGGAGGCGCAAGAACCCGAAAGGCCCGACGCCCGAAAAGAGAGCCTGAGCCTACATCATTCCAAGGGAAAGGCGGAAGTCGGGACCCCGATGAGATCGAGGTCCCTCGGCAATGCCGGCTTGAGGGCCGAAGGTCTTACTGGAGGGTCGCCTGCTGGGCGGCGTCATTCTGGGCCTGGCCCGCGGGTACCAGCGGCGCACTGGGCGGGAACGGCGCTCCCAGGATCTGCTGACGCCGGAAGGACAGGGTCTGCCAGTTCGAGAGCGAACTCAGATGCATATAGATGAACGGCAGGGCCCCAGCCTTGCGCAGGATCAGCAGGGCCTCGTCCTTGAGGTCGTTGAATTTCTTCTCGTCGATCGCGAGATAGCTGCCGACCACATGGGCCTGGCCGGTTTTGGGATCGCGCATGGTCACCTGCTGGCTCGTGAAGAGTTCCATCTCTTTCACGATCATGCCGAATTTCTGGGTGGCGAGGTGATGCTGATGGAAGGTCTTGCAGAACTCCATCGCCTTTTGCGCCGTGTCGGTCAGGTCATTGCCATTGAAGAACGGGAAATCCGCGTTCTCGCCCACAAGATCCGACCCCCGGTCGATGCACAGCGTCAGTTGCGTGGCATCCTGGTTCTGACCGAAAATGAAGGGATAGCGCCGGATGTAAGCGGGCACATAGGCCGCTTCGAGCCAACCGCCATCGGCATCGACGAACAGGTTTTCCTTTTCCTGCATGCCCAGGACGGCGACCGGCATCGGCGTCTCGGTGCCGGCAAAGACGATGGGGTAGTTCTTCAACGCAAAGTTGAATTCGATCGTGTTGAGCGGCACCGCATGGGCGTCCCGGGCAAACAACAGGGGTTTGTCGGTGCGCTTCAAACCGAGGCCTCCGTGCAAGGTCGGCGTCAGCGGTTCGACGGATTTGTAAAGAATGGCTTGAGCGTCTGCGGCGGCGGTCTCGGTCATTGTGGTCCCCTGTCATTCATGCCGTGGCATGGTGGCGTTTGTGTTGCATGCCTTGGGCCAGACTGGTCACCAAAGGCGTCAAAAAAGCAAGGGCGACAGCACCGAACCCCTCGGCCAAGGGCCGCGCTCGCGCAGGCGCGGGTTCGGAACAAGCCCAATTCGTCAATGCCGGACCCAGGTCTTTCGGACGCAGGCTTCCCGGGTTGCGGGAGAATGCTGAGAAGACGTCGGTGGCAGAGCGATCCGCACCATATCGGAACGGCCGCCTGAGGAAAGCCTCTTGTGCGGCAATTTTCAATCTAACGTCCCCATCACGATCGTTCAGATACTAGACATTGCAGCCGTAATGCGTCAGGAATACTCTCAAAACTAGAAGTCATCATGTGTCGTGCGGTTTTACGGTGATCGTTCCTCTGAGGGGGGCAGTTTGTTTGTTCACCCAACCGGTGTCATTGACAAGCATGTGGGTAACCGCATGCGTATTCGCCGGCTGAGCCTGGGAATTAGCCAGCAGGATCTGGCCCGCCGTTTGGGTCTGACCTTCCAACAAATCCAGAAATACGAGAAGGGGGCCAATCGGATTGGCGCCTCTCGCCTCTATGAACTTGCGGCTCTATTGGATGTGGACGTCAATTTCTTCTTCGACGGGCTCGAAGAGGACAGCCATAGCGCTGACCCGGACGATGTGATCGCCGCCTTCAAGGCCACCTCGCCCCGCTTCGGCACCCGGGAGTTCGTTGATCTGAACCGGGCCTTTCAGCGCATCCGGGATGCGGACCTGCGCAAGACCATTCTCAAGCTCATGGATCAGGTCGCCGATTTCGGTGGCTGAGCCGGGATCGCACCGGTCGCGCACCCCGGCGGCCGGTGACCGGAAACGATCCTTTCAAAATGGGCGGTTCCCCTCCGGCTGAAGCGGCGTCAGACCATCATCCAAGACATGCCCCACATCCACTTTGACGGCCATGGGCTGGGCATCGCCCATCGGCGCCAAAGACGCGCCCGCGCGCCGTTCAGGCCAGGACAGATCCACATAGGCCGGGCAGTGGTCTGAAATCCGGTCATACCGTTCCGCCAAGCGCCGCTCATAGGTCAGCCAACCAAAACCGCCCGGGCGAACCCACCGGGCCGCGCGCGGATCAAACAACAAATGGTCGATGGGAAAGCGATAATGGGGCGCCGGCGGCGCATCCTTCCAGCACGTGGCGTCCTGTCCATTCGGGAACCGAACAAGACCCGCCCCTCCTGGCAGACCCTTTGTCAGGCCCTGCCACATTTGGTCGGCCGGCCCATCCATGTCGAAGGCCCGGTTGAAATCTCCGAGAATGACAAAGGGAACGGCGCCGGCGCGCTTGGCCTCGATCCACTTGCGCAACGGCCCCACTTGGCGCGCCGCCGTCGTGCAATCCGGATCCTCCTCATTGATGAAGGTGTCGTAGCCTTGCACGCCGTCCCGCAGCGCCCCGCGCGTACAGCCGGATTTGAGATGGACACCGAGCAGGATCAGCCTTTGACCCCGATGCTCCACTTCCAGTTCCACGGCCCAACGGGTCGGGCGGGCAATCCCCGTTTCGGGATCGACATGGGAGATTTCAAATTCGCGGCGATCCTCGACCCGGTCCGCGGTGGAAACTTCATCGTATTCCACGACGCCTATCAGTATTTCGAGACGACCTTCGACTTCCCGGCCGCCGGTGCGATCTCGCTCGGCGACGCGTCGGATCCGAGCCCGGCGCGGATCGCGGAGATCCAAGACCGCATCCGCGACGAGGCCGTCGACTGCGTGCTGGCTGAGCCTCAGTACAACGCCGGCCTGGTTGCGACCG
>CAZFWG010000138.1:3368-4752 GCA_964522525.1 uncultured Alphaproteobacteria bacterium | reverse complement strand
TCGTTGCCTGAGCCGCCTTCGATGATGTCGGCACCGCTCGTGCCCGTGATGGTGTCGTTGCCGCCCCGGCCATCGATCACCGCTTCACCGCCATTGTCCGTCCGGACATTGCCAACCCCGGAGAAGTCCAATGCGTCGGCATTGTTCGTGCCCTGAACCTGGCCGTTGTTGTCCACCTGGATCGCGTCGATGTCCGTGAACTGCGTTCCGCTCCCGAAGGTCAGGCTGTTGCCGCTGCCCACCTCATTGATGACGTCGGTGCCGCCGCCGCCCACAAAGGTGTCGCCACTGCCTTCCGACCCGTTCACCTCGAACGTGTCGTTGCCGCCGCCACCGTTCAACGTGTCCGGTCCGCCCAGTCCCGTGATTGTGTCGTTGCCTGACCCACCCGAGATCAGGTTGGCGCCGCTCGTGCCCGTCAGATCATCGCTCTTGCTGGAGCCGATGACATTCTCGAAGTCATCGATTGTGTCGCCGGTTGCATCACCGCCGGAAGCCGCATTCGTGCCCAGGTTGACACTTACACCACCGTTCGAGCCTTCAAAGGACAGAGTGTCGTTACCCCCGTTCCCATCAAGAATGTCGGCACCCGAACCGCCATTGATGAAATCATCTCCGGAACCGGTGCGGATTTCGTCGTCGCCGCCGCCTGCGGTGACAATTTGATTGATGTTACTGCCCGTTGCATCGAGCGTGTCGTTGCCGCTTCCAAAGGTGGTCGTGATGGTCGTGGTGCTGACACCCGCGTCATCCAGATCACTGCCGATGGTAACGCTGTTGTTGCCAGCGCCCGCGTCAATATTGATGTCCTCGATCCCGGTGACCGTCGATGTTTCACCATCAACGACCTGGTCGAAGTCTCCGTCTTCATCATCATTACTCAACGCAATGACGTTATCGCCGGCATCACCATTGATGTTCAGTGTGTCGTCACCGGCTCCGCCATCCACAGAGTCCTCGCCGTCGCCAGTGGCATAGTTGATGACGTCATTACCGGCGCCGGCATTGATGGTGTCGTCACCACCATTTCCCGCAATGACATTGGCTTTGTTCGTCCCGGTGATCGTGTCCGCACTGTTGGAGCCGGAGACATTCTCAATACTGGTCAGCGTGTCATTGCCCTGACCCGTCGCCGTCCCCGCATTGAGATCAACGGTAACCGAACCGCCGCCCTGGAAACTCGCTGTGTCGGAACCCGACTGTCCGTTCAGGTCATCGTTGCCGGCACCACCATTCAATGTGTCGTTGCCATTCCCACCATTGAGATCGTCGTTGCCGGAACCACCGCTGATCGAATCACTGCTGTTCGTGCCCGTCAGCGTGTCATCGCCGCCATTGCCGTTGATGACCACCGGATCGTCACCGACCGTGGTCACACCACTCA
>CAZFWG010000138.1:0-3268 GCA_964522525.1 uncultured Alphaproteobacteria bacterium | reverse complement strand
CGTCGCCACTGCCCGCATTGATCTCGTCCGTCCCCGAACCACCATCAAGCGTGTCCGACCCGCTGCCGCCATTGAGGGTGTCATTGCCCGAGCCGCCCTCAAGCGCGTCGTTGCCGCCGCTGCCGTTCAGCGTGTCATTGCCATTGCCGCCTGAGAGGACGTCGTCCTGGTTCGTCCCGGTGATCGAATCATTCCCGCCATTGCCGTTGATGACCACCGGATCGTCACCGACCGTGGTCACACCACTCAGATCAATGGTGTTGTCGCCCCCGTCACCGCCGCCACTGTTCGTGCCGTTGATCGCGTGCCCGTTGGTCTGGATCTGCTCCACGCCCACCGGATCAAAATCATCCACCGTGATGTCACTCTCCAACACGATCGTGTCCGTCTGACCCCCGCCATCGACCGTCGTGCCCACTTCGTCCGTGGCCCCAGAACCCGTCCCGCCCAGCGTGATCAGGTCGTCGCCACTGCCCGCATTGATCTCGTCCGTCCCCGAACCACCATCAAGCGTGTCGTTGCCACCCAAAGCGTTGATTACGTCGTCACCGCCCTGTGCGTCGATGTCGTCCGCGCCGTTCGTGCCGGTGATTGTGTCATTTCCATTGGTCGGAGAAGTAGACATGATCGCATCCCTCGCGTCTTGGGCCCGTCGCTATAATTGCGACTGCACGGCCTGGTCATCCCTTGAAAAGGTTCAAACGAACACGGATAGAGACGCATGGAGGAGGGATTGCGCGCGGAAACTGCACAACCCTAAAGAACGCCCAACGCCACTACCACTGCGCGACCTTTAACGTTTGCCCACACATTACGCAACAGTCATGCCGCTGTTTATTATCGATAAATCAGAAGCCTGGACGAAAAGCCTCTTACCTGTGGCGCGAAGAACACTCCCTTTCCTTGAAGTCCGGGATGAGTGCACGTCTTTTCAATTTTCTGTTAATTCCCGCTATGGGCGAAAAATGAAGCTAGGCATTGGTCAATCGATGCGTTCCTCACCTGCGCCTTGTTTCTGACGCGCGCCCCTGTTCAACTGTTCACCATACGGACGTCATGATCGCTTCGCGGCCTGATTGGGTCCGACCGCGCCGCCGCCGTCGACAACATGTAAGCCCCCAATCATCCACACCAGAAAGAGACTCCTCCGTCTCAAAAGCGAACGTGAACATGAGCGCCAGCGGAAGTTAACCTAATCCATCCGTTTACGGTAAATGATGGTCGGCCACCCCGCCGAGGCATGGACTTCAAAGCGCCACCGGACCTGCGCGGGCATGTCTCCATATCCCATGGCTCGCAGCACGAATTTGTCGTAAGAAGCAGGGCGCGATTTCGCCTGACATGCCAACCCCACCGGTATGTGGGGAGGCCCATGACACGACCACCAATTCTCGCATATCCGGATCTCACCTATGATGAACTATGATCTTTTCATTATCGGGGGCGGCATCAACGGCACCGGCATCGCCCGGGACGCGGCTGGGCGCGGCCTGAAAGTCGGCCTGGCCGAGAGAAATGATCTGGCGACCCACACGTCCTCGTCGAGTACGAAACTCATCCATGGCGGGTTGCGCTATCTGGAAACCTTCGAGTTTCGGCTGGTACGGGAAGCCCTGATCGAACGGGAGGTTCTGCTGCGGGCCGCCCCCCATATCATCTGGCCCTTGCGTTTTGTTCTGCCCCACCACAAGGGGCTGCGGCCGGTATGGCTGTTGCGTCTCGGCCTCTTCATTTACGATCATCTGGGGGGGCGCAAGATCCTGCCGCCGACCCGCCGGGTCGGCCTCCATGCTTATCCGTATACAGCACAGCTCAAACCGGAGTTCCGGCTCGGCTTTGAATATTCAGACTGCTGGGTCGAAGACTCACGCCTCGTCGTCCTCAATGCCATGGACGCCCGGGAAAGAGGCGCCGATGTTTTCACACGAAGTGAATGTATTGGAACGGAGCGGCAAAAGGATCATTGGACGCTCCAACTCAAGAACAACGGACAGATCCGATCCGTGCAGGCGCGCGTGGTCGTCAATGCGGGCGGACCCTGGGTAGAAGAGTTAGACCGGCAATTCGCTCCGGGTGCCAATAAATCCAGCCTGAGGTTGATCAAGGGCAGCCATATCGTGACCCGGCGCCTTTACGATGGGGATCATGCCTATATTTTCCAGAACACGGACAATCGGATTGTCTTCGCCATCCCCTATGAACAGGACTTCACCCTGATCGGGACGACGGATGTACCCGTGGCACGGGTTGAAGACGGGCAGGCCATCACCTCCGAAGAGGTGACCTATCTTTGCCGTCTGGCATCGGATTATTTCAAGACGCCTGTGACGGCCGACGACGTGGTCTGGAGCTATGCCGGGGTGCGGCCCCTTTTTGATGATGACGCGGAATCCGCCTCAAAGGTCACGAGAGACTATACGCTGGTCCTCAATGAGGACAGCGCGCCCTTTCTCTCCGTCTACGGTGGAAAAATTACGACATTCCGCAAACTGGCGGAGCATGCCCTCCTCAAACTGAAACCCCACTTTCCGAACATGGCGGCCCCGTGGACGCAGAACGCCGCCCTTCCGGGGGGTGACATGGCGAATGGGGCGTTCGACGCTTTCCTGGCCGAGGCAACGGCCCGCCATGATTGGGTTGCGCCCCCCCTGCTGCGCCGGCTGGCGCGGGCCTACGGAACACGCCTTGATGACCTGTTGAGCGGCGCGACAGGCCTTTCCGACATGGGTTCCCATTTCGGTGCGGGCCTCTATGAAAAGGAGGTGCGCTATCTCATGGACCAGGAATTCGCATGTAGCGCCGATGATGTTCTGTGGCGGCGCTCGAAGCTCGGCTTGCACATGACGGCGGCGGAGCGCGACAGCCTGGTACAATGGTTCGAGGCCCATGCCGCCCAAACCGGCTAGTTTGAAAGCCCTGTGTCCATGGCGTTGCCCGCGAAACAAGGGAAACAGCGGGCCAGCCGTACGGGCCCGCCAGCCCCGGGTCTACCCAGTAGCGCCAAGGCGCCGCCGGTTTTTCGCGCACGACGCCTAGAAACCGGCCATCAAGCTTCCGCGCCACCCTCTTGACCTTGATCTCCCGCACGTTTCGCCCTAATCCCTGGGGGCTGATCACGCGGCGGATGCCGTCGATCTGCCCATCGCGACCGTGCGCCCTCTCGCATTGGCCACAAGCGCGTTGATCATCGGGCCGGCTTAGCTCAGCTGGTAGAGCATCTGATTTGTAATCAGAGGGTCGGGGGTTCGAGTCCCTCAGCCGGCACCAA
>CAZFWG010000137.1:2389-4868 GCA_964522525.1 uncultured Alphaproteobacteria bacterium | reverse complement strand
GATCGTCGAGCTTGCCGGCCACGACATCATCCGCCGCCTGCACAATGGCGTCGGCGATTTCAGGATCCAGATTGTCGAGCGCCTTGTTGGCGAGCGCGGCGGAGCGCTTGACGATGCCCAGGGCGCGCACCAGCGGAGCCGGCATGGTTTCCGTGCCGATCTTGAAATTGCCCAGCGACCTCTGGGTCTGGGCCCCCCAATAGCGGTCCGCGGGGACGTCGAGGGGTCCGAAGGAATCACTTTCGCTGCGGGTGTCGGCCATGGCTGGAGCCTCCATTGGGGGTGAGGGGACCCACAACATCCGCTCACAAGCCGGATGCCTAAAGGCAAGGCTCAGAACCCTGTCATGGATCTTATGTTTGACTGTTTCTTAGGTCAGATGGTGCGGCCCCGCAATCAAGGACGCGTGAGTGCCCGGGTCTTATTTCTTGCGGGAGCGGAAGCTGTCGAGATTGACCACATCGGCACTTTCGCCCGTGCCATCGGACTCGCCCACGGCCGGGGGCCCGCCGATATCCGGCGTATGCTCCGGATCGTTCTTCGCATCCTCGGGCGATGCGCCATCCTCCGCAGGAGGAAAGGCCAGTTGCTCGGCCGGTTCCAGGTCGCCTTCCCCTTCCACCTGGAAGTTGAGCCCGAACTGGACACTGGGGTCGTAAAAGCCCTGGACCGACTGGAACGGCACCACGAGACGCTCGGGCATCTTGTTGAAACTCAAGGTGACCGCGAATTTTTCGTCGTCGACTTCCAGGTCCCAGAACTGGTGCTGGAGAACGATGGTCATTTCCGCCGGATACCGGGCCCGCAAGGCGTCGGAAATGTCCACGCCGTCAAAGCCCGTGCGAAAGGCGATGAAGAAGTGATGGGTTCCAGGCAAACCCTCATCGCGCACCCGTTCCAGTGCCATGCGCACGACACCGCGCAGCGCGTCTTGCGCGAGTTGATCATATTTCATCAAGTCTTTGGACATTGGCGGGTAGTCCATCATGGAGGGGAATCATGACCAGAGCCATAATAGCGCGAATTTGCGGCGCGGGGTCGTCAATTTAGTCCCATGTGCCAGGGTCTGGTTTTCCCGGGTTTTCAACCCTGACGAGGCAAGGGGGGTGTAGAAGATGGCCATGGACACTGGCGGACCACGTTCCGGCCAACTCGCGCGCTTTCATCCCAAAGAGGGTTTTCCCTCCCTCCTGCATCTTTTTCGCGAAGCGCGAAACAACACCCTGGCCGTGTGGACGAGCCGGACCTTCAAGGAGAAGGTCTTTCTCTATCGCACGCCGGTGGTTGACGCCCTGTTCCTGAACGATCCCGAGGGCCTGCGCCATGTGCTCACCCAACCCGACCTCTATCCAAAGGCGCGGGTCCAGGGGGAGATCCTCAAACCCGCCCTGGGCGAAAGTGTCCTGACCACCCATGGGGACAGCTGGGCCTGGCAGCGCCGCGCCATGCAGCCGGCCTTTCACGCCAAGCGCATCGAGCCCTTGGTGCCGATGATGGCGGCGGTGAGCCGCGAGCGGTTCGCGCGCTGGCGCGAGGGCGGTGGCGAGATCCGCCTCGACATCCATGACGAGATGATGGGCCTGACCCTCGATATTTTGTGCAACACCCTGTTCACGGGGCTGACCTTCGACCGGTCCGCGCTGGGCCGGGACATCTCCGATTTTCTGGACATCTATGTGCGGCCCGATTTTCTCACGCTTTTGGGCGTGCCCGGTTGGGTGCCGCGGGTCAAATGGTGGCAGGCGCGCCCCGTCTTGCGGGACATGCGCGCGATCATGGAACAGATCCTCAAGGCCCGGCTCGCCGATCCGGCGCCTCCGGATGATTTCCTCACCCTTCTGCTCGAGGCCCATGACCGGGAGACCGGGCGCACCTTGAGCCATCAGAACGTGAAGGACAATCTTTCAACTTTCCTCGCGGCGGGGCACGAAACGACCGCCGTGGCCCTCACATGGTCGGCCTATCTGCTGAGTGAATTTCCGGAGGCGGCCGAAAAACTGCGCGCCGAGGCCGATCAGCATCTCGACGACGGTGAGATCACCGCGGACAAGGTGGCCAAGCTCATCCATACGCGGCGCTTTGTCGAGGAAGCCATGCGTCTCTATCCGCCCGTTCCCCTCGTGGACCGTCAGGCGGCGGGTCAGGACCAGGTCGCGGGCCACGACGTCCGTAAGGGAACTATTATCCTTATCAGCCCCTATGTCCTGCACCGCCATGAAGCCCTGTGGGAAGACCCGGAGCGCTTCGATCCGGACCGCTTCAGCCCCGAGGCGGTCAAGGCCCGGCATCGTTATACCTATATGCCGTTCAATCTGGGGCCGCGCAGTTGCATCGGCATGGGCTTTGCCATGACCGAGGCGACCCTTGTTCTGGCGCTCCTGGTCCAGAATTTTGACGTTTTGGCGCTCAAGCGGGGGGCCGACATCAAGCCGGTGGCGCTCGTTTCCCTGCGGCCCGAGGGCGGCATGCCCGTGACGCT
>CAZFWG010000137.1:0-2289 GCA_964522525.1 uncultured Alphaproteobacteria bacterium | reverse complement strand
AGCTTTGCCACCACGAAGGGGAGGAGATAGGGGCCCAGCGTTGGTTTGGCTCCCAGGCGGATTGTCCCGACAAGGCCGTTTTGCGCGCTTGAGGTGAAATCCACAATGCCTTGAACTTCGTCCTGGATGCGCCGGGCTCGGGCCACCACATCCCGGCCGACCGGGGTCAAGGCGACGCCGGAACGGCTGCGTTCCACCAGATGGACACCCAAGGCCCCTTCGAGATTCTGGATCTGGACACTGAAGGCGGGTTGGCTCACGCCACATTTGTCGGCCGCCGCCCGGAAACTCTTGGTCTCTTCGACGGTCAGAAGATAAGTCAACTGCTTCAGGGTCAGGGTAGGTGTCGCCATGCGTGTGTTATCTGAGCCATGGAATGGCCTCGATCCTTTGCATCCACATTAATCTTAACTGAGGTATATAAGAAAAATCTATCACAATTTCTGCAATGATAGACTTTTCCTGTCAGGCCTCCTGTTCTTAGATCACTCGTGTCGGCGCGAGTCGGCGATGTCATGTTCAGGAGGTCATTGATGCGTACGGAAACCGCTGAAAATTTGACTGGTTCGGGACCAAGTCATGGTGCGGATGCGAGTTCCTCTCCCGTCGCGCTGAAGATGACTTCACACCAAGTTGTTGTGGTGCCCGGAGACGGCATCGGTCCTGAAGTGATGGAAGCCTGTCTGCGGGTTCTTGACGCCGCCTGTCCAGGCCTTGATTGGGTCTATGCGGAAGCGGGCTCGACCGCGTTCAAAAAGGGCATCGGCAGTGGCCTGCCCCAGGACACGTTGGACAGCATCGAACAGGTGGGCGTCGCTCTCAAGGGTCCATTGACGACGCCGATCGGCTATGGCGAGAAAAGCGCCAACGTCACCTTGAGAAAAACCTTTGAATTGTTCGGGAATATTCGTCCGGTGAAGGAATTGCCGGGCGTGCCCTCGCCCTATGCCGGACGGGGCCTTGATTTTGTCATTATACGGGAAAACGTCGAGGATCTTTACGCGGGCATCGAGCACATGCAGACCGCTGAGGTTGCCCAATGCCTGAAACTGGTGAGCCGCAAGGGTGCCGAGAAGATCCATCGCCTTGCCTTCGCCTTTGCCCAGGCGCAGTGCCGGTCCTCGGTTCATTGCGCCACCAAGGCGAACATCATGAAGCTGACGGAAGGCCTTTTCAAATCCGTCTTTGAAGAGGTCGCCCATGATTTCGATGACATTCGCGCCGACCACATGCTGATCGACAACTGCGCCCACCAGCTTGTCATGTCGCCAGAGCAGTTCGACATCATCGTAACGACCAATATGAATGGCGATATCATCAGTGATCTGGCCGCCGGTCTTGTCGGTGGCCTGGGACTGGCGCCGAGCGCGAATGTAGGGACCAACACAGCCGTGTTCGAGCCCGTTCACGGATCGGCGCCGGATATCGCGGGGGCCAATATGGCGAACCCTACGGCGATGATCCTCTCGGGCGTGATGATGCTTCAGCATCTGGGCTTCACCGAAGAAGCCGACCAGGTGGAGTGGGCCCTGCGGCGGGTTTATGAGGCCGGGAAAAACCTGACGGCCGACGTCGTGGGTGCAGAGCAGGGTTCCAGTACGACGGCGTTTACCGATGAAATCATAAAAAACCTTGAAGGTGTTTCCCCCATGGTGGCCATGCCGTCGAACAAGCCGTTTCGTGTGCCAACGATTCAGTCCTCGCCGCCATCCATGGCCAAGCGGGAACTCGATGGGGTGGACGTGTTCGTGGAATGGCGCGGTTCCGCCCAGGATCTCGCGGTCCTTTTGAACCGGGCCAAAGGATCCGCCACGTGCGAACTGACCATGATCTCCAATCGGGGTACGATGATGTATCCGGTGCCGGGCGTGCGGACCGATACGGTGGACCACTGGCGCTGCCGCTTCATTTCCCGTGCCGAAAATCGTGAGGCGGAGGATTGGATTGTCCCGCTCCTGCAGAGTCTGTCGAGCCGCGTGCATTGGATGCATGTGGAGAAGCTGATGAGTTTTGACGGAACCCCTGGCTATACCCGCGCGCAGGGTGAAACATAACAACAAGACAAAAAAAGCCAAAAAATGGGGAAGCGCCTGGCCGGAGAAGGATGCAACCGCTTAATCAGCATCCTGCTCCGGCCTTTTCTATTCCGGTCGTGACTGTTTGAACGGGATCGGGCTCGCTGCGCGCGAGAAGCGCACAAGCTGATCCCTGTTCTGATTATTTTTAAGAAAAAGAGAAGTGGAGGGTTTCTGTTGCCAGGTACCCTCCGAACCCCGCTTACCTATTAGG
>CAZFWG010000136.1:0-5184 GCA_964522525.1 uncultured Alphaproteobacteria bacterium | reverse complement strand
CCATAAAGCGGTGTACCACTGGTGGAAGTGGTTTGGACCAGTGCTTGTTTCGGAAATCCAAAAAACGCGGATCGATCGAGTGCGCGCTCTCAGCCACTGATAGCGGCTTATCAATATGTTCTTTGTAAAGATTAATGGTGAAAGCCACCACTTGTGGCCAGCTGTCGATCATTGTGGTGAGGCGCTTCAGGTCATTGTCTCGAAGAAGCGAGGCAGCGATGAAATTCCTTGTAAGAACAATGAAACGTACAACCACTCGAAGGCAATCGCCACTGATCGCTTCAGATCGGATGACGAGAAGTTCCAGGTGACCAGTGGTGACCTGAACAACGGAATGGAATGCTCCCCCGCCCTTTCGACGACGAGAGCGAGCAATGCTTCAATTTCCGCGCATGCAAAGTTCACAGAGGTTCGCGGCCTTTTACTCATCCGTCTATAGCCATTTCAACCACGATCGAGGCTTCATCAAACAAACATTATTCTAGTTCGATCGTGCCGCCGCGATGGATAAGTGGCGTCAAACTGGCGCCGCATGGGCGTCTTTAGACGAAGAACCCCCGAGACTATTGGGTTCTTCTGACAGCTTCATGTCACCGCGAGGCAAGGACCAATTTCAGTGACAGCGAAATTTTTGGATCCGAAATGGTCCGTACCACGCGGAACCCAACGCTGTTGTTTCGTCCGTCACGACGCAGTCTATTCCTCAGCGCGGAACGCAAATTGCCCGGGCTGCTCGCCCAAGAACCGCCACGCAAGACGGGGACGAAACAATTGCCTTCAGTCCACGCCTTTCCATCCACCGGCGCACCATCATAGCTGTCGTTCCAACAATCCTGGACCCATTCCCACATATTGCCGTGCATATCGAAAAGGCCAAAATCATTGGCCCGGAAACTCCCGATCTGTCGTGGGCCAACGGGTGTGCAATACCCATTGGCCGCTCCTGTGACTTCAGCTCGACTGCAGCTCGGTGCGCCGCTGCCCCAGGAGAATGATGCTTTGCCATTCGCCCGCGCCGCATACTCCCATTCCGCTTCCGACGGCAAGCGATAGTCAGCTTCCGTCACATGGCTCAACCACGCAACATACGCTTGCGCATCCTGCCATGACACACAGCTGACCGGATAAAGCGCAGAGAGCGGATAACCGGCTTGACGCCAATTCCGTCCTGCCCGCCGCTCGAATTTCCGATCCTCATAGGTCCAGCATTGATCGCCGGTTTTGTATCCGGTGGCCTCCACAAAGGCCGTAAACTCACGAACCGTTACCTCAAAGCGACTCATGCCGAAAGGTCGCGGCATCATCACCGGGCGGACAGGCTGCTCATCCGCCTGACCTGTCCCATGCAGATCACCCATGCGGAACACTCCAGATGGTATGATGATCATCTGCGGACAGTGTTCACACTCCTGGAAAATCGCACCGACGTCCAGATGGTCTGGTGATGACGCAGCCGCCAGGGCATGGGCCGATCGAAAGAGGATCATTGCGGCACAGAGCAGCAACAACCCACCCAAAAAGGCCGATGATCCAGTTTCACTCTTTATAATGATTTTCATCTTGCATCTGCCGAAGCATCGAGGGTGAACAGGTACTTTTTCCGAGATTCTCGTTTTCGATCAATGTTGAAAGCGAGACCTTTCGCGCCCATCGAGAACGTCAAGCCTAGCCGCGATACCCGTTTCAGGGCCTGTTGCGCTTCTGCAAAAGCTCCTCCACGCGAGCGTCGAACTTCCGCATAAAGTCTGATTTGACGGCCATGTCGGACAGAAGAGCCTGATAGTGTGAGCCTTGTTGGCATCTGACCTCAAAAACTGCCTGCTGCCCCACATCGAGGGAGCGCCACAAGAAATAGTCTTTCTCATTGACTTCCGGAGGCCCGTTCTGAGCCGTCAAGGATGTCACCAGTTGCGCGCATGAGAGCCTGTTGAACCTGACATCAGCTTGGATCTGGTACATGGCTTTACCGCCCGCAAATCGAAACTCCAGATCCAGATCCACTCTTGCGGGGCCCGAAAGGTAGAAGTCTCTTGCGCGCAAGACCGCGCCACGGTTTTTTCGGAGTTGGTGTCCTTCCGCGTCGTCAGTGTGATCCGTGTCATCGGTCAACAAAAACGCGTCACGATTGATCCTTACAATTACGATTTGTACCGGTACTTTGTCTACGAACACGGTACTGAAGGGTACTGTGAATGGAACGACGAACAAAGACGCGTCCGGAAAAATCTTCATGACGTCTTCAATGGATGCGTCGAGCGTAAGGCCGCTGATCGCAAAATCCGGATCACTCCCAAATTCCCGCGGATCATCCAGTCTGTCCTGCGCCGGGGCATGCCACGAAAGTGTCAAGGCAGCCATGACAGAGAGCATGATGCGTAGGAAGCTCTGACTATGGAAGGCCCGCATCTGTGTCAGAATACTTTCGGTACATAGCTCCGGTCAGCCGGAAAGACCGAACCGGGAGGGATATCGTCATTTTCTGTATCGTCCGGGAGCGCAACATCAATCCCTTTGTAACGCAGTTGCGCATATTTTCGCATCAACGGGACCCCTTCGGACGGTTCCTTGAACCGCCACAGCTTTTTGATGGAGCCCTCCAACACGAGTGCGTAGACCGCAAGCTCAATGGCCTGGCGTACGGCAAGCTGGGGCGGCTCGTTGATACTGAAACCAACTTCGGCATCGAGTATCTCGTCTACGGCGACGAAGCGAAAAACATTGGCCCGAGCCGCGATGGAGTAAATGGTCTTTGTGGTGCTGACGGCCGCAAGGACTCTTCCTGTCTGAACACTGATGGCTCTTAACGAAACTGTCACAACGTCACGACGATACTGCGTATCGCCTCCCACGCCCAGATATCGAGCCCCTGCACCGCCGGTGATCAGGTTGGATTCATAGGCGATGATGCCTCCCTCCAAGGTAATGCCCGCAAAATGAAGAGGAGGCAGGGGATTGTTGTTCTTGCCTTCGAACTGGTCCCGGGTTCCCCGGATGATCCGGCGTTCCTGAAGCAGATTATCAAGACCGCTGCGTTCGGCGACATTGAACCAGCTTCCCTGACCGGCATGGAGCAGCGCTTCGACCAAATAAGCGGTCGCACCTTGCGTCACCGCGCGCGAAAATTCCGCAAACCCCTCATTCGGCTTGTTCTGGCCGGTAAGATCCGGAAACGCATAAACGCCGACATCGACCTGTCTAAAAGGATCGGGGAGCTGCAACAGGGACAAGGTGACCGGTAATGTGGGCGCCATATCTGGCTCCTGGATCAGGGGCCCCTGCGGGTGTACCGCACATCCATTCAGCATGCCGACATTGAGCATGCCGAGACAAAGGCACACGACCAATGGCATCCGTCCTGACCGAAATGCGAATAAGCTTCCCAATGATACCATTGGACCCAAGACATCCCCTATATATTTGACGCCAAGCGTCCTTTTATGATGCGGAGTTCTTTCTTGAGAGAGACCCGCCGGTTTTTAATGGTCACTCATACCAATCAGAAATTAGGGTCCGGCAATGAAATACTCGTCGTGGCGCCGTCACCATCCGTGATCGTTACTTGAATCTGATCACCGATCGTTTCGAAGCCAATCACCGTATCCTCAATGGTGAACGTACCGCTGTCCTCGGCACCTTCCCCAAAAATTGCTTCCGTGATGTCGCGGGACAGCTCCGACAGGAGCCGCCTCTGGAGCGTGTTGGCGAAATCATCAATTGGGTCAGACGGAGTGCGTACGCTGTTGTTTGTAAACTGATTCTGGATTTGAGCCGTCGACATCAGATGGTCGGCAACAAATGTATTGCCTCCAAAAGACGGGCTGAGAGGACGGTAGACGAGCTCGCCCGCCTGGGCAGCGACAACCGACATATAAAGAATGATACCGAACACGAAGGCAAATGTGCCTAATATGGTTTGCTGGCGCATGGGACTCTCCTCAACCGCCCTTTATTGATTCCACTGCCGAATACTGATGGATTTGCCCGAGCCGTCATGTTGCAGATTAAATGACAGCCCGGTGCCTTCCTGGATGTGTTCAATACGGTTTCCCTCACCCAGAACCGCGAAATTGGAACTGTTCTGGTCGCCCGTCTGATCGATCAGGACCTGGTTGTCAGACCCCTGCACGGAAAGGATAGACTGATTTTCCCCGCCATTTTGATTTTGAACGGTCCTGTTACGCATACCGCTGACATTCAGAGTCACGGTATTGCCGATCAATCCGAAGGCGTTCTGTTGAACAATGCGTGCTGAATTTCCTTCTTGGGAAAGTGGCCCTAGCTCGGCATCAAGGGATGCCATCGCCGCATCGAGGCGGCTCAGTTCCGTGGTGCAGAACACGCCGGAGGCCGAACAGGCCGCCACATCGAAAAATTCCGGCACGTCGATATCCAGATCGGCCTCAGAAGACTGTGCGACCGCTTGGGTGCAAAGGCCCAAGAGAATCAGGAGCGCCACGCTCCATTGGCCGACAATTGATGGGTTTTCAAGCGGATTGCGTCTCATGTGAATTGATCCCTTCAACGCGGTTCGGAGTCGTCGATTTCGTCAGGCCCAACACAATAACCATGGGCATGGTCGGTACTGGATCTTGGCGCCATTTCCCGGATGTGGGAGGTCTTAGGGCTCTCAGAGGCGAATATCAGGCGATGAGGTGGCGGAGGAATCAGGGACTTCGTAGCGATCGCACGTGAACATGCGCCCCGATGGATCGCGCACCGTCAGGCGCGCATGGATCGTCAGATCAGGCGATTTTCCGATGCCGATGGTGGCGAGAGTCGTTGGTTCACTGCGCCGCACCATTGCATCACCACTTTGCCGGCTTTGGATCGTTCCGGCTCTGGATGATTTTTGGATGATGAATTCATAGCTCAATTCGACCGTACGCGTGCTGTCTTCAAGGGAGGACACGGCGATGAAGTTGAGCTTTTGATCGTTTTCCGTGACGTCGATCCGACAGGCAAAAGGCGTGTTCATGGCAGGTCTGAAGGTTTCTTGTTCTTGGGGGACTTCTGAGATGGCAACGGGAGCGCAAACGAAAAGAATCAGACTGAACGCAATTGAAACGAAAGGCAGCGTCGTCACACCATCAATATGGCTCGGACGATACGCCGCTTTGCACATTGAGCGAAGGATGGAGTCCATTGCACCACCGCCTTTTCGGGTTGTGTGGCCGATACGCCACA
>CAZFWG010000135.1:0-5210 GCA_964522525.1 uncultured Alphaproteobacteria bacterium | reverse complement strand
GGCAAGCATGAGGCAATGGAACGGGTTGTTTGCACGTTTCAGTTGCTCAGCCATTGACTGGCCACAGTCTTGTGGGTTCCATACACGCAGGGGTGAGTCGCGCAGGGTGAACAGAAAGCGCGTTTTGGTTCGCGTCGGTTCCCGCTGAACGGCATTGGCCGACCGGGATCGATGCACGGTGCCAGCGCACAGTGTCAGGGAAATGAGGTCCCATGGCTCGTTCGGCCATCGCACCGCTTCAGACCGCCTCGCGCTCGCAGTCGATCACGATCGACGGCGAGATGGTGGCGGTCACGGTGCGGACCAATCCCCGCGCGCGCCGTCTCATTCTCAAAGTGGATCCGGTTTCGGGCGCGGTCATTCTGGTCGTGCCGCCCCGCTGCGGGATGGGCGAGGCGCTCGATTTCGCAAGGCGTCAGGAGGCCTGGATCGCCGCCCGGCGCCAGGAATGTGTTCCAAGCATCCGCTTTGCCGCCGGCGTGCGCATCCCCGTCCGGGGCGAATTCCTTCAGCTCACGCCCGCCAGCGACCTGCTGCGCCGTATCGTCCGTCCCGACCCAGATCGGGCGCAATTGCGAGTGGGCGGCCCGCCGGAACATCTGCCCCGACGGGTCGAGGACTGGCTGAAGCGCACGGCGCGTCAGGATCTTCACGAACGTATCGGCGATCACTGCGCCAAGCTGACCGTCAAGGCCCGCCGCATCACCATCCGGGATACGCGGACCCGCTGGGGCTCCTGTTCGGCGGACGGCGCCCTGTCCTTTTCCTGGCGTCTGATCATGGCACCGCCGGATGTCCTCGATTACGTGGCCGCCCATGAGGTGGCCCATCTCGTCCACCATGATCACAGTCCGGCGTTCTGGGCCGTGGTGCGCCAGCTCCATGGCGATCCGGGCGGGGCCACTCAATGGCTGAAACGGCACGGCACCGAACTGCACCGATATGGTGCGGACTGATGATCCGCGCCCTCTTCAGTTCTTGAGACGGGAGAAGGGCGCGGGCCGGGTCGATGCCGGCGGCGGATCGTTCCGTGAACCCGCGAGCATGAGCATGAGATCCGGCACCGGCGGATCGATGCGGCGGATTTCGGCGGCGCGGGGCAGGGCCTGTTCGGCGAAGGCCTTCCAGATCCGGGCCGGCACCGTGCCGCCTGTGACCCGGTCCATGGGCTTGTTGTCGTCATTGCCCACCCAGACACTGGTAACAAGACCCTCCGCATAGCCCACAAACCAGGCATCCCGGTAGTTCTGGCTCGTCCCCGTCTTGCCCGCCACCGTGTAACGGTCGAGGGCTGCCGCCTTGCCCGTGCCCTCGTCCACCACGGCCTGCATCATGAGATTGAAGCGCGCCATGACGTCGGGCGGCACGACCTGCCCCAGATGGCCGTCCTCCCGGTCATAAAGGATCGTGCCCGTATGGGTCTGGATCTGGGCCACCGGATTGGCGACGACCGCCCGGCCCCCATTTGCGAAAGGCACATAGGCCGTGGTCAGACGGAGGGGCGTTACCTCCACGGTCCCGAGCGGCAGAGAGGGATGGGCTTTCAGATCGGCGTCGAGGCCCAATCGATGGGCCATGTCCACCACGCGCTGCCGGCCCATGGTTTCTGCAAGGCGCACCGTGGCCGCATTGAGGGACTTGGAAAGCGCACGGGTCAGGCTGACATTGCCTTCGAACCGACCGGTGAAATTCGACGGAGCCCAGCGCCCGATACGGATCGGCCGGTCGCCAATGGCGTGAGACGGTTTCCAGCCGGCATCGAGCGCGGCGAGATAGACGAAGGGCTTGAACGCCGAACCAGGCTGACGACGCGCCCGCGTCGCCCGATTGAAGGGACTGACCCGGTAGGACCGCCCGCCGACCATCGCCCTCACGGCACCGCCGGAATCAAGGGCGACAAGCGCGGCCTGACCGACCCGCAAATCCTGCGTATCAGGATCATCGAGGGCGCCGGCGATCGCCGCTTCCGCCGCCTTCTGCATTTCAAGATCAAGGGTCGTGCGCATGACCAGGGGCTCGCCCCTGCGGCCGATATAGCCGGGCAGGAGATCAACGGCCCAGTCCACGAAATAATGCACGCCCGGCGTTGCGGCGGCCGCGAGACGGAAGGCACTGCTGTCCGACAACACAGAGTCCGCATCCTGGATGAAGCCCAGGGCCTCCATACGTTCAAGGACGAGTTTGGCCCGCGCAAGAGCGCCATCCGCATTGTTCGTGGGCGCATAGCGGGAGGGCGCCTTCAGGAGCCCCGCGAGCAGCGCGGCCTCACCCAATGTAAGATCGCGGGCATATTTGCCGAAATAGCGCTGGGCGGCGGCATCGATGCCATGGGTGCCGGCACCGTAATAGACCCGGTTCAGATAGAGCGTCAGGATCTGGTCCTTGGTCAGACGGGCCTCGAGCCACAGGGCCAGCATCGCCTCTTGCACCTTGCGGCGCATGGTGCGTTCCGAGGTCAGAAAAAGATTCTTCGCCAATTGCTGAGTGATGGTGCTGCCGCCCTGGACCACCTTGCCCGCCATCAAATTGGCGGCGAGCGCACGGATCAGCCCTTCGAGATCGAGGCCGAAATGGCTGTAGAAACGATGGTCTTCGATGGCCAGGATGGCCTTGGGCACATAAGGCGGCAGGTCTTCCAGACGCACATCGCCCGCATAGGTCAGGCCGCGATGGGTGATCAATGTTCCGTTGACGTCATAGACGGCGACGCTGGCGCTTTCCGGCGGGGCGAACAGAACGCGGGTGTCCGGCAGACCCGACGCCATATAGGCGGCCGCCGCGCCCAGAATGATCAGGCACCACAGGCCCACTTCCAAGCCACGCCTCAACAGCGCCCATTTGCGCACCACCGCCATGTGTCACCCGCCATCGGCTCCGCGGCGCTTTCACGAAAAGGGAAACCCGTTCGGCTATGCCTCACGCCACCCGGAAAGCGCGCCAAGAAACAGTGATGACCGGTCGTTCTCCACAATGAGGGATCCGACGCCGAGGTGGCCACGCCGACTGGGTTGGACGCGGACAAACCCGAGGACGCACGTTGGGGGAAGCGGAACCGGTTCAATCAGGATACCAACTGACCAAACAGGCCCTTAAGAAGGGTTAAGGACGTTTCGGGCGAATGCCGTCACGCCCGCAGGGCGCGGGCGTCAAAGTTCGATGCTGGAGACCCGCCGGCCCCGGCTCAAACTGGCGAGGTTTTTTTCCAGGTCGCGGAGTTTGGCCTGGGTGACGCGCCCCTGTTCCCGCCAGAACACGGACCCGGACCCGTTCATCAGGAGAACGAAAACGTCCTCATCCGACGGCAGGGCGAGGGACCGGCGGAAGAAATCGGCGGTTTCAAAAACGGCGAAGGTGCGCGCCCGGGCCGATCGGCTGCGCGCGGCGGAGCGCATGTTCTTTTCGATCAGGAAACGCTCCAGGGCGCCCCGCCGGCCCGCGACCACCACTTCGCAAACGACGATGTCCGCGTTGCGCGCCTCGATGGGTTCCAGCCGGGAATACCAGGAAGCCACGTCGCGCTGGCGCCGGGCATCCGTGGCCAGGACCATGAGGATGAAACGGCCGGAGAGTTCATTGGGCAGGCTTACGGTCTCGCCATTGACGTTTTCGGCCAGGACCCTCGGGAAACGCCCGAGATCCTGTGCCGGGGCCGTATCGGCCAGACCGAGCGCCGCCATGAAGGCCGGAAAGAAAACAAAGGAATGACGACGCGTCCATCCAGATGGGCGTAGTCCCTTATGCGGTGCGTCCGCCATGGTCCTTGTCCTAGAGCAAGGTCAGGAGTGAGGCACAGCCGAACGGGTGTCGGTTTTCCCGAAAGACCAGGCTCAAACAGACCTCTGATGCGGGATCCCTCTTTTGTCTCAATCGATCCCGCGTCACGCTTCCCACATCAATCCGCTAGATAGCATAGCCCGGCGCGACTGCCCAGGATAGCGCCGGACAGACAGCCCCCATGATCAGACATCGAGATTGGCAACATTAAGGGCATTGGCCTGAATGAATTCCCGGCGCGGCTCCACGATATCGCCCATGAGCTTGGTGAACATATCGTCCGCCTCATCCACATGGTCGATGCGCACCTGCAAAAGGGAGCGCGCATTTACATCCAGGGTCGTTTCCCAGAGCTGGTCCGGGTTCATTTCGCCCAGACCCTTATAGCGCTGGAGCGAGATCCCTTTGCGGCCGGCTTCGAGCACATGATCGAGCAGGGCCACGGGGCCGCGCACCTCGAATTCACTGTCCTTCCGGACGAATTCGGCCGGTTCCGCGAAGACGCCCTTCAGATCCTGGGCAAAGCCATGGAGGCGGCGGGCATCGGCGGATTCAAGCAGATGGGCATCCAAGAGGGCGACCTCCCGCACACCGCGAACCTCACGGGCGAGGCGCATGCCCCCATCGGTCATGACCTCCGCCGTCCAGCCCCGCTCCACATCCTCGGCCAGTGCGTCAAGGCGCACGGCCAGAGCCTGCCCCGCCTGTTCGGCCATCTGGGTATTGGTCAATAGATCCGGATCAAGGGCGCCGACAATGGCCGCCTGCTCGATGATAGGCCGGGGATATTTCGGGGGCAGACGATCAAGGGCCGCACTGATTTCCCGGGCCTTCGCGATCAGGGTCGCCATGTCCCGGCCGGCCATCTGCTCCCCGGAATGGAGCGTCAGGACCGCGTCCTTCAGGCCCTCGCCGATCAGGAAGTCGTAGAGGCCGCGCTCGTCCTTCAGATATTGCTCCGACTGGCCCCGTTTGACCTTGTAGAGGGGTGGCTGCGCGATGAAAAGGTGCCCCCGCTCGATCACGTCCGGCATCTGACGGTAAAAGAAGGTCAGGAGCAGGGTTCGGATATGGGCACCGTCCACGTCGGCGTCCGTCATGATGATGATCTTGTGGTAGCGCAGCTTGTCGATGTTGATATCATCCCGGCCGATCCCGGTGCCGAGCGCCGTGATCAGGGTGGCAATTTCATTCGAGGACAGCATTTTGTCAAAACTCGCCCGCTCCACATTCAAGATCTTGCCGCGCAAGGGCAGGACCGCCTGATTGGCGCGATTGCGGGCCTGTTTGGCGGAGCCACCGGCACTGTCGCCCTCGACGATGAAGAGTTCCGATTTCGCCGGGTCCCGCTCCTGGCAATCGGCGAGCTTGCCCGGCAGGCTCGACAGATCGAGCGCGCCCTTGCGGCGGGTGAGTTCCCGCGCCTTGCGGGCCGC
>CAZFWG010000134.1:0-5388 GCA_964522525.1 uncultured Alphaproteobacteria bacterium | reverse complement strand
TGCAGCATGGTCACAAGCGGCACCCGCTGAACGCCGCCGTCGGGGGCGTATCCGATTTGAGTAGCGAGGCCCTGGAGGGGCTTGTGATTGGGGGCTTCACGTGAGATTGGGTGGCCTTCGGCACGGCCCTTGGGTCGTTCAAGCGGCCTGTACCTGTAAGAAGACAAGCCGTTTCATATTGTAGGCGAGGTTGGCGAGGCTGATTTTGGCTTTGGCCCGCCCGATCCCAACAGTTCGGATGAACCGCCCCATGCGGGCCTTCATATTGGATGGTGGAAATGAGTAGTGGAGTAGAAAGTGTCGATTACGAGACAAGTGCATTTTTATTTGTAGGTGGATACACTAGTCTTTGTGTCGAAGAAATTACACAGATCTTGGATTTAACCCCGGTCAAAACTTCAAATGACCCTCTCAAAAGAGGCGCCCAAAGACCGGCTGGTTGGAAAACTTGGTTCTTTTACACAGAGAGTACTAAGAAATTTAAGAATAGATCACTTGAGGAGGTTGTTGGGGAGCTTCTTTTGGAAATAGGAGAAAAAAAATCCAATTTTTTTAATTTACCCATGGACTGTAAGAAGGAAATTGTTGTTACAATATTCCCCGAATATGGAAATGTTTCAATTAATTTCTCTCATGATTTTATAGAAACTTTTAGTGAGATACCAGTATCACTTAGGGTTGCCGTCTATAGTGGTTCGGATGATGAGTCTGAGTGATGAGAAAATATCCATCCTCCTGTGCTCTTGATGGAGCTTTGAGTCCGGATCCGCCAAGCTCCGCAGGATATGGACCCGGCATTCCCACATAAAATCCGAAGGTCGGTCTGCCAGACGCTAATTGACCGCTCCCACTGCGGTCCTGGCCCTTGATTTTAAATCCTGACGAGTTGGTAGGGCCGCAAATCGCCTCTGGAAGCCATTCGGGGCAACATTCACGTGTTTCGTGAGCGGTGTTCATGCCCATCAAGGGCCTTGTTCAAATCGGCCCGTAACAACTCAAAATCCACCACCGCAGCAATCCGCTCAAGCGGATCACCATAGGCACTCAAATCCACAAGCCGCTCATCGAAGTCGAAAAATCCTGCCTGCGCCGCCATCGGAAGCCTCATCTGCCCATGCCATAAGCAGAGAATCCCATGATTTGCACCCTCACAACGCAGGTTTTTCAAACTGTCCGATCGGGTGTTGGTCTGCGGTATTCAGACGGAGACATGCGTGCTGGCCGCCGGCTTCGCGCTGTTCGATCTCGGTTTGAAGCCGACGCTGGTGTTGGACGTGACGGCGGGGTCATCGCTGGATCGCACCGGGGGATTGGGCGGCCGTCTCTGGCGCCACCACTTTGGCCAGGTGGTGGCGGACCATCTCACCTTGGTCAAGGATCAAGACAAGGGCTCCAGCTGATTGGTTTCCACCCGGATGCAACGTGCCTCAACAGGAGGCCTTGCCCGGCTCCACCACATATTTGGTGCGGTTCACGGTCCAACTGCCCTGCAGCATGGTCACAAGCGGCACCCGCTGAACGCCGCCGTCGGGGGCGTATCCGACGAGTTCCGGGCCTTGAGCGCCGGCCTCGATGGCCCAGCGACCGGCGCTTCGGCTGGTACCGGCAACGCCCACGGATGTTTGAGTGTCATTCTGATTGCCGCTATAGCGGTCGCTCATGCCGACGGACCCTTCGGAGGTCGCGTAATACACATTGCCGGGGCAGATATGGTAGTAGCCTGACGACCCGCCTTTGACATCGGAGACGATGCTGGGGCTGTAGACCCAAAAGATCCGCACGCCGGTGACGCCGTTCACATAAGCTTCCGCATAGGGATTGCCGGTGACCGTTGTGGGCTCGCTGCCCGACCAGCCGCGTACAGGTCCGCCGTCGAAATTGCCCTGGGGCGGGTTGCCGGACTGACCGTAATTGCCGTTGGCGTCGATGTAATAGGCGCCCGGCGCGAAGCCGTAATGGGCAAGCAGCAACCCCATTTCCGGCGCCACCACCGAGCCGTTGACCGTATAGGTTTCCCCCTGAGCATTGGCCGGTGCCGCGATCATGGCATGAATCGCCGCAATCCACACAAGGCCCGAAACAAGCAAACGTCCCATGATCATCCTCCCCAGGGTGACTCTGAGGTGGCAAAATAAAACCTGCTGGGTGATCTCGCCAAGGAAGCTTGACACTCGGGGACGTGAATTTGTGGTAACGGTCAGATGCCGGGACCGGTTGCAGTTTCTTCGAGGCTGCCTGAACCCTTAACGTGGCTTGCGCGCTTGGCGTCTCTTGTGAAGCCAATAGAGAAACGGTCCCAGCACGCCCTCATAGACCGCAAAGGCGAACGGGCGGATGAGGGGAAAGCGAACCAGGCGGGCGAGCCAGCCGAACCCGGGCAGCTCCCGCCACAGCCGGGCAAAGGCCTCGACCCCAGAGAGGAGCTGCCCGTCCGTGTCCACGACATGGAGGCGTCTTGCCGCCTGATCCGCCGTTAGGGCATGGGCGTCGAGGATCTCCGGGGTCTCCACCAGATCCTGCCAATCGATGTCGAGCCCCTCGCGGCGGGCAAGCCGCTGATAGACTTCGATCTCCCGCCGGCAGATGGGGCATTCGCCGTTATAGATCACGCTGATCGGCCGTTCGCTCATGGCAGTCACCGGGTTCGAGGATGGACTCCTGCGATAAGACATAGAAATCCCGTGCCCCCCGGACGAGGGCGACAGGACGCCCCACGGGATCTTTAAGTCGTCAAGGGGCGCGAATCCGGTCAGCGTGGCGGTGGTGAAAGGGGTCCGGTATGTCCTTGACGCGGGGTGAGTGCGGCAAGGGCACCAGGGGTAAAGGTGACCGGATATCATGGGGAACAAGACGCCTTTGGCGGGGCGTCGGGGTTTGGCGGCCCCGCGCGCGCCTGAGCGGGCCCGCTTTGGGCTTTCCGACTTCAATGCGGACAATAGGGACGCCGGTGCTCAACGCCTGACGCCGGGACCGCTCCGTTTCGACCACGCCCGTGCAGACGACGCGCAGGATCGCGCCGCCGATCCCGCGACCCTGTCCCGATACAGGACGCGGACGGATCGTCCGCAAGCGGCGGCCACGCCGGTGCGCTCCCCGGTACGCTCCTTTGAGAAAAAGGGGGCATGGTGATGAGAGCGGAAAGACATCCCTATGAGACGCGATATTACGGCACGCGAGACGGGCGTTATGTGCCAAATCGAGTCACGTTTTCCTCCCGGAACCTCATAAAAACGTTCAATATCTGGAAAATCCGTCTCCACCGTTTTTGGGTGTTGACCCAGACTCTGGTGCGTGATTCCCTCACGCCCATGAGCGCAGTGAAGGTGGCCCCCGGCCGGTGGATGAGTGGTGTCCTGATGGCCACGGGCATTGGCATGATCGTTTACTTTTCCTACCACACCGTGGCAGGCAATCATGGGCTGTTCGCCCTTGTGGACCTGCGCGAGCGGCGGGATGCTCTGTCGGCGGAGCTTGCTCTGATCCGGGACAGACGGGTGCGCTTTGAACGCCAGGTCGATCTCCTCGATCGCCGCCGGCTCGATCCGGACATCCTCGAAGAAAGCGCCCGTGCGACGCTCGGCTATGCCCATCCGGATGATCTGGTGATCTTCCGTCCCGGCCGCTGAAGCCCAACGTCCCCGTCAATGGATCCCAGGGCGCCCGATGCATGGGCGCCCGGCCCCTTAGTGCCCGCTGGGGACGGCCGCGCCTTCATGGCGCGCAGGCGCTCAAACCTCCCGCGATCGGCGCCGTCTAAACGCTGCCCCTTGGACGGGCGTTGCGCGCCCGTCACATTCCTTCTTTGATATCCTTGTGAAGTGCGGTGGTAAGGCCGTGTTAAGGATCGCCATATAGCTGGCTGGTGTCCTATAGTGGTCGCCGAGGCGACACAACAAAACTGAGCGGAGCGGCCGCCTGCAACCGGCCCCTTCTCATCAATAGTGTTGCAGGGAAGGGGAGAAAATGGGCAACGATCTTTCAATTTCCTCATTGTCCCGCGCTTTGTGGTTTCCGTCGGTTTGGGCACGCGGTTGCGCGGGTCCCGACGATGCGGCGGGCCCGACCCTCAGTGCCCGCCAGACTTCCAAAGACGAGCTTCTCGAATATTACCGCATGATGCTGTTGATCCGCCGCTTTGAGGAGCGGGCGGGTCAGATGTACGGCATGGGCCTGATCGGCGGTTTCTGCCACCTCTATATCGGGCAGGAAGCGGTCGTCACGGGCATGCAGGCGGCGATTGGACCGGGCGATCAGGTGATCACCGGCTACCGGGACCATGGCCATATGCTGGCCTGCGGCATGGACCCCAAGGGGGTCATGGCGGAACTGACCGGACGCGCCGGCGGCTATTCCCGGGGCAAGGGCGGTTCCATGCATATGTTCAGCCGGGAAAAGGCGTTTTTCGGCGGTCACGGCATTGTCGGCGCCCAGGTCCCCTTGGGCACAGGCCTCGCCTTTGCCGATAAATATCAGGACAACGGCAAGGTCTCGCTCACCTATTTCGGTGACGGGGCCGCGAACCAGGGACAGGTCTTCGAGGCCTTCAACATGGCCGCCCTGTGGCGCCTGCCCGTGGTCTATGTGATCGAGAACAATCAATACGCCATGGGCACGAGCCTTGAGCGCTCTTCCTCCGAGACCCATCTGTGCCGGCGCGGCGCGAGCTTCAACATTCCCGGCCGGGAAGTGGACGGCATGGATGTCCTGGCCGTGCGCGATGCGGGCCGGGAAGCGGTGGATCATGCACGCAGCGGCAAGGGTCCGATGATCCTCGAAATGAAGACCTACCGCTATCGGGGCCATTCCATGTCGGATCCGGCCAAATACCGCACCCGCGAGGAAGTCCAGGATATCCGGGAACACCGCGATCCGATCGAGCTTGCCCGCGGACGGCTGTTGTCCGAGGGCTGGGTCACGGAAGCGGACCTGAAGGCCCTGGAAAAGACGATCAAACAGGCCGTCGCCGATGCCGCCGATTTCGCCCAGACCAGTCCGGAACCCGATCCGGCTGAACTCTACACCGACGTATTGATCGCAAGCTGACCGGGCGCCCACGGGCCCCGGCGCCCGTCAAGGACCCGCAAATGCGAAGAAACCGACCGATAAAGAGGTCCCCATGGCTACCCAAGTCCTGATGCCCGCGCTCTCGCCGACCATGGAGGAAGGCACTTTGGCGAAATGGCTCGTCAAAGAGGGGGATATGGTCAAACCGGGCGATATCATCGCCGAAATCGAGACCGACAAAGCCACCATGGAAGTGGAATCGGTGGATGAAGGCATTGTCGGCCAATTGCTGGTGCCGGAAGGCACCGATGGTGTCGCCGTCAACACCGTGATCGCCCTTCTGGTAGAGGAAGGCGAGGACGCGGGCAAAGTGGCCGTCAATGC
>CAZFWG010000133.1:0-5651 GCA_964522525.1 uncultured Alphaproteobacteria bacterium | reverse complement strand
CCCGGCTTCATGAACATCCTGTTTCCGGGAAAGTCGAAGGCAAAGGACGCTCCTGCAAAGAAATCTGCGCCAACGATCGCGAAAGGCTTGTCGGCGGCACCCAGGACGGACAAAGGCTCCATGCTGAGGATCAGGATACGTTGCGGACCCCAGATATGGCGCCCCATGCGGAGCCGCGACAGCGTGACTGCCATTGATGTTACCCGCTCCCCGCTCGCATCCTCCAAAGCAAGCATGCCCTCTCTGGATTCTCGTAGAGGTTCAAATACAGATAATTCCTCAAAGGCGTGCCAGTTCATAATGGTTTGAGGCGATCCCGTGTCGATAAGGGTCGGTATGGATTGTGCGCCGACCTTGAGATCCCCAAAGTGCAGTCCGAAATGTGCCGCCGAGCGGGGACCGTTGTTAAGCGGAATGACAAACCAGCCGCGAAAGTCCGCGCGGGCGAGCCGGCGGGACCTTGTAAAACGAACGGTCTTCGTCGGTTCATCGAAGACAACCGCATAGTGCTCAAGAAAATCCATTCCGAGGACGCCTTGGGCGGCCACATTCTGACGGGGATCGGTTAGGACCACCAATCGCTCGATACTTTGCCGGGTACCTCCAAGGGCAATCGATTGAATCTGGATGACCGGCCGCACACGGGTCGTAATCAAACCACGGACACGCATCGACTGCGCAGAATCGACCGCAAGGCCTGCAGCCTTGATGCCGCGTTCGAAGATACCGGAGATGGAGGTTCCCGTATCAATGACCACAGGGAATGGATCAGTCCCATTGACCTGCATGTTCACAACGAAATGGCCGGATTCCGATAAGACGAACGGCAGAATGACGTCAGCGTCCAGCGCATTGGTATCATGATCGGCCATCGCCCCCTTCGCGATGGCTGCGGTGATCCAGAATACGATCACCACACGGCGGACCATCGAGGTCAATGTCACGATCGCAGAGTGGTTGACGCTAGCATCCGCTTTACCCGGCCTTTGAGGCATTTTCCGTCAAACCCATGCTTTAGGTTCTTGACCATGCTTGAACCTCTGAACCATGACATCATCCCCTCGCTTCAACAATGCTTCCGGCTGAAGAACGCATTGAGACAAAAGCGATCATCCCTAAGACGCGTTCGAATGAACTGGCGGGGGGTTGAAGAAGTCCCTGGTGTGAGATCAGCGAACGTGATTCTCTTGGTCATCTCATTTGACCGAGGGTGTTGGGATGCGCGGGAGTGACGAGCGGTCGGGTGCGCTGTTCCTCTACGTGGACGAAGGTCGCGGCACAGGATCAGCCGCTCTCAACGACGATCGCACGATCACCATCGAGTTCGCCTCTTTCGGAGGGGATGAAGTCGAACTCACCGCCAAGTGATGGTCGTTTTCAACAGCCTGCGAGGGGACAAGCATGGGGCAGTTTGATCAAGTGATCCGGCGTTGGATTGTTCACCTACGGGCTGGGTCAAGCGTCGTTGCGGTGTCCAACGCCGCCCTGTGTCTGATCCTCTTTCTGGCCCCTGTGCAGGCCGCCCCCGATTTCTCCGCTTCCGATCTGACAGTTCAGGAGCTGTCCGTCGGTGCAGGCGAGAATGCCGTTGCTATCGGCGATGTGACGTGCGACGGACATGCGGATCTGGTCGTCTCAGAAGAGACGACCAGCCTGGTGCTTGTCCTCGAGGGGGACGGAACCGGCGCCCTCTCCGCCCCACGGTCCTATGCTGCCGGGCCAAACCCAAGCTGGATCGCAATCGCCGACCTTAACGGGGATGGGGCCACTGATTTGGCAATTGCCAACCACGAAGTGGACTCGGCGACACTGCTTTTGGGAGCCTGCGCCAAGCCCTTCCAAATCCGTCAGCGGCAGACCGTGTCCATCGCGAGCCAGCCCCACGCGCATATGATCGCGGCGGCGGACCTTTCGGGCAACGGCCACTTGGATCTTGTCCTCGACAGCCGAGACCGCGCCGGAGTGGTGGTCCTTCAAGGACGCGGTGCTGAGGGTTTTTCTGAGCCCGGCGTTTTCATTGAAACCGATGGCGCGCCCTATTTGGGTTTCGCCCTTGCGGATCTGAATGCCGACGGGAAGCTGGATATCGTTGCGCCAGGCCGGAATTCCCTCCTAATACGGATCAATCAGTCCGTAGACGGCCTTCGCTTTGTGCCCGCCCCCAATCTGAGCATTGATGCTCCGTTTGCCGTTGGTGCGGGGGACTTCAATGGCGATGGGGCCGTGGATCTTCTGGCCGCCTCGGAATCTGCCGCGACTGGATCGGCTCTGTTTATCTCCAGAGGCGATGGCACCTTTGCCCCCCTCGAAGACTTCCCGACCGGTGGGGGTGCCAAAAGCATCGCCATCGGCGACATCAATGGTGACGGCCTGGCTGATGCCGTGGTGGCGTCCTGGGAGGGCGAAGCCCATCTGATCGAGGGATCACGCACCGTCCGGCGCCACCATCGCCTGCCGCGCTCGGGACGTCGTGGTGCCTGGGGCGTGGCGCTGGGTGATCTTGACGGGGATGGTCGCGACGAAATCGTCATTGCGGACCCGACACAGGCCCGGCTGACGATCTTTCGAATGACGGCGCATCAGTAAGGTCGCCCTTAGAGCGCCTCTATTCCCACTGAACATCTTTCCGCAAACGGTGGAATGTCAGCGCCCATAGCATGGACGGTTCACCCTACGCCGGGGTATTTCTGAACGGTGCCAGTTGCGCGCTTAAGGCCCGTTTGAATGCGGGTCGCGCTTCACCGCGCTTGCGATCAGCGTCGATATTGGGATGGGTTTCAAGCAAGCCACGATCAAGCAGATCGCGCAGCACAGTGACCGACGACCTGCGCGGACACCAGTGCCAGAACCCGCAAGCTTGAGGATACTAGTCCGCAGGCTTCCTTAACTTGGGTTGTCCAAACAATCGCCCTTGAGTCGAGATAGAAGGAGGCCGATACTGCGTGTCTCACGGATATCTGACCGAAAAGGCCAATCGCAATGATACGTTTCAAAGTTTCAAGCTTGGTTGCCGCTGCCCTTTTGTGCGTCGGATACGCTCAAGCACAGGACCAACGTCCCGAAGAGGCGCTTGCTGAACAGATGCACAAGGATAGCTTGGCCCACAAGGTGCCTGAACCGACCACTCGGGAAGAGGAAATAAAGGCGCTGGCCAAGCTCAACACATACGCGAAATCGATGCACCGGGAATGCAAGGGGGCCCAGCGTTTTGTTGAGAAAAACGTCAAGGAGCCCAATCTTGCCGTGCTCTGCGCCATGGCTTTGGAGCGGGTAACGACCAGAACATTTGGGACATGGGAACAAACCTATGACACCCGGCTCATGGCCGCCGGTGCAACCTTGCGGGACCAGGCCCAAAGCGGCGAAATTGAAACGAAAATGTTCGACGAAGGCATGGGTATTCTGCGCGATCTCGCGAATGAGACGGCTGAACGGTACAACGCGATAAAGGAATGATCCCTTGGTGCCTCCGGCTCCCGAGACGTACCAGACAATCTCACTGTCCTTCACCACGCCCCACAAAGCCTCCACCTGTCTCCCCGGCCAAACCACTGGCAAGCCCGTCAGGCCTTGCCAGAGGCCTCCTGATCCCCTTACGCAGGATCATTCGTGAACGATGCCAGTTGCGCGCTTAAGGCCCGTTTGAATGCGGGTCGCGCTTCACCGCGCTTGCGATAAGCATCGATATTGGGATGGGTTTCAAGCAAGCCACGATCCAGCAGATCGCGCAGCACAGTGACCATCATGATGTCACCGATGGAAAAAGTGTCCTCCAGCCAGTCTCTATCGCCAAGCCAACCAGACAAGTGCGCCAGCTTGCCTTCCACTCTCGACTTTGCGGTCATGGAGAAGCTCTCTGCCCAAGGAGCATCGGCATAGAAGAGATCCGTAAACACCACATCCATGACGAAGGGCTCAACGGAGTTGAGCGCCGCGCAGACCCAACTCACGGCGCGGGCCTGGGCCGCAGGGTCATTGGCGGCAAGCACCTCGTGCTTTTGCGCCAAGTAGATCAGTATGGCCCCGGATTCGAAAAGCTCAACCTGATCATCCTTGTACACAGGCACTTGACCGAAGGGCTGTCGTCGACGGTATGCCTGCGAGGCCTGGTCGTCCCCATCGATCAACCGCTCCGTATAGGCAACACCGGCCTCCTCGAGCGCCCAACGCACGCGCAGATCCTTCACGAACCCTTTGGCAAAATCAGGAACGGATTTGAAGGCAGTGATCTCGACAGTCATGATGGAAATCCGGGTTGGTCAACAAAACGGCCTTCTTCGGCGATGTGGGGCAGATGCCATCCAGAATAGACTTCGGCCTCGGTGATCTGCCCCTTCCTCACCGTCAGCATCTCGCTATTGCGGAAGCCGCCCCCACGCGCGCTCCTGCCTTCACAACGCAATTGGCCACTTTATTCCTCCACGATCATGTCAAACCCACCATAGATAAGGCGCTTGCCATCTAATGGCATGGGGTTTTGATCGGGCTGCATGCGCGGGTCCTGGAAGACTTTTTCCATGCCGACATCGCGCACCTTTTTGGAGGGCCATTCCACCCAGGAGAAAACGACGGTCTCATCCTTTTGCCGTTTCACTGCCATTGTAAAGGACGTGACGTCGCCTTCCGGAACGTCCTCCCCCCAACATTCTGTCACTCGAGTTGCGCCGTGGTCTTTGAAGACCTCTGCCGCGATCTTCGCGTGCTCGATATATTTCTCCTTGTTCGTCGTCGGTACTGCTGCGACAAATCCGTCTACGAATGTCATCAGATACGCTCCTATCTTTACAGGGTCGAGAAATCGCCATAAGCTCTTATATGCTCAATCAAGCATATGTTCAATGGATGAATTATGTTGAATGAAACTTTCGCCGCTTTGGCGGATCCGACCCGGCGGGCCATCCTTGATCTTTTGGCCAATCAAGAGCTGTCCGTCGGAGAGGTCGTCGATCATTTTGACATCGCTCAATCAGGCATTTCGCGGCACCTGAATGTCCTGGAGGATGCCCGCCTCATCCGCCGACGGCGCGAAGGGCAAAGGCGCGTTTGCAGTCTCAACCCGCAATCCCTGTCTGAAGTTGACGCCTGGATCGAGCCGTATCGCAGGCACTGGAGCGACGCGCTCAGCCGTCTGGAAAGGACCGTTACGAAAAAGAAGGGCTCAAAATGAGTGATGAATATAGAAGGTCTGATACCGGGGAACCCCCGACGGCCCAGCGGATCATCGCTGCGTCTGCGGCGGATCTGTTTGATGCCTGGATAACGCCGGAGACAGTTGAGGACTGGTGGGGGCCGGAAGGGTTCACGACACGGGTGCACGCACTCGACGCTGAACCCGGCGGTCGATTTGCGTTTGAGATGACCTCACCAAATGGCGGTTCGTGCGTCATGGCGGGCGTCTACAAGACCGTGCAAAGACCATTACGGCTGGTCTTTGAGGTTCATGACCATTGCAATCTCGACCTGCCCGAGGGAACCGAACCGCAAACCCGGACGTCGATCGTGACCGTCACGTTTGAGGAACGTGGCTCACAGACAATTGTGTCGGTGACACATACGGGCCTCAATAGCGACTATGGATGGCTTGCCAGTCAGATTTGGGTACAAAACTTCCAAAAGCTGGAACGCGTCTCCGGCAGCCCAGGCAAAAGCCT
>CAZFWG010000132.1:0-5737 GCA_964522525.1 uncultured Alphaproteobacteria bacterium | reverse complement strand
ATTGTGGAAGTGGCCAAGGACCTCAAACGCCGCCGCCAGGGCCGGCCGCGCGGCACCCAGGACACCCAGGCCCTGCTCCCCGGCCATGTCCTGGCCCTGGTGTTCGAGCAGGTTTCGACGCGCACCCGCGTCTCCTTCGATGTGGGCATGCGCCAGATGGGCGGCGAAACCCTGTTCCTGACGGGCAATGAATTGCAGCTCGGGCGGGGCGAGAGCATTTCCGACACGGCCAAGGTCCTGTCGCGTTTCGTGGACGCGATCATGATCCGTGTGCTGAGCCATGAGATGTTGTGCGAGTTGGCGACCCATGCCGAGGTGCCTGTGATCAACGGGCTGACCCGGCATAGCCATCCCTGCCAGATCATGGCCGACATCATGACCTATGAGGAACGTAAGGGACTGATCGCCGGGCGCACCATCGCCTGGGTGGGCGACGCCAACAACGTGGCCACGTCCTGGATCCACGCCGCCGCCCGGTTCGATTTCACCCTGCGCCTTGCGGCGCCAGAGGGGCACGGCATCTCCCACGCCTTGCGGGAATGGATCCAGGCGGAAGGCGCGCGAGTCCATTTGACCGAGGATCCGGTGGAGGCCGTCGATGGCGCCGATTGCGTCGTGACCGACACTTGGGTCTCGCTTGGCGATGAGGACGCCGAAGCGCGTTTCGAGCGGTTGAGTCCCTATCGCGTCAACGCCGCGCTCATGAGCCGGGCGGCCCCCGACGCCCTTTTCATGCATTGTCTGCCCGCCCATCGTGGAGAAGAAGTCACGGCGGAAGTCATTGACGGCCCCCATTCGGTCGTCTGGGATGAGGCGGAGAACCGGCTCCATGCCCAAAAAGGCGTCCTGGCCTGGTGCCTGGGCGCGATGCCGTCGTCATGACGGCTTCAATCAGCGAAGGATCGATTTGATGGCATCGGAGCCCCAGGATCCCAAAACCTTTGCCCGCCGGAGGGTGGATGATCTGGCCCTGCCGTTTCAGGTGGAGAAGACCGGTGTGCGTGGGCGCATCGTCCGCCTGGGGAGCGTTGTGGATCAGATCCTGACCCGCCATGCCTATCCGGATCCGGTTTCCGAAGTATTGGGCGAGGCGCTACTGGTGGCAGGCCTCCTGGGCAGTTCCCTCAAGACCGACGGCAGTCTCAATCTCCAGACCCATTCCGACGGTCCGGTCAGCCTCCTGGTCGCGTCCTTCAAGGCGCCGGGCCTGATGCGTGGCTACGCCATGCTTGACCATGACAAATGGGCGGCCCTTGAAGCGGAAGGCAAGGCGGACAAGGCGGCGGTGCTTGGCCAGGGCCAATTGGCCTTCACCCTGGACCCCGGCGCAGGTATGCATCGCTACCAGGGCATTGTGCCCTTGGGCGACAACGGCATTCTCGGTGGTGCCCAGGAATATTTTCTGCAGTCTGAACAGATTGCGACCCGTCTTCACCTCGCTGTGGGCCGGCGCCTCTTGCCCGGTCTCACGGACACGGGCGGCGGCTGGCGCGCCGGCGGTGTCCTGATCCAGCATCTGGCCGCCGAAGGGGGCCGCGACGACGAGGAGCGTCAGGCCCGGATCGCGGCGGCCCGCGCCGAAGGGACACAAAGCCTGACGGCGGGGGGTGAAGATGTGGAGGAGGCCTGGTCCCGGGTCACCATGTTGCTTGCCACGACCGAGGACCATGAGCTGCTCGATCCCCTGCTCAAGCCCGAAAGTCTGTTGCTGCGGCTCTTTCACGAGGACGGGGTACGCGTGTTCGACTCCCAGCCTTTGTCCGTCGATTGCCGCTGTACGGAAGACCGGATCAAGAATGTGCTGACCCAATATGCCGGCAGCGATCTCGATGATCTGATCGAGGATGGGCGGATCACCGTGCGCTGTGAATTCTGCAGCCGGGATTTCAGCTTCGACCCCGTCACACTCGATCCACAGTCCACCGCTAAGCCATCCGGGTAAGCCGTGATTTCACCTGTCCGACAGCCTTTATGCGAATGACGAAATTTTTCCGTGAAACGACCCGCTTTTCTGTTTGTCCTGCTTCTGGTGCCCCTCGCGGCCTGTGCCACGCGTCCCGATCGCACACCCGTGCCGACCATCGCCTTTGGCAGCGGAGAGCTTCTGACCCTTGAGGCGGAAACGCCCGTGGAGATCGTGGAGATTTACCGCGCGCCCCTCAGCCGACCCAATGTCGAACACGAATATGGCGTTGTGCCGGCTCAGATCGCGCGGGCCTGGGTGCGTGACCGGGTGAAACTCTCCGGCAACGGCGGTGCGGTTCGGCTCACTATCCATGATGCCAGCGTGGTCCTCGAAACCCTCCCCGTTAAGACCGGGGTGAAGGGCCTGTTCCGGGACGAGGTCGATCGGCGCCTCACGGGAACCCTGGAGGTCCAGTTCGATTTCGTCGGCGCCGGTGGTGCGAGCGCCAGCACCTGGGCCAAGGTCTCCCTGACCCGCAGTGTCCTGGAAAGTGCCCATCCCAATGAGGTCGAAGCCATCTATTTCGATCTGATCCAGGAAATGGCCCGGGGCTTCGATGAGGAAATGGCCCGCCAGGTCCGCGAGACCTTCGTGACCGTGACGCAAGGCCCCGCCTGACCGGTCATTCTTCCTGAACGGATCAATTCATGCCGTTGGCTGCTGCCGGCACACCGTATCGAGGCGTCCAAGAAAACGCATGCAGGCGTCGAGCTGAGCAAGCGCGATGAATTCATCCGGTTTGTGCGCCTGGTTGATGTCTCCGGGACCGCACACGATGGTCGGAATCGCCTGGGCCTGGAACAGACCGGCCTCCGTGCCGTAGGACACGGCCGAGACATCGTTTTCCTCCGCCAGATAGAGGGCCAGGGCTTCGGCCGGCGACTCCGGCTCTGCCGCCAGGCCCGGCGCATTGGCGATGTCGGTCGTCTCGATCGTGGCCTCGGATGCCACCGCCAACAGGTCAGGCAGGACCTGGGTCTGAGCGAACCTATCGAAGCGCGCGCGGATTTCCTCCGGGTCCGTCGTCGGCAGGGTGCGGTATTCCCAAGTGAACCAGCAATCCCGTGGAATGATGTTGACCGCCGTGCCGCCGTGAATCTCGCCCACGGACAAGGTGGTGTAAGGCGGCTCGAACCGGCCCGACGGGTCTCCCCGTTCGATCATCTCCCGGCGGAGTTCATCCAGAAAAGTGATCAGACGCATGGTGGCCAGAATGGCGCTTGCGCCCAGATCCGTGCGGCTCGAATGCCCCTCCCGGCCCCGGATCCGAGTCATCAGGGTTCGGATGCCCTTATGGGCATTGACGACCCGCATGCTTGTCGGCTCGCCTACGATGCAAAGCGCCGGGCGCGGACGATGGGCAATCACATGATCGATCATGGGCCGCACACCGAGGCAGCCCACTTCCTCGTCATGGGAAAGGGCGATGTGAATGGGGCGCTTGAGGCCGGCGGCCGCGAAACGGGGGACGGACGCCAGGACCGCCGCCGCGAAGCCTTTCATGTCCGCTGTGCCCCGGCCGTAAACGAGGCCGTCCTTCTCGGTCAGGACGAAGGGGTCGGTGGCCCAGTCCTGCCCTTCCACGGGCACCACATCCGTGTGGCCGGAAAGAACAACGCCGCCTTCGGTGTCGGGTCCGAGGGTGGCATAGAGATTGGCCTTGGTCCCGTCTGAGTTGGGTAGCACCTCCACGACCGCGCCATGGGCGCGCAGATAATCCGCCACGAAGTCGATCAGCGCGCGGTTCGAAAGATGGCTGGTGGTGTCAAAGCCCACGAGCCGGGCCAGCATGTCTTTGGCGGAAGAAGTCGTTTCGGTCATGGATGCGCTTCCCGTTCGGCTGGGACAAGCCTGTCAGACAGGCAAAAACGCCAGCCTAGCGCCAGAACGCGGGCGTGAACAGGACGAGCACCGTGAAGAGCTCGAGCCGCCCGAGCAGCATGGCCAGCGACAGGAGCCATTTGGCGAGGTCGGGCAGGGTCGCGAAGGATCCGGCGGGACCGACGGTTTCCCCCAGGCCCGGCCCGACATTGGCCAGGGCCGTCGCCGCCGCCGACACCGACGTCATGGTGTCGAGCCCCATCATGGCGAGCGCCAGGGCAAAAAGCGCAAACAGGATCAAGAACAGGAACAGGAAACTCGTCACGGAGGCGATGACGTCATCGCCCAGCGCCCGGCCCCCATAACGAGGCACGAAAACGCCATGGGGGATGATCAGTCGACGGATCTGGGCTTCCGCCGTTGCCCAAAGGACATGGACGCGGAAGATCTTCACCCCGCAGGCGGTCGATCCCGCGCAGCCGCCGATGAACATGGCAAAAAAGAAGACCGTGACCGCATAGCCGCCCCAGGCGCCGTAGTCCGCCGTCGCATAGCCCGTTCCCGTCAGAACGGACACGATGTTGAAGGCCGACAGGCGCACGGCCTGGGTGGTGCCCATGTCCCCCGTCGCCAGGAGATAGACCGTGATCGCCGACACGAGCACGACGACAATCGCGATAAACAGGCGGACCTGGGGATCCACGAGCAGGGGCAGCAGCTTGCCGCGCATGGCCAGCAGATAGAGCGTGAACGGAAGACTGCCCAGAATCATGAAAACCACGGCGGTCATGTCGATCATGGCATTGTCGAAACCGCCGATCGATGCGTCCCTGGTGGAATAGCCGCCGGTGGCCACGGTGGTCATGGCATGGGCGATGGCATCGAATTCCCCCATGCCGGCAAGGCCGTAACAGGTGGCAC
Source organism: uncultured Alphaproteobacteria bacterium (assembly GCA_964522525.1). Taxonomy (GTDB): domain Bacteria; phylum Pseudomonadota; class Alphaproteobacteria; order JAJFIK01; family JAJFIK01; genus CAYUYV01. Next base: position 1,029 of record CAZFWG010000132.1, on the reverse strand, counting down.
AGGCAGCGGTCATTAGCACATAGACAATCGTGATGGAGGCGACGAACTGGGTGGCCCGGGGCAGGATCTTGTCCGAGCGATCGGAGGATTCCAGATGGAAAAGCTGCATCCCGCCGACCTGCAGCATGGGCAGAATGGCGATCGCCATGACGATGATGCCGACCCCGCCCAGCCATTGGAGGAGCGCCCGCCACATCAAAATGCCCGGCGGCGTGATGTCGAGGCCGACAATGACCGTGGAGCCCGTGGTGGTGAGGCCCGACATGGCCTCGAAAATGGCGTCGGTCAGGGACAGGTCCAGAACGGACAGATAGAGCGGCAGGGCGGCGAACAGCACCGTCACCACCCAGGCGGTGGTGGTCAGCAGGAACGCCTGACGCAGGCTCAGATCGGACACGGGTTGGGCATTCGTGATCCACAGCCCCCCGCCGACGAACAGGGTCAGGGCGGAGGAGATCATGAAGGCCTGCCAGTCCTCGTTCTCCGCCGCGAGGTCGACCAGCGTCGGGATCAGCATCGCCACGCCCAGGGTCGTCAGCAAGACGCCCAGAACCAGCAGGATGGGCCGGTAGGTTTTCAAGCGGTCTGTCCTCCACTGCGCGAGGCAAGGCGGGCGTGCACGACGCCCGCCCATCGCCTACGCGGAACCTGGAGGAGGGGTCAAGTTATCCGTCGAAGCTCGATGACGGATTGCCGATCAGGGTCAGGAATTCCCGCCGCGTGAGGGGATTTTTGCGGAACTCGCCGAGCATGGTGCTGGTCACCATGGTGACCCCCGGCTTGTGGACACCGCGGGTCGTCATGCATTGGTGGGCGCCCTCGACCACGACGGCCACGCCGTCGGGCTCGAGCACCGACTGAATGCAGTTGGCGATCTGCGCGGTCATCTTCTCCTGCACCTGCAACCGGCGGGAATAGGTCTCCACCACGCGGGCGAGCTTGGAGATGCCCACCACCTTGTTGCGGGGCAGATAGGCCACATGGACCTTGCCGATGATCGGCGCCAGATGGGGTTCACAGTGGGTTTGG
>CAZFWG010000131.1:0-5884 GCA_964522525.1 uncultured Alphaproteobacteria bacterium | reverse complement strand
GCGTCCTTGCGCAGGATGGGGACCGTATCTTCGCATTCCAGGTTCAGGCGCATGTTCATCTTCACCCGCCCCACGGCCGAGAGGTCGTAGCGCTCGGGATCGAAGAACATGCCATCGAACAGGGCCTGGGCGGTTTCCACGGTCGGCGGCTCGCCCGGGCGCATGACCCGGTAAATGTCGATCAGAGCCTGTTCTTTGCCTTGGGTCTTGTCGATGGCCATGGTGTGGCGGATATAGCCGCCCACCGTTACGTCATCGATTTCAAGGACCGGGATTTCATTGAAGCCCTTATCGACAAGCGTCTCGATCAGTTCTGCGGTCAGTTCCTGACCGGCCTCCACATAGATCTCGCCCGTCTCCTCATTGACCATGTCGAGCGCGCAGAACCGGCCCTCAAGCTCTTCGGACTGCATCAGCAGTTCCGTCAGACCGTCCTCGGACAGTTTGCGCGCAAGGCGCGGCGTGATCTTGCGCCCGGCCTCGACGGCGACCTCACCGGTGGCGGCGTTGATCATGTCGCGGGTCGGCTTGGCGCCGCGCATGCGCTCGGGCATGAACGGCAGGCGCCAGCCATCGTCGGACTTCGTGAAACTGATCGACTCATAGAAGAAATCGACGATGTCCTCGCTGTCCATGCCAAGAGCGAACAGGAACGTCGTCGCCGGCAGCTTCCGGCGCCGGTCGATACGCACATAGACAAGGTCCTTGGCGTCGAACTCAAAGTCGAGCCAGGAGCCGCGATAGGGAATGACCCGCGCGGCAAACAGCAGCTTGCCCGAGGAATGGGTCTTGCCCCGGTCATGGTCGAAGAAGACCCCAGGGCTGCGGTGCATCTGGGAGACGATCACCCGCTCGGTGCCGTTGATCACGAAGGTCCCGTTGGCGGTCATCAACGGGATGTCACCCATATAGACATCCTGTTCCTTGATGTCCTTGACAGATTTGGCGCCCGTCTCCTCGTCCACATCGAACACGATGAGGCGCAAGGTCACCTTGAGCGGCGCGGCGAAGGTCATGCCCCGTTGCTGGCATTCCTCCACGTCATATTTGGGATCTTCAAACTCGTATTGGACATATTCCAGGGTCGCCGTTTCGGAAAAATCCGAAATCGGGAAGACGGAACGGAACACCGCCTCAACGCCCGTGTCTTTGTCCCGCTCCGCAACCGGAACATCCATCTGCAGGAATTGATCGTAGGATGTTTTCTGAACCTCAATCAGGTTGGGCATGGTGGCGGTGGAGGCCAGCGTACCAAAGGTCTTACGAATGCGTTTGCGGCCAGTAAAAGAATACGGCATGCTCATCCTCACGGTCGTGGGCGCTAGGCCCCGGGGTGGAAGGCAACCTGCTCACCGGGAATGTTGTTCATCCGCTGGCTGAGCGTTGCTCTGTCTCTTGACAGGTCCGGCTAATTGCAGACTATTGGCACACTGTCAGAATCACATCTCTCAATTGATCGGGCAACGGATTGTCCTGCGAAGCCGGCCTGCATCATCTCTTGATCGGCCGGGCCGGTCTTGATCTACCGGTCCCGCGCGAAAGCCGTCTGCTGAATTATTTGCCAACGGCGCCGATACCTCTTGTTCGCTCTCGTGTTTGCTCGCAAGGATCCGGAATCACCGGGCCCGGAGCACGTTCTGTCGAAACATCATCAAAACGCCCGGAAAACCGGCCTAGCGTCTTGTCCCAAGCTCCCGACAGGAGGGTTCGGGCACGCCTGAAGCGGATCCGGTCGAAGGCCGGCGCACCCGTGGAAGATGCGCCGAGCCTATCTCGCGAGTCGCGCCAGCCGTCAAGGCCGGAGCGATCAGTCTTACTTGAGCTCGACCGTGGCACCCGCCTCTTCGAGCTTCTTCTTGATCTCTTCGGCCTCGTCCTTGGGAACATCGGCCTTCACGTCCTTGGGCGCGCCTTCGACCAGTTCTTTGGCTTCCTTGAGGCCAAGACCGGTGATGGCGCGGACTTCCTTGATGACGTTGATCTTCTTGTCGCCGGCACCGGCGAGGACGACCGTGAACTCGGTCTTCTCTTCGGCCGCGGCAGCACCGCCGTCACCACCGCCGGGCATGGCGCCCATCATCGGCATCGCCATGGGAGCGGCCGCGGCAGACACGCCCCAGCCGTCTTCGAGCCGCTTCACCAGCTCAGAGACTTCGAGCACCGTCCAGGACGAGAGCTCTTCGTACATCTTTTCAATCTTCTCAGACATCGCATGGATCCTTCATTCGGTTCATTGAGTGCCGTGAAATCAGGGCCGTCAGGCTGCCTGTTTCGCGGCATGGGCTTGAAGCACACCCAGAAGGGACTGGGCCGGTGCGTTGAGCTGACTGACAAAGTCGCTCGCGGGCGCATTCAGCGTCCGGACGAATTTGCCCGCCGGGGCGTTCAGAACCCCGAGAAGCTTCGCGCGAAGCTCTTCGATCGAGGGCATTTTGGCGAGCTGCTTGACCCCTTCATCGTCAAGAATGCTGGCCCCGAGGATCCCGCCGACCAAAACGAGATTCTCATTGTCCGCCGCGTAATCCACGGCCGCTTTGGAAACGGCCACCGGATCCTTGGCAAAGGCAATGCCCACAGGTCCCGTGAACAAGGACGCCGCCCCCTCGCCCGGCAAACCCTCCAGGGCCCGCTTGGCGAGACGGTTTTTGACGACCTTGAACCTGGCGCCCACGGCACCGAGCTTGGTGCGCAGTGCCGTCATGTCCGCAACGGTGAGACCGGCGTAATGCGTCACCACGACGCCGCCGGACTCGGCGAAGATTCCCCGAAGGGCCTCCACCTGCTCTCCTTTTTGAGCCTTGTTCATTGCGGTCTCCTTGTACGGACGGCCGGACCATCCGACCGCCGGGGAAACGCGACACGACGCTAAAGCGCCCCAATTCCGCCGCTCCTTGCCGGTATCTCTCCGTCATGAACGGCTTGGCGGCACCCGCCCGCATCGCGCGACTGCCTGTCCAAGGGCTCGAACCCGCACTTAACGCTCTCCGGCCCCGGTCTGGTCAATCCCGGTCACCGGCCTTGTTCCATGCAACGCTCTCATCCCCGTCTATGCGGGCCCGGAAGGCTTAAAGGCCGTGGATATGCCACGAACCCACCCGCAGTCTCGGACAGGTTGGGCCTCTCAAAATCGTCTTCTGACAAGAAGAGCGATACGCATTGACAGGCCCGAACACCGAAGGCGAAAACGCCGCCTTCGGAAATACTGTTCTATGTCAGGCGACCTTGTCGGCCACGCTGGTGACATCGATCTTCAGCCCAGGGCCCATGGTGGACGAAATCGCCACCCTCTTCAGATAGGTGCCCTTGGCGCACGTGGGCTTCGCCTTGATCACGGAGTCGACGAACGCACGGATGTTCTCCGTCAGCTGAGTTTCCGAAAAACTCGCCTTGCCGACGCCGGCATGGACGATCCCGGCCTTCTCGACCCGGAACTCCACCGCCCCGCCCTTTGCATCCTTGACGGCCTGGGCAACATCGGGAGTCACGGTGCCGACCTTGGGGTTCGGCATCAGGCCCCGGGGCCCGAGGATCTTCCCAAGCTTGCCGACCACCGGCATCATGTCCGGCGTCGCGATCACGCGATCGAAATCCATCTTGCCCTTCTGAATCTCCTCGGCGAGATCATCGGCACCCACCACATCGGCGCCGGCGGCCTTCGCCTCGTCGGCCTTCTCGTTGCGGGCGAACACCGCCACCCGCACCTCGCGGCCCGATCCGTTGGGCAGGTTGCACACACCACGGACCATCTGGTCCGCATGCCGCGGATCAACGCCCAGATTGATCGCCACCTCGACGGTCTCGTCGAACTTGGCGCTTGCCCGTTCCTTGACCATCTTCACGGCGTCACCCAACACATAGAGTGCCTTGGTGTCGACGCCTTCCCGGGCAGACCGGATCCTCTTGCCTTCGCGCGCCATGGTTTACTCCTTCACCTCAAGGCCCATGGACCGGGCGGATCCCTTGATGATCTGTGCCGCAGCCTCGATATCCGTGGCGTTCAGATCGGCCATTTTGGCAGTCGCGATTTCCCGGATCTGATCCATGGTCACGCTGCCCTTGGTCTCCTGGCCGGGCTTGTTGGCGCCCTTGTCGAGCTTGGCCGCCTTTTTGAGATAGAAGCTCGCCGGCGGCGTTTTGGTCTCGAAGGTGAACGACTTGTCCTGGTAGACCGTGATGATGGTCGGGATCGGCATCCCCTTTTCCATCTCCTGGGTCTTGGCATTGAATGCCTTACAGAACTCCATGATGTTGACACCGCGTTGGCCCAAGGCCGGGCCGATGGGTGGCGACGGATTGGCCGCGCCCGCCGGCACCTGCAGCTTGATATATCCTGAGATCTTCTTCGCCATGTTTCGATACCGGACGATCCGTGAAAGGACGGGCGCCCGATCTTCTCCTCTTTGCCATGGTTTAGCGGTTCAACGGCGTTCTGGCCTCAAACGGCCGATCCCGCCTCCCGCACCGTCAACACCCAAGCCCTCGTCCCTCAGGTCTTTTGAACCTGGGCGTATTCCAACTCGACCGGCGTTGCCCGACCGAAAATCGACACGGCCACCTTGAGGCGGGCCCGTTCTTCGTCGACTTCCTCGACGACACCATTGAAGGAGGCGAAAGGCCCGTCGATGACCTGCACCTGTTCGCCGATCTCGAATTCGATGGACGGTTTCGGGCGCTCGATGCCCTCCTGGACCTGATGGAGAATGCGGTCGACTTCCGCCTGGCTGACCGGCGCCGGCCGGTTCTGCGACCCCAAGAAACCCGTCACCTTCGGCGTGTTCTTCACCAGGTGATAGGCCTCATCCGTCAGATCCATCTTCACGAGCACGTAGCCCGGGAAGAATTTCCGTTCCGCGTTGACTTTCTGGCCCCGGCGCACTTCGACGACTTCCTCGGTCGGCACGAGGATTTCTTCGAAGAGATCCGCCAGACCCTTTTGAACGGCCTGTTCCCGGATCGAATCGGCCACCTTTTTCTCGAAATTCGAGTAGGCGTGCACGATATACCAATGCGCTACCATACCAGTTCGGTCTCTTATTCTTCCCCAAAGGCGCCGCCTGTCGGCGTGATCGGCCCAATGGAGGGTCCAAGGCCCCAAGGGCGGGACCTTGGTTTTTTCGTTCCCGATGAGGACAAAGCCAGGAACTGCGCGGTTTCAGGCCCTCAAGAGCCCAACCCGAGGACGAATTGAATCACCGTCCCGAGGATCTGATCGACGATGAAAAAGAACACCGCCGCGAGCATCACCATGATGAACACCATGACCGTGGTGATGCCCGTTTCTTTCCGCGTCGGCCATGTAATCTTGGCCGTTTCCTGGCGTACCTCGCGAATGAATTGAGCCGGGCTCGTGCGCCGTTTCGCCGGCGCCTCCGCATCCCCGCTCGGATTGGCGGTGGCCGCATCGGATGCGAGATTTTTCGCGCCCTTGCCGCCCGTACGTTTGGTCGAAGAGGTCGTCTGTCGCGCCATGGATCCTGTAACCAACCTCACATTGGCGCCTGAACGCCTAGCAACTCACGCGATCAACAAACCATCGCCTCTTCAAGGCCATCGCTCGGCATCCGGTCCATTCGGTTGTCAAAGGGTCTGTCACCGTCAAGCATTAGGTAAAACCCAACCTGAGGGCGTCATCACCGTGGCATTCAACCTGAAATTCCCAAATGGCAGCGATCCGGGAGCTGTGTTCTAGACCCGAACAGCACCTGAAGTAAATGGGATTGTCAAAAAAAATTTAAAAGAGTCCATCTGCGAGAGCCGGATGGCACCACAGACCCTTTTTCGTCGGACGCAACCGCGAGCAGCAGCTTAGCCCTTGCTTGTTAGAGCCGTTGGCAGGAGTGGCAGGATTCGAACCCGCGGCCCTCGGTTTTGGAGACCGATGCTC
>CAZFWG010000130.1:0-6166 GCA_964522525.1 uncultured Alphaproteobacteria bacterium | reverse complement strand
GGTGGTGGAGGCGGACGAAAGCGACGGCACCTTCGTCAAGCTGCCCGCCACCGTCACGGTGGTGACCAATATCGATCCGGAACACATGGATCACTATGGCGACATCCAGTCCCTGCGCGATGCCTTCGAGATCTTTGTCGAGAACATTCCGTTCTACGGTTTCGCCGTGATGTGCATCGATCATCCGGAAGTCCAGGCCATGATCGGCCGCATCCACGACCGGCGCATCGTCTCCTACGGATTTTCTCCCCAGGCTGACATCCGCGCCCGGAATGTGAGTTTCGATCAGGGTATTGCCCGTTTCGACGTCGAGATCCGGGAGCGCGGCCGGGAAGAAGCCCGCGTCATGAAGGATCTGATGCTGCCCATGCCGGGCCGGCACAATGTGCAGAACACCCTGGCCGCCGTGGCGATCGGGCTCGAAATGGGCATCACGGATGACCAGATTCGCCGGGCCCTGTCGGGTTTCGCCGGCGTCAAGCGCCGCTTCACCCGCACGGGCGTGTGGAACGATGTGACGATCATCGACGACTATGGCCACCATCCGGTGGAAATTTCCGCCGTGCTGGAGGCCGCGCGCTCCAGCACCAAGAGCAAGGTGATCGCAGTCGTCCAGCCCCATCGCTACACAAGGCTCGCCAGCCTGTTCGACGAGTTCTGCACCTGTTTCAACGATGCCGATGCGGTGGTCGTGGCGGATGTTTTCGAGGCCGGCGAGAAACCCATCGAAGGGGCCGATCGGGACAGTCTGGTCCAGGGTCTGCTCGATCACGGTCACCGCAAGGCCCTGCCTCTCAAGAGCCCGGCGGATCTGGCGGCCACCATCCGCGATCTGGCGGAACCCGGCGATCTCGTCGTCTGCCTCGGCGCCGGATCTATCACGGCCTGGGCCAATGCGCTGCCCCAGGAGCTGATGAAGCTTACCGGCACCAAACGGCTTGTGGGTATGTGATGACGGCGCTCCTTGATCGTCTGCCGACGGTCCGTGGACGGCTCATCCCCGGCCAGGCCCTGGCTGAGGTCACCTGGTTTCGCGTGGGCGGTCCCGCCGACATTCTGTTCATGCCGGCCGACGAGGCCGACCTTTCCGCCTTCCTCAAAGATCTGCCAGCGGATATTCCCGTGACCACCATTGGTGTCGGCTCGAACCTTCTGGTGCGCGACGGCGGTATCGAGGGCGTGGTCATCCGCCTCGGCAAGGCCTTCGCCAAGATCGCGGTAGAGGGTACGGATTGTTTGCGGGCGGGGGCGGCGGCGCTCGATGTGGCCGTGGCCAAGGCCGCGCGCAATGCGGGGCTTTCGGAGCTTGAGTTCCTGTCCGGCATTCCGGGCAGCATCGGCGGGGCCTTGCGCATGAATGCGGGCGCCTATGGCCGTGAAACGAAGGATGTTCTGGTCGAGGCTGTCGCCCTTGACCGCCAGGGCAGGCGTCATGTGCTCCCCTGTGATGCCTTGGGATTTGCCTACCGCCACAGCAGCGCGCCGGCCGATTTCATTTTCACCGAGGCGCTTCTTAGGGGCATGCCGGACACGGTCGAGGCCATCGATGCCCGCATGATGGAGATCGGCGCGTCCCGATCGGCGACTCAGCCTATCAAGAGCCGAACCGGGGGCAGTACGTTCAAGAATCCGGACGGGCACAAGGCCTGGGAGCTGATTGATGCCGCCGGGTGTCGCGGGCTCATCCGGGGCGGCGCCCAGGTTTCGGAGATGCATTGCAACTTTCTGATCAACCGCGGCGGCGCGAAGGCCGCCGATCTGGAAGGGCTGGGTGAGGAGGTGCGACGGCGCGTGGCGGCGAAAAGCGGTGTCGATCTTCAATGGGAGATCAGGCGGCTCGGCCGCGCGGAATGAGGGAAACGGCATGACGGACAGGGCGAGCAACGAATCCGACTGGCATGTGGCGGTCTTGAAGGGCGGCCGCTCGGCCGAACGGGATGTCAGCCTCGTGACCGGGGCGGCTTATGCCAAGGCCGCGCGCGAGATCGGCTACCGGGTCTCCGAAATCGATGTGGGTACGGACCTTGCCGAGCAGCTCAAGACACTCGATCCCGACCTTGTCCTCAATGGTCTCCACGGCCAATGGGGCGAGGATGGCTGTGTCCAGGGCCTCTTTGAACTTCTGGAAATTCCCTATACCCATTCCGGTGTCTTGGCCTCGGCGCTCGCCATGGACAAGCACCGGGCGAAATCCGTGTTCCGTGAAGCGAATATTCCGGTGGCGGAGGGCCTGGTGGCGGACCGGCGGGAAGTCGCGCAACGCCATTTGATGGAACCGCCTTACGTGGTCAAGCCCGTCAATCAGGGGTCCAGTGTGGGCGTCTTCGTCATCCGTGATGGTGATAATCGGCCTCCGGATCAACTCACCGATCCGGATTGGCATCTGGGCGATGAGGTCCTGGTGGAAAAGTTCATCCCCGGTCGCGAGCTGACCGTGGGCGTCATGGGCGATCGGGCGCTTGGCGTGACGGAAATCATGCCGACGGCCAACAAGTTCTATGACTACGAATCGAAATATGCGCCGGGCGGCTCGACCCATGTGATCCCCGCCGATGTTCCCGCCGGTGTTGCGAAGGCGGCCATGGACTATGCCTTGAAGGCCCATGAGGCGCTCGGATGCCGGGGCGTCACGCGGGCGGATTTTCGCTTTGATGAAACAAACCACACCGGTCCCGACGGCGCGCTGGGGAACCTGATTTTACTCGAGGTTAACACTCAGCCGGGCATGACTCCCACCTCCCTTGTGCCTGAACAGGCCCTGGCCTGTGGTCTTGACTTCAACGCCGTTGTTCGCTGGATCGTGGAGGATGCTTCATGCCCGAGATAGGCTTGCCAAGCCTGCCTGATCGCGCCTGCGCGAGGGTTTGACATGCGGGCAAGGATCGAGCCGACATTCGAGCATCCCAAAAAGGGCGAGCCATCCAGGACGCGGCGCCGTGTGCTGACGGCCCCGGACCGCAAGGCGGTGCGGGAGGACAAACCCGCTTCTGTGAAGAAAAGCAGGGCCGGTGCCTGCGCGCCCGTCGCCACCAAGAAAACGAAGACGGTCGCTTCCGGCGCCAAGCGCGGCAAGGCCACGCCCGTGGCCAAGACGGGCAAGATCCCATCTGGGAAGGCCCGGACAGGCAAGGCCAAGACCGGGAAAGGCGTTGCGGCGCGCGTCCCCTCCTTACGCGGCAGTTCGAGGAAGCCCGCGAAACCATCCACATTTCTTGAACGGGTTTTGGGCGTGGAGCGGCGCCGGCGGTGGCGCCGGACCGTCTCCGACTGGCGGCGCAATCTCGACCGGATTCAGCCCTTTCTGCTCTTCGTGACACTTTCTGTCATTACGCTGATTTTCTATGGCCTGTGGGTGTCCGGCGTGCTCGATCGGGGCGTTCAGGCGATGGGCCGGGTCGGCGGCGGTGCCCTTGTCGGCGCCGGGCTGAAGATGGAGAACATTACCGTCGACGGACTTCAGGTCGTCTCGCGGGCGGACTTCGACAAGGCGCTGGCGGCCGAGGCGGGGCAGCCCCTTCTTGACTTCGACACGGCGGGCGCGCGTGAGCGTCTCGAGGCCCTGTCCTGGATCCGCTCGGCCAATGTGATGCGTCTGCTGCCTGATCGTCTGCATGTGGATGTGGTGGAGCGCAAGGCCTATGCCCTGTGGCAGTCCGCCAAGACCTTCTATCTGATCGATGATGAAGGCGTTGTGCTGGAGCCCTTGCAGGAGGCAGGCATCGCCCGTTATGCCCATCTGCCCCGCGTGGTGGGCGAGGGCGCCAATATTCAGGCCTCGAAGCTCCTGGCGATTTTGGATACGGTTCCCGTCCTGAAGTCCAGGCTTCTGGCGGCAAGCCGGGTCGCGGACCGGCGCTGGAATCTCCTGCTGGACAATGGCATCGAAGTTCGTCTTCCGGATACGGATGTTGCCCGGGCCATTGGTGATATCGCCGAACTCGATGCCAAGCACCGCCTGTTGGCGCGCAAGATCTCCATGATCGATTTGCGCAATCCGGATGTTCTGGTCGTGCGCCCTGCCGAGGATGCGGGCGATGCCGACACCATGGCCCAGACCCTTGGCGGCGCCGGGCGGCGGGTTGTCACCAAGCGCGATCGCTGAGAATCACCTGGGTTTTTCTCGAATCGCGCATACTCGATGTGCATTCCTTTTTGATGGGCGGGCGCACTCAGCGCCACCGGAGCAAAGCCTTGACCACGCGTGAGCGTCTTCGGGGATCAGGAAAGCCGGAAATCATTGCGGGACTGGATGTCGGAACCAGCAAGATCGGCTGCGTGATCGCCAAACTTGAACCGCCGAGCGATGAAGCCGACAGCGGCATGTCCGTGTTGGGCCTGTGTCATCATGCCTCGGCGGGCATCAAGAAAGGCGCTGTCGTCGATGTGGCGGCGGCCGAGGAGGCCATTCGTGCGGTGGTGGAGTCCGCCGAACGGATGGCCGACGTGGTCGTCCAGCGCGTCTGGGTCAATCTGTCCACAGCGACCCTCGAAAGCCACCACACCCATGTGGAGGTGCCGCTTTCCGACCAGGAAATCGATGCCTACGACCTGCGCAAGGTGGCCGCCAAGGCCCGCACCAGCATCGATCTGGGCGACCAGGTGCTCATCCATGCGGTGCCCCTGGGCTATCAGGTCGACGGCAGCGCGGGGATCCGCGATCCCCGGGGCATGGTGGGGGAGCGGCTTGGGGTGCGCATGCATCTCGTCTCGGCCGCCCAGAGTCCCGTCCGTAACCTGATGCTGTGCATTCAGCGCTGCCATCTCGATGTCTCGGGCCTGGTGGCATCCCCTTACGCCAGCGGCCTGTCGAGCCTCGTTCCCGACGAGATGGACCTGGGCGTGACCGTCATCGACATGGGGGCGGGCACGACCTCCATCGCCATTTTCTACGACGGGCGGCTCATCCATACGGAAGTCATTGAGGTGGGCGGGCAGCATGTCACGAGCGATATCGCGCGGGGGCTTTCGACCCTGATGACGTCGGCGGAACGCATCAAGACGCTCCACGGCAGCGCGATACCGACACCGTCCGATGACCGGGAGGTCATCCAGGTGGATCAGATCGACGCGGAGGCCGAGGGCGGCATTCAGACCATGCCCCGCTCGTTCCTGACGCGCATCATCCAGCCGCGCATCGAAGAGACCATCGAACTGGTGCGCGACCGGATTGCGGAATCCGGCTTCGAAATCGTTGCCGGGCGCCGGATTGTGCTCACTGGAGGGGCTGCTCAGCTCACCGGCGTGCGCGAGACGGCAGCAAGAATACTGGACAAGCCCGTTAGAATCGGGCGTCCACTAGGGGTGGTGGGGTTTCCTGAAGCAATTGGCGGGCCATCCTTCGCCACATGTGCGGGTCTCGTTACGTACAGCGTCAGGGCACCGCAGGAAGCACCGAGGGCTGATGCATCACCCCGGGGATTTCTGCCGATGGGTCAAATCACAAGGATCAGAAATTGGTTTTCGACCAATTTTTAGACTCCATTAACCAAAACAACGGTTAACAGACCTATTGGCGGTATGAGCACCTGTCTCAGGACAGGACTGCAGGTCTTGGTTCCGAAGTCATTCGGGGCGATGCGCAGAGGTATCGAGAGCGATCGAGCGGAGGCATAGATGACGATCGAGAAGAAGGTCCGCGAGTTGACCGAGCTCACGCCGCGCATCACGGTTTTCGGGGTCGGCGGCGCAGGCGGCAATGCCGTCAGCAACATGATCCGATGCAATCTCGAAGGGGTCGATTTCGTCGTTGCGAACACGGACTCCCAAGCGATGCAGGGCTCGCCCGTCGAGCGGAAAATCCAGATGGGCACGTCCATCACGGAAGGTCTGGGCGCCGGCTCGCGCCCCGAAGTGGGGTGTGCGGCGGCGGAGGAATCCCTTCCTGAAATCATTGAGCAGTTGAACGGCTCGCACATGGTGTTCATCACCGCCGGCATGGGCGGGGGCACGGGCACGGGCGCAGCACCGGTTATTGCCCGGGCTGCACGGGATCAGGGCATCCTGACCGTTGGTGTGGTGACCAAGCCGTTCCACTTTGAAGGCGCCCGGCGCATGCGCGTCGCGGAAGCCGGCATCCAGGAGCTTCAGCGTTATGTCGATACGCTGATCGTCATTCCGAACCAGAACCTGTTCCGCATCGCCAATGAGAAGACCACCTTCGCCGACG
>CAZFWG010000129.1:0-6331 GCA_964522525.1 uncultured Alphaproteobacteria bacterium | reverse complement strand
GCTCCAGGTGCAACATGGCCCGGCGGCGCACATAGCTCTCGCACACCGTTTCCATCGGGATGGCCGACATGACCCGGGCGTCGATCCCGAGCTTTTCCAAGGCGGATTGCATCGCCAAGGCATTCATGACCGTGGCAAGCATGCCCATATAGTCGGCGGACGCGCGCTCCATGCCGCTGGCGGCGACGGTCAGACCCCGAAAAATGTTGCCGCCGCCGATCACCAGGCCGACTTCGACGCCGAGGCCCAGGGCTTCGTGCACCTCGCCCGCGACCCGGTTGACGGTGTCCATACACAAGCCGAAGGGCTTGGCGCCCATCAAGGCTTCACCGGATATTTTCAAAAGAACCCGTTTGTAGCGAAGCGACGTCAATCGCTCCACATTCTCTTCCGCCTGCGCAACGCTCACGATCCCGCCTCCTCAATGGTCGCCGGCGCCAAAATGGGCCGTGCCTCTCATGACCGTGGGCACACGGCGCGCTCGCGCCGAATGCCCAGTCCGGTCCGCAAATCGATACCGAGGAGAGGCCGGTTCATATTTCGGGAAACAGGCCTCCCCGTCGGATCTTCATGCGCATCAGCGGGTCCGCTGTGCCAGGCAGCACAGCGGCATCAAGCGCTTTGTCCTTAAGAAGCGGACACGGCCGCCGCCACTTCGGCGGCAAAATCCGCTTCCTCCCGCTCAATGCCTTCACCAAGCTTGAAGCGGACAAAACCCTCGAGCGTAATTGGTGCGCCCACGTCCTTTTCCGCTTCCTTCACGGCTTTCTCCACCGTCAGATCCGGGTTGATCACGAAAGCCTGGGAAAGCAGCACGACTTCTTCGTAGAATTTCCGCAAACGGCCTTCGACCATCTTCTCGATAATGTTGTCGGGCTTACCCGATTCCCGTGCCTGCTCGATGAGGACTTGCCGCTCCTTTTCAACGACGGCGGGATCCAGCTCATCGACCTTGAGGGAAAGCGGGCTCGTGGCGGCCACATGCATGGCGACCTTCCGGCCAAGATCATTGAGTTTGGCTTCATCACCCGTCGATTTCAGGGCAACCAGAACGCCAATCCGGCCCAGACCGTCGGCGGCGGCGTTGTGGATGTAAGGCACCACGACGCCCGCATCGACGGACAGCCCGGCCGAGCGGCGCAGGGTCAGGTTTTCGCCGATGGTTGCCACCATGTCCTTGACATGGTCGGTGACGGACTTCTCCGCACCCGGAAAAGTCTTCGCGCTGAGGGCGTCGAAATCACCATCCGTGTCGAGCGCGACCCCGGCAATGTCCGTGACCATCTTCTGAAAGGTCTCGTTGCGGGCCACGAAATCGGTTTCCGAATTGACCTCGACGATGGCACCTTTCGAACCGTCGACCTTGACGGCGACCAACCCTTCCGCCGCGACCCGGCTCGCCTTCTTGGCCGCCTTGGCAAGACCTTTGGTGCGCAGCCAGTCGATGGCCGCTTCGATATCACCGCCGGTTTCCGCCAGGGCCTTCTTGCAATCCATCATGCCCGCGCCGGTCTTTTCACGCAGGTCTTTTACCGCGCTTGCGCTGATTTCCGCCATTGTGGTCACTCCGTGCTTATGAACGGCCCCTCTTCGGGCCCCTTGTAAGCGTAAGCAGGCCGGGTCAAAACCCGACCCGGCCAGTTTCCGCACCTGATGTCTTTGTCCATCACGGGATGGACAGGCTGATCGACCGGTCCGACGCGCCGAAGACCCGCGCGCCGGTTCTCTCATACACGAATTCGCGGCCAGGATCAGGCCGATGGTGCCGCCGGTTCCGTTGCCTCGGCTTCCGGCGCCGCCACAGCCTCGGTGGCCGCCGCCTCGCCTTCGCTTTCGCCCGCCTCGTCAAGGCCGTCGATCGCTTCCTCGGGCAGGGTCTCGGCCTCACCGATATCCACACCGAGATTGCCCTGACTTTCCGAGATCCCGTCGATCACCGCGCGGGCCACCAGATCGCAATAGAGGCTGAGCGCGCGGGCGGCATCGTCATTGCCCGGGATCGGATAGGTGATGCCATCCGGATCGGAATTGGTGTCAACAACGGCGATCACGGGGATGCCGAGCTTGTTCGCCTCCTGGATCGCGATCGATTCCTTGTTGGTATCGATCACGAACAGCATGTCCGGCAGGCCGCCCATTTCCTTGATCCCGCCAAGGGAAAGCTCAAGCTTGTCCCGCTCCCGGGTCAGCTGCAGCCGTTCCTTCTTGGTGTAGCCGCTCTCCTCGGCGCCCAGCATTTCCTCGAGCTGGCGCAGCCGCTTGATCGAATTCAGGATCGTTTTCCAATTGGTCAGGGTACCCCCCAACCAACGGTGATTGATGAAATACTGCGCACACCGCCGCGCCGCATCGGCCACGGGCTCCGCCGCCTGGCGCTTGGTGCCGACGAACAGAATGCGACCGCCGCCGGCCACCACATTGCGCACCGACAGCAAGGCCTGGTGCAACAGCGGGACCGTCTTCGACAGGTCGATGATGTGGATGCGATTGCGAACACCGTAGATATAGGTGCCCATTTTCGGGTTCCAACGGTGGGACTGGTGCCCGAAATGCACGCCGGCCTCCAAGAGCTGGCGCATGTTAAAGTCAGGAAGGGCCATACCCTTTTCTCTCCTTTCCGGTTTGACCTCCGCGAGCATTGCCGTAGCCTGGATTTCTTGACCCGAAGGACAACGATCCCGGCCACGACACCGGATGTGCCGCGTTGCGACCCCAGCGACATGGGTCCTCCCCGAGGGGTGGAAGTCCAAATTGGGGGATGCGCGAAAGCGAGCCTGCCCGCGTGTGGAATGCCGCGCGTTATAAGGACATCCTGCGCCCGGCGCAAGGGCGCAGAGCACCAAACGAGACCGGGTCAAGTCATTTTTGCGCTATATCGATGCCGCCTGGGGGCGGTAACCGGCGAGGGACCGGGCGGATCCGTCCCCTCGCCCGCGAAGGACAGACCGCCATGAACAGCATTCCCGCCCCGTCCGCCACGTTCGAGACCGGACCCGGCCCTCTCTACCGTCCCGCCATTCTGGACCTCCCGCCGAGCCCGCTTACCGAAGTGGTCCGCCAGGGCGAGGGCCGCACGGACATCATCCGCCTCTGGCACGGCGAGACCGATATCGTCACGCCGGCCTTCATCCGGGATGCCGCCGCCGAGGCGATCACCGCCGGCCAGACCTTCTACAGCAATGCCCGGGGCGTCCTGCCCTTGCGCCAGGCGCTCGCCCACTATCTGCATCGCCACTACGGGGTGGACCTGGAGATCGACCGGATCACGGTGCCGGGCTCGGCCATGCTCGCCATCAATATGGTCCTGCAATGCCTTGTCGGCGAAGGGGATCGACTTGTGGTGGTGACCCCCCAATGGGCGAACATCACCCTCGCCGCCCAGTCCCGGGGCGCCGAGATTGTCCGTGTGGCCCAGAAAATCGAGGGAGAGGGCACGGCCGCCCGCTGGGCCCTCGACATGGACGAGCTGGTCGATGCCTGTGTGCCCGGCACCAAGGCGCTCTTTGTGGGCTCGCCCGCCAATCCCACCGGCTATCGGATGGGGGCAGAAGACCAGAAGCGGCTCCTGGCCGTGGCGCGGGAGCGGGGCATCGCCATCATCTCCGACGAGGTCTATGGCCGGCTGATCTATGACGGCGATATCGCGCCGTCCTTCCTGCCCCTGATCACTCCGGAAGACCGGGTGTTCGTGATCAACAGTTTTTCCAAGATCTGGGCCATGACGGGCTGGCGCGTGGGCTGGCTCGTGGGTCCGACGGACATCGGCGAGAAACTGCTCTGCCTGTCGGGCGTCAACAATACGGGTGCCCCACCCTTCATTCAGCATGGGGCGATCGCGGCCCTTGAACAGGGCGAGGATCTCGTGGCCTTGATCCGCCAGCGCTGCGCGGAGGGGCTTGCGCTTGTGGAAGCCCATCTGGGGGCCAATGCCCGCCTGCGCATGGCCCGGCCGGAAGGCGCGTTCTACGCCTTTATCGAGATCGACGGCGTCACGGACAGCGTCGATTTCGCCTCGAGGCTTCTGGCCGCGGAACGGGTGGGCGTGGCGCCGGGGGCCGCTTTTGGTCCGGGCAATGACAACCGCATCCGCATCTGTTTTGCCCAGGATCCGGCCCGTCTCGCCGAGGCGCTCGAACGGTTCAACCGTTTTCTGGCGCACGCCTGAGGGCTTGTAACGCCCCGCCCATCCGATTGGCGGGGCTCAGTCGGTCGACCTTCCGTAGTCGGAGGGGTTGCGCGGGGCGGCGGGGGCCTCACACTTCCTCGACCTGAACCACGCCCGGCAGGGACTTGATGGCGCTGCGCAGGCGGCCATCGACCTTGTAGCCGCCGGCCAGGGTCATGGGGATCTGGCGCAGGCCTTCGTCGAGTTGCAGGATCAAGGTGACGAGGCCCCGTCCCTGCCGCTCCGCCAGGCACGTCTTGATGCCCTCAAAACTCTCGGGGCTTTCGACCACCACTTCAAGCCCGGTCGTGGCCTGGGCCGTGACATCGTCGATGGGCCGGATCCGCTGGGCGGTGAGGCGCACATCATCATCCTGCCAGTCCGCCGTCACATCGATCACCACGGGCGCTTCCGCAACCAACAGTTCCCGCGCCTCCCCGAGAAGTTCGGAGAAGATCCAGACCTCGAAGGTGCCGGTGGGATCGGAGAGCTCGGCCACTCCGAAACTGCGCCCGCTCTTGCCCTTGCGTTCATTGAAGCCCATGACGGCCCCGGCGAGACGCGCGCGGCCCTTCTGGCGCCCCTCCCCGGAAACGAGATCCCCATAGCTCATGACCCCGGCCCGGCGCAGAACCTTGAACTGTTCATCCAGGGGGTGACCGGAGAGATAAAAGCCCACGATCTCCAATTCGTGGCGCAGGGCATCCGCGCCCGACCAGGGTTCCGGTTCCGGCAGCTTGAGGGCTGCCGCCGGCTGGGCCACATCGGCGAACAGATTGCTCTGGCCCTGTTCGCGCTCTTCCTGGGCACAGGCCGCGGCCTGCACGACCCGGTCGGCGCCCGCAAAGATCCGGGCCCGGTCCACCTTGAGGGTGTCGAAGGCACCGGCCTTGGCGAGGCCTTCGATGGCCCGCTTGTTGATCAGCCGGGGATCGATGCGTTTGGCGAAATCATCGAGATCCGCAAAAGCCCCCCCCTCACGGCGCACGGCCACCAGATGGTCCATGGCGGCCCGTCCCACGGTCTTGAGCGCCGCCAGGGCATAAAGGATGACCGGCTTGCCCGTCTCATCCTCGGCGCTCAGAAATTCCGCTTCTGAACGATTGATGTCCGGCGCCACCACGGGGATGCCGAGACGCTCTGCTTCTTGACGGAAAACCGCCAGACGTTCGGTCTTTTCGATATCGAGGGTCATGGAGGCGGAGAGGAATTCCACCGGATAATTGGCCTTCAGATAGGCCGTCTGATAGGCAACCTGGGCATAGGCGGCCGCGTGGCCCTTGTTGAACCCGTAGCCTGCGAATTTCGCGGCCTGTTCAAAGATCTGATCGGCAATGTCCTCCGACACATCGTTCTTCGCCGAACCCTCGATGAATTTGACCCGGTGCTTGGCCATCTCGGCCTGGATCTTCTTGCCCATGGCCCGGCGCAGCAGATCCGCTTCCCCCAAAGAATAGCCCGCCAGATCCCGGGCGATCTGCATCACGTCCTCCTGATAGGTCATGACACCGAAGGTCTCTTCCAGGATCGGTTCCAGAAGGGGATGCAGATAGACCGGATCCTCCCGGCCATGCTTGCAGGCGATGTATTTGGGAATGCTCTCCATGGGGCCGGGCCGGTAGAGGGCCACCAGGGCGATCAGATCCTCGATCCGGTCGGGCTTCATCTTGCGCAGCAGATCGCGCATGCCCGAACTTTCCAGCTGGAACACGCCGATCGAATCGCCCCGCGCCAGCATCTCGAAGGTCTTGGCGTCGTCGAATTCCAGTTCCTGGGTGCGGATCTCGATGCCCCGGCGCTTGAGCAACGCCTCGGTCTTGGCGATCACCGTCAAGGTCTTCAGACCCAGGAAATCGAATTTCACGAGCCCGACGCTTTCGGCGTCCTTGTAGTGGAACTGGGTGACGGGCATGTCCGCCCGCGGATCACGATAGAGGGGCACCCGCTCATGGAGGGTGCGGTCCCCGATCACGAGCCCCGCCGCATGGGTCGAGGCATGGCGATACAGCCCTTCCAGTTTGAGGGCCATCGAGATCAGGGTCTTGACCGCCTCTTCTTCCTCGATCATGGCCTGGAGCCGCGGCTCATCTTCGATGGCCTTGGACAGCTTGACCGCCTTGCCCGGCGGGTTGGGGATCATCTTGCAGATCCGGTCCACCTGGCCAT
>CAZFWG010000128.1:0-6798 GCA_964522525.1 uncultured Alphaproteobacteria bacterium | reverse complement strand
CCATGGCTCAGAAATTTCCCGTCACCTGGACACCAACCACACGCTCCGTGCCGCCCAGAGCCTGATTGAACTCCGCATTCTGAAAAGTGATGAAATCAGAATCGAACACATTGTTTGCAAGGAACGCGACGGAGAAATGGTCATGTCGATATCCAGCATGCAGGTTGCCGAGCACAGACGACCCCTCAAAACGGCACCGAGACCCTGAGCGAATAGAGCCGCCCCACGCCGGCAAAACGTGTGGCGTCGATGCTCTCGGTTTGAGAACTTGCCGGGATGAACTGATTGTCGAAGATGTTCTGGATACCGGCTGAAAGGGTCACCCGCCCCAGGTCCAGATCGGAACCAATATCGACGGTGACATAGCTTTCAACAGGCAAGGGGTCGGTCCCGTCCTCAAAGGCGCGGTCCCGATCCCCGACAGCAAGCACACTGATCCGATTGCGCCAGTTTGGCAGGGTGCTGTGTTCGATAAATCCACGGATCTGATAAGGCGGCGCGGCAACAGAACTCAAGGCTTGGAAGTCACCGTCATCTCCGAGATCGAAATTGCTGTCGACCCACGTGACGGACCCGCCGATCAAGAGCGGATCGATCGGGCGCCAATCCCCTTCGAACTCGATGCCAAAATTCCGCTGAGGCGCAATGGCGGGTTCAAGGAATCCCGTAACGGCATTGAAGGCAAACGTTGTCCCAACATCGGAAAAATTATAAAAGCCCGATGCCGTCAGATTAATCCGCTCACTCCGGTAGCGGATGGCCCCTTCGAAATTCGTGACCTTCTGGGCTTCGATGGCAAACCCACCATCGGAATCGTCTTCCACATCCCCAAACGCCGCGAGGCCCAATGTGAAGCCCAGGGCGGGTAATGAAAACCCTTGAGAGAAATTGCCGACAAGCGCCACCCGGTCGGTCAGGTCAAAGATGGCGCCAAAATTGAAAACGACATCATCCGTGGAGATCTCACCCCCTTCAATATCAAGGGGCAAGGCACCTGGATTGGTAAAGGGTGACGCCGTGAAGTCTTCGACATCCACATTGATGGTCTCATACCGCACGCCGCCATTGATCAGCAGGCGATCCAGTATCTGCCACTCCGCCTGGACGAAGCCCGCAATATTCCGCTGAGTGAAAGGTGGAACCTGGGTCGGGTTGGCAATGATCACGCCCCTTTGTTCGCTGTCGAACAAGTCCTCATCAAGGGAATTGAAGGGGGCTTCAAGGTCATCAAAAGAGACATCCGCACCATAGGTCAGGGAGAAACCATCAAAAATCAGCGTTTCGATCAACAACCGCCCACCGATTTCTTCCGCGTCCAGTGTCGTCTGGAAGATTGCAGGGGCCGTTGGGAACAGGGGCAGAAAGGCCGCATCACTGATGTCGCTCGGCACCTGGGTGAGATCCGTCGTGCGGTAAAAAAACTGCGCCGTGAGGTTCGATCCCAGAAGGTTCCGGTTGCTGTAGACGACGCTCAGATTGTTGACCGTTTGGCGGAGCTCATCATCGAGATCGATGTCACCGACCTCAAGCGCCCGTGCCAGTTCACCAACGGGCGGCAGATTGACGGCCGGATCGGAAATGAAGGAGCTATCGAAATCATTGTTCAGAAAATTGAACGACGCCGTCAGGTCCTGGTCATTGTTGATCGTGTAACCCACTTTCGCCAGGACGTTGATCTGCCTATTGAAGTTCGACGACCCGTCCGGCGGGATCAAATCTCCATCGGCATCAAAAAAGCCCTGATCTTCGTCAACCGCGACGGACAACAGGCCACTGAACCGACCAGCACGGCCTGAGAGGCCGGCATTGAGCCGATAGCTTGGCCCTTCTTCATCGAGCGATGACAGCTGTAGACGAAGAGTACCGCCGGCGTAGCCGTCCACGCCATCTTTATCACGTAAGCTTCGTGTAATGATGTTTATGATACCACCCGTGGCTCCTTCGCCGAAAATTGCAGACGAGCCCCGAACCACCTCGATGCGTTCGATCGCAGCGGGATCAATGGAGAAAAACTCGGTCGAGAACCCCGTATTTGAATTCTGCGGTACGCCGTCGATCAACAGAAATACAGGGCGCCCGCGGATGGTGAAGTCCTCGCTTCGGCCATCCCCCTGTGGCGGCGAAAGGCCCGGAACAAGGCGCCCTAGCACATTGGTCAAGTTCGAGTCGAAGGCACTTTCCCGCAAGATCTCCTCGCGGCTCACAACTGAAACCTGTTGGGAAAGGTCATCCAAGAGGCGCTCGGTTCGGGTCGCCGTCACGACCAGACGCTCGCTCTCATCACCTGTATCGATCTCGTCAAAGTCTATCGTTTCGACGGCGTCTTGAGAGACGGCAGGGACCACCCCGGCCACAAGAAGCGCCATTGCGGATACGGACATCCGCCCCAAGCCAAAACCCCGCGCCATCCCGCTCTCCCCATTCCGTTCGGTTTCACCGACCTAGGGAGGGTTAACGCAATTAGGAATGACTTGCAATCTAAATGAGCGGCGTGACATGATTTTCCCATCGCCGGCAAACAAGCAACGGCTACAGTTCCTTCGGTGGGACACAACGACATGGCCATGATGACCAACATGAGTATCAGCTTACTTCTTGCCGAAATCCGTCCAGCGGATACTTGAATATGACCACATCTTCATGGTCGGACAGTCCCAGACCATCGAACGATCGGCTAAGACACGAACTCTGAGTGATGTTGAACCGGGACATAAGGGGCTCACGCAACCATGGGACGGAAAATGATCAGCAGAGGGTTGGTTTTTGTCGCGGTCTTCGCGTTGGCCGCTTGCGGACAGACCGAGGACCGCACCTACCCGGCACCGACGACCTTCAATGAACCCGTCAAATGGGAAAAGGAAGGCTTTTTCCGCCGGTTGATTCCGACCGATTCAGAATCACCCCGGTTCGTGATCGGAACGACCGGGCCCGAGTTCGATGTATTCGATCATGACGCCGCGGTGCGCGATATGGTCAAGGACACCGGCATTAAGTTCGTACGCCCCCCAAAACTCGAACCACTTGAAGCCTGGCAGGCTTATGACGGTCGAGACGCCCGATTCGCCTTCGCTCATACGCGGTTCGCCGGCAAATCTGGTGTCGCCTTTGTCCTTATCTCCCAGATGCGGGGAAAGGAAACCTACGGCATATGGTGTTTAGAGATGACCCGATCGACTTTTACAGACTGGGGCGGTGCAGCCCGTATTTTGGTCCTGCGCGACGTTATTCCAAGCGTCGATGTCATTCCTGCCGAACGACGCCCGCAAGTCGCAAACGCACCGCTTGACCAGCAGATGACGTTCTACGAAATGGCCGTCAACGCCCAGTACAAGGCCGTAGCGTCCGCGGTGATGGGAATGATCGCCCAAGGCCAAACCCTTGAGATGATGCGCAATCTGAACTTTGACTTGGCTTTTGGCCGGGAACTCGATCCTTCCCCTCTCGGACCGGATTGACGGCGACGCAAATAGCGCTTCGGAGAGTGGTACCAGAAGACCCGCCTTGCGGAACGGGTATCGGCCAACTACCCTTCTTAAATGACGAATGGCAATCCCTCTCACTACTTTAAGACGTCTCCCAAGGTGATCCGCATCGCAGTGATGATGTATGTCCGGTTTCCGCTGTCCCGGCGCGAAATCGGAGGCCGTGATCTGCAGGTTGTCGGTCGCCATATGAACAATAGGGCCGAAAACTCCCACCTTCCCTTCCGGCGACGAGAGCGTGGGATGCTCCGCTTCAGGAGGATGCGAAGCCTACAGAAATTCGCCGTCCTACACTCATCCGTCTACAATCATTTTAACCATGACCGAGGCCACAACAAACGAACCACATGCAAGCGCGACCGCGCCGCCGCCATGGATGAATGGCGTCAACTTGCTGCTACCTAGGTTATCTGTAGACTGAGGGCACTAAAGCCTTGTGGGTTTTGTCTGACAGCACCAAAAAATGGTTTCCCAGGGGCGGTTTTCGGCGCTAAACTGGTACTAAACATAAAGAGAAGTGGATCTCTTAAGCGCTCCATTGGTCTCCGCGGAACCGATCGTGTCGCACGAAATGTGTCAATCGGGTAATGTTGGCCAATTGATCCAGGAAGCATGCTCTGATGACTGACGATACATGATTCCTTTTACTCTCAAACATAGAGCATTCAGGCTTTTAGATGTTAAAAATAATCATAAAAGCCGTTGATTACTTTTTGCGCCCTCAAGAGCACGAAACCATCGATTTTGTGTTTCGTGCGCGTGCCATTATTGTAATGGCATCCTTGTTCATCATCCTGACTGCATTGATATCGATATTAGCTGTCATTCAGTACGGGTTGGAGTTACAGCGCTTGATTGGTCCGGGTGTTATTGCCATTTACATCTATTCTTTATTTCATCTAAGAAAAACACGCACCCTTTATTCCAGCGGTATCATACTGATGACGGGAGCTTGCCTGGCCAATGTGGTTTGGATCTTGGCCACAGGTGGACTTAACAGTTTTGCTCTTCCGGTTATGGCCTGCGTCCCCTTTACTGCCGGATTTCTGTTTGGCACCCGAACGACGGTCCTGACGACGAGCATTATGATGGTTTTCGTATGGATCCTGTTTGGCCTTCACGACCCCATTCCGGGCGCCGAAGATACCGCACTTATGACAGCACTCATCTTGAGCGTGACACTGATCGCGATCGCGAGTGTAAGCATTTCCTTCTCTGAACTGAGCAACATGAAGTCCAAGGAACTCGAAGAAGCGCGATCCACCGCGGAACGGGCCAGTCGCGTCAAGACCGACTTCGTTGCCAATATGAGTCATGAAATCCGCACCCCACTGAATGGTATTTTGGGCATGGCTCAGCTTCTGAGCCTCCGGGATCTGCCGAAAGAAGAGAAAGCATACGTCAAAGTCATTACAAATTCGGGACAATCACTTCTTGCCTTGATCAATAATATTCTTGACATATCCAGGATTGAGTCCGGTCTTGTCGATGTCACAGAGGAATCATTCGACATTGAAGTATTTCTCAAACAGGTCATGGACTCCGGCGCCGGATCCGCTATTGCCAAGGGCTTGCGTCTGGACCTGGATATTGGTGTGTCCGGCATTTTCAACGGCGACGTCGCCCATATTCGTCAGATCCTGATCAATCTTTTGGGTAATGCCGTCAAATTCACCGAAACAGGGAGCATCACCCTGCGATGTCGATCGCTCGAGGATGATTGGCTTCGTTTCGAGATCGAGGATACGGGGCCAGGCATACCGCGCGAACAACATGCACTCATCTTTGAAAGATTTCAGCAGGTGGATGGCAATTCGGATGCGCGCCAAACCGGATCCGGTTTGGGGCTCTCCATTTCAAAAGAACTCGCAAGCGTTTTGGGTGGGCGTATCGGTCTTCGCAGTGAGCCGGATCAAGGTAGTTGCTTCTGGGTGGAATTGCCCCTTGAACGGATCTCCTCCGCTAAGTCAAGTCCCGCGATACCCGCCAACATAGTCTCAACCGAAACACCCCACACTGACCATCCTGCTACGATTCTCCTGGCTGAAGATCACCCGGTCAATCTGATGTTCTTTGCAAAGATGTTCACGTCACTTGGCCATTGCGTTCATACGGTGGAAAACGGCCAGCAAGCCTTGGACAGGTTGACCGAAGAGCAGTTTGATCTCCTGGTCATCGACCAGGAGATGCCGGTCCTCAACGGTGCAGAGACCATCCGCCGCATCCGCAGCTCCGACATGCCCCAGGCGGGAATTCCCATCATTGCCCTCACTGCCCATGCCTTGTCCGAAGTTGAGGCGGAACTGCGGGACGCCGGGGCCAACGCCTATTTCTCCAAGCCGTTCAATACCGTGGCTTTGTCGCGCAAGATAGACGAACTTGTGAGAATCGCATCTTCGGCACAACGTTAGAGAGTCTTCAGCAAAGGTGTGAGCGGTTTTGTGGTTCGAAAACACAACAAACCAACAACTCAAAGCACCTTCGTGACTCGGAATAAATTGAAGGTGTTCTGGGTCCGCTCGAACTGGTTTGTCGAATATTGAAGCAGCGGCATTGTCAGAGGAAGCGGTGTTCTGCCCCACCGCTGCGTTCCTTCCCCATCCAAAGATATTGTCAGAGCAAATGGCTTGTTCGGCAAGCCCGCCTCACCTGCCCTATCCCAAGGAGAAATCGCAACCCGTCCTGCTACTTTAAGACGTTTCCCAAGGTGATCCGCATCACAGTGATGATGTATGTCCGGTTTCCGCTGTCCCTGCGCCACGTCGAAGACGTGCTCCACGAACGCGGGATCGACATCTGCCACGAGACAGTGCGCTATTGATGGAACCGGTTCGGGCCAATTTTTGCCAACCAGATCCGAAGGAAACGCGTCGAGGCCATGCGCTCTGTCGGCCAATGAAAATGGCATGTGGACGAAGTCTGTGTGAAGATCAATGGCGAAAGCCATCATCTATGGCGAGCTGCGGATCACGAGGGTGAGGCCCTAGGGAGCTATGCAACCAAGCGCCGCAACAAGGTGGCCGCCCTCGCCTTTTTCAAGAAAGCCCTGAAACGTTAGGGCAACCCTGAGACCATCGTGACGGATCGGTTTGCTGCCTATAAGGCAGCTCTGCACGACATTGACGCGACCGGACTTCAACAGACTGCTCGCTGGCTAAACAATCGCACCGAGAACTTTGACATACCGTTTCGACGATGAGAGCGTCCGATGCTTCGCTTCAGGAGGATGCAGAACCTTCAGAAGCTCGCCGCTCGACACTCATCTGTCCACAACCATTTCAATCACAGCGGAGGCCTCAACAAACGAACCACATTC
>CAZFWG010000127.1:0-7270 GCA_964522525.1 uncultured Alphaproteobacteria bacterium | reverse complement strand
GGCTCGCGGCGAAGGGCGGCGGCATCGGCAGCTATTGGGGCAATCTGCGCTCCATGGGCGAAAGCGTCGGCGGCGTGGGCAAGACATCGGGCATCGTGCCTTTCATCCGGGTGATGGATTCCCTCACCCTGGCGATCAGCCAGGGCTCCCTGCGTCGGGGCTCGGCCGCCGTCTATCTGGATGTCTCCCATCCGGAGATCGAGGAATTCATCGAGTTGCGCCGGCCCACCGGCGGCGATCCCAATCGCAAGGCCCTCAATCTCCACCATGGCGTGGTGATCACGGACGCCTTTATGGCGGCCGTCGATGCGGACGAGCCCTGGGATCTGATCAGCCCCAAGGACGGCCATGTGGTGGAAACGGTCTCGGCGCGGGCCTTGTGGATCCGCCTGCTGACGGCCCGCATCGAGACGGGCGAGCCCTATCTTCTGTTCACGGACACGGTGAACCGCGCGCTGCCCGAGCACCAGAAACAGGCAGGCCTCACGGTCAAGACCTCCAATCTGTGCAGCGAGATCACCCTGCCCACGGGCCTCGACCACCACGGCAAGATGCGCACGGCCGTCTGCTGCCTGTCGTCCCTCAATGTGGAAACCTTCCTGGAGTGGAAGGACGATCCCCGCTTCATCGAGGACGTGATGCGTTTCCTCGACAATGTGCTCCAGGACTTCATCGACCGGGCGCCGGACTCCATGGAACGGGCCCGCTATTCCGCCATGCGCGAGCGCAGCGTGGGTCTGGGCATCATGGGCTTCCACGCCTTCCTGCAGTCCCAGAACACGCCCTTTGAATCGGCACTCGCCAAGGCCTGGAACAAGGCGATCTTCCGCCAGGTCAAGGAAGGCGTCGATGCCGCGTCAAAGCTCCTGGCGCATGAGCGGGGCGCCTGTCCGGACGCGGCCGATTTCGGAATTCAGGAACGCTTTTCCAACAAGACGGCGATCGCCCCCACGGCCTCGATCTCCATCATCTGCGGCGGCACGAGCGCAGGCATCGAGCCCATCGCGGCCAACAGCTACACCCACAAGACGCTCTCCGGCTCCTTCACGGTCCGGAACAAATATCTGAAAAGGCTTCTGGCCGAGAAGGGTCAGGACACGGCGGAGGTCTGGTCGTCGATCTCCGTCAATGGCGGATCGGTCCAGCACCTGTCTTTCTTGAGCGATGACGAAAAAGACGTGTTCAAGACGGCCTTTGAACTGGATCAGCGCTGGGTGATCGAGCATGCCGCCGACCGGGCGGGCTTCATCGACCAGGCCCAGTCCGTGAACGTGTTTTTGCCCGCGGATATCCACAAGCGGGACCTGCACCAGATCCATTTTCAGGCTTGGAAGAAGGGACTGAAGTCGCTTTACTATTGCCGTTCCCTGTCGATCCAGCGGGCCGAACGGGCCGAGCCTCCCCAGACCAAGGCCAATGCCCAACCCCCGGTTCCGTCCAGTCTCAAATCCAATGGCGTCACGCCGGTGCCCCTGAAGCGCCTGGAGGACATTGCCTGGGAAGGCCGGACCGGTCACGAGGCCGAGCGGATCGACTATGAGGAATGCCTCGCCTGTCAGTGAGCCCTGAGGGTCGCTGCCTCGTCCTGATCCCGCTTGAAAGACGGAACATCCATGTCCCTTCTGACGCCCCGCGCGACCTATAAGCCGTTCCGCTACCCCTGGGCCTATGAGGCCTGGGCCACCCAGCAGCGCATCCATTGGCTGCCCGAAGAAGTGCCGATGGCGGATGATGTCCAGGACTGGCGCCACAAACTGACGGATGAGGAACGCAATCTCCTGACCCAGATCTTCCGCTTCTTCGTGCAGGCGGATGTGGAGGTCAACAACTGCTACATGAAACACTATTCCCAGGTGTTCAAACCCACCGAAGTGCTCATGATGCTGTCCGCCTTCTCCAATATCGAGACGGTGCACGTCGCCGCCTACAGCCACCTCCTGGACACGATCGGCATGCCGGACGTGGAATATGAGGCCTTCCTCAAATATGCGGAGATGAAGGACAAATACGACTATATGCAGCAATGGGGCGTGGAGACGAAGACGGACATCGCCAAGACCCTGGCCGTGTTCGGCGCGTTCACGGAGGGCCTGCAGCTATTCGCTTCCTTCGCGGTGCTGATGAATTTTCCCCGCTTCAACAAGATGAAGGGCATGGGCCAGATCGTGGCCTGGTCGGCCCGGGACGAAACCCTCCATACAAACTCGATCATCCGTCTGTATCGGACTTTCCTCGATGAAAATCCGGAAGTGGTGACGCCCGACCTGGAGCGGGAACTGGGCGAGGCCTGTGAGACCATCGTCGCCCATGAGGACGCTTTCATCGATCTCGCCTTTGAGCTCGGCGGCATCGAAGGGTTGGATGGCCAGGATGTGAAAAACTATATCCGTTACATCGGTGACCGGCGCCTCGGCCAGCTCGGCCTTGAACCCCGTTTCGGCACCACCACCAATCCCCTGCCCTGGATGGACGAGATGCTGAACGGCATCGAGCACACGAATTTCTTTGAAAATCGGGCGACGGAATATTCCAAGGCCTCGACCCGGGGCACCTGGGACGAAGCCTTCGCATGATTTGAATGTCTTGTTGGCGGGCCAGGGCCCGCTTCACAGGCAAGGCATGACGTGGGGCGGGCTTCAGCCCGCCAATAAACGATCCGACGCGTCAGATTTCGACCTTGGTCACGGCCGTGTCCGGGTCCCCCGTATTGGGGGTGCCGGCGGGCTCCATGATCAGGATATGAACCTCGTCCGTTTCCGCAACCGGCCGGTGCTCCACGCCCCTGGGCACCACATAAAGCTCGCCCGGTCCCAGTGTCACGCTGCCGTCCCGCATATCGATGCGCAGGCGCCCCTCCAACACCAGAAACAGATCATCCGTTTCCGGATGGGAATGCCAGACAAACGCGCCCTTGGCCTTGGCCAGCAACACGTCATTGCCGTTATAGGAGGCGACAATGCGCGGCGACCAGGTTTCGGAAAAATCCGACAGTTTCTCGGCCAGATTGACGGCTTTCATGTTTCACCCCTTCGCTTGACGACAAAAAAGCCGCCCCCGAATGGATTTCGGGGGCGGCCGTCGACACCGCGCATGTAACGCGGCCTCAAAGTGAATTCATGGTTTGGCGGAACGCCGATCAGTCCAGCACGAGATTCACGGCGGAGGTCCGGCCTTGCCGGTCAGTCTCCAGCTCATAAGTGATGCGCTGTCCGTCAGTGGGGTGCGGAACATTTGAGCGTTCAACTGCACTGATGTGCACGAAAACGTCCTTCCCCCCCTCATCCGGCTGAATAAAGCCGTAGCCTTTTTGGGCGTTAAACCATTTCACGGTACCGGTCGCCATCGTTCAAGTCTCCTGAGAAGCAGTGTAGAGGCGAGCCCCGCGCGGCGAAACGGGGGACTCGGAAGAACCGACCGCCAATCCGATGGATTGGAGCCGGACCAACAGGGCGTCCCGCGACATGCGGGTTTGGCCCCTGTTGATGGCGGATCCCCGGCGAACAGGGAGGCGGCCATACGAAAAAACCACCCTGTACGGATGGTCTGCGGCGCCAGACAGGTTCGACGGAGCAAGAGGATGATCAGAATGGAGAACGCAAGGGGACTCGACAGTGGGATCAAGGCGTAGGCGGGGTCGTCCAAAATACACGGGGGTTTAGTCCTTAACGGCTCCCGGCCGTCTGTTTTTCTCAATGATCCGTATCAAAAAAATCAGGATCGGATCAGTTTTAATCGGAACCAACGGGAGCCCTGGTCATGCCGTCCCCAATGCGCGTGGGGCAAACACCTCAACTTGATGGTATCAACCTTGCCAAATCTCCATGATTTACAAGGCCAACAGCGCGTCATCACGGGCCGGATCGTGGTTCAATTAAGGCTTCGTGTCAAGATAGTGGGAGGCCCGGTTACTTTACCGTTATTAAACGGTGATCAGGCGTTTTCCCATCTATCCACGCAGAAATAGTCATGCAAAGCATCGGTTTAAAGGTCCGACATGGCATGATCGGGCATTGATCAAAGACATTCTTGACGGCAAGAGAATGCCGGCGCGCAATAATCCACGACGCAGAAAGCAGAGGGACAGGTTATGCAATTTCTTCACACCATGATCCGCATCAGTGATGTCGACCAGTCCCTTGATTTCTATGTGGACAAACTCGGCCTTGTGGAGATCAGCCGCTACGACAGCGAAAAAGGCCGGTTTACGCTGATCTTTCTGGCCGCGCCCGAGGACGTGGATCTCGCCCGGGAGCGCAAAGCCCCCATGTTGGAACTCACCCATAATTGGGACCCGGAATCCTATTCGGGCGGGCGCAATTTCGGTCACCTCGCCTTTCGGGTCCAGGACATCTATGCCATTTGCCAACGCCTGATGGAGGCGGGCATCCCCATCAACCGCCCGCCCCGCGATGGGCACATGGCTTTCGTGCGCTCACCGGACGGCATTTCCATCGAGCTTCTCCAGGCCGGAGAGGCCCTGGCGCCGGCCGAACCCTGGGCCTCCATGGAAAACACCGGAAGCTGGTGACGGCCCTTCCATCTCCGCGTTAACGTGGCGCTGTGGGCGGGCCTTTAGGGTGCCCGCGACCGGAAGACAGCCGACGGGAATGGCCATGACCGACACAACTTTGCCCCCTGGAGATTTCGTCCTTGGCGGAGAATTTCCGCAAGCCAGCCGCGATGCCTGGCGCGCCGCCGTCGACAAGGTGCTGAAGGGCGCCGATTTCGAAAAACGGCTGGTGGGGGCGACCCTTGAAGGCGTGCGGATCGATCCGCTCACGACCCGGTCAGAGCGCCCCGGCGACGGGGATCCGGAGGGCGCGCCCGGTTTCGCGCCCTTCACCCGCGGCGCCCGCCCGATAGGTGCTGGCACCATGGCCTGGGACATCCGCCAGCGTCACGATCACCCGGACGCGGAAGCGGCCAACCGTCACATCCTGAACGATCTGGAGCGGGGCGTGACCTCGATCCAGCTCGCGGTGGATCTGGGATCGACGAGCGGCGGGCGGGGTGTCCTCATTCCCCATATCGACATATTGGACCGGGCGCTGAAGGACGTCCTGCTGGATCTGGCGCCGGTCGTCCTGGAAACGGAAGAAGACGGCCTCGTTGCCGCCGCCCTGATCATGGATCTGTGGCGCCGGCGCGGCCACCAGGGAGAGGACATCCGGGGGGCCCTGAACATGGATCCCCTGGGCTGTCTTGCCCGCAGTCCCGAATGGTCCCTGACCGGCTCCATGGCGGAGACCCTGGCCCGGGCCGGCGCCCTTGCCGATCAGGCGCGTGCCGACTGGCCGCAGGTCACAAGTTTCCTGGTCGACACGCGGCCCTATCACGATGCGGGCGCCGGCGAGGCCCAGGAACTGGCCGCCGCGTTGGCCTCGGGCCTCACCTATGTGCGCACCATGGAAGCAGCGGGCTTCACGCTGGAGGAGGCCTTCCGCCGGATCCTGTTCACCTTCGCGGTCGACACGGATGTTTTCCTGTCCATCGCCAAATTGCGCGCCGCCCGACGCCTTTGGGGACGGGTGGCCGCGGCCTGCGGCGTCACCGGAGACGCCGGCGCCATGGCGATCCACGCGGTGACGTCGGAACGCATGATGGCCGCACGGGACCCGTGGGTGAATATTCTGCGCACGACCCATGCCTGTTTCGCCGCCGGTGTCGGCGGCGCCGATCACATCACGGTCCTGCCCTTCACGGCGGCCATCAACCGCTCGAACAACGGCGCCCGGCGGATCGCGCGCAACATTCAGATCATCCTGATGGAAGAAACGGGCCTCGGGCGGGTCATGGACCCGGCCGGCGGGGCCTGGGCGCTTGAGCAGTTGACGGACCGTCTTGGGCAGAAGGCCTGGAGCGATTTCCAGACGATCGAAGCGGAAGGCGGCATGGCGGCGAGCCTTGTCTCAGGCGCATTCGCGAGGCGGATCGGGGAGATCCGGTCCAAACGGAACACCGCTATCGCCACCCGTTCACGGGCCCTGACGGGCGTGAGCGAGTTTCCGGCCCTTGAGGAGCCGGAGATCGCCTTCGAGGCCGGCGATGTCATGGAGATCTACAAGGCGGCGGATGACGCCGTGCGGGCGCGCCAGGCCGACGGCCGGGGCGATGCCGCCTGCGCCGCGCTCGCAGGCGCCGGTAACGCTCCGCCCCAAGAGCAAATGACACAACTGCGCGCCTGCATCGCGGCGGGCGCCGTCTTGGGCGTCCTTGATCACACCTTGCGCCACATCGCCACGGGCCCTGTTCCGCATATGGCCGAGCCCTTGATCGCGCATCGGCTGGCCGCGCCCTATGAGGCACTCCGGACCGCCGCCGACGGACAAACGGCAAAGACAGGCTCGCGACCGACCGTCCTCCTGATCCCCCTTGGGGACCTGGCGGACAGCACGGCGCGCACCACCTTCGCCCGCAATTTCTATGCGGCCGGCGGCCTGGACGCCCATGATCCGGGGCCGCTTTCATCGGCGGAAGACGCGGCGGCCGCCTTTGC
Organism: uncultured Alphaproteobacteria bacterium; assembly: GCA_964522525.1. Classification (GTDB taxonomy): domain Bacteria; phylum Pseudomonadota; class Alphaproteobacteria; order JAJFIK01; family JAJFIK01; genus CAYUYV01. Next base: position 774 of record CAZFWG010000127.1, on the reverse strand, counting down.
GGCCCATCCGTCGGCCCTCACCGTCTTGTGCTCCTCGGCGGACGTCTACGGCGACAGGGGTGCAAGCACCGTCGAGGCCCTGCGGCGGGCGGGCGCCGGGCACATCATCGTCGCGGGTCGGCCCGGCGAGATCGGCGAGGACGTTCAGATCGACCGCTTCATCTATACGGGCTGTGACGTGCTGGAGGCCCTGGGCGATGCCCATCAACACCTCGGCATCGACCCAGCCCCCGTCTCCGGTCAAGGAGCCCCGTCATGAGCGCCATTCCCGATTTCACGCAAATTCCGCTGACGCCGGATCAACCCGGCTCGACATCGGGGTATCCGGCCCAGGACGGTGCCGAGGACCTGATCTGGGAAACACCGGAAGGCATTCCCGTCCGCCCCCTGTACACGGCGGCGGATCTCGACGGCCTCGACTTCCTCGACACCTATCCGGGTCTCGCGCCCTATCTGCGCGGGCCCTACGCCACCATGTATGTCAATCAGCCCTGGACCATCCGTCAGTATGCGGGCTTCTCCACGGCCGAGGAATCGAATGCATTCTACCGGCGCAATCTGGCGGCGGGGCAGCGGGGCCTGTCGGTGGCCTTCGATCTGGCCACCCACCGTGGTTATGACTCGGATCACCCGCGGGTCGCGGGCGATGTCGGCATGGCCGGCGTTGCCATCGATTCGATCTATGACACGCGCACCCTGTTCCAGGGCATTCCGCTCGACCGGATGAGCGTGTCCATGACCATGAACGGCGCCGTCGTTCCGGTTATGGCACTT
>CAZFWG010000126.1:0-7432 GCA_964522525.1 uncultured Alphaproteobacteria bacterium | reverse complement strand
GGCCTCCAAGAGCACATGATCTCCATGGTGATGGGCAAGGACTGCCGGATCCTGGACGGCATGATGCGTTCCGATCGCAAAATCTGCGAAGACCATGGCGCAGTGGGCACCGACAAGGATTTCAAGGGCGTGATCGCCATGATCACGGGCGAGGAACCTGAACAGACCCCGGCGCGGCTTTATGCCAAGAATGTGGATCGCAAAAGGCTGAAGGAATTGGGCGGCGACGTGGCCACATCGCCCTCGCTCGCGCAACCTCGGCGGCGTTCCGCCGGCGCCATTTCCCTCGCCACTCAGGAGCGGGACAAGAGACTGTCCGAGATCCTGGCGGCGGCGGCCACCGTGGCTGAAAGCCAATCCCTGACCCGCCTCGCCCAGCATGCGCCGGCGACCGCGACAGCCACCGTGAAACTGGACCGGCAGCCGATATCAGCATCGTTTCAGTCAGCAGAGCTTCTCAATTCCGATGTTGTGGGATCCGATCGCGGAGACCTTCGAGGCGTCGGAGACGAACGTCCGAGCCTGAGCCGTACGGAACGCCGCCGGGCCCTGCCCCGGCGGGGCCAGGGCTCGGATTTCGCCGACGGTCCGCAAGCCCGGGACAGCCTCGACCGTCTGAGCGCGGCGGTTGAACAGGACGCCATGACCGCGACGCAGATCGCGGGCGGGACGATCATGGTGACGGCACCGTCTCTTCAATAGATTTCTGCGGGCTGGTTTAGATTTCTGGGGGCTGGTTTTCCACGTCACAAGCGCGCAGATCGCTGCCGCGCATCTCCTGGGCTCATGGTACCGGCTGCAAATAGTCCGCCGACTGCATTTCCATGAGCCGTGACGCCGTGCGTTCGAACTCGAACGCCCCGTCCCCTTCCGGATAGAGTTCCGTCGGGTTGGCGTCGGCGGAGGCCACCAGGGTCACCTTGTTTTCATAAAGCGCATCGATGAGCGTCACGAAACGACGCGCCTCGTTGCGGTTGGCCGGGCCGAGCTTCGGAATGTCGTCCAGAAGAACCGTGTGAAAACGGCTGGCGATGCCCAGATAGTCCGCCGATCCCAGGGGCTTTGCGCAAAGATCCGCGAAAGTGAAACGGGCCACGCCCCGCGCCGCCTGGGGAACCGGGAGACGACGTCCCTGAACATCGATTTCACAGGGCCGACCACGGTCCATATCGGTCAGCATACGCCAGGCCTGATCCATCCGTCCGCGCGCCATGTCCCCCAACGGCGTGTAGTAGACGGGCTGACCCGAGAGGCGTTGCAGGCGGTAGTCCCGCTTGCCATCCAGATGGAAGATTTCCATCCGTGCCAGGATCAGCTCGATGAACGGCTCGAACAGCTCCCGATTGATGCCGCCCTGATAGAGATTGTGCGGCCCCCTGTTCGACGTGCACACCATGACCACGCCATCCTCGAAAAGCTGCTCGAACAGGCGGCCCAGGATCATGGCATCGGCCACGTCGGTGACCTGCAACTCATCGAAGCACAGCAAGGTGGCCTGTTGGGAAACCTGACGGGCAACGGGCGGGATCGGATCATCGCCGACGGAGCCCGGCAGATTGAGGGCGCGCAATTGACGCTTTCGGCCGGCCGGGTCCAGGTCCCGCCAGTCCCTTATGGCCGCGTGGATTTCGAGCATGAAGGCGTGGAAGTGAACCCGGCGCTTTTCTTCCAAAGGCGCGCGCTCAAAGAACAAATCCATCAACATGGATTTGCCCCGACCGACGCCCCCGCACAAATAGAGCCCCTCCGGCGCCGGCGTCGACGCGCCGGAAGAGAAGAAGCCGAAAAGACCCCGCGCGCCGTTCATCGGCCGGTAACTGCGCAGCTTTTCATAGAGAAGCTGCAGCCGCTCGACCGCCTGTTCCTGGGCCGGATCATAGTCGATGACGCCGTCATGGAGCAGGCTCGTATAGGCCTGCATGGGCGTCATCGCGCTGCGGGGATCATCCCTGTCCATGGCGACCGTCATGGGGTTATTTCATTGTCGGGATCACGAAATCGGCGCCCGTGCGCGGGCCGACGGGCCAGCGGGAGGTGACCGTCTTGATCTTGGTGAAGAAACGCACGCCTTCCGTCCCATGCTGATTGGCATCGCCGAAGGCGGACCGTTTCCAGCCACCGAAGGTGTGATAGGCCAAGGGCACCGGGATCGGCACATTGACGCCGATCATCCCCACCTGGACGCGGGACACGAATTCCCGCGCCACGTCACCGTCCCTCGTATAGATCGCGACACCATTGCCATACTGATGGTCTGATGCCATTGCGAGACCGTCATCGAAGCTACGCGCCCGCGCAACCGTCAAAACGGGGCCGAAAATCTCTTCGCGGTAGATCTCCATGTCCGTGGTCACACCATCGAACAGGCAGCCGCCCATGAAAAAGCCGTCCTCATATCCCTGGAGCGAAAATCCCCGGCCATCGACGACAAGATCGGCCCCTTCCCGCACGCCCAGGTCCACATAGTCCAGGACCTTCTGCCGGTGGGCGGCGGTAACAAGCGGACCGAAATGGGCATCCGGATCATCCGATGGCCCCACTTTGAGTTCCTCGACCCGGGGCTTGAGCCGTTGCACGAGTTCGTTCGCCACGTCCTCGCCCACGGGCACCGCCACGGAAATGGCCATGCAGCGCTCCCCGGCGGAGCCATAGCCGGCGCCGATCAGGTCATCGACCACCCGGTCAAGATCCGCATCCGGCATGATAATGGCGTGATTTTTCGCGCCGCCCATGGCCTGGATCCGTTTGCCGTGGGCCGCGCCCGTGGCGTAGATATATTCCGCGATGGCCGAGGAGCCGACAAAGCTCACCGCCTTGACGCGGGGATCCGTGAGCAGCGTATCGACCGCTTCCTTGTCGCCGTTGACCACATTGAGGACGCCTTCGGGCAGGCCCGCTTCCATCATCAATTCCGCAAGACGTATGGGGACGGAGGAATCCTTTTCCGACGGCTTGCACACGAAGGTGTTGCCGCAGGCGATCGCCACACCGAACATCCACATGGGGATCATTGCGGGAAAATTGAACGGCGTAATGCCGGTGACCACGCCCAGGGGCTGGCGCATGGAATACATGTCGATGCCGGGCCCGGCGCCTTCCGTGAACTCCCCTTTCATCAGATGGGGAATGCCGCAAGCGAACTCGATCACCTCAAGGCCCCGTTGCACATCGCCCTTGGCATCGGCGATGACCTTGCCGTGTTCGGCCGACAGGAGGCGGGCGAGGTCATCCATGTTCCGTTCCACAAGCTCCTTGAAGCGGAACATCACACGGGCGCGGCGTTGGGGATTGACCGCAGCCCAGGCCGGAAACGCCGCTTCGGCCGTTGCGATGGCGCCGCGCACCTCGTCTGCGGATGCCAGATGGACCTGGGCCTGGACCTCACCGGTCACGGGATTGTAAACCGGGCCTGTCCGCCCGCTCGTGCCAGGAACCGTCTTGCCGCCGATGAAATGATGGATTTCCCGCGTCATGGCGCACCCTTTCTCCTGTGCCGGAAGCCATTGATCTTGGGCGGTCCATCGCGCTTGGGAGACCGCCAAGATCCAGTCATATCAGGCGCCAAGGCGCCCCGGCAAGCGCATGGGCTGTGACCACAATCGTGTCATGGGCATGCGCTCCCGCCTTACTTTAATTTGCACAAAGACCAAAAGGGCGGCGATCTACCGACCTTCGCGCACATAGGAGATGACCCAGACGTCGTTCCAGGGCGAGGAGGCGGAGGGACGGCTTTGCCAGCGCCAGGTCAGGCTGTTTCGTTTGATGTCCTGCCACACCATGCGCCGGAAGGGATCGGTATCCCGTTGCCGTTGCAGATGCAGGACAAATTCATCGCCCTCGGGGCCACCGCCGAAGGGCAGATAGCCCCCCTCATTGTCGACCCAGAGCTGTCGCCATTCTTCCTTTTGGCGGTGATAACTGGACAGGCTCATGCCGCGAAGAGGCAGAGCCGCCCCATCGAACTGCTCCTGGATCACACAGCCCCCGAGAATGGACCGCACAGTGTTGCGGCCCGTCTGAAACTGGCCGGTTTGCGGATCCTGCCAGGTCACGACCCAGGTCCCCAGCCAGAAATCGAGCTGGCGATAGGCCGGATCCTGACACTGCTGGCTGGCGGGCTCGGCCGCGAAGGCGGGCGCCACGGGTGTGGCCGGTGCGCTGGGGACAGGCGGCGGCGTGGTTGAACAGGCCGCGAGAAAACCGAAGGCCATGGCCAAGGCAACGCCCCTGGCAGTCACGGATGGACACATCATGGCAGCCCTCCCTGGCGGCGTGATTTCAGGCATCGTCTGCCAGAAGCCAGCCAAAAACAACCCAGGCGAGCCCCGCCCCCACCAATTGGGCAGCGATGAAGGCCGGGGCATGGGCCGGCAGAATGCCCGCGAAGGTGTCCGTGAAGGTGCGCGCGATGGTGACGGCCGGGTTCGCAAAGGAGGTTGAGGAGGTGAACCAGTAGCCCGCCCCGATATAGAGGCCGACGCCCGCAGCGACATGGGTCGGGCCGAAACGCAACAGGCCCAGAATTGTCGCCAGAAGACCAAAGGTGGCGATGCCTTCCCCCAGGAGGAGCCCCGTGCTGGAGCGCAGAGTGGTTGAGGTCTGGATCGGCACCTGGTCAAACATCAGATGGGCGAGGATCACACCGGCAATGGCGGCGGCGATCTGGGTGAGGATGAAAAGCAGCGCCGTTGTCGGACCGATCTCCCGGCGAAGCAGGAAGACGAGGGTGACGGCCGGATTGAAATGGGCGCCGGAAAGCCGCGCGAACATCAAAATCAGGACCGTGAGGATCGCCCCCGTGGCGAGGGAATTGGCCAGAAGCGCAAGCGCGTCATTGGGGCCCGCCAACAGCTTTCCCATGATGCCGGAGCCGACAACGCCCATAAGGAGAAAAGCCGTGCCCAGGGCTTCCGCCGCGAGGCGGCGGGGCAGCGAGATCAACCCGCTCGACGTTTCCTGATCACTCATGGGATCCAAGCTTCCTTTTGCTGACGCGTCGGGACCTTAGTCGCCCTGGGTCTCGTGCCTGCACCATTCATCATCCTCGGCGGACCCAAAACCCGCAAAATTGTAGATCAGCTGCTGGTCCCGCTCCCGCTTCCTTATCTTGACGCGGAGGCTCTGGCCAACGACGGAGGCGTGGGCCGGGGCGATCCGTACGGGCACAACAGAGCCATCCTGCAAGGCGACTTCCGGGATCGTATCGTAGCGAATGTAGTCCTGCCCACTGCTGGTACGGTGCTGAAGAGAGACGATACAGGCCGTGATCTGACCCAGGTCACGAAACTCGTCACCACCGATGGGGCGATCGGGTGCCTTGACCCACATGACGACCGCGATCAAGGCAGCCGGGGCCAAAAAGGCCGCCGCGATCTCCGCGCGCTTTCGCCATCTCTCTCTGGCCAGGGCTCTGTCAAAGTCCTTGTAGGGATCTTCACCCTTGCCCATCGACCCATCCCCCGGAACGCCAAAGGCCGTCCAGATGGACGGCCTCTACAGCGCGCAAGACCGGCCCTGCAGACTTACACGACCCGCTCGGCCATCATCTTCTTGATCTCCGCGATGGCCTTGGCCGGGTTCAACCCCTTGGGGCAGACATTCGCGCAATTCATGATGGTGTGACAACGATAAAGCCGGAACGGATCCTCCAGGTCGTCAAGCCGGTCGCCGGTGGCCTCGTCCCGACTGTCGATCAGCCAGCGATAGGCCTGGAGTAATACGGCCGGGCCCAGATAACGCTCGCCGTTCCACCAATAGCTGGGGCACGAAGTCTGGCAGCAGAAGCACAGGATGCACTCATAAAGGCCGTCGAGTTTTTCCCGGTCCTCGCGGCTCTGCTTCCACTCTTTCTCCGGGAGCGGCGTTTCCGTCTGGAGCCATGGCTCAATGGAGCGGTACTGGGCATAGACATGCTTCAGGTCGGGCACCAGATCCTTGACCACCGGCATATGGGGCAGTGGATAGACCGAAACCGCGCCGGACACGTCCTCGATGGATTTGGTGCAGGCCAGCGTGTTCTGACCATCAATGTTCATGGCACAGGACCCGCACACCCCTTCCCGACAGGAGCGCCGGAAGGTCAGGGTCGAATCCATCTCGTTCTTGATCTTGATGACCGCGTCCAGGACCATCGGACCGCAAGTATCGAGATCCACCTCATAGGTGTCGGTACGCGGATTTTCGCTCTTGTCCGGGTCCCAGCGATAGACCTTGAAGGTCTTGGTACGGTTGGGCTTGGAGCCGTCCGCCCGGGCCGGTGCCGGAAAATGCTTTCCCTTCTTGACCTGGGAATTGCGGGGGAGCGTCAGTTGAACCATGGCCGTCGTCCTTTTTCGCCGAATTCCCGATCAGTAGACCCGCGCCTTGGGCGGGAAATACTGCACGTCATTGGTGAGCGTATAGCTGTGCACCGGACGGTAATCGATGAGTGTGTCATTCCCGTTGAGCCAGGTGAGCGTATGCTTCATCCAGTTTTCATCGTCCCGGTCCTGATAATCGTCCCGAGCATGGGCGCCGCGGCTTTCCGTGCGGTTCGCCGCCGCATCGACGGAACACAGGGCCTGCACGATCAGATTGTCGAATTCGAGGGTTTCCATCAGGTCGGAGTTCCAGATCATGGATTGATCCGACACCCGGATATCCTCCATGCCCTGATAAACGTCACGGATCTGCTTCTTGCCCTCGTCCAGGGTCGCCTGGGTCCGGAACACCGCGCAGTTTTTCTGCATCGAGGCCTGCATGTCGTCGCGCAGTTGCGCGGTCGGCGTATCGCCATTGGCGTAACGGAAGCGGTCGAGGCGCGCCAGGGCCGCCTCCCCGGCATCCGACGGCAGATCGGGCTGCTTGGCGCCCGGCTCCACCGTCTCGGCGCAGCGCAGGCCGACGGCCCGGCCGAACACGACAAGGTCGATCAGGGAATTGGACCCGAGACGGTTCGCTCCGTGAACGGAGACGCAGGCCGCTTCGCCCACGGCCATCACGCCGGGCACGACCTCGTCCGGATTGCCGTCCTTCAGGGTCAGGACTTCCCCATGATAGTTGCAGGGGATGCCACCCATATTGTAGTGCACCGTCGGCAGGACCGGGATCGGGTCCTTGGTGATGTCGACGCCCGCAAAAATCTTGGCGGTCTCGGTGATGCCCGGCAGGCGCTCCGCCAGAATCTTCGGATCGATATGATCCAGATGCAGATGGATGTGATCCTTGTTGGGTCCGACACCGCGACCTTCGGCAATCTCGATGGTCATGGAGCGGGACACCACATCCCGGGAGGCAAGGTCCTTGGCGGAAGGCGCATAACGCTCCATGAAGCGCTCGCCTTCGGCATTGGTCAGATAGCCGCCTTCGCCCCGCGCACCTTCCGTGATCAGTACGCCCGCGCCGTAAACGCCCGTGGGGTGGAACTGGGTGAACTCCATGTCCTGGAGCGGAT
>CAZFWG010000125.1:0-7456 GCA_964522525.1 uncultured Alphaproteobacteria bacterium | reverse complement strand
CACCTCCATTCTGAATGCGCCCTATGTGCCGTTTCTTAGATTCAATATCATTGCGATCAAGATTATATAGAGGATGATGCCACCAGCTATTAGCGCAATTTGATAGTAACGATACATCGTTGCTTTAGACATCTGCGCCGCGTGATAAATGAGGTCTGGCCATGTATAAGCAACAAAATCCCCTTGCGTCATAATCGCAACAATGTGGCCGTCATCGTCAATGACCGGCAGACGGCGAAATCGTTCGTTGGACATAATCCGAACCCAATCCAGAATCGCGTCATCAGCCCGAGCCAATTTTAGGTCTCGCGTCATGATCGTTTCTAAATCGGTTACGTCCGGGTCAAGATTCTTATGGACTAATCGGGTCAGAATATCCCGTTCCGTAACCATACCGATGGGCCGATCATCTCTATCCACCACGACAACAGAGCCATAGTTTTTTTCTGTCATCGCCGCGACCGCGACGGAAACCTTCTCCGACGGGCCGAACGTCAAAGGTGCAGACTTTGTCTTGAATTCTGGGCGATCTTTGATTTTCATACTGAATTCTCCTTCAATGCATACAATGCCATGGTCAATGATCGGACGCATGGTGCCCATCTGTCGCATGAGATGGGTAACGCAAGATCACGGAAGGGCTTATCGTTCGCAACGAAGACCGAAAAGGAAAAATGAAACACGCCGGGTTCAAGAAAGTTCCGCCTCGGTTGTATGAGGAGCAGCGGCATAATGCGCCATCTGTGATATAAAATCTCGAGTTTGAATAGGCACCTCCGGTCAGTATATCGAGTAAGTATGCTCAGAGTCTGCCGGTTTCGCCTCCCATGTATACTGATTTGCCGCCACTTGGTGGTCCGATTTGAATGTTGGTTAAGAAACGAATTTGAGGCCACGCCCTCTGACGTCCAACGATTAGCTTGGCAGAAAAGCCTGCCGTGCGTTATGATGAAAAAGTGAGTTACATGGAAGTAAGCGTAATGCGCAGACCTGAATTCTGCCGCAAATTATTGATTCAGACAATATTGACTTATTTATAATGAAAGAGTTTGGTTTAAAAATTCTATCTTTAATACGTATGTGCGATTGATATATGTGTGCAAGGAAGTACCAATCGCAGTTTCTACGGATGATCACAGTTGTTTTGAAACGATTATCGGCACATGCACGACACTTCAGAAATACGTCTGGCGGGCTCGAATTGTTTGCTGACGGCTTGGGGTGTCGGTGCGACTGGTACCATGCGGCTGACCAGCAAATCCAAGACTTGCGTTTAGCGTTGGCAGGAACGCTTGATGGAAGAAGGAGTTGACGGTCTTTCATACGGCACGACCCGCCCGCCCGGGACTATAAGCGCAACAGCATCAAAAGCTTGTTTGCCGCATTGAAGATCTTCGATTGAAGCGTGTTGAGGAAAAACATGCAGAAGAACAAGTACTCGAAGTTCATCCGCTTATTGAACGCTCCGGAGCGCGAAATTCCGGCACACAAGATCATCCGTGTAATTTTGGACACCTACGACACTCACAAAACACCTGAGGTCCATCGTTGGCTCGACCGGCATTCACGGCGGGCATTCCACATCATCCCGATATCAAGCTCATAGTTCAATGCCATCGACGGCTTCTTCGCCAAATCCAGAAAAAAGGTGCCTCGAATACGGCATCTTCGCGTCCGTCTCAAATCTCCAGAAAGCCATCAATCACGTCATCGAAGAACACAACAGGGCCCACGGCCACTCATGTAACACGCTGATCCTAGTGAGCTATCGCGGACGGAACAGAGGGTTCCAAGATTGAAATTAAACCACTGAGTATTTTCAATCCGTATACAACAATTTATCTTGGTTTTGCAGAAAAATCAGGAATTGTCCTCATCGATTTTGTCCATGCGCGTCTTGATCGCGTCCGCCCAAACCCGGCCCTCATCACCGCCCCATAGAAGCCAAGCGATGTAACCCGCCGAAGGTTCATCTTCATCATGGAACTGTTGGGCCTCCTTATCAACCTCATGTCTCGCAAAATAACTGCTCATTCGGCGAACGGTCTCTGGGGAGATGTTTTCCCGATTCTTAAGGTCACGGGCACGCGCCACACCAACCATTGTGCCGCCGCGACCGTGGTCGCGACGCAGTTCGAGCCCGCGCGCGGCGTTCTCCGCCACCTTCTCCGGAGGCTTGAAATCGATGTCTGCGTATTTTTGCGGCCTACTCATGGACCATGTCCTCCGGTGCCCGTAACCGTCTTTCTTGTTCCCAACCACGACTGTTTTGCGTTCGCCAACTTCGCCGGCAAGCGTTGTCGCACGCGCTTGCTTGATCCTTTTTCTCGAGTGGGGAAAGACTCCCTGTTCCTCTTTATCAAGATGATATACAATATATTTGCACAAACCTTTGAATTTTTGCAACCATGCGGGAGAAGACATATCAAGCCCATTGATCTCCTCAATCATGTCGGACACTTTTTTACGTTCGGATACGCTGTGGCGGGCCGTGTCCGACCCGTCCGGCAATGCTGACCTGAGCCCTTTGGCGCCCACGTTTATAACGAGAGTCCTTGGGTTGAATATCTGATCTTGGATGGTTGTGGAAGCGCGCCGGGAGTGGACCCCCCGGGACAGCGATATCACCAAGGTGACGGAATGCGCGTCGCGATCGTTGTTCGTTGCTCACTCAACTTCCGGCAAGCGAACCGCCAGAAGGGCCCCCAGGACCGAAAAGCCAGACATCAACATGATGACGCATATCGGCCCGGCTGCGTCGGCAAGCAATCCGAGAAATGCCGTTGCCATCAGGGCCAGACCGATCAGTGTGTTGCCGACCGCCACATAGGATGCCCGCTTTTCGTCTGTTGCAAGATCGATCAAATATGTTTTACGTCCGAGTCGCGCGCCGGAATAGGCAACGGCCAGAACAAAAATCAGTCCCGCATAATAGGCTTCACGATAAGGCAAGCGTAGACCCGATAATTCGATGGCTGCGACGACGAAGCCCAAGACTCCAGCCAGGGAACCTGCAGCAATCAGAACCCTGCGGCTTGAACGGTCTGCAAGGTGTCCCCAAACGGCCGATGCGACGGCGCTTGCAAGACTTGAAGCGATCATGAGAAGCCCCAGGGCCGAGAGCGTGGTGCCTGTTTGATCTTCCGCAAGCGCAACATAGAAGGGTGTGGCCACAGCTGTGCTGATCAACAGCACACGCACGATGAGGAAGGTACGAAAAGAAACGTCCGTGCGGATAAGGGCGAGTTGTGCAATGGTTTCGCGCCAGGCGTTACCGCCACCCTCTGTTGCTCCTTCTGCTTCGGTAATGCAGCTGAACAAATAAGAGGCGAGAAGCCAAAGAACCGCCGCGAGAACGAGAAAGTAGCCCAGAATATCCTGGGCTCCGGTGTTGGACAGAAAGGAAAGATAAACGCCGACCATCGCGACGAGGACACCGCCGATCATTGTGCCGTATCCGGAAAGCTTTCCTCGCTTCGTCTTGGCGATGGTCTTGCCTTTGACGTCCTTGTTGGCGACGGAACATATGCCACGCGAAAGACTGAAAAGGGTCAGCATGAGCAAAACGCCCCATGCTGCCCTGGTACCATCCATGGCGAGAACAGTGGCAGCCATGCCGGCGACGGCTGCTGCCTGACCGAGACCGCCCGCCACCCAGTACCATTTCCGGATCTTGGCCTGACGGATCCGAGCGGCGATGAACAATTGAGGCAGCAGGGAAAAAGCTTCTCTCACTGGGACGAGCAGGCTGATGAGAGCAACGGGGGCACCCAGCGCCGAAAGCAGCCAACTGAGCACGATTTTGGGGTCGATCAGGCCGTCCCCCAGTTTCGTCAGTGACAGGATCCCTACCTGAAGCAGAAAATTTCTGGGCTGCTCCGTACATGCCGCTTGGGGAATATCTTTGCACATCCGGGCATCGTCATCGCCAGTGATGAGGTCGAATATGTCGTCAGTAATGGTGTCAGTTGTTTGCTTCATGAAAGTACCGGTCTGGCTCGCATACCTCGTTTGTAATCCCGCCTGAACGTGCCAGGCTGAATCGTCTTTGATCTTTTGCTTTTAGCGTATTCTTACTGATTGAGCCAGAAACGCCAAAAGCAGTGCTACCCAGGCGGATAGCACTGCCCCGGCATACCGCGACACGTTTTAAAGGCCGCCAAACTTGAAATTGAGCGAGGCTGAGACACCGTTGGCATCTGCATCGTCCAACTCATAACGGGTGTATTCCGCACGCAACACCAGAGCTCTTGTGAGATCAAAGGAGGCACCGCCGCCGATAGCAAAACCATCGTCGGATCCGCCGAAGATCAGTTGGTTCCCGCCGATCGTTTGAACGGTTGAATCGACTTCCACGAAGGCATATCCACCGCGTGCAAAAATATCGACCCGCTCATGAACTGGAAAATTGGCGCGGGCGAAAATACCCACCAGATAGTCCAGGCCCAGTTCGCCGGGCCCGCTGATGACGTCATCCACGCTGCCGTCATTGTCATCGTCGAGATCGAAATCGTCCTCGTTGCCATCGAAGTCGAAGCCGTCGTCATCGACGCCGAAGCTTGCCTCGGCCTCCACGGACAAGAAGGGAATAATCTGCCATCCCACGCGTCCGGTAAGGGCATGGACGTCCCCTTCGCCTCCAAACTCCTCATTGAAGTCAAGATAGGTGTAGCCAGCGCCAATATAGGGGCCAAGTGCATGGTCGTTCTCTCGATAGTCCCGATCTTGCGCATGGGCGCCAACCGTTCCGGCTACCGCGAAGGCAAGGGGCAGGCTCAAGGCCAGAAGTCGTTTCATGGAATACTCCTCAGTATACACATTGGGGGATTACCCTGGGGCAGAAAACGGCGCAAATGCGATTTCGCAACGTGAACACTCCGTTTGCGCCTAAGTTCCAAGATCCGAAATTTCTTTTTCCTCACAAATGCAGGTCATCGGAGTGAACGTGAATCTTCTTGAGAAATTCCGCATTGTGAATATGATCAGAAGTCCCCGACCTGAAGCTGCTCGAGGTCGAAAAACCGTGGTTGGTCAGTTCCGCCTCATTTCTGGGCGTACCCTGCATATTTTGAACTGAACTGAACTGTGCTGTATTTCGCAAAGCTATATTTTGTCTGTGGCCAAAAAGGGGGCTGCCCGTTTATAATTCGGACAGCCCCACATCTAGTAAATTGAGGCTCGCTCGGAACCAGATTGTGTCTGATTTCAGCGTTTCATCTTAGACACTTTGGCACCCCGAAAATCGGCACCGACGAGGAGACCACTTTGGTTCAGAACGGCTACCACGACCGGGTCATCGAAAGTCGCCGTGTCGGCCGAACTCTCGGCACCTTCGTTAAAAAGCGTCGCTGAGGCATTTGCCCCCACGACCCAGCCGCCGGCCTTGCCCTGGAATTGGGCGAGGGCATCCTCATCAAAAAACAGAATAAAGACATCTTTCTTCTGCGTACCGATTTGCAGGCCGAGGGATGCGGATGTGATCGTATAGTAATCGACCACAGAGCCCTCCAGGACAAGCGCCCCCTCGCCATATTCCGACCCGATGATCGCAGCACCCTCGATCACACCGGGGAACACCAGAACGGCCTCCGCCTCATCCAGCCATTTTTCGCCGCGTTTGACCTGATCTTTGAATTGAACGAGAGCCCGTTTGACTTCCTCGCTGAGTTTTTGGATCTCGACTTTCGTCGGTTTGTCCGCATGGGCCGCTACGCTTGAGCTGATAACGCCCAGGGCAATGAACAAACTCATCATGATGTTCCGCATAACACCTCCTGTTATAAATGCCTAAAAAGCAACCAAGAGAATACCCTTGGCATTGCCACATCTCGAGATTGCTTACCCGTCGGCCGGTTCACAGCCTTTCGCAAAAAACAGCGCTTGATGCTGGACCGCCGCTCAAGGCTAAACCGACCGAGGCTTTAACAGTTTCAGGGCCAAAATGTTCCCAAAGTGCATGGTTCAGAAGGGTGGTGACCTCCAAATGTTCTATGCCAGATGTTCCGTGAAAGGGGGGACGGAGACGGGCTTGAAGGAACCAAATCGTTTCTTGTTCATTACTGATGTTGTTGTTTCATTCACGAAAGGGAATCGATATGTCTGTAATGATACGCTTACTGATGATATGTGGGCTTGCTCTTTCTTCCGGTGCCGTGACCGGGTGCGTGGCCGGGGCCGCGGCTGGCGCGGGGTATGTCGCCGGGGACGAGATCAATGAAGATGACGGGGAGTTTGATCCCCTGGAAGAAGTGCGTGGCGAGGAACCGGACGACAATTGATCGGGGAAAAGTACGAGACGGGAACGCCTGAGGCGCCTCGCGCGCCGTTAATGCTCAAGAGGCGCTTCGGGCTTTCCCTTTTTGCCGTCTCTCAGCTCGCGGGATCTGACCTTGTGAGATAAACAGGTTGCTGGATGATCAAGTTAACTACGCTGTATCCGGATCATAATTACGGCGACATGGAGGTTCCGTATTGTTCACTTGCCGCCGCCCCAGGCACCCTCTCCGTTAAGATGAAGATGGGCGGGATCAAAATCGCATAGTCGGCTGAGCTCCTGCCGGTTTCGGAATTGTATCGTGGTGTCTTTTCGCTCGATCAACTTCTGCTTCTCCAATTGTCGCAGCATCCTGTTCATGTGAACCAAAGACAATCCCAAGACATCACGAAAAGCTTCTTGTGTCATGGGGAGCATGAAGGATTCTTCCTTTGCTTGCCGGATGATGAGCAGACGGCGGTGCAATTCGAGAAAGAGATGGGCCACGCGCTCTATCGATGATCGGCGGCCAAGCCGGACGATGGATTCACGCAGGATGCTGTATTGCTGTTCCGCGGCCCACCAGAGAGCCATGTTCAGTTCAGGCGCTGTCTGCAGCAAGTTGACAAAATCCTCCGGGTCAAAGAGTCGAATGACGACATGCGTCAACGCCTCCAGTTCATGATCAAGCTTTCTCAGTGCAAATACATTGGCGGGCACGATGTCACCCGGCAGAAGGACGTGAACGATCTGTCGCGTACCTGACATGAGATAGCGCGACTGTCCGACCCAGCCCGAAATGATCAGATAGATGCGATCGAGTTGGTGTCCGCGGGGGGCGATGCGGCGTCCGACTGCAAACTCCATCTGAGTGTAGGGCAAATCATTGAGCCGCCTCAGGTCCTCGCGGGCGATGCCGCCATAGGGCTGCAGACGATAATGTAGCGGCGCAAAGGCAGCGCTGGGGTCGAAATCCAATGGGATGGGTCCTCTTGATGGTCCGTAAGCAAATCTCCGCAAAGAGGACTTGGATCGTTTCACGAAGGGGCGGGGACCGATTTAACATTGGATAAACCGTCGATCCATTTCGAGCCCATGGGGATTTTTCCGGGGTTTGATGGGGGGGGGGGGCTGTCCCTGCTTTTTCCCCATATCCGCCGTGTTGGAACTTACTACAATTGATAAAGGGCGTGAAATACATCA
>CAZFWG010000124.1:0-7844 GCA_964522525.1 uncultured Alphaproteobacteria bacterium | reverse complement strand
GTCGACGCCGCCCAGGTCCACAAAGGCCCCGTAGTGGGTGATGTTCTTCACCACCCCTTCGCGCACATCGCCTTCTTTCAGGTTCTCGACGATTTCCTGGCGCTGCTCGGCGCGGGTTTCCTCAAGAACGGCACGGCGGGAAACGACGATATTGCCCCGGCGCTTGTCCATTTTCAGGATCTGGAAGGGTTGGGGAATATTGAGCAGCGGCGTCACATCGCGCACGGGCCGGATGTCGACCTGGCTGCCCGGCAGGAACGCCACGGCGCCTTCGAGATCCACGGTGAAGCCGCCCTTGACCCGGCCGAAAATGACGCCCTGAACACGCTCATTGGCGGCATAGGACTTTTCGAGGCGGATCCAGCTTTCCTCGCGCCGGGCCTTGTCGCGGGACAAGATGGCCTCACCAAGCGCGTTTTCGACGCGCTCCAGATAGACCTCGACCTTGTCGCCCACAGTGAGCGTCACGTCCTGACCCGGTGTTGAAAATTCCTTGAGGGGAACGCGGCCTTCGGTTTTGAGGCCGACATCAATGATCGCCATGTCGTTTTCAATGGCGATGACAGATCCTTCGACGACATTGCCCTCTTCGAGCTTTGCCTGCCCCAGCGTCTCGTCGAGCATGGCGGCAAAATCATCCGTCGTCGGTGTATTCGTCAGTTGGGCCTCTTCGGCCAATGCGGTATCGCTCATCAAAGCTCCCTTTAACGCGTCCCGGGCGACGCAGCGCTGCCGGTCAGGTGATGGTCACAGGACGGAATGGGGCCGGCGCCTGGCGCGAACCCAAAAGAGCCACGTCTTTTCAGGAAAGGCACAAGCGTTGCGACCAAAGGGCGGGACCTAGCATCGGCCCCACCGCCAAACCCGTCATGTCGATCCACGGATTGGAATGCCAAAACGGCCTCAGGGGACAGTTTCCGAACCGTGTCGGCTTTTCCGCAGATGGGAAGAACCGCGCCGGAAATCACCCCGTGATGGCATCAATGATGCTGCAGGCCGCTTTGAACGCCTCTTCTTTATCCAAATCGGAGGTATCGAGCAAGTGGGCGTCGGGGGCCGGCCGCAAAGGGGCGATCTCCCGGTTGCGGTCCCGTTCATCCCGGGCCTCCAGGTCGGCCAGGACCTGGGCATAGCTTAGGTCCGTCCGTCCCTTGGCCTGAAACTCGGCATGGCGCCGCCTGGCGCGGATTTCCGCACTCGCGGTCACGAACAGTTTCACCGGGGCATCCGGGCAGACCACGGTGCCGATATCCCGGCCGTCGAGAACCGCGCCCCGGGCCTCGGATCCATCCGTGAGAAATCGCGGCGGGCGGGCATAGCGACGCTGAAATGACAGGAGCGCCTCGCGCACGGGCACGAGACCCGCCACCTTGGACGCCGCTTGGGCAATCCGGTCATTACGCAACTCGGCATCGGGAATGTCCCGGGCTTCGAGCCGCCCCACGGCGGCGAGGGCATGATCGACATTTTGCGGATCCCCTCCCCCGTCAAGGGTGAGGAACGCGACCCGCCGGTAAAGCGCGCCCGTATCGAGATAGGCGCAGCGATAGTGCTGAGCTAGGCGGAGCGCCAAGGTTCCCTTGCCCGCGGCCACGGGCCCGTCAACGGCGATGACCAGAAAATCCGTCACGTTACGTCCTTCGGATGGTGCCAGGGGGCCGCAATGACTGGGTGCTCCTCGGCAACGAAGATGGGGGACGCCGCCACGTCTATGAAGCGCTTCTCGTCGTCAAGCAGCTCGGCCGCGGCGGCCGCCGCCTCCGGATTGTTTGCGGGCGCGCTCAAGGCTTCCGCCGAGTCGAACCACAGCTCGGCGACACCGTCATAGTCCACATCGCCGGCGCCGCGAATGGCGCGCACAAGGTCGTTGCGGGCGGCATCGAGCGTATGGCTTTGAACATAAGCTCTGATGCCCAGGACATCCGCATGCCGACGCACCAGGGGCGCATGGGTTTCCCGCCAATAGGTCTGGAAATCCGTCCGGCTCAGATGGGGCAGACGCCGCAAGGGATAGATGAGTTTGATCATGCCCGGTCCTCCGGCTCGATGATGGCCCCCAGCGCCGTCATCTGATCGACGAAGCCGGGGAAGCTGGTGGCGATCATGGCACAGCCGGTGACCGTAACCGGCGCCTGGGCACCAAGCCCCAGAACAAGAAACGCCATGGCGATGCGGTGATCCCCCTTGGCGTCGATGGTCGCGCCTCCGGCAACGCCCCCGGGCCCCTGCCCTTCGATGATCAGGTCGTCGCCTTCGATCGCCACGGGCACACCGCACGCCGCCAAACCGCGCGCGGTTGCCTCCAGCCGATCGCTTTCCTTGACCCGCAATTCGGCAAGCCCGTTCAGGCGGCTTTGGCCCTTCGCGAAGGCCGCCGCCACGGCCAGGATCGGATATTCGTCGATCATGGACGGCGCGCGTTCCGCCGGCACGGATATCCCCGTGAGCTCCTGGGCCGAAACACGCAGATCGGCCACCGGCTCTCCGCCGCTTTCCCGTACATTTTCAGAAGTGATCCGGGCGCCCATCTCTTTGAGGCAAAGAAGCAGTCCGGTCCGGCCGGGATTGAGCATCACATCGGACAATTGAAGATCGCTGTCCGGCACCGCGAGCGCCGCCACAAGGGCAAACGCAGCCGAGGACGGATCCCCCGGAACGACCACCACCGTCCCCTCCAATTCGACCTCGCCGGTCACGGTGATCGCATGGGCGCCCGTGTCCCGTTTCTCCATCTGGAGATCGGCCCCGAAACTCCTCAGCATACGTTCGGTATGATCACGGGTCGCCACGGCTTCAACCACGGTCGTGCGGCCCGGCGCGTGGAGACCGGCAAGAAGGATCGCCGATTTCACCTGGGCGCTGGGCACGGGCACGTCATAGGCGATCGGCAGCACCGGGTGCCCGCCCCGGAAGCTTGCCGGCAGACGCCCGCCATCCGCGAGGTCGGCCTCAAGGCCCATCTGGCGCAAGGGATCAACGACCCGGCCCATGGGCCGGCTCCTCAGACTGTCATCCCCCGTTACCAAGGCGCGGAACGGATGGCCGGTCAGAACCCCCAACATCAGGCGCACGCCGGTCCCCGAATTGCCGAAATCGAGCACATCCTGCGGCGCATCAAGGCCGCCCACGCCCCGGCCCCGGACCCGCCACCGGGTAGGGCCGAGGCGGTCGAACTGGGCCCCCATGGCCCGCAAGGCCGCCGCCGTGCGCAGGACATCATCCGATTCCAGAAGGCCCTCGATCCCGGTCTCGCCCGTCGAAAGAGCGCCCAGAATAAGGGCCCGGTGGGAGATCGACTTGTCCCCGGGCACGTCGAAGGCACCGGTGAGCGCTGGGGAGGCCCGGGCCGTGAGGCGATCGGGAATGGGGCTCTTGGCGGGGGGAAGCGGCCCTGGGGACATGGCGTGTGGTCTCGCGCTTGGAAATCGGACGAATACTCTTTGACAGCGTCCGCCGATCATGGCAAACGCCGGGCTTCAGTGGCGCGTGGCCTGCCCTGCCCCCATTACGGGTCTCTCGGGTTTGCCGCCAGCTCCCCTGGGATCCGACAGCGCAAGGGGCGCCCTCGACGCCGCCCTTGCCCGCCAAGAGAAACCATCCGACCAGAAATATTAAGGAACCCGAGGCCGTGCCAAAGCCAGAGCTTGGAACCAAAAGAACATGCCCCAACTGTGCGGCGCGTTTCTATGACCTGGACAAGCGTCCGATCGAATGCCCGAAATGTGGCCACACCTTCGATCCGGAAGCCCGGATCAAGACCCGGCGGACCCGCGGCGCCAAAGCAGCAGAAGAGGCCGCCCAGGAAGCCGCCAAGAAGAAGGCCGCCGAGGAAGCGGAAGCCGCCGAGGACGAAGAGGAACTCGAGGACGAGGATCTCGACGAGGATGAGGATCTGGACGAGGACAGCCTCGACGAGGATGAGGCCGAGGACGACGAGGATGGCGACGACGAGGATGACGACAGCGCGGAAGCCGGCAAAAAGAAGAAGCGCAAGAAGAAGAAAAAGCTGACCCCCACGGACGAAGTGGAGGATATTCCGGACCTCGGAGATGACGACGACGAGGACGAGGACGACGGCTCCGAGGAAGGCATGGACAACATCATCGAGGACATGTCCGACCTGGAAGGCGATGACGATGTCGCCGGTATCGTCGAAACCGAAGAGGACCCGGACAAGGAGACCTGAGGCACCCGGGTCAG
Organism: uncultured Alphaproteobacteria bacterium; assembly: GCA_964522525.1. Taxonomy (GTDB): domain Bacteria; phylum Pseudomonadota; class Alphaproteobacteria; order JAJFIK01; family JAJFIK01; genus CAYUYV01. The sequence continues at coordinate 3,644 of CAZFWG010000124.1, read as the reverse complement.
GTGCGCAGTGGCGGGGCCCGGGCGGCGCGGCTTTGGAAAAAGCTTGAACCGTTCCCCGTCCGATTCTAGGTTCCCGGTCTCGGAAGTGCCCAATGCTTCCCTGACGCGTGAAATCCCCGGTTTTTGGGGCCCGGTTTCCCGGGTGAGGCCTCTGGCCTTTTCATGCGAACACAAGCACGACCTCTTTTTCGTGGGGCCATAGCTCAGTTGGGAGAGCGCTACAATGGCATTGTAGAGGTCGCCGGTTCGATTCCGGCTGGCTCCACCATCTTTTCGCTCACACTCAATTCGCTGTGCTGATCCGCTCCGCGGGGCGGGCTGACCGCCCGGCGCACGGTCGCGCCACGCGTCGTCGTTGCCGATACGGGCGATGATGGCGCCGTCAATCGGGGATGCGGCGCCAAGGCGGGTGCTCTCGCCGTCATACCGAAGCGAAAGGGCTCGGGGACGTCGCACGGGCGCTTCGCGAGCCTTCTCTACAAAGGCAGAGTACGGATCGAGCAGGCCTTGGGCAAATTCCAGCGCTTCAGACGCATCGCCATGGGATGTGATATGACAATACGGAACACAGCCTAGAGCGTTTTCAGCAAAAGGGTGAGCGTTCGGCTTCGCCTCACTTGCGGTTCGAAAACGCGACAAATCAAAGATATAGAGCGCCTTCATGACTGGGAACAAGTTGAAGGCGCTCTAAAGCATTGTCCTGACCCGGAATTTCTTGAAAATGCTTTAGCCGGCGAAAGGCCCCTTCAGCTCTGGTCGGCGAGCCAGCGATAAAGCCAGGTTTCGCCGATGGCGACACCGTCCTTTCTGGGTTGAACCCGCAATTCCACCGGAGAGGCGCCTTCGGGGTCAAAGGTGACGAAAACCCGTATGCCCCCCGTAACAGTGTTGTTCGCCACGACGGCTTCAACGATCCGACCGGGTGTCGCGACGGCATCTACCGTCAGACCATCCGCCTTGTGTTCCGTATCAAAATCGATAACCGCCTGGGGCAGGCTGTTGTCCAGGCGCCGGCCAATCCCCGTCAAGATGACCTGCGCCACATTTTGCCGACTGTAAACCACATCGGGCCAGGTAAGACGGTAGGCAAAGTCATGGCGCTGCCCCGCGGCGAGCGGCGCATCGGGGCGCCAATAGGCCACGATATTGTCGTTGGCTTCCGAGTCGGTGGGGATCTCCACGAGATCGACATGGCCCTCGCCCCACTCTCCCTCGGGCTCGACCCAAATGGAGGGCCGCCGCTCGTAGCGGGCTTCAAGATCCTGATAATGGGAAAAGTCGCGCGTCCGCTGTATCAACCCGAAGCCTCGTGGATTTTTGTCCTTGAACGCACTGACCTGAAGAGTGCGGGGATTGATCAGGGGGCGCCACAGTCTCTCCCCTGATCTATTGATGATGGCCAGTCCCTCCGAATCGTGGACCGCCGGGCGGTAGTCTGGCTGTGTCGGCTGATCGGCAGGTCCAAAATGAAACATGGATGTGAGGGGACACAGACCCACATGGGTGAGCGTTCGCCGGGGAAAAAGCGACATGCTCACGTCGATCCGCGTCGTGCGGCCCGGATAGAGGCCAAAGCGGAAAGCGCCCGTCACGCTGTCGCTGTCGAGAAGCGCATGAACAACGATCGCGTAGTCGGAAGCTGAGGGACGTTCGATCCAGAAACTCCGGAAGATGGGGAATTCTTCCCCTTGTGGTTGAGCGGTATCGATGGCCAGACCCCGGGCCGACAGACCGTAAGTCTGCCCTGACGAGACCGCCCGAAAGTAGCTCGCCCCTTGGAAGACGACGAACTCATCCTGCAAATCGCCGGTATTGATCGGGTAATGGAGCCGAAACCCCGCGAATTTGCCCGCCTCCACCAGCGCCTGCGCGATAGCGGCGTTGGGCGTTTCAAAGCTCCTCTCACTGATTTCAAGAGGGCGGGCCTCGCCGTTTTCGACAATCGCAATATCGATCAGATCTTCGTACAGATAGCCGGGCGCAAAGCACTGGACAGAGAAGCGGGTAGGACTGTCGCCCCAGACGGCCGCAGCCTCCTGGTACCGGATCTGCCGATATGTGTCATAAGGCAACTCCGAAAGGGTTTCCGGGGCCGCAGGGGGCACGCGAAAGGGTTGCTGTGCCAAGGCTTCAGCAAGGCCGATCACATGGTCAGAAGAAAAAGGCTCACTGCTTGGGGATGCAGGGATCTCAACAGCCCATGAAACCGCCGGGACTGATCGCGTCGCACAAAGATATGCGACGGCGGCAAACAAAACCGCCTTCCGGCGGGACACATGCCAGCTCAAACCAATATCCACTCGTTGATGAAACCAAGGATCCTCTGGACACTAACGGAAACTCCATCTCCGGGCCAGGAAGGGCGCTGCTGCTAACACATTGGTTTCCCGTCCGCCCACGTTGCAATTTCTTCAGGAACCATGGATGGAGACTGACCGTGGTTTTCCTGCAACAGCCAGCGGCCGCACGGTCGATGAATGATCGTCGGAACGTCATCGTTCCTGGTGGCCTTCCGCTTCGCCATTCAAACATGACGGGACGCTCATTTGACGTCAGAGTCCCGCCAGAGTTCATCGAAGGAACGCTCGTGGCGGCGCTTCCTCAAGGCTTTGCATCTTCATCAGCCAACAAAAAATCGGTGTACCTGGAATGAGCCATATATTCAAAAAGTTAGCGAGCGCTCTGCTGCTCTGCTTGGCAAGCACGACGATGGCGGGAACCGTGGCAGTCGCGCGGGAACCCGTGTCCATCGAATACAATGTGCCCCAGGGACTTGAATACACTTTCCGGCTTTCTTACGCCCTGGACCAGGCGCTGACCTATGCCAGCGACGGACAGAGCATGAATGGCCGGCAAACGATCCAGACAACCATCGACGGCAAGGCGGTCGCGCTCAGCGTGGAGAACGGCCGGCCGACAAGACTCCGGCTCAGCTTCGGTCCAGGGAGCGGGACACAGATGAGCATAAACGGTGTGCCCACCCCCCAGCCCTTCGAACTGGCGGGCCGGACGGCAGTCGTGGACGTACAGAATGAAAAAATCATTCGAATTGCGCCGGTCGACGGAGGGACCGTCAATAACCATCAGGCTGTTTCCCGACTTTTGTCGCCGGTCGTTGTATTCGAGAACACAATGCGGCCCGGACGCCCCGTCACCGAGGGCGATCAGTGGACGGCAACACTGGAAGAGCCCGATGGTTCCGGTGAAACCAAAGCGACCGTGACCGTCGTCGGTCTGCAACGCCATGAGAATCGGCAGATGGCCAGACTCGCGGCGCAAGGAAGTACGATGAGTTCGAACAACGGCGTGGCGATGACCGGCCCGGTCTCGTCAACGATCCTGGTGGACACTCAAACCGGACTGCCACTCGAAACTGATACAAAGGCTGATGTTCAGTTTACGGGCGCCATGGTGCAAGACGGACGAAAGGTCCAGATCCAGGGCCAGGGACGCTTGTCGTCACAGGTTCGGATCGCGTTGATCGACCCCGTTGCCTCCCCCCCGCCTCCGCGAGTGACTGGCAAACGAAAACCGTCTTCGGAATCTCAGATGCCCGGTCACATAGCTCCAGGAGCAAAAACAAATGCCGCGAACCTGGACCCAAAGCTGGTTGGCGTCTTCCGCGGCGAGGCCGTCTCATCAAG
>CAZFWG010000123.1:0-7919 GCA_964522525.1 uncultured Alphaproteobacteria bacterium | reverse complement strand
TGCCGGGCCACCACGTCAATCCCCACGGGGCCAGGACGACCACACGCCATCCACGTAAAAGGCCGCACATCGTCTGATTGGCGTCTTGGCCGTTGGCCATACCGCCGGTATTATGACGCCAGCGTCACGAATAATCGCAGGGGATCAGACCGGCGCGTGGTGTTACAGCATTGGTCGAAGGCTGTCCGCTTCGCTCCATCTGCTCCCCCCCCTTGGAAGCGGAGGAGACAGGCATGCGCGGAACCCCCTTTGGCCGGGAGCAAACACCGGCGGTTGACCCCTATTCGCTGCCCCTTGACGGCATCGACGTCTCCGACCCGGAACTCTACAAGACCAATTCCTTTTGGACCTATTTCAAGCGCCTGCGCGAAGAAGACCCGGTCCACTATTGTTCCGAAAGCGCCTACGGCCCCTATTGGTCGATCACGAAATACGAAGACATTCTCCACGTCGATACCCACCACGACATCTTTTCCTCCGAACCCGTCATCACCATTGTCGAACCGCGGGAAGAGTTCCCGCTGCCCATGTTCATCGCCATGGACCCGCCGAAACATGACGACCAGCGCAAGGTGGTCCAGCCCATCGTCGCCGGTCCCAATCTGGCGGCTCTCGAGGGCACCATCCGGGGACGGGTGGCCCAGATCCTCGACAATCTTCCCGTGGGCGAGACCTTCGACTGGGTCGACCGGGTATCGATCGAGATCACCACGCAGATGCTGGCGACCCTGTTCGATTTCCCTTTCGAGGAGCGGCGCAAGCTGACACGCTGGTCCGATGTGGCGACGGCGGATGAAAATTCCGGTATCATCGAATCCATCGAGGCCCGGCGCGAGGAATTGCGGGAATGCGGCGCCTATTTCATGGGGCTATGGAACGAGCGGGTCAATGCGGAGCCGAAGACGGACCTGATCTCCATGCTCGCCCACGGCGAGGCCACGCGCAATATGGAGTATCAGGAGTTTCTCGGGAACATCATTCTACTGATCGTTGGCGGCAACGATACGACCCGCAACTCCATCACCGGCGGCGTGCTCGCCCTCAATCAGTTTCCGGAAGAATATGACAAGCTGCGCTCGGACTTGCGCCTGATCGACAGCCTTGTGCCGGAGATCATCCGTTGGCAGACACCGCTTGCCCATATGCGCCGCACGGCCACGCAGGACACGCGGCTGCGCGACAAGACGATCCGCAAGGGCGACAAGGTCGTCATGTGGTATGTTTCGGGCAACCGGGACGAGGAAGTGATCCCCGACGCCGACCGTCTGGTGATCGACCGGCCACGGGCGCGTCAGCACCTGTCCTTCGGGTTCGGCATCCATCGCTGCGTGGGCAATCGTCTGGCCGAAATGCAGCTCCGGATCCTGTGGGAGGAGATCATGAAGCGTTTCCACACGATCGAAGTCGTCGGCGAGCCGGAACGGGTCCGCTCCAATTTCGTCAAGGGCTATGCCAGCCTGCCCGTGCGCATTCGCGGCTGAGCCGATGACAAGTGACCGGGACGATGTCATCCGCTGGATTGCCGAATCGCTGACGACGGTGCTCGACGGGTTGGAGGCGATGGAACTGCTGTCGCGTCATCTCCATCCGCCCATCCTGGCCCAGGTCATCGAGGCCGTGGGCTCGCCCAGCCCGGATCTTGAGCGTCAGCTCGAGGCCGGCGAAGGGATTGTCTGGCCCGAGCGCCTGACGCCCGTGCGCGAACGCCTCGTGACCGCCATGACGGCGACCAAGGAGGCCTTCGACAGCATTCACCATGCCAAGGAAAATCCCCAAGGCGTGCTCGCCGCCTACCGCTCCTTGAGAGGCTGGTCGGCGGCCTGTGAGTCCCTCTATCCCCTTGCGGGCGTCCTCGTCCCCGTGAGCCGCTATTTCCTCGAGCCCGAGAAGAGATCCGATGAGGATCTTCTGCGCCGCCTGAGCGCCGGGGCCCTGGCCCAGGACGCCAATACCGGGCTCCTTCAGTCGAGCCAGGAACCGGGGGCACGGGGTGGCTTTTCCCTCTATGTGCCCGAGACTTATACGCCGGACGTACCCCATCCCTTGATCATGGCACTCCATGGCGGCAGCGGGAGCGGACATCGTTTCCTGTGGAGCTGGGTGCGAGAGGCGCGCACGCGCGGGGCCATTCTGGTCACGCCGACGGCCCGGGGCGATACCTGGTCCATGACCAACCCGGATTGGGACGGCGATCACCTCGTGCGCCTCGTGGATTTTCTGAAGGAGCGCTGGACCATCGATCCGAGCCGGGTGTTGCTCACCGGTCTGAGCGACGGCGGCACCTTCAGCTATCTCCTGGGCTTCCGGGAAGGCGCGCCCTTCACCCATATCGCGCCGATGGCCGCCAGTTTCCACCCGCTCCTCCTCCAGATGGTCGATCGGGACCGCTTGGCGGCCATTCCGGTCCATCTGGTGCACGGGGCCCTCGACTGGATGTTTCCGGTCCAGATGGCCCGGGAAGCACGCGATCTGTTGACCGCCGCCGGAAACCGGGTCGTCTACCGGGAGATTGCGGATCTTTCCCACACCTATCCACGAGAGATGAACAGCACTGTCCTGGACTGGATGGGCATCTCGTCGTAAGCAACGGCACCGCCGCGAGCCATGGCCCTCCAGGGACCTTGGCGAGACGGCGAACTGGTGTTTTCAGATCACGAGGTTTCCGGGCCGGCGCAGGCCTTGCCATGCGCCGGAGGAGGTCCGTGACGGACGCGGGATGAGGTGCACAAGGTGGAACCGTGGTGGCGAGGCAGTACGATTTATCACATCTATCCGCGCAGCTTCTGTGACAGCAATGACGACGGCGTCGGCGATCTGCCGGGCATCACCTCCCGGCTCGACTATGTGGCCTCGCTCGGGGTCGACGGGATCTGGCTTTCGCCTTTCTTCAAATCGCCGATGCATGATTTCGGCTATGACGTGGCCGACTATTGCGATGTCGATCCCCTGTTCGGCACGCTGGCCGATTTCGACGCGCTGCTGGACAAGGCCCATCGGCTGGGCCTCAAGGTGATCATCGATCAAGTGCTTTCCCACACCTCGGATCAGCATGCCTGGTTCCAGGAAAGCCGTTCGAGCCGGGACAATCCAAAAGCCGACTGGTATGTCTGGGCCGATCCCAAACCCGATGGATCGCCGCCGAACAATTGGCAGTCGGTGTTTTCAGGCGCCTCCTGGACCTGGGATGCGCGGCGCGGCCAGTACTATTTCCACAATTTCCTGACCCAGCAACCGGACTTGAACCTGCACCAGCCGGCGGTTCAGGACGCTTTGCTGGCGTGTTGCCGGTTCTGGCTGGATCGGGGCGTCGATGGGTTCCGGCTCGATGCCATCAATTTCGGCATGCATGATCCTCAGTTGCGGGACAATCCCCCGCGCGGCATCGATCCCCGGGACGCAACCCGCCCCTTCGATTTTCAGCGCCATGTCAACAGCATGTCCCATCCGGACATCCCGAAATTCCTGGAACGCCTGCGGGCGCTCACGGACGAATATGACGGGATCTTCACCGTGGCCGAGGTCGGCGGCATTGACCCCCTCCCGGAGATGAAATCGTTCACCAAGGGGACGAACCGGCTCAACACGGCCTACAGCTTTGACTTTCTCTACGCACCCTCCCTCAGCACCCGGACCGTCCAGGAGGCCTTCGAGCCCTGGAACGAGGGGGCCGGTGACGGCTGGCCGTCCTGGGCGTTCAGCAATCACGATGCGCCCCGCGCCGTGTCCCGCTGGGTCGAGGGGCCGGTCAAACCCGCCCATGCTCAGCTTTATCTCGCCCTGTTGATGAGCCTCAAGGGCAACATCTTCCTCTATCAAGGGGAGGAGCTGGGTCTTCCCCAGGCGGATGTTCCCCGGGACGCCCTGGTCGATCCGGAAGCGATCGCCAACTGGCCACGGACGCTCGGGCGCGACGGTGCCCGGACCCCCATGCCCTGGGTTGCGGAGAGCGCGGGCGCCGGTTTCAGCGCCGCCAAGCCGTGGTTGCCCATGGACCGGCGGCATGTGGATCTCGCCGTGGACCGTCAGGAGGCCGACCCGGAAGCGACGCTCCATGTGGCCCGGCGGCTCCTCGCCTTGAGGCGCGAGAACAAGACCATCAAGACCGGGGCTCTGCGGTTCCGGGATGTCTCGGACACGGTCCTGGCCTTTGAACGGGCCGAGCAGCAGGACCGGCTTTTGTGTCTGTTCAATCTCACCGACGCGAGCCAACCCCACGCGCTTGAGGATGCCCATCAGTGGCGGGTCAAACTGGCCCTTGGCATCGCGGATCACGCCAACCGCATCCCCGATACCCTGCCCGCCCACAGCGCCTTGATCGCCGAGCAGGCTTGAGGACCACGGGCCTCGTTTGCGCCGGACGGTGGACGGCCCTAAGCTCGTCCTCACGATGAAGGGGCGCCGGGAGCGCTTCGTCGAGCGAAGGGGATCATCCATGCGCGTTCTGTCTTCAAGCCTGGTCGCTTTGACCCTGGGGTTGGCCATGGCCGGGCCCTCGCACGCCGCCTGCTCCGACCAGGAAGTGTTCTCCATCGCCGTGCACGGAGGAACCACATCCGCCGGCCGGGAGCATGAAGCCCGCCAGGCCTTCCAGATGACCCTGTTGGCCGACATGCGCCGTGGTTTGGCCCAAGGGGCGTCCGCCCTCGACACGGTGGAAAAGGCCGTCCGCGCCATGGAAGATTCAGGCCTCTACAATGCTGGCAAGGCCGCGATTTCCAATGCGGAGAAGTTTGTTGAGACCGACGCCTCGATCATGGATGGCCGCACACACAATGCCGGCGCCGTGGCCTCCATGCGGCTCATCAAGAACCCGATCACGGCCGCGCGCCTGGTGATGGAGCAGACCCGCCATGTCTTGATGGTGGGGGATCGGGGCGAAGCCGCCGTTGTGGGACTGGGGGCCGATACGGTGACGGCGGATTATTTTACGAACAACAAGGCGGTCAAGGGCGAAGACGACCATGGCACGGTCGGCGCCGTCGTGCTTGACCGCTGCGGGGACCTTGCCGCCGGCACCTCCACGGGCGGCTATGATGCCAAGACGCCCGGCCGGGTGGGCGACTCACCGGTCATCGGTGCGGGAACATTTGCCAAGAACGGGGTCGTCGCGGTTTCGGCCACGGGCCACGGGGAGTTCTTCATCCGGTTCACCGCCGCCCGCTCTATTGCCGCGCGGATGGAACTCGCCGGGGAGGATATCGCCACGGCCGGCCAGGCGGTGATCGACCGTATGGCGGAGGCCGGAGACGGCCGGAGTGGTCTGGGTGGCGTGATCCTGGTGGGGGCAGATGGCGCCGTTTCAACGCCTTTCAGCACGCCGGGCATGATCCGCGGTTACACGACCCACGACAAGGAGCCGGTGGCCCTCGTCTACGAAAAGGAATAGGCGCCTCTCAGGGCCTTCGGGCCTCGGATTTCGCCGGTTTCAGAGCATCTTGCCGCTCTCACACATATGATGCGGGGGCGACCGGGACGACGGACTTTAAGCCCGCCCCCGGCGCCCACGCATCCGAAGACGGTGTCAATCCTTCGCGAAATACAGAATGCCCCAGGCCATCACGCCGCTCTGTGCACCGGAGACCCATTTTTCGAGGCCATCGACCATGCGGTCCACATAGTCCTTGGAGACCGACTCAAGGATCTCGTCATATTGCCGAAGCAGATCTTCGCGAATGCGCCGGTAGTGGATCGCCATATGGGGCGTGAGCAGTTCCACCCGTTTCTCATTAAAACCGAGCCGCAAAAGATTTTCCCTGTAGAAACCAACCGAGGCCAGGGTCTCCAGATGGATGCGGTCATAGATGGGCTGCAGCACGGATGGATCGGGCACTTGATCCGCCTGCATTGGGTCCGTGAAAATGAACTGTCCCTTCGGGCCCAGCACGCGCGCCGCCTCCTCCAGAACCTTGACGCGATTGCCGCTGTGGAGGATCGCGTCCTGGGACCAGACCACATCAAAATTCTGGTCTGAGAACGGAATATCCTCGAAGGATCCGTGGACGACCTCGATGCGCTGGCTGAGCCCCTGCTCCCGGGTCATGGCGCAATTGCGCTCATTTTCCACATTGGACAAGTTGAGACAGGTGACGTGACAGCCGAAGGTGCGCGCCAGATAGCGCGCCGAACCGCCATAGCCCGAGCCCAGATCGAGAACCCGTGCTTGCGGTCCCAGCCAGGGCAGATAGGAGGCCATGCGCTCCACTGTCCGCCGGCTGGCGGTGGCGATTTCTTCGTCAGGGTGGTCGTAGAGGCCGACATGGATGTCCTCGCCGCCCCAGATGACCTGGTAGAAGCGATCCGCATCGTGACTGTCGTAGTAGGACTCCGTGATCTCACGAACGTCCTGCGCTTCGCTCACGCCTCGTCCTCCTCAATATAGGTCTTTTCTGCCACATGAATGAAGAAATCCGGTTCGTAGTGTTCGTAGGTTTCCTGAAAGTCCCCATAGGTCGTGACCGACGCGAAGCCGACATCCTTCATGAGATTTCGGGTGTATTCCTTGCGCAAGGGGAACATGTTCAGGTGATAGACCGCACCGTCGGGGAAATCGTAACGGAAGCGGGCCAAGCCTTCGTCCACATATTCCGGTTCCGCTGAAACCTGGGCGCCGCAATAGTAATATTTGTGCTGACTGTCATAGCCAACGTCCAGGATGGCGTCGTAGTTGCGCTGGTCCAGGATCAAAATACCGTCATGCTTGAGGGCCGCGTAGAATTCGGCCAGCGCCCGGCGCCGGTCCCGCTCCTTGAACAGATGGGTAAAGGAATTCCCGAGACAGATGATGGCGTCATATTTGCCCTGGATATCCTTGTTCAACCAACGCCAGTCCGCGAAGGTCGTGTGGAGCACGAGGCCCCGTTGACGGGCGTTCTCGAACGCCTTGGCGAGCATCTCCGCGCTGCCGTCGGCGCTCGTCACCTGAAAGCCGGCACGGAGCAACTGAACCGAGTGGAAGCCTGTTCCGGTCGCCACATCGAGGACCGACACTTTCTCCCGAGCCTTCAGGAGATCAATAAAGAAACGCCCTTCGCTCTCCGCACGGGCATCCCAGTCGATCAGTTCATCCCATTTCTCGACGAAGCTTTTGACATATTGCGCTTTGTAGTGATCGGTTTCCCGCGTGTCCGAGGTTTCATTCATGGTTGCAGAAGGATCAGACGTGGCTGTATCCGAAAGTGCAGGCATGATCTTCTCCCGGTTTGGGCCCGAGCCTTGGCTTGTCGCCCTCGAAAAAATACGACGCTGGCGTGTTAACGGGCGGCCAGCTGGGCCCTGTGAACGACGACGTGCCCCCCCCATCTGGGCGAAAGATACTGATGACCCAGAGCATTTCCCCAACACGACACATAGGTGCAGCGTCACTGGGAAAGCCGCGGCCAGAGGGCTGTCGCAGGTTACCGCGCTGCATCATAGAGACTTTGTGTCGGAATGGAACCGGACCGCCAAATTTTTTCTGAATGGCGATGGCCACCGCGTAAAACCAGCGATGGTATTTTTCAGAATTAGCGGTTGGATAGTATTAATCAAGTAAAGAGGCTAATCAACATCAATACATAAGAGCTGCAAAATCCTGCCCTTCATTTTCTTTTCGTCTATTCTTCTGGAAACGACTAGTGTCGATTTTTAACTGGAAAAACATGTGGCCCGCGAAAGAATTGGCGGTTGGTCATTGGGCACAGGTCGGACGCGATACAGCCATGGCGAGGGCACGGGCCCTCGCCCACTGGCGGCACATGATCTGTTTTCTGACAAATGCCGGGACCGGTAATGCGCGGCCAGGTCCTGTTCCTAAAGCGGAATATTGTCGTGCTTCTTCCAGGGGTTCGACACGTCCTTGTTCTGAAGCATGCACAGCGCCCTTGCCACCCGCCGCCGGGTCGAATGGGGCATGATCACCTCGTCGATGAAGCCCCGTTGCG
>CAZFWG010000122.1:0-7936 GCA_964522525.1 uncultured Alphaproteobacteria bacterium | reverse complement strand
TGTCCTGCTCATGACGATCCTCGTGGCCAGCGTCGTCAGTCAATCGCGCCAAAACCTCCGAACTTCCACCCTCGCCCTCGATGCGGTCACCGCCAACGCCATTCTCGAGGCAGGTCTCCAGCGGGCAGTTCTTGGCCTCCTCGCTGCACGGCCGGACGACCGTTGGCAAGCCGACGGCCAGGAACGAACGTTCACCTTTCATGATCATGGTTTGACCGTTCGGATCGAAGACGAGGCCGGAAAGATCGATGTGAATGCGTCCGCACCGCAAACGCTCAGTCGCTTCTTCTCTATGATGGGACAGTCAGCGGAGGACGCTTCCGCCCTCGCCGACCGGATCGCCGATTGGCGCGATACGGATGACCTAAGGCATCTCAACGGGGCGGAAGCATCCGACTATCGGATGGCTGGAATCGGCAATGGGCCGGCCAACGCGCCGTTTCATACGACCTCGGAAATCCGGAAAGTCCTGGACTTCCCTGAAGGTCTTTTCCCCTGTATCGCTCCCTACCTGACGGTCTATTCGGGAAGTGCGCAAATTCTTCCGCAGTCGGCGCCCGCGCGGCTCAAATCCTTGATTGAGCAGGACGAAGCAACCCAACAATCCGTGGTCAGTGGACGCCGCCGTGGGACAACAGCCGGCGGGCGGACTTTCCGGATCACGGTCCGTTTGGATACCGAAGAGAAGCTTCCCTTTACGCGCTGGACGGTCCTGCGCTTGACGGAACACCCGGATGACCCAGTCATAGTCCTTGACTTCGGGAACGGCGATCCCGCGACGCTGGACAAGACATGCGCTGAAGACCTCAAAACGGAGCCTCAGGAGGGACAGGTATGATGCCGGTCAACGCGCGCTCCTCTTCAACAACAGAGACAGAAACGGAGGATTTTTTTGCCTTTCTGGAACGGGAAAAACTGGCGGGAGCCCAGGCCTTGATGCGGACAGCAAGTCTGGCCCGCACCAGTGGCCAGTCTTTGGCGGACGTCATGACCCGGACGGGTCTCTTGACGGAGCAGGACCTGGCCCGCGCCTATGGACAATTTACCGGCGCAGACCATGCGTCGCTCCAGCAATTGCCCGAAACGCCACTTTTTGCCGATGAAATCAATGTGAATTTTCTGCGTCGCAATCGGATTCTGCCCCTCCATGATGATTCCGGGAACCTTGTCATTGCCATGGCGGATCCCCTCAATATGGCAGCTCTGAACGCAATGACGTGTTTTGCAGGAAAGACCGTGCGCCCCATGGTTGCGCCTCTATCCCGGATCGACGAGGCGATCGACACCCTCTATGGCGCGAGTGGAGGCAATAGTAGTCTTACGGATGATCCAGAAATCGACGATCCAGACTGGTCCGGGTCTGAAGACATTGATCGCCTGCGCGACCTGGCGAGCGGTGCACCAGTCATCCGCATGGTCAATCGCATCATCAATAGCGCCGTCGATGCGGGCGCGACGGACATTCACATCGAACCCCTCCAGGATCGTCTGCGAGTGCGCCACCGCCTGGACGGGGTTCTGCATGATGCGGACGCCCCCTCTCTGTCGCAAGGACCGGCCATCATCTCCCGGATCAAGATCCTGGCCAATCTCGATATCGCGGAAAGGCGCCTGTCCCAGGACGGCCGGTTGCGCCTGTCCATCCGGGGGCAGAATGTGGATTTCCGAGTCTCAACCATTCCAGCAACTCATGGCGAGAGCGTGGTCCTGCGGATCCTCGACCAGTCCCGCCAGGTCCTGAGCTTTGATGCCCTTGGATTTGATGGGGACAACCTCCGTAAACTGCAATCCCTTCTCGCCGAACCCTATGGTATTTTTCTGGTCACCGGTCCCACAGGCAGCGGTAAGACGACCACGCTTTATACCAGCCTCTCCCAGCTCAACACGGAAACCACCAAGATCCTCACTGTGGAGGATCCGGTCGAATACATGCTCGAAGGCATCAACCAGGTGCAGGTGCAGCCGGCCATCGGGCTGACCTTCGCCAACGCTCTCCGGAGTTTCCTGCGGCAAGACCCGGATGTCCTGATGGTGGGCGAGATCCGCGATCACGAAACGGCGCAAGTCTCCATTCAGGCAGCTCTGACAGGACATCTCGTCCTTTCGACCCTCCACACCAATGATGCAGTCAGTGCCCTGACTCGCCTGTCGGATATGGGCATTGAGGATTATCTGATAGCCTCAACCGTGCTCGGCATCCTGGGGCAGCGTCTGGTTCGTCGCATCTGCCCTTCGTGCAAGGAATCCTACAACCCGGATGCGCACACACGGACCCTGTTGGAAAGTCGGGGCATATCCAACATCACGACCCTTTCCAGGGGTCAGGGCTGCTCCGCCTGCCGACAGACTGGCTTCTCCGGACGGATCGCGATTGCCGAAATCCTGATCATGAACGATGAGATCCGTCAATTGACGGTACAGAGCGCCGATGCAGGACGGTTGAAAGAGGCTGCAACGCAGCACGGGTTTCGGACCATGTTCGAAGACGGCATGGAGAAGGCACTGAGCGGTGAAACCACCATTGGTGAAGTGTTGAGGGTAACTCGCGATGCATGACCGGACACACCCCTGCATCAGCGTCCCACAGCGAGGGAAATGAGGACAGTGCCAGAATTTCTCTACCATACGCTGGGGCCGACGGGAAAAGCGACACGCGGGAAGATCGAAGCCAGCAATAGGGACACAGCCATCCGTCAGCTGATGGAGCGGGGTGAGAACCTCCTGGATTTGAATGAGCTGGGAGCCGAACGCTTTGATTGGTCCCGTCTCGCGCCCCAACCCGGAAAAGGCGGAACGCGCAAAGCCCTGATGCAGGCAACGACACAATTGGCCACACTTCTTGAGGCCGGCATCATGCTGGATCAGGCCCTCATCCTCGTCTCCAAGGTGACAGCGGACAAACCTCTTCGCTCTGGCCTGGAGCGTGTCCGAGAGGACATGCGCAGCGGATTCTCGATCAGTGATGCCGTGGCGGCGCGAGAGGGTGTCTTTCCTTCTTTCTACGCGGGCCTGTTGCGTGCCGGCGAAAGCGGCGCGGGGCTTGACTTCGCGTTCCGTCAGCTGGCCACCTATCTCAAACAGAGTTTCGAGATCTCGAACCGTATCCGTTCGGCCCTCATCTATCCTGTCATCCTGATGGGGCTCATTCTGGTCACCCTGCTGATCGTCTTCTTTTACGTCCTGCCCCAATTTCGCGACATTTTCGCCAGTGCCGGCGACAGGCTCCCGGCTTCGACCAGAACGGTGCTGGCCATCAGTGATCACCTGGAACAGGCGGGCTGGATCTACATCGTGCTCCTTGCTTTTGGACTATTGATCTTGCAATGGGCTGTGCGGCGGCCGGCGTTCATGCGTTTGTGGCATGGGCTCATACTGTCGCCCCGCTTTCTGTTCGGCCTGCCCCGAAAAATGGAAGCGAGCAGGTTCTGCCGCACGGCCGGCACTCTGTTCAAGGGAGGTATGGCGGCGCCCGCTGTTCTCATTACCTGCCAATCCATTGCACAGAACAGTCTGTTTGCTCACAAAGTCGGCGAGATCGAAGTTGCTCTTCGAGAGGGCAGCGCCTTGTCCGATGCATTGCCCAAGACCCGCATCCTTCCGGACATGGCGCTTCAGATGGTGGAAATCGGCGAACGGTCGGCCAAGCTCGGTGAGATGATGCTGGCCGCCGCGGAAATGCTGGATGAGGACATTCGCACGGCGGTCGATCGGCTTCTGGCGGCAATGGTGCCTGTCTTGACCATCCTGATGGGCTTGATTGTCGCCACCGTGATCGGGGCCCTCATGGTCGGGATCGTTTCCATGAACCGATTGGCATTTTGACCGGATGTAAGGAGAAGAACAATGAAAGGCCTGCTGAAGGACCGACCGCTCCCCATCACACATACCACAACGCAAACGGAACAGTGCAAGCGGAGCGCTGGTTATACCCTCACGGAATTGCTTGTCGTGCTGATCATCCTGGGGCTCCTAACCGCCGTGGTCGCCCCCCAGGTGTTTGGCTACCTGACGCGCGCCAAGACGGATGCGGCACAGGTACAATTGACCAGTCTCGCGGCTCAGCTCGATCTCTACTTCCTGGACACGGGTGCTTATCCCGGGACGGATGAAGGGTTGATGGCCCTGATCCGTCGACCAGCCGATGTAGAAGTCTGGAACGGCCCCTATCTACCGACAACGGACAAGATCCGGGATCCCTGGGGAGAGATCTTCCAATATCGCTTTCCAGGCGAGAATGGCGTCTATGACCTCTATTCCTATGGCGCGGACAAGGAGCCCGGTGGCGAAGGAGAGAATGGCGATGTCACGAACTGGGAAATCCTGCCGGACGAATGATGGCTATACGCTCACGGAGCTGATGGTTGTTATGACGATCCTCACGGTCCTGGCCGGTACCATGCCAAGCGTGGTAACCGCCGTTCTGCCGTCGGCACGGCTCCGGACGAGCGTTTCGGAAACGATCACGTTCCTGGAGCATGCCCGCCAACATAGTTCGGTTTCAGGAGAGAGCGTGAATGTCACGATCGCTTCTGGAACGACAGGTGTCACCCTCCAGGCAGACCACCAACAGCGCCCTCTGTCTATTTCACGAGGCATCAATCTGGACTACCAACCACAATTCTCCGAGAAGACACAAACAGAGATTCATTTCTATGCCGACGGCACGTCAAGTGGCGGCACTCTCACATTCGATTCGAAGGTTGGGACTGAGACCCTCACCCTTCATTGGCTGACGGGCCATGTGAGCAGGGAGTACAAGAATGAATGAGACCAAGAAAAGCCGAGGCTTCACCCTTGTCGAAGTACTGATGGCCTTCACAATACTGACCATCAGCCTGGGCGTCTTGTTCCAATCGGCCCAGGCGGGGTTGGCCATGGGAGCCCGGGCGACGACCCAGGGTCAGGCCGCGTTGGTTGCCCGATCTCTTCTCGCGCGGGTGGGCGTCGACTTGCCCCTGACCCTGCCCAAACAGGAAGGCAAAGTAACCGGTACGCCTTTCACCTGGACCGTGACGATCACACCGCATTCGCCCTGGCAGATGAGACTGCGGGTCCCCTTCGACCCGGTTCGGGTCAATATCCAGATCGCTTGGGGCGATCCGTCCAAGGGCGAGGCCATTGAGCTACGGACGGTCCGCCTGCGCCCACAATAGAGGAGTGTCTCATGACCTCGGGGAAAGACTTCATGGGCGTACCAATACCGTGACGGAATACAGACACCATAGGGGCTTCACCCTTGTCGAGCTGCTCATGGCCGTGGCCATTCTGTCCCTCGTGGCCGGGCTGGCTGCCGGGGGATTGCGCTTTGGAACCGCCGCATGGGAACGTTCCCAGGCTCAAAACGTGGGAGCAGGTAGCGGCGCCCTGGAATTTCTGCAACGCATACTGGGGCGCATCTATCCCCTGCATCTTGATGGCATGGACCGGGAGGAGATCTGGCTCGAAGGCGATGCTACACGCCTGGATTTTGTGAGTCAGTTTCCCCATCCGTGGTCGGATGGCAGCCTCTACCGCTCCCGCCTCACCGTTGAACCCGTGGGAAGAGGTCTCAAACAGCTTGTTCTCGAATGGTGTCCCTTGCGCTACCCCTTGGACGACGTGACCTGTCGCGACCGCTTCGAAGAAACAACGCTCCTGACAGGTTTGAGCGACACGCGATTCAGTTTTTTCGACGGCGAAACCGGAACGGAATGGCTGACCCGCTGGGTCGGCACCCGGGGCCTTCCGGCCCTGATACAGGTCTCGCTCATCCAGGGAAACAGCGATCAAAATACGGAGCTTGTCATTCGCCCCCAGATCGAAGCGGATATCTCCTGCCGCTTTGATCCTATTTCCAGACGGTGCCGACGCCAATGACCACGCTGTCAAAAATCGGGGATTGGCCTGGGATCCGTCAAGCCCTAGACTTCTTGCATTGGTGGGCAGATGAAATATTGGAACTCTGCCCGAATACCATTCGCCAACGGATCATAAGAAGGTTCCATCCCCTGACCCTTCGTCTTGACGGAGTTGATTCCTGGGTGGTGGAAGCGGATGGTACGGAGGCCCCGTTGGCCGAAGCGCTTGACAGTCTGCGAAGCCGACAAAACGCGCCATACAGCGCGCAAATCCTCTTGTCGCTTGACGCGTTGCTCCGCCAGGAGATCTCCCTGCCGAAGGCAGCGCGAGGGAAGCTGCAGGCGGCCATCAATTTACGTCTTGACAGCTACAGTCCCTGGCCCCTGGATCGGATCCGCGTCGCTCAGCCGACCCTCTCCGTTGAACCTGGCTCAGATGATCTTCGAATTGCTCTGGCAATCATGCCACCGGAATGGGTCAAACGCGTCAAGGCGTGCATGGCGCAACTTGACCTGGGGCGTGCTCGCATCTGCAGTCGCGATCAGGACCGGGGGATCTCTTACGACTTCGCGATGACAGGGGAAACCGGGCCCGCGCGCCGATCATTCCGGATGTCCGTCCATATGGCCGTCTCCCTAGTGCTGATAGGCTCTTTCGGCTTTCTGTTGTGGGCGGCTCACCAATGGGCAGACCGAAGGCATGCATCTGATCTGGACGAATTGCATCTTCTTCGCCCGCGCCTCCTCAACGCTAAAACGGTGTGGGCGGAGCACCAGGCAATCACAGATCTGGCGGCTTTTCATGGCCAGGCGCGCAGCCATCCACCCATGACCGTGTTCTTGGAGGACTTGAGCCGGTCCCTGCCCGATACGGTATGGCTCACCCGCGTGACCATTGACGCAGGGACCTTGGAGATCGAAGGAGAAGCCCAGAATGTGGACAGAGTGACCGTGCAGCTTGGGCAGATTGATGGGCTCCAGGACGTTGCTGTCCGGGGCACCGAAGAGCCGCCCACCCGTGCCGACATGCGCCGCTTCATTGCCTCGGCGCAAAGGACGGGAGGGGAGCGATGACGTTCTTGCGTCTTCCTATTGGAAACAGATTTGCAGTAGCTTTACGCAAATCCGCAGCTGTCGGACTGTTGGTCCTGGTTCTTGGAGCGATCTGGTTTGCACTGCTTGCCGAGCCCATCTCTGCATTCGTCGACACACAGATCCGCGCCCTCATAATGCGAGGCCGACTAACGCAATTTGAACAGAAACTGAATGATCAGACCCTCCGTCAACGGGAGATTGCGTCTTTCCGGTCCTGGGCAGGACGAGCACGTCTCCAGCCCCTGGTCAGCCCCAGCGAGGAGGCGTTACGAAATTTGGTTGACCGGAACCTGCGCCAGCTGCTCGCGGCCCAGGGCGCCGGTCGGCAGTCGGGTCCGATACTGACCATCCAGTTGGAAAAGCACAGTGCTCATATCACTGCCGATCTCGAACAGCGCTGTGGGATACAGGTCTGTCAGAAGATCCTCCATGCCCTCGAAACGGCACCGGCTGGATATCGTATTCGTACCCTCGATTTACGCAAGACCGAGGGTGATCTCCTGACCCTGCGGATCCGCCTTGAGACGCGCGCGGAGATCCGCTCATGATCAAGGGCCGATTCTTCCTGTTTGGAGGCTCAGTTTTGTCGGTCCTGTTTATCGGGGTCGGATTCACTCTCCTGTTCAAACCAAACGTTCTCGAGCCAGACGCCGTGAAAGAAGCGCCATCGTCAGCCCCAGCGTTGGCGCAGTTGCAACCGCTTCCTCCCTTAGCACAGCTCCGTCAAACAACGGATCGCTCTCTGTTCAGTCCGATAAGGCGCCCCAAACCCAAAGCACCGCCGCCGCCACCTAGACCGCAGGCACCGCCGCCCCTGCCGCGTCTCGACGGCTGGACCCTGACGGGCGTCGCCATGGGCCCAGGCCATGCCATGGCTATATTCCAGCATACGGACAAAACCCGTTTCATCCTGAGCGAGGGCGAGACCCTCAACGGCTGGACGGTGAATAAGGTCCGTAAAGAAAGCGCCGAACTGGAACATGGCACGACCCGACAAGTCTTCC
>CAZFWG010000121.1:3930-7952 GCA_964522525.1 uncultured Alphaproteobacteria bacterium | reverse complement strand
TGGAGGCGCCGGGAGTCGCACCCGGGTCCGAAACGCTTATTACACGCCCGTTTATCGCCATAGCTGGCAAGCCAGCGATTTTAATATAAGCGCTTTGTCGTTAAAGAAAAAGGCAATCCCGCGATAAGAACCGACACCCGGCCGATGAAGCAGAAGTAAGCGGGTCTGACAAACACCGGCCGGGCGCCAGAGGGGGTTGGGTACTCACGTCTGAAGCATGTTCCGGGCCATTTTGACGGTCTCGTCCTCCCCGTCCTCGCCCGTGGAGCGCTTATGAGGCACGGCGAGGCCGCGCTGGATCGCGGGCCGTGCTTCGATGCTGGCCAGCCAGCGGGTCAGATGGGGCAGATCCTCGATGGATACGCCCGCCCAGGCATGGCTGCGTACCCAGGACCAATGGGCGATATCGGCGATGGAATAGTCACCGGCGAGGAATTCATGGTCGGCGAGCCGGGTATCGAGAACCGTATAAAGACGCTTTGTCTCGTTCTGGTAGCGGTCGATCACGGATTGGAGCTTTTCGGGAAAATACCGGTAGAACACATGGGCCTGACCCTGCATGGGGCCGACACCGCCCATCTGGAACATGAGCCATTGCAGGACGAGGGAGCGTCCCTTCGCGTCCGTCGGCATCAATTGGCCGGTCTTTTCCGCCAGATACACCATGATGGCGCCGGACTCGAATATGGCGAAATTGTCGGATTCCCGGTCCACAATGGCTGGAATCCGGCCATTCGGGTTGATCGCCAGAAACCAGGGTTCCTTTTGCACATTTGTGCCGATATCAACCGCGTGCGTTTCGTAAGGCAGGCCCAGCTCCTCAAGGGTGCAGGAGGCCTTGTAGCCGTTCGGGGTCGTCCAGGTGTAGAGATCGATCATGGCGGCGGTCCTTGTCGTGGTTTGGTAGGATGCGGGTCGTGCTGAAGGGCAGGTGGGCGGCGCGCGAAGGAAACGCAAGATGGGGCCGCATGATCGCTGTCCGTGATCGTTGCCCATGATCGGCGCGGGCGAATCGCGGCACGGTGTGGGCCCTGTCGAGGAGACCTCCCATGCAGCAATTCCATGACCTGATCACCCGTATTCTGGAGACGGGCGCCGAGAAACCCGACCGCACGGGCACGGGCATCCTCGGCGTTTTCGGCCATCAGATGCGCTTTGATCTCGCCGCCGGCTTTCCGCTGTTGACCACAAAGAAGCTCCACACACGGTCGATCTTTCACGAATTGCTGTGGTTCCTGCGCGGTGACACCAATGTGAAGAGCCTCCAGGCCGAAGGCGTGACCATCTGGGATGAATGGGCCGCTCCCGACGGGGAGTTGGGACCTGTCTATGGCAAGCAGTGGCGCTCCTGGCCCGACGGCAAGGGCGGCACCATCGATCAGATCGCGCAAGTGATCGCGGAGATCCGCACCAATCCCAATTCGCGGCGCCTCGTGGTCAGCGCCTGGAACCCGGCGGATATTCCGGACATGGCCCTGCCGCCCTGTCATTGCCTGTTCCAGTTTTACGTGGTGAACGGAACACTGTCCTGTCAGCTCTATCAGCGCAGCGCCGACGTGTTTCTGGGCGTGCCCTTCAACATCGCGTCCTATGCGCTTTTGACCCATATGATCGCGCAGGTCACGGATCTGAGGCCGGGGGAATTCGTCCATACCCTGGGCGATGCCCATCTGTATTCAAATCACCTGGACCAGGCGCGCGAGCTTCTGACCCGTGATTTCCGGCCGCTGCCGACCCTCGAACTCAATCCCGAGGTCAAGGATCTCTTTGCCTTCACCTATGACGACATCAAGGTCGTGGGCTATGATCCGCATCCGGCCATCAAGGCGCCGATCGCGGCATAAGGGGGGCATCCATGGCTTATGAGGGGTGCCGGGTTCTCATGGTGGTGGCGATGAGCCGGAACCGCGTCATCGGATTTGAGGGGGCGATGCCCTGGCGGATCCCGGCGGATCAACGCTGTTTCAAGGCCCTGACCCTGGGCAAGCCGGTCATCATGGGGCGGAAGACTTTCGACAGCATCGGCCGGGTCCTGCCCGACCGGTTGAACATCGTCGTGACCCGCCAACGGGACTGGTCCGCACCGGACGTTCTCACGGCCCCGAGCCTCGAGGAGGCCTTTCGTCAGGCAGCGGACCACGTGAAAGACGCTGCGGACCGGACCATCGCCGTGATCGGCGGCGGAGAGATCTACCGGGCGGCGCTCCCCTTTACCGATGAGATCGCGCTCACCGATATCGATGCCGACATCGACGGGGATACGACCTTTCCCGAACTGGATCCGGAGGCGTGGCGGCGGGCGGAAGAATGGGTCTTTCCCGAAGACCCCAAGGCAAGCCACCCGGCACGCTTCACGCGGTGGGAGCGGGTCGCTCGCTGAGCCCTGGTGAGGGCGGACCCAGGGCCAGGAGCGAGATGGTCCGACTACGGCCCACCGAGATGGGGGCGACCTCCACGGGCTCATGATCCGGCTGATAGCCCTGGGAACATGCGGTGACATAGGTTTCCCGCGTGGCCAGGGCCCGGGTCCCCAGAGCCTTGTTGTGTTTCTCGAGCTTGGCCGAGATGTTCACCGCGTCCCCGATCACCGTATATTCCAGGAGATCGCCCGCGCCGACGCAGCCGAAAATCACGGTGCCGATGGCGACGCCGCAATTGATGGCAAGCGCGCTTTCCCCGATCTCCAGCCGTTCCGCGTTCCACACCCTGGCGTCTTCCAGGATGGCATCGATGGCGCGCAAGGCATCCGCCGCGTACGCTTTGCCCGGTGTCACCGCGCCGAAGGTGATCAGGATCCCGTCGCCCATGAATTTGTCGACGACACCGCCATGGGCGCGCACCAGGGTCACGACCCGCCGTTGATAGGCCCCCAGAAGGTCAAGAAGGTCATCCGTATCAAGATCGCTGGCGAGCTGTGTGAAGCCGCGAATGTCCACATTCAGGATCGCCGCCTTGCGCCGCACCCCGTGGCCCGGCTCGTGGGGCGTGTCGCTCTGGGAGATGTTGTGGGCCACGGCCGGATCGAAGAAGCGGGACAGGGCCCGGCGCTTGGCTTCCTCATGGACCGAATGGAGCAGGATCGACCGCCCCCGCGCCACGGCCAAGGCCAACACACCGGTCACCAGGAGAAGGCCGATCGCCTTCTCGATTTCCGCACCGATCAAGACCGTGTTGCTTGTCATGTAGTCGACAAAGCTGCGGGTCAGGACACTTTCCGTGTCCGGTGCGCTCAAAACGATGCCGCCGACCAGGGCGAGCCAGCCGAGGGTGGCGCTCAGCCCGGTGACGATGACATAACGGGGATCAAGACGCAGCGAACGCAACGCGATAAACAGAAAGAGGAAGACGAAGGTCGGCGCCTTCAATGAAAACGGGGCGATCTGACCATATTGCAGATGAAAGCTCCAGATCAGGACGAGCAGAAAAGTGACATCGATGATGCAGGATCCGTAAAGGGCCCAGGCCGGCCAGTCCCTCCGTCGGGCCACCAGGAAGCGGATCAGCGTCGCGGCGAAATAGAGGGGCAAAATGATGTAGACCGGCATGAAGCCGACAAATTCCGCGTCCGGTTTAGGGGACAGCAGATAGACGCCCGTGAAACCCGTCAGTATAAAGAGCTGAAGAACACTGATCAGCACTTCCGAGCGCTGCTCATGGGCCGCCAGCGCCGTGCGCACGGCGGACGGCAGGACGGCCTGCGCCCCTCCACGCCCTGCAAACAGGGAACTCGTCCAGGGCGATTTCTTGACCTGCGACATGACCCGCTCTTTTCCAAGACTGCGATCGCGCCGCCCAGAATGCCGGGCTGACCCGCAAGATCCAATAACGTTCGGAGGAGGATCCGCGATGATCCGACGCGGGTGACGCTGGAAAAGGGCGCTCTGGCGAGGTCAAATCTCGATCACGCCGTCGTCATCGCAAGGGGGCGTCGTTGTCGGGGCCGGGGCCGGGGCCGGGGCCGGTCGTGGTTGGGGGGCGGGGGGGTGGGGGGGGGGGAGCTAGGGTGGCCAATTGGTGGGGCG
>CAZFWG010000121.1:0-3920 GCA_964522525.1 uncultured Alphaproteobacteria bacterium | reverse complement strand
GTAAAAATCCCGCCCCCGCGCGGCGGGGGGTTGGGGGGGGGGTGGGGGGGGGGGGGGGCGGGGGCGGGGGCGGGGGCCGGGGCCGGGACCGGTCGTGTTTCCGGGGCGAGGCGATGGCGGCGCTCCAGATAGCGTTCCAAATTGGTGCGCAGGATCTTGGGCGAGACCGGCTTCGCGATCAGGCCCTGAACGCCAAGGCGCTTGGCTTCCGTGACCCGTTCGGGGACCGGGCGGCCCGTCATCAAGAAATAGCCCGTCTGCGGGGTCGCCGCTTCGGTCCGGCGAAAGCGCGCGACAAAGTCCTGGCCTTTCATGGCCGTCAACTCCCAGTCCGAGATCACCACATCGGGTGCGTTACACTCCGGCAGGGAAAGGGCCTCCCGGGGGTCATGCATGAGGGTGATCCGGTTGAGGCCCAGGCGTTGAAACATGGTCCTCATGAGGCGCAGCATGTCCTGGTCGTCATCTACAACCAGAATCGACAGGCGCTTTAAATCCCGGCTCAATGTCTCGGCGGAAGCGGTCATCGGCGTCGTCTCGTGGGGTGGGGAGGACACCCCCGAACCTTGCGGGGTGCAGGTAAAGATGACGTAAGCTCACGAACCAAGCAAAAGATGAGGAGACGGATCAAAATGCAACCGGAAGGCACGCCCAAGACGAGCACGACCCCCGTGGCCTGGCGCGAAATGGCCCGCGGTCTGTCATTCCCGGAGGGGCCCGTGGCCATGAAGGATGGCAGTGTCGTGCTGGTCGAGATCCGACGGGGCACGGTCTCGCGGGTCTGGCCCGATGGCCGGATCGAGGTCGTGGCCGATCTGGGCGGCGGCCCCAACGGGGCGGTGATCGGGCCCGATGGCGCGCTTTATGTCTGCAACAATGGCGGTTTCACCTGGCATGACGTGGAGGGCCTATGCGTGCCCGGGGAACGGGCGGCGGACTATGAAACCGGCCGCATCGAGCGTGTCGATCTGGAGACCGGCGCCGTGACGCGGCTCTATGAGGCGTGCGACGGCCATCGGCTCAATGGGCCCAACGACATCGTCTTTGATGCCACGGGCGGGTTCTATTTTACGGATCTGGGCAAGAGCCATGGCCGGGTGCGGGACCGGGGCGCGGTCTACTATGCGAAGACCGACGGCTCGATGATCCGGGAGGTGCTTTTTCCCATGGAAAGCCCCAATGGCGTCGGCTTGAGCCCGGACGGGACGACACTCCACGTTGCGGACACGATCACGGCGACCCTGTGGAGCTATCCGGTGGCGGGGCCGGGCGAGGTGGTCCGGGGGCGGGGCTTTTTCCGGGGCACGCCGCTCGCCCATCCGGAAGGCTATCAGTTTTTCGATTCCCTCGCCGTGGAGGCGGACGGGACCGTCTGTGTGGCGACCATCATCAAGGCGGGCATCACCCGCGTGGCGCCGGACGGCTCGGCCATCGACCATGTCCCCACCGACGACCCCCTGACCACCAATATCTGTTTCGGGGGGGATGATCTGCACACGGCTTACGTCACCTGCTCGGGCACCGGACGGCTTCTCGTGGCCGATTGGCCGGGCCGCGGGCTTGAGCTGCAGTATGGGAGGTGAGCTATTGATTTTGAGGTAGTAGTTGGTTATTCACGGTGGCTCATGCCATTCTTGACTTTATAGCGCAACGAAAAATCTAGGATCATTGTATATACATCAACATTCTATGGAGTGCTATATGACTAAATATCTTTGTATGCTTTTTTTCTTTCTGATGACTATTGAATCATTGGCTGAAAGCATTACTTCTACATGCTATGAGCCAAAAGGAAAGCGTTTTGACCTGAATGAAAATGCGTTTTCTGAAGTCGATGATGGTTATTCAAACTCAAACCCCACTTTTTATTTCAGTACAGAAAATTCAAAGATTTTAATCGAAAGCTGGGCGGCTGCTCTTCCATTTCCGGAAATGCTAAATAGATCCAAAATTGATACCATAGTTCCTCCAACAGTAAAAAAATCAAATATTATGTATCGTTCGGAAGAAGTTATTCATGCAGTCTCAAGTAGTAATCGAGACATTTATACGACAACCTTATACTTAAATAGAGGTTCAGCAGTATTTACGCGAGTAAGGCTAGGAATTGACGTTGATATGGGGATGAATCCAATGGGTGCTATATACAAAGCACAATGCGTCTTTACGCGAATTCCGTGATATTGTGTTTGCCGCGAACTAACTTCGTGGGCGAGTCATCATGTTTTTTGCTGATCCCGCATTCAGCCTTCGTCAAAACACGATAAACAATCCGATCGCGACGATCAGGCCAATCGTCGGGACAATGACGGTCAACGCGGCAAGGGGGCTGTAGGCGGAGTGGTGGGTCTCGCCACAGATGGCCCGGATCGTCGTGACCACATAACCGTTATGGGGCAGGGAATCGAGGGCACCGGAGGAAATGGCCACAACCCGGTGCAACTCGTCCGGATCAACCCCTGCGTCGAGATAGGTGGGCGCGATCAGGGGTAGGGCGATGGTCTGCCCGCCCGAGGCCGAGCCCGTCAGTCCGGCAATCACCGTGACGGCAATGGCCGCGCCGATCAACGGATCGCCGGGCAGGCCTTCCAAGGCCGTCAGCACCGCCATGAACGCGGGCGACAGCTTCGCGATGGAGCCGAAGCCCACCACGGCACAGGTATTGACGATGGCGATCACGGCACCCGTGGCGCCGGCCGAGAACATTTCCGGCAGGGCCCGGAACTGGCGCCGCCCGATGAGGACGGCCGCCAACACGCCGGCGCCCAGGGCGACGACAAGCCCCCATTTGCCGAGGCCGTTATCGCCGAATAGAGAAGGCAGGCCGGGCAGGGCGCCCGGATATTGGGTCAGCAGAAAGACCACCAGAACGGCGACCAAGGGCAGCAGGCTGACGATCGGTCCGGGCGCGAAAGTGAGGTCGCGGCCGATATCATCGCCGTCGCGGGCCTCGAACCGCTCACCCTTGGCCACGGCGCGGCGGATCATCCGAACGAGCCAGACATAACCCAGACCCGCCATCAGTACCGCCACGACAAGACTGACTTCCCAGGCGGCCGTCGCCTTGGTCCCCAGATATTGGATCGGGATCAGGTTCTGGATCTCCGGGCTGCCGGCCGAGGTCATGGTGAACGTCACTGAACCGAAGGCGATGGTCCCCGGGATGAACCGCCGGGGCAGGTCGGCCTCCTGGAAGATGCTGACCGCCATGGGGTAGACGGAGAAAGCGACGATGAACACGCTGACCCCGCCATAGGTTAGAATGGCGCAGGCCAGCACCACGGCGAGGGCCGCATAGCGCAGGCCGAGCTTTTCCAGGATCCAATGGGCGACGGCGGCGGCGGCACCGGTGCGGCCCATGACCTCGCCGAAAATGGCGCCGAGCAGGAACATGAGGAACCAGTCGGCGAAAAAGGCAGTGAAGCCCGTCATATAGGCGGTGGCGAAATCCGGCGCGCCGTCTTCGGCCAGGGGCGGCAGCCAAGCCAGGCCGCTCGTCGCGGCGACGAGGGCCGCGCAGATGGGCGCCGCAATGAGGATGTTCAGCCCCCGCACGGTGAGAACAATCAGAAGTCCGAGGCCCGCGACCAGTCCAAGCGCGCTTACCATGGTTTTTGTCCGCCTGCTTATGGTTTCCAACGGCCCCGCTGGTTCGGGGCGCGCGCCTGAGGGCTATGACGTCCCCCGGCGCGCAAGGCCTGCCTCGAAGGTCTTGCGCACCCGTGCCCGCAGGGTCTTGGGGAGAAAGCGTGCCAGGAACTGGAGCTGTTTCGCCGGTCCGCCAAGCGCATAGTGCACTTTGGGCTTGGCGTCATGGGCGATCTGCCAGATCGCGTCCGAGACGACCGACGCGGGCAGGATCGGTACCTTGGCCTGGGTCAGAAGGTCCTTCGTGGTGGCCGTGTCGCCGGGTGCGCGGG
>CAZFWG010000120.1:0-8082 GCA_964522525.1 uncultured Alphaproteobacteria bacterium | reverse complement strand
CGCATTTGAGAGGTCTTCTGACGATACAACACGGTTCAAATCCGGATGCGTGTTCCTGATCCAGTCCATCATTTCATCAAGATCCGCATTGAGCTCCGATCTTGTGAGGAGATTGCCTGAACCCGGCTCGTCCGATTTTGCCGGCCGCGCAAAACAGGTAGTGGCGATGACGATGCTGAGGATCGACAGGGTCAGCGGCCATCGACGATCCATGGGTATGCAGATGTTGAAGGGCTCGAAGCCAAGATCGCCAAACCGAAATTCACGCATGTTACCTATCCCCGAATGATATCCCTTAGGACCCCGTCGCGACTTTTCCATGTTTCAGGCGATCAACACGCGCCTGCAATGGCTCATCCGCAAGCGCTTGCGATAGGGAGAGCACGAACTGCGAAACATCAATGCCGATTTCATCCGACAGCTGTTCATAAGCGCGCGCGGCATCGGCCAGGCACTCCTTGAGCTTTCTGGCCTCACGCTTGCCGCTTTCTGTCAGCACAAGCACATTCCGCCGAGCATCATTGGGGTCTTTTGACCGTTTCACGAGACCCAGTTCCAGCAGCGCCTGAACGCGCTGGGTGGCCAGTTGATGGGGCTGTTTCAGGTCGCGCGCCACATCGGCCGCCGAAACATTTCCATGTTCGCTCAGATAGAGCACCGTCGATGCGGAGGTCGACGGCAGAGACAAACCGCGATTGCGAAACAGGTCTTCCCCTTGCTCAACGATCAGGTCGACGAGACGCGATAGGCGGTTCCCGAAAAACGCCTCACGGAGTTCGTGGGCATCCAGATATGTCTTATCCGCTACTGTCATTTATACAACAAATTGTACAATTGATTGTATAATGTCAATGGCTGAGTCGATAATCGACCGACCGGCCGCCCGCATGATCTGCCGACGGTGTGGAGCACCGGAAGGCGACGGTCATTAAGAGGAGGGCGGGTCCCTTATCCGTTCTCCCCGGATGCGAGGGCCTTTTTGCGAAAGATCATGAAGTGTTGTTGCGGCAGGACATCCAGATTGTCCTCGAGTTCCAGGCCGACGGAGACCATTTCCGTGACGGCCTGTTCCGCGCTCATCTTGTGGAGGGGCTTGATCGGGACAGTGGGATCCTCCGCGCGATACTCGATCAGCACAACGGCGCCGCCAACCTTCAGGCCCTTGACAATCCCGGTCATGACTTCGCGCGGGTGCGAGAATTCGTGATAGGCATCAACCATCAGCACAAGGTCGATTGTATCGGCGGGCAGTCGCGGGTCCGTCTCACTTGCCTGGACGAGTTCGATGTTCTGAAGTTGCGCTTTCGTGCGACGCTTCTCGATGATGGCAAGCATCTCGGGTTGAATGTCGACGGCGAAGACCCGGCCGTTCGGGCCGACGCGCTTGGCGATCGGAATCGTAAAATATCCAGTGCCCGCGCCAATATCGGCAACGAAGTCTCCCGATTTGAGGGGCAGTCTTTTCAGGAGAAGGTCCGTTCGCTCTTCGCGCCGACGGCTTGAACGCTCCAGCCATCCGGCACCCCGGTGTCCCATCACCTTTGAAATCTCACGTCCCAGATAGAATTTGCCAATGCCGTCGCGGCTGGCGGGGCCATAGGTATAGACATGGTCCTGCTGATCTGTCCCACTCTGTTCGGTGACTGGCTTCTGGGCGTAAGCACCGCCGGAAAGGGTGAGAATGGCCGCAAAAATCAGGGGAATAATGCGTATCTTATGGGACATCGAGCGACTCCTTTGGACAGCCTACGAACCACCCTGATTGACATATGGCGCGCGCTCAAGACGTCCATATGGGCCGGGCCCGTGATTGGAAACGGGCAGCAATCGAGAAACTGGAGCCTAGGTGAGAGATGTCTCAGCTGCATTCACCGTTCACGTTGCGTGGCGTTGCGATCAAGAACCGCATAGCCGTGTCGCCGATGAGCCAGTACCGCGCCGAGGATGGCGTCGCCAATGACTGGCACATGGTTCATCTCGGGCGCTTCGCGCTGGGCGGCGCCGGGCTCGTCTTTGTGGAGGCGACGGCGGTTGAGACCATTGGCCGACGGACCCATGGCGATCTTGGGCTCTGGAAAGACGGCCATATCGATCCCCTGGCGCGCATTGCCGGTTTTCTCAAAGCGGAAGGCTCCGTACCGGGAATTCAACTCGGCCATGCCGGTCGCAAGGCCTCGGAAAGACGCCCCTGGCATGGGGAGAGCCCCGTTGACGAAACGGACCGGGTCGAGCGCGGCGAGGCGCCATGGACGGCCATCGCGCCCTCCAGCCTTCCCTATGCCGATGGTTGGCCGGCACCGGAGGAAATGACCGAGGCGGACATTGCGCGGGTCATTGCCGCGTTTGGGGCCGCTGCGCGCCGGTCCTGCCTGGCGGGCTTTGAAGTCATCGAGGTCTATGCCGCTCACGGATTTCTCGTCCACCAGTTTCTCTCCCCCCTCGCAAATCTGCGGACGGACCAATGGGGGGGAACCCCCGATCACCGGCGGCGCTTTGCCGTGGAAGTGGCGAAGTCCATTCGTGCCAATATTTCGGACGCCATGCCGTTGATCTTCCGCCTCTCGGCAACCGATTGGTTGGATGGCGGTCTTGAGATTGAGGATACGGTCGAAACGGCGCGCGCCCTCAAGCGGGTCGGTGTGGACATGATCGATTGCTCGACGGGGGGGATTGGCGGCAAGGAACGCCCCCGTCGCATGGCGATTGAACAGGGTTTTCAAGCACCCTTCGCCGCCCAGATACGCCGTGATGCGGACATTTCGACCATGGCCGTCGGCTTTCTCTGGGACCCCGAGCTATGCGAGACGCTTATCACGGAGGGGTCAGCCAACATGGTCGCTCTCGCAAGGGAATTGTTGGCCGATCCCAATTGGCCCCTCCATTCGGCCCGTCAGCTCGGTTGCGACACCGGCTTTGATTTGTGGCCGCCCGAGGCCGGGTGGTGGCTCAACAAGCGTGAACGCCTTTTGCGCAAACTGGGGCTCCAATAGAGGATCGGGCGAACGGTCCGCTTCATTGCCCCGGCAGGGCCAGGAAGAAAAGCGCGCCGGCCACCGCCGAGGCGAGCGTGCGGACATGGTTCCAATGGGTCCACTCGCGCAGATACTGGGTCCACATTTCTGCGCCCGCTGTGGAACCCGGATCCACGGCCTTGAGTTTCTCATTGAGGGGCACATTGAAGATTGCCGTACAGAGAAACATGCCGACAACATAGACAATGCCGGCGATCAGCATCCAGGAAGCGCCGGCCCGGCCCGGGTCCACAAAGTAAAGGACAACAGCGCCCGCCGCCGCGAGGGACGTGCCGAAGAACAACGGCATGAAGGCCGAGCCCAGAATGACATCATTGATCGATTGCATGGCCGCGATCCCCGATGGTGTCTCGATTTTCGCTAGGGACGCCATGATGAAGGTTGAAAAGGCGAAATAAACGCCGGCCATGAGCCCGCAGCCAAGGGCACCGAACCACAACAGCGTCGTGACCAATCCGTTCAGCATCACTTTGCTCCATTCACTTCTCTACAGCGGAAAAATCCGGGAAGGCCGTTGATATTCGCCACGGCGCTTCCTCCTCGCTTCATCTCACTGACATGACGGTAGCGCTCGAGGCCGGGGGTGTTCTTGACCCATCCCGCCAGTCTTTTGATCGGCGCGGACATGGAGACTTATGCGGGGGGCGTGGAAACCTGTTTACGAAAAGCGGTGGGCGTCGTCCCCGCCCAGCGTTTGAAAGCGCGGTTGAAGGCGCTTTGTTCCGAAAAACCGGTCAGAAAGGCGACCTCGGCCAGGGAATATCGGCTTTGATGAAGAAGCGCCTGGGCGAGGTGCTGGCGGGACTTTTCAATAATGGATTGGAAGGTGATGCCTTCCTCCGACAGGCGCCGGTGGAGCGTGCGCTCACTCATGCCCAGCCGCCGGGCCACATCGGCCATTCTCGGCACGCCGTCACTCAGCGCGGCAGAAATGGCCCTTTGGACCAGGTCTTCCAACGGAGGGTGTCCCTCGATTCTGCCGAGTTCCTCATCAAGGTGGGAGATCAGGAAGGCGGAGATGCCGTCATCGCCCAGCTCGTTGGGAAGCGCCAGGGCATCGTCCGACATCAGCAGCGCGTCCTGGTCGGCGCCGAAATGGACCGGGCACTGAAAATAGCGTTCATGAGCCGTGACCGGGCTTGGCGCCTCGTGCTTGCAATAGACGGCCAGAGGGGCGAAATCCGGCGACCCCGTCTGCCGGACAAGGGATACGGCGCTCGCGAGCGTTGCTTCGTTGGAGAGCCGCAGGCCCAGCCGTCGGGATCCTTCCCGGTGGAGCACGAAATAGGCGCCGCCTTCCGTGCCGCGCAGCTCGTAGGTCATATTGTCCGTCCACAACCGACAATAACGTTCCACACGTTCCAGAGACTGTCGAATGGTGGGAGCCGATTTCCAGGCGAGGCCCAAGGCCCCATAGTCATTGGGGCGCATGAGGCGGCCCGCCAAAAGCGGCAGTTCATGGGCATTGTCCATCGCGGCCGCCAGCCTTTCCAGAAGGTCGTAATAGGCGTGATCGGCCAGCATTTGCGTTACATCGAGGGGATCGTGCGGATCGAGCCCCACGGACCGCAATTGCGCCTCCGCATCCACGGCCGTGCCGGCGGCCTCGATCATCCTGCGGGCGAATATTGAGCTGACAATTCCCATATTGCCGGAAATACCATGGCAAACAGCGGCTTTGAAGCTGCACGGTCCTTACCGAGGCGAGGTGCCCCCATGCTATCCTGCGGGATTGATGGGCAAGCGCGCGAGAGCAGCATGTGGATGAAGGCAAAGCGAGCCGTGGGCCGGGCCAAAGCGGCGCTGACCGTTTGGTCCGCCGTCTGGATCATGTCTTTTCTCGCGACTCCATCGGCGGGCCTGGCGGATGACGTGCGTGTGGCCGTGGCGGCGAACTTTACCCGGGCGGCCCAGGAGATCGGCCGCGTTTTCGAGACCGAGACCGGGCACCAAGCCCTGTTCAGTTTCGGTTCCACGGGCCTGCTCTATGCCCAGATTCTTCAGGGTGCGCCCTTTGACGTGTTCCTGGCCGCCGACCAGGACCGGCCCCGCCGAATCGTCGATGAGGGGATGGGGGTTGAGGATCGGTTCTTCACCTATGCCGCCGGCAAGATCGTGCTCTACAGCGCCCGGACGGGCTTCGTGATGGGGGAGGACACCCTGCGGTCCGGGGACTTTACCCGGTTGGCCATCGCCCATCCCCGCACCGCGCCCTACGGCGCCGCAGCGGTCCAGGCCTTGGAAGCTCTTAGTGTGTATGAGGCGCTCCAACCCAAAACCGTCTATGGCACGAATATCGCGCAGACCTATCAATTCGTAGAGACAGGCAATGCGGAACTGGGCTTTGTTGCCCTGGCGCAAATCGTTCACCATAAGGATGGCTCCCGATGGCTCGTGCCTGAGGGTCTCCATGAGCCCATTGCTCAGGGGGCGGTCATGCTTGAATCGGGTCTGGGCCGGCCGGCCGCCGAAGCCTTTTTGGCTTTTCTGAAATCGCCGACGGGGCGCGGCGTCATCCGCCGCCACGGGTATGACACGCCGGATCAATCAGGCGGGTAGCACATGATCGACATTTCCGAACTCTGGTCCCCCATCCGTCTGACCATCCTGCTTGCAACCGTCACGACGATTGTCCTTCTGATTGTCGGAACACCCCTTGCGTGGTGGCTGGCGCGTGCCCGCACCCGTTGGAAGGAAGTCGTCGCCACGGTCGTGGCCTTGCCGCTTGTCCTGCCCCCGACCGTACTTGGTTTCTATCTGTTGATTGCGCTCGGCCCAAACGGTCCGGGGGGATGGATCGCGGGCCTCGCCGGCGGCCGGTCCCTGGCCTTCACCTTTGAAGGCCTGGTGATCGGATCGGTGATCTATTCCATGCCTTTTGTTGTCCAGCCCCTGCGCAATGCGTTCGAGGCCATGGGCGAGCGTCCGTTGGAGGTTGCCGCCACCTTGCGGGCCACGCCCTGGGATGCCTTTTGGTCGGTTGCGGTGCCTCTTGCGCGGCCCGGATTCATCAGTGCCGCCGTCTTGGGGTTTGCCCATACCGTAGGCGAATTCGGCGTTGTGCTGATGATCGGCGGCAATATCCCCGGTGAGACCAAAGTGATTTCCATCGCGATCTATGACTATGTCGAAACGCTGCAATGGGACAAGGCTCATGTCTTGACCGCCGGTATGCTGATCTTCTCATTTGTGGTCATACTGAGCACTATGGTTCTGAACCGGCAGATCGGGCGACGGATGCCATGACGGGAGACGCCCCCATCCTGGATGTGGCCTTCTCGGGCACGCTTGGGACCTTTCGCCTGGAGGCCTCTTTCACGGTGCCGGCGACGGGTATCACCGGGCTGTTTGGGCCCTCGGGCTGCGGCAAGACAACGGTTCTGCGCGCCATCGCCGGTCTTGAACGTCTTCAAGGTCACCTCCACGTCGCCGGAGAAATCTGGCAGAATGCGGACACTTTCAAGAAGCCCCATGAACGCCCTGTCGGCTTCGTCTTTCAGGATGCGAGCCTTTTTCCGCATCTCTCCGTTCGGGGAAATCTGATGTTCGGCGCGCGGCGGACCAGGAAGAGCAATGCCTCACCCTCCATTGCCTGGGGCGAGGTCGTCGACTTGCTGGGGCTTGGACCCCTGCTGGATCGTTCGCCCACAGCGCTTTCCGGAGGCGAGCGCCAGCGGGTGGCGATTGGCCGAGCGCTTCTGTCGCGGCCCCGCCTCATGCTCCTGGACGAACCCCTTTCCGCCCTTGACCGTCCGGCCCGGGAAGAAATCCTTCCTTATCTCGAAATGTTGCACCAGAAACTTGCGATCCCCAGCCTCTATGTCAGCCACGATATCGCGGAGGTGGAACGTCTTGCGGATAGCATTGTCCTGATGGACCAGGGGCGTGTGATCGCCAGCGGGCCGCTTGCCGAAATCGAAGCCGATCCCGCTTTGCCGTTGATGCATGCGCCCGAGGCCGCGGTTACGCTGTCCGCGCATGTCGTCTTCGTGGAGGCGCACTATGGTCTTGTTCACCTGGCGGTCGATGGCGGGCGGCTCCTGGTGCCGGACCGCGCGACAAAAATGGGTGAGGCCCGCCGTCTACGGATCAAGGCATCGGATGTCAGCTTTACCCAACAGCGCCCGGTAGGAACCTCGATCCTCAATTGCTTGCCTGTGCGGATCCTGTCGGTCGATGCGGGGCGCCAGGACCCTGTCCACGTCAATATCGTGGCGGGTTTGGGAGAGGAGGGGCGTGGCGCGCGGATTGTCGGCCGGGTGACGCGAAAGTCGGCGGAAGCGTTGGCGCTCGTTCCCGACGCGGTTGTCTTTGCCCAGATCAAGGGCATTGCCTTGATGGCGACAGGGTCCGGGTGAGGAGCCACGACGCCGGGAGGCGTCGCGGCGGTTCATGCGTCTTGATCAGGCGTCTGTTGAAGACTGATCAGTTGAACAGGCCCTTCAGCACGTTGCCCAGCATCTGGGAACGGAAACCCTCCAGGACGTCGCCCCCTTGGCTGGCTTTGTCGATCAGTTCCGGAAGAGCGGACTGAAGACCGGACACGGCGTCGTTCTGGTTCAGGCCCAGCGTGTTCGCGAAGCCTTCCACTTTGCCCTGGCCGAACAGTTTCAGAATATCGTCGGCCCCGATCGACTCATTGCTGCCGTCGCCCAGCCAGGAGTTGGCGAGAGACATCAAGCCGCCGTTCTTCATGGTGTTGACGAGATCGGCAAGATCGATCTTACCGTCGTCACCGCCCAGCAACCCGCCGAGGGCCGAAATGACGCTGTTGAGGTCAAGTCCGCTCCCGGATGATCCGGCATTGTTCATGAAGGTCTTGGCGGCCATGGCAAGCAGGTCTTGGAGATTCATAGGCGTTCCCTCTCTTTGACAAGGATCATCTGCAGATGGTCTTCAATGGCGGCGATCGAGGGGCTTGTGACCCAGGCGTTGCCCCAAGCGTGACGCAGGACATGACGTGGGAAAAGAAAGATGCCGCCATGGGGTCGTCCGGATTATCGCTCACTCACGACAATCCGAACGATCGCGTGATCAGGCCGTGCGTGAT
>CAZFWG010000119.1:0-8474 GCA_964522525.1 uncultured Alphaproteobacteria bacterium | reverse complement strand
GTGATCTCTTCTACGCCACGCCGGCGCGGCTCAAATTCATGAAATCGGACCGGGCAGAAATCAGTGCGGTGACGGATGTCGTGCGCCGCCTGGCCATGGCCCACCCGTCCGTGGCCGTCTCTTTGCG
Organism: uncultured Alphaproteobacteria bacterium; assembly: GCA_964522525.1. Classification (GTDB taxonomy): domain Bacteria; phylum Pseudomonadota; class Alphaproteobacteria; order JAJFIK01; family JAJFIK01; genus CAYUYV01. Next base: position 8,347 of record CAZFWG010000119.1, on the reverse strand, counting down.
CCACCAGGGCCGGCTCGTGTTCCAGGTTGAACCCGCCACCCGGGGCGCGGGCGATCCCCAGGCGCGCCGCCTCGCCGACCTCTTGGGCCCCGATTTCGCCGAAAACGCCGTGCCCGTCGATATGGGCCGGGAAGACATCGCCATTCGCGGTCTCGCGGCCCTGCCGACCTATTCCCGCGCCACGGCGCAAATGCAATATCTGTTTGTCAACGGACGGCCCGTGCGCGACCGGATGCTTCTGGGCGCGCTCCGGGGGGCTTATGTGGATTTCCTGGCGCGGGACCGCCATGCGGCGGCCGTCCTGTTCGTCACCTGCCCGCCCTCCTTTGTCGACGTCAATGTCCATCCGGCCAAGCATGATGTGCGCTTTCGCAATCCCGCGCTCATGCGCTCTCTCGTGATCGGTGCGGTGGGGCAGGCGCTCGCCCGCGAGGGACACCGGGCCTCAAGCACCGTGGCCCAAGGCATGATGGGCGCGCTTCGCCCCGGCGGGGATCTGCGTCCGACGCCGCCGCCCTATCGCGCGCCGCTGCCCGTGTCCCAGGGCCTCGCCGAACAGGCACGCAGTTTTTTTGCACCCGACACGGACGAAGCCGCCCCGGCCGCGCGGATCGAACCGAGCGGGGAGGAGACGCCCGATCTCGGGTCTCCGCCCGGCGAGGTCCCGGCGGGCGATTTTCCCTTGGGCGCGGCCCGGGCCCAGCTCCACGCCAATTACATCGTGGCCCAGACGGCCGATGGCCTCGTCATTGTCGATCAGCATGCGGCCCATGAGCGTCTCGTCTATGAACGCATGAAAGACGCGTTGATCGCCCGCGGCGTCGCGCGCCAGGGCCTCCTCATTCCCGATGTGGTCTCCGTGGGCACGGCCGCCGCGGCCCGGTTGACGGCGCGGGCGGAGGAATTGCAGGCGCTGGGCCTCAGTCTGGAGCCTTTTGGCGAGGACGCGGTCCTGATCCGGGAGACCCCGGCCCTTCTGGGTGAGGCGGATGTCCAGGGACTGGTGCGCGATCTGGGGGATCTCCTTGAAGATCTGGACGAGACGATCGCGCTGAAAGAGAGGCTGGAGGCGGTGTGCGCCACCATGGCCTGCCATGGCAGCGTGCGGTCGGGCCGGGTCCTGTCGGGTCCGGAGATGAACGCCCTGCTGCGCGAGATGGAACGCACGCCCCATTCCGGTCAGTGCAATCACGGCCGCCCCACCTATGTGGAACTGAAACTCAGCGATATCGAACGGTTGTTCGGGCGGCGGTGAAACGCGGCGGACTCGCTTTTAGGTGTCTACGGACAAAAAAGCGAGGACCGTGTCCCCATAGGTCCGTCGATCCGTCTCATGAAATCCGGCGGGCACCGCGCCGTCTTCCCGCCCCGACATTTCCAGAATGATCAGGGCATCCGGAGCAATCCAGCCCTCGGGCAGGGCCCGCTCCAGGGCCTGATGCCCCAGGCCGGAATCATAAGGGGCATCGCAAAATACGAGATCGAAGGCGCGCGTGAAAGCGGCGGGCCGGGCGCCCAGACGGGTCGCGTCCCGCCGGAAAGTCCGTGTGCGCCCGGTGAGCCCCAAGGTATCGATATTGCGCCTGATGGCCCCTCGGGCGGCAGGGTGATCCTCGACGAACAGGGCGGTTTCGGCGCCCCGGGAAAGGGCCTCGAGCCCGAGCGCGCCGGAGCCTGCAAAAAGATCCAGCACCTGGGCACCCTCACAGGGCCGGGCACCATGGTCGATGATGTTGAACAGGGCCTCGCGCACCCGGTCCGTCGTCGGTCGGGCGAGCCGGCCTTCCGGCGCCGCGATCGCCTGTCCCCGATGCTCTCCCCCGATGATGCGCATGAAGATTCCTCATCTACCGTCCGCGACGCAAACGCACGACGTGCCATATTGCCAAGGCCCCTTTGCCCCGACACCATAGGCCCAACCACGAAGCGTCCAAAAGCCAGGAGGACCCGCCCATGACCCAGGTTTCCATCGACCGGATCGGACAGGTTGGTTTGGTGACCATGGCCAATCCGCCCATGGGCTATATGAACAGCGGGACGGCAAGGGAACTGGCGGCGGCCATGGACCAGTTCGAGGGCGACCCGGTCATCCGCGCCATTGTCTTCACGGGCGGGCTCCCCGGCATTTTCATCAGACATTATGATGTGGCGGAAATCGTGGCGATGGCCAAGGCCCTGCGCCGCTCCGAGGGCGGGGTGCCGGACGCCAAGGACATGCCGGTCCAGGCCCTGTTCAATCGGGTCGAGGCCTGCCCCAAGCCGACCATCGCCGCCATCAACGGCCTGTGCATGGGGGGCGGATATGAATTCGCCCTGTGCTGCGACATCCGTCTGGCGGGGGGCGGGGACTACACGATCGGTCTACCGGAAATCCGGGTGGGGATCTTTCCCGGCGGTGGCGGGACCCAGCGCCTCGCGCGCACCATCGGCCAGGCAGCGGCGCTCGATGCCATTCTCCGGGGACGGATCTTCTCGCCACGGGAAGCGGCGGCGCGGGGGTTTGTCCATGAATTCGTGATGGGCGATGTGGTGGCCGAGGCCCTGCGCATCGCCGCTACGCTCGCCTCCCGGCCGCCCCAGGCCGTGGCCGCCGCCAAGCGCCTTGTACGGGCGGCATCGACAACGCCCCTCGAGCAGGGCCTCGAGGATGAATGGCAGACCTTTGCGGGCCTCCTCAATGGCGACAGTGGCGCGGTCGAGATCATGCAGGATTTCGTCACTCTGGGCGCGCAACTCGACGGGACGTGATCCTCTCTCCCTTTCTCTATCGACCTGCTCCACTCGATGAAGAGAGCGATGGCCCAAGACGTTCAGCGGCCATTCAGGTTCCGCGCTTTACTCCGGACCAACTTTTGGCTTGGGGCTGAACGACCATTTGTAACATTGAAACTTCATTGGAGAGATCGAGGAGATTCGTGACCATGCACACAGTCATCAAGAGTTGTCTGACGATTGGACTGGCGGTCGTCGCCGCGACCAGCGCCCTGGCCGATCAGTTGGAGCGCAAGACCATGCGTTTCGGTGGCGTCACCCGCGAATATTTTGTCCACAAACCCGACACTGTTCCCGCCGGCAAGACCCTGCCCGTGGTGCTCGCGCTCCATGGCGGTGGCGGCAACGGCAAAGGCATGCGGGACAGCTATGGCTTTAAACGGAATGTCGAGGCTGGTCACCTGATTGCCGTCTACCCCACGGCCATCAAGGCGTCCTGGGCCGTCGGCGGGCTGCCGACCGCCAATCCCAATGTCCGTCCCGATCATGACGATGTCGGTTTCCTGGATGCGGTGATGGACGAGGTCATCGGCGCCGAAGCCATCGACCGGAGCCGGATGTTCGTCACCGGAGCGTCCCGGGGCGGCTTCATGACTCAATACTACCTGCCGCGCACAAAGCACCCCTATCGAGCCGCGGGTACGGTCATCACCAGCATGTCTCGGCATATCGCCGACAGTTTTGAACTTTCCGTGCCCATCGACTTCGCGATGATCATTGGAGACAAGGACAATTTCATGCCCTGGGAAGGTAAGGAATGGATCAAGGGCGAGCCCCGTTTCGATCTGCTCCCGGTCGAAGAAGCCATTCAAGTGGTCGTACGCGCCAATGGCCTCGACGGGACACCGACGACGGTTTCAAGCCTTGGCAATCGCAACAAGCGGGACGGCTGCACCAACGAGTTGCGGGTCTGGTCGACGCCCGAGGAAGACGTCCGTGTGGCGCTCGTCAAAGTCATTGGAGGCGGCCATGTGGTCCCCGGACGCTGGCAGTGCAAGGATTTCAATCATGCTGCGGCAATGCTGACCTTTTTTAACGACGCCAAGCCGCGCGCCGTGAGTGCGGCCGCGTCCGTTCCGGTCCGCCCCGTGGGCGATGCCGCCGGCAATGGCGAACGGTTTTTCGGCCAGGAAGCCTTCACCATCGTCAGTCGACAGACGGGCACCGAAACAGGCAGCGTGACGGAACATGTCCGGGCCTGGGGGCGTCAGCGCGCGGAAATCTATGCCACCAAAGTGAAGCTCGGGGCGCTGACCATCGACAAGGACCAGCGCATCCTTCATGACGGTGGCGACGTGACGACAATCGACAACATCAAGGGCACGGCCAAGTCGTCCAAGAACCCGGTCTATGGCCGCGTGGTCAAGCTGCGCGGGGCGGGTTCCTCGAATGACGCAGCCGACGTCATCATGACTTCTGTCGGTGGCAAACCAACGGGCGAGAGCGGATCCTTCGCGGGTCACGACTGTGCCTATTGGGAAAACAAGCAAATCGGCACGCGGGCCTGCGTCACCCCTTGGGGCGGCACGCTCCATCTGGAAACCAAGCTCGGCGCCGTGACCGTCGATCGCCGGGCGGTCGAGGTTCGCCTTGATGACGGCGGTCCAGACAGCGCGTTCGTCCGCTGATCAATCGACAACGAGGACAGCGGTTCGATCGAGACCATGCAGGACTTGGCCATCCTGGCTGCCTGCATGGTCGACATCGTGAGTGATTTACAGTCTAAGATTTTATATTTTGGATATTTACAACTTTGGGATGATATCTAGAGAAAGGATAAGGCGGTTTCCTTTAATGGCGGTGGCGCTAATGAGAGGATTCTTTCCTTATGGCGCCTCGAATCCCCCAGCCGAGAATTGACCTCGACCGGATAAGCCAAACTCTTCAGTGAGCGAACTGGGCTGTTGGCCGGCTCGATGACGAGGCGTCAAGTCTGCTGGATCTCCCTCTCTTTCTCTATATATGTCCGGAAGGAACCCTTGCTTTCGGCACAGATTGAGGGCACCCAATCTTCATTGTTCGATTTGCTGTTGTTTGAAAATGGTGCAGCTCCCGGCATGCCGGTAAACGATGCCATTAAGGTCTCTAACCCCATCGCCCACGGTCGCCGAATCAATACACCATCTCGAAGGACTAAATCTCATTAGGGAAGTAACCGGCCGCCGTCGAGGGAAGGTCTTTGTCTATAATGATTATCTCAATCTCTCGTCCCGTCGTACTGAACCCATAAGCTCGTGACGATGTCGACCCCCTTAAGTCAAAGCCTCCCACTTCCCAATCTGTTCCCGGATCACCTTGCCCGGCACTTCCGCCACGGCACCCGGTTTCAGGTCGCCGAGCTGAAACGGCCCATAGGACAGGCGGATCAGGCGGTTCACGGAGAGGCCCAGATATTCCATCAGCTTGCGGATTTCCCGGTTCTTGCCCTCGCGCAAGGAGATGGTGAGCCAGGCATTGGCGCCCTGGGTCCGGTCGAGACTTGCCGCAGCGGCCTGATAGCGCACGCCGTCAATGGTGACACCCTTGGTCAAGGGCGCGAGATCCGTCTCCTTGACCCGGCCATGGACCCGCACCCGGTAGCGCCGCAGCCAGCCCGTCGAGGGCAGTTCAAGCCGTCGGGCAAGCGCCCCGTCATTGGTGAGCAGCAGAAGCCCTTCGGAAGTGATGTCGAGACGGCCCACGGAAATGACCCGGGGCAGGGCCGGCGGCAACGCGTCGAACACCGTGGGCCTTCCTTCCGGATCCTTGTGCGTGGTCACCAGTCCAACGGGCTTGTGGTAACGCCACAAACGGCTTGATTGGCGCTCCGGCAAAGGTTGGCCATCGACGGTGATGAGGTCCGTGTCTGTCACTTTCACGGCCGGCGTGTCGAGGACCGTGCCGTTGACCGTCACACGGGCTTCCGCGATCAGGCGTTCCGCTTCCCGCCGCGAACACACGCCCGCGCGAGCCAGGACCTTGGCGATCCGTTCCCCTTCCGGTGCTGCTTCCTTACTGTCGTTCATCGCTTGCTTACTGTCCCTTGCAAGGGCTCAAGGCTGGCGGCAGGGTGACCCCATGACGCCAAAATCCCAAAAAATCGCCCTTGATGAGCGTCTCATGATCGGCGCCCTTGAAGAGGCCGAGGCCGCCGGCGCGCGCGGCGAAGTGCCCGTGGGCGCCGTGCTGGTGGATTCCGACGGCCGGCTCCTCGCCCGGGACGGCAACCGGATCCTGGAACAGCGTGACCCGACGGCCCATGCCGAAGTCCTGGTCATCCGCGCGGCCGCGAAAGCCCTCGGCAGTGAAAGGCTGATCGGCACGACCCTGGTCACGACCCTTGAACCCTGTGCCATGTGCGCGGGCGCCATCGCCATGGCGCGGGTCGCGCGGGTCGTCTACGGCGCCCGGGATCCCAAAGGGGGAGCCGTGGCCCATGGCCCCCGCTTTTTCGATCAGCCCACCTGTCACCACCGCCCCGAAGTCGTCCAAGGACCCGGCGCGGACCGGGCCTCGTCCCTGCTCAAGGCTTTTTTCAGGGCGCGGCGCGGCGACAGGTGACCTCGCCGATCCGAGGCGATACCCTGGGCTGGATCGCAGATCAACCGCAAGGGACAGTGTCCTAGGGAGGCAAACATCCATGATTTTTGAGCACAGCGAAAAGACCAAGCAATGGATCGAACGGGTCCAGCAATTCATGGCGGCCCATATCGAGCCGGCTGTTGAGACCTATGACCGGCAGATGGAAGGCTTCGGCACCAATCGTTGGCAGGTGCCGCCGATCCTCGAGGATCTCAAGACCAAGGCGCGGGCCCAGGGCCTGTGGAACATGTTCCTGCCCGAAAGCGACCATGGCGCCGGGCTCACCAATCTCGAATATGCGCCCCTGTCCGAGATCATGGGGCGGATCGGCTTTGCCTCGGAAGTGTTCAACTGCTCGGCCCCCGACACGGGCAATATGGAAGTGCTGATCCGCTACGGCACGCCCCAGCAGCAGGAAAAATGGCTCACCCCCCTCCTGAACGGGGAGATCCGCTCGGCCTTCCTGATGACCGAGCCCGAAGTGGCCTCCTCCGATGCCACCAATATCCAGACACGGATCACCCGCGACGGCGATCACTATGTGCTCAATGGCCGGAAATGGTGGTCCTCGGGCGTCGGCGACCCGCGCTGCAAGATCTATATCGTCATGGGCAAGACGGACCCGTCCGCGCCGACCCATGCCCAGCAGTCCCAGATCCTGGTTCCATGGGACACGCCGGGCATCAAGGTTCAGCGCATGCTGCCCGTGTTCGGTTTCGACGATGCGCCCCACGGTCACGCGGAAGTCATCCTGGATAATGTCCGGGTGCCCGTCGAGAACATGATCCTGGGCGAAGGCCGGGGTTTCGAGATCGCCCAAGGACGGCTTGGCCCTGGACGGATCCACCACTGCATGCGCACCATCGGCGCGGCGGAAGTGGCCCTTGAGAAAATGTGCGAGCGGCTCCTCACCCGGGAGGCCTTCGGCAAGAAGGTCTACGAACATTCCGTGTGGGAACAGCGTGTGGGCGAGGCCCGCACCAATATCGAGATGTGCCGCCTGTTGACCCTCAAGGCCGCCTATATGATGGACACGGTGGGCAACAAGGTCGCCCGTGGCGAGATCGCCATGATCAAGGTGGCGGCGCCGCGCATCGCGCTCCAGGTCATCGATGACGCCATCCAGGCCCATGGCGGCGGCGGCGTGACCAAGGATTTCGGTCTGGCCAAGCTCTATGCCGGCATCCGCACCCTGCGTCTCGCGGACGGGCCGGATGAGGTCCACAACCGCACCATCGCGCGGATGGAATTCAAGAAGCACATGGAGCGGCTTCAGCAGATGGGCCGCCCGGCATAAAGCTGACAAAATCTCATGTCGACAATCCGGCACCGGGGCTTCAGGCTCCGGTGCCTTTCTTTATTCTGGCTTCTCTTCAAAAACATCCCTGCGAGGAAACCCCGCCATGAAGCTCTATAACGCCAATCTGTCTCCCTTCACCGGCCGTGTCCGGATCGTCGCCTATATGAAGGAGATCCCGCTTGAGCTCGTAAGCCCCCCGGAGGACGGCAGCTACGCCTCGATCACGCCGACGGCGAAGGTCCCCTGCCTCGACACCGGCAGCATGCGTCTGCCGGAATCGGAAACCATCTGCGAATATCTGGAAGAACTTCCCGTCGGCAAAGGTCCTTCGCTCCATGGCGCGACCCCTGAGGAACGGGCGCGCATCCGCCTGGTGGCCCGGATCGGCGACACCTATGTCATGGCCCCGCTTGCCAAACTCTTCGGCCAGTTGGATCCCAGAACCCGCGTCGATGCCCTGCTCAAGGACGCCATGGAGGATCTCCACAAGGGCGTGGGCTTTCTGGAGGCCGTGCTCGACGGTCCCGATTATGCGGTCTTCGGACGGTTTACCCTGGCCGATGCGAGCCTGATGCCCGTCCTGTTCTTCCTGAAAAATCTCGGCCCCATGATCGACGATCCCCTGGGCAAGGCGCCCAAAGTGGCTGCTCTCTACGCCTCGCTCGTCAGACTGCCCGCCGTGGCGAAAGTGGAGGGGGAGATGGCCGAAGCGCT
>CAZFWG010000118.1:0-8692 GCA_964522525.1 uncultured Alphaproteobacteria bacterium | reverse complement strand
CATTGCCACTATTGCGGCCGGTTGATGACCGAGACGCCGGGCGGGAGAATGGCCACCCTGGATCATTTTCGGCCCCGCTCCAAAGGCGGCGGCCATGAGCGGCACAATCTGGTGGCCGCCTGTTTCCGGTGCAATCAATGGAAGGGCGATGAGGATGGTGAAACCTACATCGCCCGTATCCGCAGATAAAAGAGACCGTCCACGGACGACCCGGCCTGACCCACACTGAACCTGCGGATCAGGACGCGACGGGCTGGGCCGCTTTCTCGGTCTTCGGCGTGTGCCGGGCATTGCGGGTCAGAACGGCCCGGATCTCGGACACCAGGGTGGCGGCCTCAAAGGGCTTGGAGACATAGCCATCCATGCCGATCGACAGGAACCGCTGGCGATCTCCGGCCATGGCTTTCGCGGTCACGGCAATGATCGGCAGATCCCGATAGCCGGGGCCCAGCTTGCGGATCGCCTCGAGGGCCTGAACCCCGTCCATCATGGGCATTTCGATATCGAGCAGCACCAGGTCGAATTCCTGCCCCTGCACCGCGCCGACAGCTTCCAGCCCGTTCCGGGCGATGGCAATGCGGCAATCGAGGGTGTCGAGAATGCTCTCGATCACGACCTGATTGATGCGGTCGTCCTCGGCCACCAGCACGCGCAACCCGGACAGGCTCGCCGACCAGTCGCGGCGGGTCCGGCGGGGTTTGCGTTCCGGCAGGCTCACTGCGGGCAGATCCAGGCCGACGGTGAAGGTGGACCCTTTGCCCGGCACGCTGTCCACGGTGATCTTGCCGCCCATGGCGTCAATCAGCTGATGCGAAATGGCGAGGCCGAGACCGGCGCCCGGGGGCGCCTTGTGGGCGTCGTCCTCGAGCTGGCGGAACCGGGTGAACAGGCGTTCCTGGTCCACCCGGGAAATGCCCGGTCCGGTATCCTCGACGGAGAGGGACAGGTGCCAATGGCTGTCCGGCCGCGGCTCCACCGAGGCCCGAACCACCACGCGGCCGCGTTCGGTGAATTTGATCGCATTGGCGACGAGATTGGTGACGACCTGGCACAGGCGGGCCGCATCGCCCCGAAGCTGGAGCGCGGCGGGGATGGAGATCTCGCTCTTGAGCAGGATCTCCTTTTCCTGGGCCGCCGCCTCATGGAGGAAGATCACGGCCTCGATCTCGCGTGCCGGATGGAAGGGCAGCGCGTCCAGGTCCAGATTGCCGGTTTCCGCTTTCGACAGATCCACCACGTCATCCAGGATGGCCATGAGCCCATGGCCCGATTTCAACGCCACAGCGATGCGCGAGCGGATGTCCTCCGGCAGGTCCTGCTTTTCATTGAGCAGCGACAGCATGGCGATGATGCCGTTCATGGGGGTGCGGATTTCGTGGCTCATATTCGCCAGGAAGCGGGATTTCGCTTCATTGGCGGCCAGCGCCTGCTGACTGGCCTTGGCGAGGCGCACCGTCAGAGCGTTCGTCACCGTCTGGAAGACGGTCGTCGCCACCGTGATGCCGCCGGCCGCGAAACACATGCTGAAGGCCGCCGAATAGCTCCAGGCATTGGCTTCAAGCCCGTGAATAGGGTCACCCAGGTGATAGCGGAACAGATAGAGCCCGACGAAACTGACGATCACCAGGCCACCCGCGAAGGTCGCGGCATAGCCCCCCAGGAGGAAGCCCGCCAGGAGGGGCAGCAGCAGGAGATAGAAGGACGAGGTGGCCAACACGCCGCCCACGGTCAGGGCCACCCACATGACATTCACGTAAAGGGCCGCCAGGAAAACCTGACAGGCGATGGTCTGCTTGTTGCCGAAGTTCTGGATGACGGGGGCGAGGAGCATCAGGCTCGGCAGCAGAATGCTGACGCCGATGGTCACGGGCGCCTTGGTGAAATCCCCCAGGGTGGCAAGCGCCGATATCGTGCCGCCCGCCCAGAAAATGAAGGAAAAAGCGATCAGAACGAGGCGCCTAGCTTCGTCACTTGTTTTCACGTCGAAGAGTTTTGCGAAGCCAGCCACGGCACCCCCTATGCATTCCCGCATATGATGCAAATTTATCAGTTTTTAGCGTCTTTGCGGAATACGCGCAATCTCGCGATAAAATTTGGCTAAAAAATGCGTGCGTGTTCCTGGACATTGAATTAACGCTCGAAGGGCGATATGTCCAAGGCCCAATCGCGGGCGTCGTATAATGGCTATTACCCTAGCCTTCCAAGCTAGAGACGCGGGTTCGATTCCCGCCGCCCGCTCCACACCGATCTTCCCTCCCACCGCTAGCCCAGGATCTCCCCCAGGAGGGGATTGGGGAAGCGCCGCTCCACGGTGACCCCGAAAAAGGTCTCGGTCAGATTGGGCAGCCGGGTGCTCTCGACGAGGGCGCCGCTCTTGAGCTCGTCCCGCACCACGATCGGCGGCAGCACGGCAAGCCCGATCCCTTCGCGCGCCAACAGACGCATCATGGCCATGTCATCGACCTCCGCCGCGATCTGAGGCCGCACGCCCAGCCGATCGAGCAAAGCGTCGAAACCCATCCGTACACCGCTCGCCTTGGTCGGCAGGATCAGCACGGCCTGCGCCAGGCGATCCGTGAGGGGAAGGTCGCGCGGACACAGTTCCGGGATCCCGATCAGACTCACCATTTGTTCATCGAGACGGCGTACGACAAAATTCGTCACGGCGTCTGCCGGGGGCGGCTGATTGGTGAGCACGAGATCGAGATTGAGGGCGGCGAGGGCGGTGAACAGCTCGGCCCCGCTGCCGGAGCGCACGATCACCTCCACGTCCGAGCGGCCCAGGATGGGGCGCAGAAACGCCAACTGGAAGTTCCGCGAGAGCGTGGACAGCGCGCCCACCCGAAGGATCTGGCGCTGGCGTTCACTGTGTTGAAGAGTGGCGAGCAATTCCTGCCCGGTGGCAAAAATCGCATCCGCGTGGTCAAGGGCGATGCGCCCGGCTTCCGTCAGAACCAGCGTGCGCCCGCGCCGCTCGAAAAGGGACTGGCCGAGCCGCTCTTCCAGGCTGCGGATCTGGGTCGAGACGGCGGATTGTGAGACGTTCAACCGAGCGGCGGCGCGGGTGAGGTTTCCCTCATGGGCCACGGTCTGGAAATATCGCAGGTGATTGTAGTTCAGCTCCGCCATAGCGTTCTATAAAACAGAACATAAATTCAAGAACAATGTATTTTTCTTATGGTTGGAGAGCCCCTACAAACAGGTGTTTCAAGGCCTCAATTCCGGAGATGATCCGCCCATGGTTTATTTTCTGATCCCGCTGTTGGCGCCCCTTATCATGTTGGGCGCGGCATTCCTGGCGTTCAGCCGCACCGATTGGCCGCCCGCCCGGGTCGCCAAGGTCACGGAAATCGCGGCCCTCATCGCCCTGGCCGCCGCCATCACGTCGGCCCTGGTGCTGGTGACCCAGGATCCCCGCACGACGGCCGTTCCCGCGCTTGGCTGGGCGGGCCTGTCGAGCCGCCTCGACGTGGTCAGCGTGACGATGTTGAGCCTTGTTTCCTTTGTTGGCTGGGTGGTGCTCCGGTATTCGGCCTCCTATCTCGACGGCGAGGCCCGCCACCGGGTCTTTCTGGGCTGGATGGCCACCACGCTGGCCTCGGTTCTGGCCCTGGTGCAGGCCGGCAATCTGATTTTGTTCTTCCTGGCCTGGGTGGCGACCAGCCTCAGCCTGCATAAACTTCTGCTGTTCTATCCGGATCGGCCCCAGGCCATCCGGGCCGCGCGGAAGAAATTCATCACGGCCCGGATCGGCGATGTGGCCCTAGCCTCGGCGGCCCTTCTGCTCTTCATCGCCTATGGCACGTTCGACATCGCCGCGATTTTGACGCAAGCCCGCGCCGGCACGGGCCCCGCCATCGTGCCCTGGGCGGCGGGCTTCCTGGCGCTGGCGGCCGTCCTGAAATCGGCGCAGTTCCCGAGCCATGGCTGGCTCACGGAAGTGATGGAAACGCCCACGCCAGTGTCGGCGCTTCTCCATGCGGGGGTCATCAATGCGGGCGGCTTTCTGCTGATCCGCTTTGCCGATGTTATGTTGATGGCGCCGGGCGTGTTGGCGGTGCTCGCCATGCTGGGCGGTTTCACCGCCCTGTTCGGCGGCCTTGTCATGCTGACCCAACCAGCGGTGAAGACGTCGCTCGCCTGGTCGACCATTGCCCAGATGGGCTTCATGACCATGCAATGCGGCCTTGCCCTGTTCCCGCTGGCGCTCCTGCACATCGTGGCCCATTCGCTCTACAAGGCCCATGCCTTCCTGGCCTCGGGCACGGCGGTCGATTCCGTGGCCGCGATCCGCAGGCCGGGCCCCATTGCCATTCCCGATGGGGCCGCCGTGATGCGGGCCTTTGGTCTGGCGCTCGCGATCTATGCGCTGATCGGCTTTGTCTTCGGTGTGGAAACCAAATCGCCCCAGTCCATCGTGCTCGGCGCCATCCTGATCTTCGGCGTGGCGTATCTCCTGGCCCAGGGTCTGGCCGATGCGGCCCCTCGCGTTCTAACTCAGCGCACCGCGGTTTATTCCGTCGCGGCATCGGTGAGCTATTTCGCGCTTCAGACCTGGGCGGAATGGCTGACCGCCAACACCCTGCCGGCGACGCCCGCGCCGGGCCCCCTGGAATGGACCTTGTTGTTGCTCGCCGTTTTCAGCTTCGGCCTCGTGGCGGTGGCCCAATCCATGTTCCCGCTCTGGGCTCATCATCCGGCCGCGGCCGGTCTGCGGGTGCATCTGTCGAACGGGCTTTATGCCAATGCGGTGTCTGACCGGCTGCTCGGCGGCTGGTCAACGCGGCGTTCTTCGTGACGGGCAAGGGGAGACAAGACATGAACACGGACACACGCAGCACGCCCATGGAGCTTGAGGCCCTGGCCACGGTCGCCGATGCGGCGGCCCGGCACATTCCCCCGGTCTGGCCGTTGGCTTCCTTTGTCGCGGTGAACCCGTTTCTGGGCCAGACCCATGAGACCCTCGCCGAATTGAGCGCCCGGTTGGAGCGCATCAGCACCGTTCCGGTCACCATGCCCCGGGACTGGTATCGGGACCGCATGGCGTCGGGGGCAATCCTCGATGAGGATCTGGCGGCGGCCCTCGAGGCCTCGCCCCATGGCGCCAAGCCCTTGAATGTCACGGCCCTGAAAGAGGCGGCCCGCAAACCGCGATCCGCGCCTGATGTGTTGCCGACGGTCGCCGATTTCGCGGCCGAGGTCAGTGGCACGGATTGGCCGGGCATCATCGCGGAGCGTTTCGGCTTCTGGGCCGCCGGCTTTTGCGATGAGGGGCAGGCCCTTTGGGCCGCGCCCAAACGGAAAGGGGCATGGGACGCCTTCCGCGATCACGCCATCTATGACCTCACGCCGGAGATCATGGGGCTGAAGGATTTCGCGGCCTTTGTTGCGGATACACCGCAAAACGCCATGGAGGCGATCGGGCGGTCCGTACAAAGACTCAATCTCGCCCCTGAGGCCCTGGAGAACTATTTCCATCAGCTTCTCTTTTCCCTGGGCGGCTGGGCGCAATATGCTCGCTATCAGCTGTGGCGCGCCGAACTTGCCGGGGAAAGCGACACGACCATCACGGATTTCCTCGCCATCCGGCTGCTTTGGGAAGAGGCCCTGTTCAATCAGTACCACGAACAGATGGAGAGCGAGTGGATCCGGGTGCGGAGGGAACATGAGGCCCCCGCCACGGCGGGCGAGGACGAAATCGTCGATGAGATCCTCCAGGAAGCGGCCGAGCGGTCGGGCCAGCGGCACCTTGCCGAAACGCTTGCGGGGCCGGCCCCGGCACCGGTCAACGACCGGCCCGCCCTGCAAGCGGCCTTTTGCATCGATGTGCGTTCCGAAGTGTTCCGGCGGGCCCTGGAGGCGGTCGATCCGTCGATCCAGACCCTGGGCTTCGCCGGGTTCTTCGGTGTCTTCGTGAAGCATCGCGGCTTTGCGTCGGACGTTGAGGAACTGCGCCTGCCGGTTCTTTTGAACCCGACCGTCACTTCCGCCTCGGTGGACCAGCGGGGCGGCCAGCATGACCTTGCGGCCCGCTATGCGGCCCGGGCCAAGCGGGCCTGGGGACGGTTCAAGCTCGCGGCTGTTTCCTCCTTCGCCTTCGTTGAAGCCATGGGCCCTGTCTATATCGTCGAGTTGATCCGGGATGCGCTCGGTCTGGCCTCCAAGCCCGCCCAGAAGGATCCGAAGCCCCGCTTCGATCCGGCCCTCGATATGGAGACCCAGATCACCGCCGCCGAGACGGTCCTGCGGGCCATGTCCCTGACGAGCGGCTTTGCCCGCGTTGTCCTGCTGGCCGGCCACGGCGCCAATGTGGTCAACAATCCCCATGCCAGCGGTCTGCATTGCGGGGCCTGCGGCGGCTACAAGGGGGACGTCAATGTCCGGCTTCTGGCCTCGCTCCTCAACAGTCCCGATGTGCGCCAGGGACTGGTGGAACGCGGCATCACCGTGCCGGCGGACACGCTCTTCGTGGGCGGTCTGCATGACACCACCACCGACGCCGTGACCCTCTATGATCGGGACACGCCGGCCCCGTCCCATGTTCAGGATTTCGAACGGATCCGCCGCTGGCTCAAGGCCGCCGGCCTGTCGACCCGGGGCGAACGGGCCTTGCGTCTTCCGCGCGCGGATCAGGCGGGGGACATCCCCAAACGCGCCCGCGATTGGGCCGAGGTCCGTCCGGAATGGGCCCTGGCCGGGTGCCAGGCCTTCATCGCCGCGCCGCGTTCGCGCACGGCGGGCCGCAGTCTCGAAGGCCGGGCCTTTCTCCATGACTATGATTGGCGCCAGGACAGTGAGCGGGGCTTCGGCGTCCTGGAACTGATCATGACCGCGCCCGTGGTCGTGGCCAGTTGGATCAGCCTGCAATATTACGGATCGACCGTCGCGCCGGACACTTTCGGATCGGGCAACAAGCTCCTACATAATGTTGTGGGTGGCGTCGGTGTCTTCGAGGGCAACGGAGGTCTCATGCGGGCCGGGCTTTCCTGGCAGTCCGTCCATGACGGCCAGGACTTTGTCCATGATCCTTTGCGTTTGTCCGTGTGTATCGAGGCGCCGCGCGAAGCCATGAACGATATCCTCAGCCGCCATGAAGGGGTGCGGATGTTGTTCGACAAACGCTGGCTCCATCTCTTCGCTCTGGATGACCAGGGAAGGATTTCCCACCGCTATAGGGGTGATTTGACCTGGGAGCCGGTCCAGGGCACCGCAACGGACGAGACGGTCGTGGCTGTTGCCTGATTGGCGATGGCGGGGCCGTCACCCGCAACCTCTTGTGTTTGTTGAGAAAACTGCATTTCTCGCCAAGCCGCCGCAGGCGCCGTGAAACGCCTGCGGGACGGGGGACTGGACGTGCGTCGGTGAAATGTGAATAAAGCGTTGGCCCGGGGATGTCGCCGCCCGGGCTTTTTGATCTTGGGCGACACCATATGAGGAAAAAGACCGGCACACGCGGATCGGCCCGATCCGCCGCCAAGCCTTCAGATTACGGAGATTGACTGATGGCCAAGGAGAAGTTTGAGCGTAATAAGCCGCACTGCAACATTGGGACGATTGGTCATGTTGATCATGGCAAGACGACGTTGACGGCGGCGATTACGAAGGTGATGGCGGAGAAGGGCGGGGCTGAGTTTTCTGATTATGATCAGATTGACAAGGCGCCTGAGGAGCGTGAGCGGGGCATTACGATTTCGACGGCTCATGTTGAGTATGAGACGGACAGTCGTCACTATGCGCATGTGGATTGTCCGGGTCATGCGGATTATGTGAAGAACATGATCACGGGTGCGGCGCAGATGGATGGCGCGATTTTGGTGGTGAACGCGGCGGATGGCCCGATGCCGCAGACGCGCGAGCATATTTTGCTGGCTCGTCAGGTGGGTGTTCCGGCGATTGTTGTGTTCATGAACAAGGTCGACCAGGTGGACGACGAGGAGTTGCTGGAGCTTGTGGAGATGGAGGTTCGCGAACTTCTGTCGTCTTACGAGTTTCCGGGCGATGACATTCCGATCGTGAAGGGTTCTGCCTTGGCGGCTCTGGAAGGTCGGGACGACAATATCGGCAAGGAGAAGATTGAGGAGCTGATGTCTGCGGTTGACGAGTATATTCCGCAGCCTGAGCGTCCGAAGGATGGTGATTTCCTGATGCCGGTTGAGGATGTGTTCTCGATTTCTGGTCGCGGGACTGTTGTGACGGGTCGTGTTGAGCGCGGCATCGTGAAGGTTGGTGACGAGATTGAGATTGTGGGCATCCGGGACACGGCGAAGACGACGGTGACGGGTGTTGAGATGTTCCGCAAGCTTCTGGACCAGGGCGAGGCTGGGGACAATGTGGGTTGTCTCCTGCGCGGTGTTGGCCGTGAGGATGTGGAGCGTGGTCAGGTTCTGGCCAAGCCCGGTTCTGTGACGCCGCACAAGAAGTTCAAGGCGGAAGCTTATATTCTGACCAAGGAGGAAGGCGGTCGTCACACGCCGTTTTTCACGAAGTACCGTCCTCAGTTTTACTTCCGGACGACGGATGTGACGGGGGAGTGCATGTTGCCTGAGGGCACGGAGATGGTGATGCCCGGTGACAATGTTGAGATGGAAGTTGAACTGATCACGCCGATCGCGATGGAAGAGAAGCTGCGCTTCGCCATCCGGGAAGGCGGCCGCACCGTCGGCGCCGGCGTCGTCGCCAAAATCATCGAATA
>CAZFWG010000117.1:0-8885 GCA_964522525.1 uncultured Alphaproteobacteria bacterium | reverse complement strand
GCTGCAACGCCGTCTGCGGCGCACTCGCCGTCGCCGCACGCATCGCATCGCAATCGAGCTCGCCTACCCCGTCATTGGTGCCCGTCCACCCCTTGATCAGCGCAAAAACCCGACCGGCGTCGTCATAGATCGTCCGGGTCTTGCGGCCTTCCGCGTCCACCGTGACCAGGGGCCGGTCCGCCGCGTCGTAAAAGGTGGTGGCTACATGGCCATCCGGGCTGCGCGTGCTCTCCTCCTGCCCTGTCTCCGTATAGGTCATTTCCGTCACCTGCCAGCCGCCGGGGCTGCTCCAGGTGGCCGCCGCGCAGGACAGGGTCGGGGCCGCCGTCGTGGCCTGCACGCATTGCTTCACCGCCTGGCCACGGGCGTTGTAGTGGGTTTCCGATTGATGGCCCAGGGGATCGGTCACCGTCAGGGGGCGGCGGGCCGGATCATAGGTCATGGTGACCACGTCATTGACACTCGTGCGCGGCCCGTTGACGGTCAACGGATTGCCCATGGCATCGTGGGACGTGATGGCCGTCACCAGGTTGAAGCCGCCCGGGTCCGCCGTGATGCCCTCGAATACACCCTTGGTACCGTAGCTGGCCTCCTGAACCTCGCCTTCCGGATTCGTGGCGGAGATGAGCCGGCCCCGGCTGTCATAGTCATACGCCCAATCGCCCGTGACATCCGGCTGGTCCACGAAACGCACCTTGCCCTTCTTGGACCCGCTCGTGGACGGCCACAGGGTGATCGTCGTGGTATTGCCACGGGCATCGGTCACGGAGGTCGGCACATTGTAGGTGAGGTCGAAACTGGCGGTGACCGTCAGGGTCGAACTGCCATTCTTGGAGATCTGATCGACCCGGGTGGCATTGGAGTTCTGATCATAGGCCACGCGAAGCTTGTTGCCTTCCGGCAGCTCCCGCTCGGTCAACCGCCCAAGCCCGTCGAATTCGGCCAGTGTCTCGTTGCCGACCCCGTCGATGCTGCGGATCGTGTTGCCGTCCGCATCAAAATAATCGACGGATGTGTCGCCCAGTGGATTGACGATTGCCCCCCGGCGCCCGCCTCCGATCTGATACAGCCACCTGTTGCCCAGGGCGTTTTCGTAGTGCTCGATCTTGTCGGCCCCGTCATAGACGAATTTGTGATTGTCGTTGGCATAGCCGGGTTCCCGCACCGCCGTCAGATAGGCATCCACATAGGTGGGCGGACGACCGAGGAAGGAACCATTGGTCGTCAGATCAAACGTGTATTGGGTCACCTTGCCGTCCACATGGGTGACTTCCGTGTTGGTCAGCGAGATGGTGCGGTTCGCATCGTCCTTGACGCTTGTGGGGTTGCGCACGCCGCCCTCGAATTCCAGGAAGCGGCCGATATTGTTCTCCACTCTCGTGAGCCGGACATCCTGGAATCCAGTACACTCCGAGGCCTGCGCGCAATCCGCATAATGGAAGGTCAGGGCCATGGAGGACGGGAAGGTCCATCCCGTGGCGCGGAACCCGTTCTTGTCCGTTGCGCCTCTGGTATTGTGGGAAGGCCCCTCCCATGGGTCCAGGTGGAAGGAGCGCCAGAATTCAAAGGATATCTTGTCCTGCCCGGGGTTGGTCAGCTCGAAGGACAGGTCGTCCCGCCGCCAGGTCAGTGCGGTGACATGGGAACCGGGCGTGAGATTCTCGGTTGCCCAAGGATATCCCTTATAGGCCGAGCCGGACTGGGTAAGGCGCGCCGCGCCCCCTTCCGTGGGGTAGAATGTGTTCGTGTCGGGCTTGCGGAAGAACTGAACCGTCTGTCCCCCGAAAGTGGCACTGACCGTATTCTCGTTGAAACCATCCGTCCACCATACGGAAGTCAGTGCACCGATGGTTTCCTGCTTGATCAAGTGGGTGGCACCACTGCCGGAGGCGCCATAGATGCCGTCAAGGGCCACCAGATAGGCGATACTTCCGGCGGCGAACAGCCCACGGCTCGCCCCCATGGCCTCATTGCCCGACCCTGAAATGGAAAGGGGCATGTGCCAGTTGTGGCTCCAAAGCGGTTCCGTCGGCGCCTTGTCTCCACCCTGGAAGTTCCGGGAAAAGGGCAGCGAATAGGGGAACGCGCCCGTCCCTGCCGTGATCAGGTCACCCGACGGCAGGCTCAGACTGCCCGAACGCAGATCCGCCGTATGGGCGAAGCTGTTCTCCTCTTCCTCCTTCAGAAGATCCGCAGGCGTTGGGATATCGACCAGGGCCAACTCATCCGGCGTTGCCACACCGGCGGCACCGCCCTTGCTGAAACGCCCGCCCGCATAGGACATGTGGGCGATGTCGGAGAAATCCGGCTTGAACGCGATAAAGGCGCCGCCTCGGGCATTATGCGCGTTACACAGCGGAACTGTAACGGGATTTGGAAATGTTGTGTCGAAGCGGATTTCCCCACACCGCATGCCGGGACCGAGATAAGCATCTCCCGCAGCAACCACGATGTAACCTGCATTCAGATATTTCTGAATCTCACCCCGGAGGCCCTTCTCAAGGCAATAGTCGGGAGCGTTTGAAGAAACGACATTGACGCAGTCCACATAGCCGTTCGATGTGATGATCGTGAAATCATCCGAAGCAGAAGCGTAGTGGTAAAAAGGAAACTGCCCGGTTTGCGGCCCCGGTGACGTTTCAAACACGTTTATCGGTGTCTGCAGCTCGGCGTTTTTCTCTGCCAGCGTTGTATTGGCCCAGGCGAATTTCTGCGCGCTGCCCCCGGGCGCGGTTGAGCCCAGTTGTTGGGCCATGACGCTCGATTCCAGCGCGGCCGCCGCGGCGGCAATGGAGCGGCGCACCGGCGCTGCCTCGGTGCCGCTCAATGTCGTCGAGACCGCCGTTTCCATGGAAACGAGCAAGGCATCGTCATGGATGAAGAAATAGTTGTCGAAATCACCGGGATTGCCGCACGGGTTACACCCGCGGCTTGGTGTCTCAGTAGCCTTCCGTACCCTTGTCTCTCCAAATGCCCATCCGACCGTATAGTGGTGCTGGAAAACGGTGTCATGGATCTGCGCCGCCATCGCCCCCATGCGGGAGAACTGCTCGAACCACGCGGAAAAGACCTGGAACCGGACATTCTCCGCCACCCGATCGTTCCGATCGTGGCTTGGATCGACCTCCGGTTCCCCATCACCACTGACAGGCACGCAATCAATGTTGCTTAAGTTAATGCAGGCAAAAAACATGTGGACACTGCGATCCAGGCCCATTTTGCGGCCATAGTGCCGGCTGCCATCGGGCCCGTGCCGGCCCACACCAAAGGCCATCACGGCACGGGTCATCAAATCCATCCCGGCACCGCCGAAACTAGTATCAAGATAGGCACCATCTTCAGCGGCATAGGGAGCATCAACAGTTACTGTCGTGAAGGCCGCTCGCTGATGAGGTATGCAAAGGCTCTCGATCCCGACGCCAGACACGGGCTCACCATCGATGGTCAACCACAATTTGTATGGAAACTTCTGAGAACCACCGCTACACATTGGTATTTGCGTAAGAGTTCCAATGCCCGGTGGAATGCCCGTCCCGTCAAACCCATTCGGTTCCAAGGCAATGCGCTTGCCGGTAATTTCATCGGCAAACAGAATGATGTCGTAGTTCGTGGTTGTTCCTTCGTATTCTTCTTCTTCGCCGTTGTACACCACCCCGTTGAAACGTAAGTTGACGGTAAACTTCATCCGGTAGGGATCAGGTATCTTTGTCCATATGTCCCGCACACTGCGATTGCCGGACAGGGCATAGATGCCGGGCGTGCGACGCTTGATCCGCCGCCCACCAATAATGTCTTCAACAGATGCTTCCGGCTTATTGGTTTCAATCCAGTCCCACAGATCCTCCGCACAGTCATCAAGATAGGACTGTAAACCATTGGTGTTGAAAGCCTTGGCAAAAGGAACGCCGGAATTCGTGCTCGTTTGGCTCGGCGCCCCCGCGCTCAATGCCCCACCGCAAGATCCGCTCATCGCCGTACGGAAAGTTTTCCCCCCGAAACTCATCGGCGCAATGGTCTCATAGTGCTTGTAGGATGGATCGTATGTCCGCGAGGTCCCATCAACCGTTGCCGTCACCCAGGCATGGGCAATGACCAGTGAATTCATGCTGCCGCTGAATATCGCATTGCTGCAGAGTGTCAGGTTGGTGTCTGCGCTACCATTGACGCGTCCTGGAATACCGCCATTGGCGAGCAATCGGCACAGCGCGCGGGCATCGGAAACGCCCAGCCAGTCAATGATATCCGAACTATTGTTCAGTTCCAGGGTGCCGTATTGTATTCGAATATTGGAAATGTCGGCGCCGTTGTTCTTCGCCTCATCCAGCAGTTCGAGCATCAATTGAGCCTGATCGAAAGCCGTGCCCGACTTGTTGAGATGGGCCCCCAGTGCTCCCTGCGCCAGGCCAAAAGTGGGATAATAATCAATGTTCTCGTATACATATTCGAAGATCAGGTCGGCATCATAGTTGAGGCCACGGGCAAGGCTCCTGATCTCTTCGGACCGTCCCGAACCATATCCATCTGTATGCCCTGTTTCTTCATAGGCATCTTGTACTTCCTCCGCGTAAGGACCCACAAGTGGCGCTTCGCCGAACCGAAACGCTGGCGTGGTCTGAGCCTGCGCGACCCCGCCGATACTGATTGAAACACAAATGATCAAGAAACGAATGGCAGTACCGAGTTTCATTATTTCAACCGCGATATTCCTGCCGCCCATATTGTCTCTTCCCTTGTTCACGCCGGCGCTCAGTGCTGGCCAATTGGTGTGAGGTGGCAGGAGTTTTCCAAATGTGCCTGTACGCGTCATGACCCCAGTACCCCTATCAAGTTGTTCCCACCATCAATTCGGTGTCGCTGAACAGTTCTTGCAGATGAAAACATCATCGAAATAGGAAGTACCGGAACCTTCCTGATGCAGTTCGATGCGGCCGACCCCGCCGCTGCTGGGTGCTGTGGCGCAGTGTTCCAGTTTGGTCCAAGTGCTGAGGGTCGTGGTGGATTCCGTTTGGGAGTGACTGATCTCGCTCCAGTTGCCGACCGACGGGAAGAAGCGCACTCGCAGCCGGGAAACACCAGACTGGTTCTCGCTACGGACATACGCAGAAGCGCAAACGGTATCGCCCGAAACCACAGTGATGCGGCCCATGGGGGCCTCTCTCAGCATCCACCGGACAAGCACCAGGGAACCATTGGCGTTCAATTGCAGGGATCGCGACCCTGTCCGGGCCGTCCCTTGCGCATGCGTGGCGGTGCCGCTGCCATTCTGGACCAGTGGCTGCCATTCGGTCGTACCCGCCTCCACGGACGCGTCATCCAGAGTGTTTGTTGCGCCAGCTCCACCGCCGGGTGCTGCGTTGACGGTCCAGGTGAAAGTCTGAGAAACAGCTGGATTTGTCCCATCACTGACGCTTGCGGTGACTGAAAAACTACCCTCTGTCGTCAGCACACCACTGATCACGCCACTGCCTGCGTTCAACGAGAGTCCCGCGGGCAGACCACTAGCACTGAAGCTCAGCGTGTCGCTACTGTCCGGGTCTGATGCGTTCAAGGTCAGGCTCACCGCATCGCCCACCGCTCCGTTCTGCGGCCCCGGACTGTTCAGACTCGGTGGCGTGTTGCCGCCACCGCCCCCGGGCCCACCGCCGGACGTGTAGTAGCTGTACAGTGCGCTTCCATCGACCTGGACGTCATAGAGTGACACCTCATCCAACGTGCCATCTAACCAGTTCCGCAGGGGCGTCGATGAGAGGGGTCCGCTGGTATCCTGACTGGCGCCCAAGGTGATCGGTTCATCATTACCCGTCCCACCGGAACTGGACCCCATCCCCGTCGTGAAGCCACCATCGCTGGCCTCCTGCGCACCATCGACATGGAGCCGCGCCCCGCTTGATCCCCAGCTCGCCACGACATGATACCAGGCGCCCGCGCTCAAAACCGTCGTGCTGTAGAGATTGGTCTCCCCGCTCGTACTTTGAAGCCGCATGCGGATCCGACCGTCCCCCTCGACGGTCACGGTCAGATGACCGCCCTGGCCATTTCCGCTGTGATCTTTCGAGAACAGCCCCTGCGTACCGCTGATCACGTCCGGTTTGACCCACAGACTCAGCGATCCGGTATTCGGCTTAAAACTCCCATGATGGGGAATCTCCACCACATCATCGATGCCGTCTAAGGATACGCCGCTGCCGATTCCCTGATAGCCCGCCGCGTTCAGCGAGGCGCCTTGTTGGGTCGCCCCACTACTCACCCCTTCCACATCCACCACTGTGGAACCGGAGGTCTGGGTCATGTCCCAATAGGCCAGACGATTAGACGCATACGGATCTGGCCCACCACCGCCAGATACTGCATTGATGGTCCAGGTGAAACTCTGATCCGCCGTCAGATCACCATCCGACACCCGCACTGTGACGATATAGGTCCCGGCGGACGGTGGCGTCCAAGACAATACATTGCCGCTCACGCTGGGCTCAGGTGTCACGGAAGGAGAGACAGACACCAATGAATAGGTCAAAGAACTGGGACCATTGTCCGGATCATCTCCATTCAATGTCACAGTTGCGGGTACATCCACCGTCCCGGTCCGATCTGCCGGATCCTCCAAGGTCGGTGCCTGATTGCTGCCGCCACCACCTGGACTACCACCCGTCGAGCCATCCACCACGACCATTCTTCGATTATCTGAAGGATCGTAGTGATACTCTACGATGGTTTCGTTCGCATCACCCGCATTATACGTGACAGTTATCAACCGTCCCAGACTGTCGTATTCATACTGAGTTCCGGCTGCCCATGAGGAACTGGAGCAGATCACCAACGTCGCTACGAGGCCAAGAATAAATACACCTCGCGGAAAAGGCTTCGTGGATTGAAGGAGCATCTGCTACGTACCCTCCCATTCCATTCATTCATGATGCTGACTAAAAAACAAGCTTCCTAGGACAGCATAGTAGAAACCACCTCTTGGGATCAGACGCATGCGCCTTGACCCATTGAAACCCCTACAGAGTGACCATCATGCGAAACACAAAGACACACAGAACTTCCGCACACACACTCAACGATATTGATATCTGATCAAAAGCCGGTTCGCTGCATTGCTTCGCAATCAGCAACGCCAAAAAGAGTGACCGAGATCAAAACCTAGCGATATAACAATCCAAGGAAATCCAAACAGGAACCCCTCTCTTCCGCATACCTCTCATTGTCAGCAATCATGAGCCTGATGAAATATCCCCAGGCTGTCAACAAAACTTGACGTCGGAACAAGGAAGGAGACCGCCTCCTTACCTGCGGACTTGAGAGCAAACACTTGGAAAACGAGAAAGGACTGAAAATCAAATCCCTTTGAAATAGTGAAGATCGAGACCACCAGGAAACAGCTTACACGGATAGTCATTCACTTTCAGAGACTTAAGCCGACGACCTTTGCGCAACCACACGCATCCTCAGGTCGGCAAAAAAAGTGATCAAAGCACATCGCGCCTCGCCGTCAGCATGGAACATAATCTTTACGGGAATAGGAAACGACATGAATCAATGTCGGATAGAACGCACTGTACGGATGACTTGACGTAAAGCCCTCTATTGGTGTTCTCTTTTGTTGGGGATAACAGAGAGCCGCATTGTTGTGCGCTTAAACTCTGTGTATGTCATTTTTCTGACACTGGGTATGGCATCGTGTTCAGGCAACTCACAATACGTCGACATGCCATGCTCCTAGTCCTCCTGCTGACAAGTTGTGGGGGACTACAGGAAGAAAGCGCACCTTCCGACCTTCCGGCAGCCACCGGACAGAGGCAGACCGCCAGACCTCTAATGCGGTCTTTTCGTCACCTGATGATCGGTCCATCACGGAAATCGATCCGCTCACTCTCAAAACAGATCTTGCGACCATGCGGGCGGAGTATTTCACCGGCAGCGGCGCTCTGGTGGCCAGTCACGAGATTCACTATGAGGTGGGGACCGGCCTCGCCCAAGGCGATTTCGAAGCGGAACCGGTCAGCCTGAATTTCGACGACGCAGACATCCGCGATGTCACCAGAGCCGTGCTCGGAGACATTCTGCAGGTCAATTATGTAGTCGCCGAGGAGGTCAAGGGGCAGATCACCCTGAAATCGAGCCAGCCCCTGCCCTATAATGACGTTTTTGATTCCTTCCAGGATGCGCTTCAGCTTTACGGCTACGGCCTTATCAACAAGAAGGGCGCCTATCATCTGGTGAAGTCCGCGAAGCTGGAACCTGCTGCCTTTTCGCCGCGGGTGCTCTCGCGGGCCGACCCCAATATCGACGGCTACGGCGTCTATCTGGTACCCCTCAACTATATCAGTGCCCAGGAAGCCGAGCAGGTCCTCCGGCCCTTCGCGCCGAAGAACGGAATCCTCCGGGTGGATACGGTCCGTAATCTCCTTATCCTGTCAGGCTCCCGGGGAGATATGGAGAAGATGCTCGACACCATCTCCACCTTCGACGTGGATTGGCTCCAGGGCATGAGTTTCGCGATGTTCTATCCGGCCCATGTGCGCGTGGCCCAGCTGGAGCGGGAACTGGCCGCCGTCTTCGATTCCGCCAAGAGCCCCGTATCGGGCCTTGTTCAACTCATTCCCATCCCCCGTCTGAATGCCCTGCTCGCCGCCTCCCCGAAGCGGGTCTATCTGCGCCATGTGGAGACCTGGATCAAACGCTTTGATCGGCCGATCTCGAAGGATGGACGGCGGATCTTCTACTACAGGCTGCAGAATGCGAAGGCGGAGGATATCGAGGCCGCTCTTTCTCAGCTTCTGACAACGGCCTTTTCCGACGATGCAGCCCCGGACAGCGAAGGCGCTGCACCGGCCCTTCCCATCCTTCAGGACGGCGAGCCACCCCCGACCATTGTCACGGAT
>CAZFWG010000116.1:0-9463 GCA_964522525.1 uncultured Alphaproteobacteria bacterium | reverse complement strand
GGGTTCTTGCCGCCGAACACGGTGTGGATCTTCTTGATCTCTTTCTGGAAGTCGAGCGCTTCCAAATAGTGCGCCACGGCCATCAGATTGGCTTCCGGCGGCAACTTATAGGCCGGATGCCCCCAATAGGCGTTCCGGAACAGGCCCAGCTGTCCGGACTCCACGAATTTCTTCAGCTTGTTCTGGAGGTCCCGGAAATAGCCCGGGCTCGACAACGGCCAGGACGAGATCGACTGGGCAAGTTCCGAGGTGCCTTTGGGATCCGCCGACAGGGCCGAGACCACATCCACCCAATCCAACGCATGCAGATGATAGAAATGGACGATATGGTCATGGCACTGGAGCGCCAGCTGCATCATGTTGCGAATGGAGTTGGCGTTCTCGGGGATCTCGATCCCGAGGGCGTCCTCCACGGCGCGGATCGAGGTCAGGGCATGGGTACCCGTGCAAACCCCACAAATCCGCTGGGTAAAAGCCCAGGCATCCCGCGGGTCGCGCCCCTTCAAGATGACCTCAAGCCCCCGCCACATGGTTCCCGTCGAGACGGCATTGCGGATGGTGTTCGCCTCATCGACATTGACTTCGATGCGCAGATGGCCCTCGATCCGGGTGATCGGGTCGACGACGACGCGCCGCCCTTCATCATTGAGAGAGAAGCCGTTTGGTGTCGTCACAGTCATGATCTTCAGGCCCCTCTGTTATTCCACATGATCCGTATGCTGGGACGGGGACTTGTCGCGTGCCCGCCGCAACGCCGTGAGACCCAGATGGACCGCCACGGCACCCCCGACGGCGGCGGTTGCCGCAAGCCCGATATCATCGGCATTGGCTTCCGCGCCCAGCGGCGTTTCGATCTTGGCAAGCCGATCGTAGAACGGCCCGTTGTCCCAGAAGTCCTCTTCCGAACAGCCGATACATCCGTGTCCCGATTGAATGGGAAAGGACACGCCACCGTTCCAGCGAACCGTGGAGCAGGCATTGTACGTGGTCGGTCCGCGGCACCCCATCTTGTAGAGACAGAAGCCTTTGCGGGAACCGTCGTCATCCCAGGCCTCGGCGAACTGACCCGCGTCGAAATGGGGGCGCCGATAGCATTTGTCGTGGATGCGCTGACCATAGAACATGTTGGGCCGACCGATGCGATCAAGCGGCGGCACCCGATCAAAGGTCAGCATATAAGTGATCACCCCGGTCATGACTTCCGGGATGGGCGGACAACCGGGCACCTTGATAATCGGCTTATCCCGGATGACCTTGTGAATGGGCGTGGCCTGGGTCGGGTTGGGACGGGCGGCCTGAACACACCCATTTGACGCGCATGAGCCCCAGGCAATGATCGCCTTGGCATCCTTGGCCATGGTCTGCAGCTGTTCGACAAAGGGCTTGCCGCCGACAATGCAGTACATGCCGTCTTCATTGAGGGGCGGATTACCTTCCACGGCGAGGATGTATTCGCCTTTGTGCTCCTCCCGGATCTCATCCAGGATCGCTTCCGCCTGGTGCCCGGCCGACGCCATGAGCGTGTGCGAATAATCAAGGGACAACATCGACAGAACGACGTCGGAGACAAGCGGGTGTCCGGATCGAATGAAACTCTCCGAGCAGCACGTACATTCCAGACCATTCAGCCAAACCACCGGCGTGCGGGGTTTGGTTTCCATGGCATGGGCAATTTCATTCGTATAGGCCGGGGCAAGACCAAGGGATGTCGCCGTGAGCGAACAGAACTTCATGAAAGACCGTCGGCTGACGCCCTGGCGGCGGATCACATCGTAGAATGTCTCGACCATCGCGTGTCGCTCCGTGTTGGTGCTGACCCGATCGGCCGTCGTCGAAAGAATACCGGCGCTTTCATTCGCATGGCGGACGTTTCCGTCCCTTTTGCGTCTTCAATCGCGCCGTTCCTCCCCATGGCGGCACATATCCCGGATACTGTGAGCCATGAAGCGGAGCGGCTTCTTGATTTGAGTCAAATCCCCCCGGCGGAGCCTTCAGTACGGTTTCAGATACAGGATAAACGGACGGAACAGGCGGCCCGGACGACCTCTGCGGCCAGCGCGGTTGCATATGTCGACCTGCGGGCACCCCGCATGCTCCGCATTTGATTTGATCTGGAAAAGGGAGATCCGAAAGGGTCTCTGAGGACGGAGGAAACCATGACATCTTCCCTGAGACTTTTCGTTCCGTCGGCCGCCCTCTTTATGATTGCCTCGACCCCCGTCCTCGCCCATGCGGGACATCATCACGGTCCTGAGACGGCACCGTTCTTCCAGGGCTTTGCCCATCCCTTTCTTGGCCTTGATCATCTGCTGGCGATGATTGCCGTGGGCACGCTTGCCGTCCTTTGGCGGGGCAAAGCCATGTGGCTTTTTCCCCTTCTTTTCCTTGGCGGCATGGCCGTGGGCGGGCTGTCCGCGATTGGCGGGCTCACCATTCCCTATGCGGAGATATTGGTCGTTGCCTCACTGATCGTGATCGCCGGAGGCTTGTTCTTGCGCCGCCGGCTCAACACCCTGGGCCTGGGGGCCATGATTGCGGTCACGGCACTGGGCCATGGATGGGTCCATGGGCAAGGCTCCATCGGCTTTGAGGGCAAGGCTCTTTCCTTTCTTGCCGGCGCCCTGATCGCGACCGCTGTCCTCCATGCCATGGGCGTCATCCTGCCGCTCGCCGCGTCACGGTTGCGGCCGGGTGCCGCCGCGCGTAATCCCGCCTCTTAGGAAAGCGCCGGCGTCAAGGGCCATTCGGCAGGGGAAAGACGCGCACAACCGCGACGTCTTTCTCTGCATAAAGATGGAGCCCTGTCGGGAACAGGCAGACTTCTCGTCCATATCAGCCTACGGAGCAGGATTACTGCTCCGTGAAACTGCGATCGAAGGACGCCAGGAACGGACCGGTGAGATATTGAAGAGCCGTGCGCTCCCCGGTCTTGATGAACACCTCGGCCGGCATGCCGGATGTCAACACGATTGTTCCGTCACTCGCCTCCAGAACATCCGTATCAACCCGAACCCGGGCCAGATAGAATGGCTGTCCGGTGGCCTCATCGAGTGTCCGGTCCGCCGCGACATAGATCACTTCGCCCCTGATCTCCGGCAGGTTTCTTTGCTTGAAGGCCGGAAGGCTGATCTTCGCTGACAAGCCCTGATGGACATTGTCGATGTCGATGGGTTTCACATAAGCATCGATCAGAAGCTCCGCCTTGTCGGGCACCACATCGACAATCGGTTCGCCCGGACGCACAACCGCCGAGACACTCGTATATCGGAGATTGGCGACCGTGCCCGAAACGGGCGCGCGGATGACGGTCCGTTCAAGGACATCTCGGCTTGCGCCGACCTTCGCCTGCACATCACCCAGCAGCGTCCGGGTGGAACTCAACTCCTGATTGATCCGCTCCATGGCCTGTTCAACGCTGGTGACGATCTGGATCTCGGCTTCGGAAATCTGTTGTTCCGCCCGCGCGATCGCGGCTTGAAATTCGGCCCGGCTGCCCTCCAGCTCGGCGCGCGTGCGTTCCAGGGCCAAAATACGCGTATTCGCCACAAGCCCTTTCCCGAACAGATCTTTGAGACCGCCCAGCTCCTGGTCGATCAAGCGGATCTGTGCGCTGGCACTTTTCCGTTGAGCCTCAAGACCGCCAATCTCCTCATTGAGCTGGGCAATCTTCTTGAGCTGCAGGTCTTCACGTTTCGACAGGACGGAGGTGCGGCTTTCAAACAAATCCGTCTGCGTTCGGACCAACTCTTCCAGGGCGTCGGGCGCCATATCCGCAAGCAGCCAGATCGGAAAATCGATCCGCTCGGCCCTTCCCTGCTCCGCGAGCAGCCGCGCCTGAATGGCGCTCAAGGAATAATATTGCTCGGTCAGAATTTTGAAGGCCGCTTCCGGCTGGGTTTCGTCAAGCGTGATGAGCGGCTCCCCCTCCCGGACGATGTCTCCCTCGCTGACATGGATCGCGCGAATGATCCCGCCTTCGAGATGCTGGATCTGGCGCCGCCGTCCTTCGGGATTGATGACACCGGGGGCGATCGCCGCGCTCGACAGGGGCACGATCGCCGCGAAGCTACCCAGTCCCACAAAAAAGGCCAGGATCAGGATCAAGGCCTGGCGCTTTGGCGCCGCCAGCAATTGATCGAGTTTGGTGTCCTCTACGGGCGAGGCCAGAAGATCGGCCGTGTCGTCCGCCCGCCGGGCAATCGGCGTTGCGCGCCGGCGTTTCAGGGTCACCGACCGGTTCAGAATCGCGGGCACCTGGCGTTTGTTCTGCCGTCGTTTCATGGCTGTTTCGCCTGACTTTCCCGTTTCGGACCATCCACGGCCTTGGGCGCCGGCTTGATGTCCGACGCCGAACTGACATGGGGGAAAATCTGGGCGGGCGATCCCACCCGTTGCACCATGCCGCGCTGCAAGACCACCACCATATCGCTGCCCCGGACGATGTTCGGGCTGTGGGCCACCAGGAGAATGGTGCGGTTCTGTTTGCGCAAATGGGCGAGAACGCGGATCAGGGCTTCCTCCCCCGCCCGGTCCAGATTGGAATTCGGTTCGTCAAGGACGATCAGACTGGGATCCCCATAGAGCGCACGGGCAAGGCCGATGCGCTGGCGCATGCCGCCGGACAGGCGCCCCCCCTCCCGGCCAATATCCGTGTCATAACCATCGGGGAGGCCGAGAATGAGGTCATGCACCTGGGTGAGTTTGGCCGCCGCGAGGACCTGCTCCGTGTCCGGCGTCTGCATGCGCGCGATGTTGTGCGCAATGGTGCCCTCGAACAGGTCAACCGTCTGCGGAAGATATCCGATATGCTTGCCGAGATCGGCCGACTGCCATTGATAGACATCCGCGCCATCCAGGCGCACATGGCCCCGGGACGGCGCGTCGATGCCTACGATCAGACGACAGAGAGAAGACTTTCCGGCGCCGGATGGACCGATGAGCGCACAGAGATTGCCGGGATTCACCGTGAAAGAAACATTGAGCAGGATGGGCTTTTCCTGGCGCGGCGGCGCATAGGAGACCTCTTCCAGGGACAGAATTCCCTTGGGCTTGGGCAAATCGACGACACTTTCCCTATCGGCCTGAACGCGCAGGAGCTGGGTCAGACTTTCCCAGGCCTGCACGGCGCCGCGCAGGGTCTTCCAGGCACCGATGGACTGTTCCACCGGCGCCAGACCCCGCCCCAGCAGGATGGACGCCGCGATCATGCCGCCCGCCGTCAGGGACTGCTGGAGCAGGAGATAAGCGCCAAGGCCCAGAATGCTGACCTGGAGGAAGAGACGGAAAAACTTGGAGAAGGCGAGAATCTGACCACTGCGATCGCCGGTGATTAGGTAATTGCGCATGACCACCATGTTGGCGCGGCGCCACTGATCGACCAAATCGCCCGTCATGCCAAGCGCACGGACGATCTGGGCATGGGAGATCTGCTGCTCGGCCCGTTTCAGGGTTTCCTTGTGGAGCGTCGATGTCTCGGCAAGAAGCTTCGAGGTGGCGCGGTCGTTATAGAGGGCGGAACCGAAAAGCACGATGGCGCCGAACAGGGCAAAGAGCCCCAGGGCCGGATGCATGTAGAACAACACGCCAATGAACATGAGCGCGGCCGGCGCATCAATGAGCGCGAAGACCGCCGAGCCCTGAAGGAAGGTGCGGATCGTGGCCAGGTGGTTGAGGCCCGATGTGCCGACGGATTGGCCCAGAATGGTCATCGCCATGCTGGAGCGGACGATCTCCGGGCCCAGCTCCTGTTCGAACCAGATGCCGAGCCGGCTCATGAAGCGGGAACGGATGAAATCGAGGGCCGCCCAGGTGAAGATCGCCACGCCGGCGATAATCGTCAAATAGATAAGTGTACTGACGTTACCGCTACCGATCACCCGGTCGAGCACCTGGAACATGTACAGGGGCTGGGTAAAGACCAGGAGATTGACACAGAAGCTGATCGTGAAGAGCCAGCTCAACTGGGCAACCATGCGGGTCCGCACATGTGTGAGGACCGGACTGACGTCCTTCAACTGTGACTTGGACACACCACGCCCCTTTACCGGAACCCCAGGAATCGGTCCTTTTTTGCAGCTTACATCACCATGGGGGAGCCAGCTTCGCAATCTGCGCAACGCATCAGGTAGGAAATCCGCCGATCATCCTCCGACGCGTCACCCGATCCAAATCTACACTATTTTTCTTACAATCAATTTCCAAGGACCGGCCCTTTCGGCCTCCTGAAATGGCCCCGATCCGGGAGGGCAAACACGTCACCGAAATGACAAGGGGCTCAGCTCAAGCAGCCAAGCCCCAAGTCAATGTGGTTTTAAGCGACGAGAGCTTTAATACAATTCGGCGAAATCACTCTCATCGAGCCTGCTCTCATTGAAGTTATTGATCGTCAACACACCACCGGCTTTGAATTTGATCTCAAGATCACTGCCGCGCTGTGTGATCGTGGCTATTTCCTTCAATTCTTCAACGCTATCGACGTAGGTATTATCGTCGTTGACAATGACCAGCTTGTCACTGCCATTCCGGAAATCGAGGATGGTGTCGCGGCCCGTATTGCCGTCGAGATCAAAGACAAACTTGTCGCTGCCACTACCCCCTTTCAATGTGTCATTGCCGGCCCCGCCAATCAGGGTGTCGTTGCCGCCGCCTCCATTGATCGAGTCATTACCGGCACCGCCGTCGATCAAATTGGCGTCCCGGTTGCCGATGACCGTGTCGTTTCCGCCACCAGCGTTAATGGCCTCTACATCGACGTTCTTCACCCGGGACAAATCGATGAGGTTAGAGCCATTGGTGCCCTCGATGGATGTGGCCTTGATCGTCTCGATACTCGACACATTGCGATCCGGTCCGGTCGTGTCGAAGGTCGAAACATTCAGGGCCGCCAGAGTGCCCTCCGCATCAACGGCTTCAATCGTATCGTGGCCGCTGCCGCCCTTGATCACGTCCCGGTTGGAGATCTCGCCGGTCACCAGGAAGGTGTCGTTCCCGCTGCCGCCATGCACCGTATCATTGCCTTCGCCGACCTGCTCGAAGGTGTCATCGCCGCGGCCGCCCTTGACGCTGTCATTGCCGCCATCGCCGAGATTGATCGTGTCGTTGCCGGCCCCGGCATTGACCACGTCATTGCCGTCTCCCGCGTTGATCACGTTGTCCTGGCTGTTCCCGACCACCGTGTCATTGCCGCCACCGGCGTTGATCTCGACGGGATCATTGCCGGTGCCGTTGGTGAGTGTCTCCACCCGGGACAGGTCGATTCTGTTCGATCCGTTGGTGCCCTCGATGGATGTGGCCATGATCGTGTCAATGCCCGACACGTTGCGATCCGATCCCGTCGTGTCGAAAGTCGAGACATTCAGGGCCGACACATCGCCGTCGGCGTCGACAGCTTTGATCGTATCGTGGCCGCTGCCGCCCTTGATCACGTCCCGGTTGGAGATGTCGCCGGTCACCAGGAACGTGTCGTCCCCAATGCCGCCATGCACGGTGTCGTTGCCTTCGCCGACCTGCTCGAAGGTGTCGTTGCCTTCGCCACCCTTGACGCTGTCATTGCCGCCATTGCCGAGATTGATCGTGTCGTTCCCGCCGCCGGCATTGACCACATCATTACCATCACCGGCATTGATCACATTGGCCTGGATGTTGCCGACCACCGTGTCATTGCCGCCACCGGCATTGATGGCCTCGACATCGACATTGGATACGCGGGACACATCAATGACGTTGGCGCCATTGGTGCCTTCGATGGATGTCGCCTCGATCGAGTCGATGCCCGACACATTGCGGTCCGGGCCGGTCGTATCGAACGTCGAGACATTCAGCGTGGTGAGCGTTTCACCGTCCTCCTCAACGGCCTGGATCGAGTCCTCACCGCTGCCGCCCTTCAGCGTGTCCCGGTTGGAGATCTCGCCGGTGACCAGGAAGGTGTCGTCCCCGCTGCCGCCATGCACGGTGTCGTTGCCTTCACCGACCTGCTCGAAGGTGTCGTTGTCCGCGCCACCCTTGACGCTGTCATTGCCGCCATCGCCGAGATTGATCGTGTCGTTGCCGGCACTGGCATTGACCACGTCATTGCCGTCTCCGGCATTGACCACGTTGTCCTGCCCGTTCCCGACCACCGTGTCATTGCCGCCACCGGTATTGATGGCCTCGACATCGACATTGGATACGCGGGACACGTCAATGATGTTGGCACCATTGGTGCCCTTGATGGATGTGGCCTCGATCGAGTCGATGCCCGACACATTGCCGTCCGTTGTGTCGAAGGTCGAAACATTCAGGGCTGACGGGGTGCCGTCAGCATCAACAGCCTGGATCGAGTCCTCACCGCTGCCGCCATTCAGCGTATCCCGGTTGGAGATCTCGCCCGTGACCAGGAACGTGTCGTTCCCGCTGCCGCCATGCACGGTGTCGTTACCTTCACCGACCTGCTCGAAGGTGTCGGCACCGCCGCCGCCATTGACGCTGTCATTGCCGCCATTACCGAGATCAATCTGGTTGGCACCACCATCGCCGGTAATCGTGTCATTCCGGTTGGAGCCAATCACGTTCTCGATGTTGGAGAAGGTATCGCCGGATGCGTCGCCGCCCGATCCCGTGCCCGTGGCCAGGTTCACATTCACGCCGCCACCGGAGCTCGAGAAGTCCGCCGTGTCCGTACCTTCACCACCTTCGAGGGTGTCGGCGCCGCGGCCGCCGGCCAGCGTGTCGTCGCCCTTACCGCCGTTCAGCTCATCAGACCCTGACCCGCCACTCAGGACGTCATTCAGATCGCCCCCGGTGATCTCATCGTCACCACTCTCGCCATTGACGATTTGGCTGATGTCGCTGCCTTCCGCCGAGAAGGTGTCATTACCACTGCCGAGATTGGTGGTGATGGTGTTTTGATCGACACCGGCCCCGTTCAGATTGTCTCCGACTGTAACACTGTCCGCGCCGTCACCGGTATTGATGGTGATGTCTTCGACGCCCGAGACCGAACTCTCCGCCCCGTCAACGGTCAGTTCCAGATCACCGTCCGCATCCGCATTGTCGACCACAATGGTGTTGACGGCGCCATCGCCGTTCACTGTCAGGGTATCGTTGCCGGTACCGCCATCAATGACATTCATGCCGTCGCCGGTGTTGATGATGACCTCATCATTGCCGCCACCAGCACTGATCGTGTCGTTGCCCGCACCGGTTTCGAACACGTTGTTCTCCGCCCCCCCGGTGATCGAGTCGTTGCCGGAGCCGGTGATGACGTTTTCGAAATTACTGACCGTATCCGTGCCTTCAGCCCCCGTATTGATCACCTGGGTGCCACCGTTGGTGTCGAACACAATGCCTCTCGTCGCGCCGGACAGATCCAGCGTATCCGAGCCGGCCTCCCCGTCGAGGGTGTCATTCCCCCTCCCACCGGTAATGAAGTCGTTGCCTGAGCCGCCTTCGATGATGTCGGCACCGCTCGTGCCCGTGATGGTGT
>CAZFWG010000115.1:0-9634 GCA_964522525.1 uncultured Alphaproteobacteria bacterium | reverse complement strand
GGGCTCGCGGCGGTCACATTCGCGCCCACAATCCGC
Source organism: uncultured Alphaproteobacteria bacterium (assembly GCA_964522525.1). Lineage (GTDB taxonomy): Bacteria > Pseudomonadota > Alphaproteobacteria > JAJFIK01 > JAJFIK01 > CAYUYV01. The sequence goes on along the minus strand of CAZFWG010000115.1, from coordinate 9,598 downwards.
GACCCGGTAACGGTCATCCGCTCGTCGACCTCTTCGAGCTCGACGTCATCCTCATCAGCGGTGACTTCCGTTTGCGCGAAAGCCGGCCCAGCGAACAGCATGGCACCGGACAACACGGTCGAACACAACAAGCGTTCGATAAACTCTGACTTTTTCATAGGCCCCAAAACCCCTAACGGCTAAGTGATGTTTCACAACTTTCGCCGGCCTCCACGAAATGGTGTGGCGGCCGACAGGCGTTGCCCGAACCCAAATCCGGCTTGCTTTGCGGTTTTTTTACCCGCTTTCACAAATGGGTTAATCCGAGCTTAGGAGGCGTGACGAAACTGTGTCAATAAGGAGTTTGTTCAGGAAGCGGTGACGTATTGGCAGAATGTGTCGTCAGGAGCCCCAAAATTGGCTCGGAATGTCGATTTGGTAAGGTTGAGAGGGTCAAGACGGACACGTGTAAATGTGAATTCGTTAGTTGTGCCCGTCTTTTTGAACCCCCGCTGAAGTGTTATCGGGTCACTTTTACAACACAATGCTGCCGTTTTCCGAGCATTGACGTCTTCTGGTTGACCAACTCAAGACGGTAGCCGCCCAGCGACGCGACGCCCTCATCGCCGATCTCCGTCTCGGAATTCAGGACCTTCTGCTGGTTTTTGTCATAGTTGAAAAGCTTGACCCGGCAGGGGGCCTGCTTGCTCGCCGGCCGCTCGAGGCAGAAGGAGACACGGGTCCCGAAATCAAGATCCTCGCACCGGTCCTCCGCCCGTGTGGCCGTTCCCGCTTTCAGGCTGATGATGACGTCGTTCTGGCCCATGGCGGCGTCGGGGATGGCCGTGAAACCCATGAGAATCGCGGCCGCCGAACCGGCGATTCGTTTCGCGTGTGCCTGGAACATGCCCATCATTCAGTCTCCCTTCTGGTAAATCAGAGCCGGCCCTGTCGGTGTCACGAGTCGGACGCCCCTACCAACCCATGCGCGGCGGCTTTGCCGGATTCGATCCGTCCTCGGATGTTTCCGGCGCATAGGCCGGAGCCATGGCCGCCGCCCTGAACAACGCCTTGGCCTTGTTGACCGTTTCCTCATATTCGGCCTGGGGGTCGCTGTCGACAACCACGCCGCCGCCGGCCTGAACGTGGAGGGTGCGGTCCTTGACGACCCCCGTGCGCAGGGCAATGCAATTGTCCATGCTGCCGTCGGCGGCGAAATAGCCGACAAGCCCGCCATAAATGCCCCGCCGGTCCGGCTCCACTTCGTGGATGATCTCCATGGCGCGGATCTTGGGGGCGCCCGAAACGGTGCCGGCGGGAAACCCCGCCTTGAGGGTGTCGACCGCATCGGCGTCGGGCCTCAAGCGGCCTTCCACATTCGACACGATATGCATGACATGGCTGTAGTGCTCGATCGTGAAGCGTTCGGTGACCGTGACGCTGCCGGTCTCGCAGACGCGCCCCACATCGTTGCGGCCCAGGTCGAGAAGCATGAGATGTTCGGCCTGCTCCTTGGGATCGGCCAGCAGTTCACGGGCCAGCGCCGTGTCTTCCTCGGCGGTCTTGCCCCGGGGACGGGTGCCGGCGATGGGCCGAATCGTGACGGTTTCATCGCGCAGCCGGACCAGAAGTTCGGGGCTTGAGCCGATCACGGCCAAATCCCCCAGATGCAGATAGAAAAGGAAGGGCGAGGGGTTGAGCCGGCGCAAGGCCCGGTAAAGGGCGAAGGGCGGCGCCTCGAAGGGCTGGCTGAAGCGTTGGCTGGGCACGACCTGAAAAGCATCGCCCGCCCGGATATAGTCGCGAATCTTCTCCACGGTAGCGAGATAATCGCCATGGGCCGTATTCGAGGTCGGTTCGGGCGTTTCGACCCCGCTGCCTTGGGCCGTGCGATAGCTTGAGAGGGCCTGGTCGAAATCGGCCATCGCCGAGCGCAGGCGCTCGACCGCGCGGTCATGGGCGTCCGTCGCACTGATTGTCGAGGAGGGCCAGACCGGGGTCGTCAAGATGACCTCGCCGGTGACCGAATCAAAAACCGCCGTCAGGCTGGGTCGGATAAAGAGCGCATCGGGCACGCCCAGCACATTGTCCTTGGGTTCCGGCAGCCGCTCCATGAAGCGCACGCAGTCATAGCCCAGATAGCCGAACAGTCCCACGGCCATGGGCGGCACGCCGGCGGGCAGATCCATCTGGCTTTCGCTGACGATCTGGCGCAGGGCGTCGAGGGGCGGGCCGGGCAGGGGCGAGAAGGCCTCCGGGTCGGCGCGGACCGTCCGATTGACCTCGGCCGCGCCGTCCCTGATGCGAAACAGTAGATCGGGTTTCAATCCGATGACGGAGTAACGGCCTCGGACCTCGCCCCCTTCCACGGATTCAAACAGAAAGCTCATGGGCCGGTCGCCCGCGAGCTTCAGCATGGCCGAAACCGGCGTCTCCAGATCGGCAACCATGCGCGTGGACAGGGCCTGGGCCTGGCCCGCCTCGTAGAGCGCGGTGAAGGCGTCGCGATCCGGCGTTGATCGGAAAGTCGAGCCGGGGTCAGGACGCATCGGGGTTTCCTCCTTCACGGGCACCAAAGGGTCGGATTAGCGCACGCCGTCCGCGCTCTGCCCCAGGGCTTGGGCAACTGCCCGGTCATTCACGACGACTTCGTAGTCCTCGCGCAATATGGCGACGAGGCCTTGGACAATGTCGGTCGACAGGGACTGGTCAATGGTGCTGCGGATGGCCTGAACAGCGGCGTCCGCCGTGCTTGCGTCGGCGGCGACGATTTCCGTCACCCGGGCGACCACTTGCCCCTGACCATTCGCGGCCGCTCCGGTCACGACGGCCCCGTCGGCGGCCTTGAAGAGATCGGCCAAGACGGCCGTGGACAGAACATCATCCGTCGCCGTACGGCCGATGGGATCCACGGGTGTGATGACCCGGCCGTCGAATTCAGCCGCCACCGTTTCAAAGGTCTCGCCCTCCTTCACCCGGCGGGCAACCGCTGTGCCCTTCTCTTCCAGAAGACTGGCCTGGCGGCGGCCGATCCACAGGGTTTTGACTTCCGCCCGCACACTATCGAAGGGTTTGGGCGCGGACGGCGTGACCGTGTCGAGCCTGACCACGAAATAGCCGCCGTCATCCAAGGCTTCGAAAGGGTTCTCGACGCCTTCTTCACTGGCAAAGGCATTGGCCAGAATGCTGGGCTCCGGCGGCAGGTTGTCCGCCGGCGTGCCCGAAGGCCGTTGGCCCGTGCGCGACACGGGCTCCACGCGGACCACATTGAGCTTCAGGTCGTTGCCGATCTCTTCCAGTGTTTGTCCGCCCGCCCGCGCGTCTTCCACCTGTTCGATCAGGTCATTGACCGCGTCGGCGGCCGCTTCGAGAGCCACTTCCTGGCGCAGATCGTCCCGGACCTCCTCGAAGCTTTGTTCCTTGCCCGGATTGATGGCCGTGACTTCCGCGATCACGAGGCCGAGACTGCCGTCGATCACCGGCGTCAGGCCCGGTTCGGTGAGTGCGAACACCCCGTCCGCCATGGCGGGATCGAAGAAGTCATCCCGGGTCAGGTCACCCAGATCGATATCCGTTTCCGACAGACCCTGGTCGGCGGCGATATCCGTGATACTGGCCCCGTCCTCCAGACGGGTCGCGGCGGCCTCCGCGTCGGCGCGGTCGTTGAACACGATCTGACGGACGCTTCTGCTTTCCGGTTCCCGGAAGCTCTCCCGGCGGAAGTCATATTCGGCGCGGATCCGTTCCTCGTCCACTTCGACCGTCTCCACGAGATCGCTCGGGCGCAGGGCGAGAAAGGTGAAGGCGCGGTATTCGGGGGCGGTGAACCGGAAAATCTCGGCCGCATGGAGGCTTTCCAGCTCCGTGTCTTCCGGCTCGCCCAGCTCACCGATGGTTTCCGTGGGGATCACCACATAGGTGACGCGGCGGTTTTCCTCTCGGTAATCATAGAGCAGGGAGGCCAAGGCCCGAGGCGCCTGGACACCGTCGGCGACCGCGTCCACGAGCTGGGTCCGGGTGAGGTCGCTGCGCAGCCGGTCCTCGAACATGGCGCGGGTCAGGCGATTGGCCGCCAGGATCTGGCGATAGATCACATCATCGAAACGGCCCGTGGGACCCTGGAAGGCTTCATTGGCACGAATCTCGCGAGCCAGCGTTTCATCCGCCGTGGTCAGGCCCAACTCCCGCGCCTTTTCATCCAGAACCGTGCGGCCGAGAAGCTGGTCCAGGGCCAGACGATCAAGACCGAATTGGAGGGCCTGTTCGGTGGGCAGGGGCGGGTTGCCCTCGCCGGCCAGTTGCTGGCGCATGCGCTCGAACTCCCGCAGGAGATCCGGCGCCTCGATATCGACACTGCCCACGGTCGCGATCGTGCGGTCGGTCTGGGTACGGAACACGTCATCGACGCCCCAGATCGCAAAGGAGCCAACAAGGAGAAGAATGAAAACACCGGCGATCCAGGTTTTCGACGCATCGCGCAATTGCGACAGCATGGGTCGCTCCTTCTTTTGTAACATCGCGGGCGCCGTGGGCGCGCCAGACGCGGATGGGCTGTGTCCAAGCTGGAGACAGTCTATAAAATCGCAGGACTATAGGAAGCAGACGGGTGCGCGGCAACCGGTCGTGGCGGGTTGCGTGAACAAGGACAGGAAGGGGATCTGAAATGGGGGCGCAAGTGACACCGATCGTGATCGGCAATTGGAAGATGAACGGCCTCAAGGCCTCAAAAAGTGAGCTTCTGGCGGTGGAGGCGGCCCTCATGGCACGGCCCGCACGCGCCGACGCGATGATCTGCCCGCCTGCCACCTTGATCAGCGCTTTTGCCGAATCACTGTCGCGGGGCGTCGTGGCCATTGGCGGCCAGGATTGCCATTCGGAACTCCAGGGCGCCCATACCGGCGATCTCAGCGCCGCGATGTTGAAGGACGCGGGCGCGAGCGCCGTCATTGTCGGCCATTCCGAGCGCCGTGCCGACCACAACGAGACGGATGCCCAGGTCCGGGCCAAGGCCGAGGCCGCTCTGGCCCAAGATCTGACCGTGATCATTTGTATCGGCGAGACGGAAGCCCAGCGCGACGCGGGTGAGACCCTCGCCGTGCTCGACGCGCAATTGGCCGGATCCCTGCCGGACAAGGCCACGCCCGATAGGGTGATCGTCGCCTATGAGCCCGTTTGGGCCATCGGCACGGGCCGCACGCCGACCTCCGACCAGATCGCCGAGGCCCATGCCCATATGCGCGAACGCCTGGTACGGCGTTTCGGGGTCGCGGGCGAAGGTCTGCGCCTCCTCTATGGCGGCTCGGTCAAGCCCGGCAATGCCGAGGAGATTTTCCGCATCGAGAACGTCAATGGCGGCCTGATCGGCGGCGCCAGTCTGAAGGCGGACGACTTCGAGGCGATCATTCGGGCCGCGCCTGAAATCTGACGATTGCGCGAAATCCCCTGGTCGGGTTGGATGTCGCGCGTCCACACTGCGTTGCAAAAATGCGGCAAGACAAAAACAGGGGAAAGGCTCACGACGCGCACCGGCACGGGGTCTCGACGTTCCTGAACGATGGTGGGACTTGGCTGGCTTTTGTCGTGGATGGCGGTTGTCCCCGCCATGGCAACGGACACGACTTCTGACGCGCTCAATGGCCGGCTTCCCAGGAGGAACGCGCAGTTACCTGCTTCACGAGGGCGCAGGCACCACAAAACCGCGTGTCTTACGGTTTTTGAAGAGGGGCTCCGTGATATGACCGAGTGGTGAGGCCCATCCGGGAATGTCACGGAAGAAAGGTGTCAAACCATGGCGCCAACCCCACCAGAGGGTCATCCGCCGGCCGCTCCAGCGGGCCGCGGCAGGCCCCGCACCGCCTTGGGAACATTCTCCCTGACCCGCCAGGCCACCATCAGTGTGGTGATCGTAGCGGTTGGGGCCGCCCTTGGACGCCTCGCGCAAGCCTCCCATGCGGCCCTGGCGGGTGATCTCGATCCCCTCAATGCCTTTGGTTTCAGTGTCATTCTGCCCTTGACCCTTTTGTTCATGGTCAAGGGGCAGGGGCCAAGCCGAACCCGCGAGGGCGCGCTCATGCGGTTCGGTACCATGATCCAACTGGTCCTGATCATCAGTCTGGAGCCTTTCGCCCTCCATCTTCTGCTTGGATTTCCCGTCGTGTTTCTGTGCGTCGAGCTTTTTGAGACGTGCATGCCGGCGGGGCCCCGGGAACGTCTGGCGCGGATGGTTGTCTCATGATCCAGACGGAAGTCCCGGCCTTTCTCCTCTTTCTTTTGCGCCAGCTGCTTTTTCTGGCGCCGTTGGGGCTCACCGTCTTTCTGATGCTGCGCGCGCGGGGCAAGGGACGGCTGGCGCTGGGCGCCTTGTTTTCGTTTCTCTACGGAATGCCGCTGGTCTTCCTCTCCCATGTCTGGGCGATCCATCTGGGCCTCTGGCATTTTGGGGACAATGCCCTCAAGATCATGGGATTTCCGGCGGATATATGGTTCGGCGGCACGCTTCTGTGGGGGCCTGTGATCTTTCTGGCCTTTCCCAATCTCAATCCCTGGATTCCCGCCCTGATCATCATGACACTGTGCGGGATCCTGCTTCCCTCCTTCGACCCCTTCATGGTGATGGGGCCCGGCTGGTTCGCCGGCATCGTGGCGATTTTCGCGCTGACCCATTTGCCGTCGCTCTATCTTGCCCGGTGGACGGCGCGGGACTGCAATCTGCCGGGGCGGGCCTTCCTGCTCGCCATGGCCTATGGGCCGCTCGTCTTTTTCACCCTGCCCAGTGTCATCATGCGGGCCATGGGCGGGGGCTGGGCGCGCCTGTCCGAATGGCCAACCGGGGCCTTGGTGTTGTTCGCCACCGCCCTCGTGGCGTGTCTCATCCCCGGACTGACGACCGCGCAGGCTTTCGCGCTCCATGGGGCGGGCACGCCCATTCCCCTCGACCCCACCAAGCGCCTCGTGCGCACCGGCATCTATGCCTATATCCGTAACCCCATGCAGGCCTCCGCGTCCCTGGGCTGGGTTCTTCTGGGCCTTGCCCTCCAGAACATCTGGGTCGCACTGGCGGCGGCCATGGCCGTGTGTTTCGTCCAGGGCATCGTCCGTTGGCACCATCGTCAGGATCTTGAAATACGCTTTCCCGAGGGGTGGGCGGAATATTGCGCCCATGTCCCCGAATGGTGGCCCCGCTGGCGGCCCTGGGTGCGCGCGCCCGCCCGCCTGCGCGTGGATCGGGCGGTGCCATGGCAGCGGCGATTGGTGGGTCTGCTCACGGTCCTGGGCCCGGTCGGTTTGACGGTGGAGGACGGGGCCGGTGCCCCTCTCTATCTCTCGCCCGATGAATTGCAGTCCTTTGGCGGTGTTCTGGCCTTCATCAAGGCGCTCGAGCACGTCAATCTGGCGGGGGCGTTCCTGGCCGCCGCCCTATTCCTCCTTGTGCTGCCCGTCCAGGCGTTTCTTCGGCTGCGGCTGTTTCCAGGAGAAGCCCGCAATGCCTGACGTGGGAAGACCGTTCTCCCCGTTTTTGGGGATCGACTATCTGTTGAGGCTGCGGGGCGACCAGCTCACCTTCTATCGCGAGATGCGGGAGCGGGAAGGGGACACGGTCTGCCTGCGTCTGGGTCCGCGCCGCCTGTGGCTCATGTTCCACCCGGATCAGATCCACGCTCTGTTGACGGAAAAGTCCTCCAGTTTCATCCGGTACAAGCGGATGATGGACATCCTGGCCCAATGGAACGGCCAGAGCCTGATCGTCCGTGAAGGACAGCCCTGGCGGGAGACCCGGCGCAAGATCATGCCGGCCTTTGCGCGCCACCGCATGCCCGAATACGCCCACCGCGTGGTCACCCGGGCCCGGTCCATGGCCGAGGATTGGATCGATCAGTCCAAGGACGGAACCGTCACCCTGGACACGGACCGTGAAATGGCCGTCCTGGCCCTGCGCATCGCCATGGACACGCTTTTCGGCGGCGTGGACGCCGGCGACGACGAGACCCTGGGCCGCGCCGTGGCCGGGCTGTCCGATACGGCCTTTCGCGAGACGACCAACCCCGTTCCCATCCCCGACTGGCTGCCCCTTGCCAGCAAGCGGCGCAAGCTCTGGGCCATGCGCACCGTCTGGGATGCGGTCGACCGGATCATCGAGGCGCGGTTGAACGGGCCCGACCGGGACCATGGCGATCTTCTCTCCATGCTGATCGGCCATACGGGCCGGGAGCCCCGGATGCTCCGCAACGAGATCGTCTCCTTGATGATCGCGGCCCACGAGACCTCCGGGGCGGGCCTGTCCTGGACCGCCTATCTGCTCGGCCAACACGGCGCGGTGCTCGACGCGGTCCAAGCCGAGATTGCGGCGGCCGTGCCCGACCATCGTGCCTTCACGCTCGAGGATCTGGAGCGCCTGCCTTTGTTGCGGCGGGTCATTGACGAGAGCATGCGCCTTTACCCGCCGGCCTATGCGCTCTTCACCCGCGAGGCGGCGGAAAGCTGCGACCTGGCGGGCGTGCCGATCCGGCGGGGCGATCTCGTGCAGGTCGTGCCCTTCATCACCCACCGCGATCCGCGCTGGTTCGAGGCGCCGGAACTGTTCCGTCCCCAGCGCTTCGAGCACCAGGACCAGTGGCCCCGTTGTGCCTATCTGCCCTTCGGCACCGGTCCCCGTGTGTGCATCGGGCAGGCCTTCGGGGCGATGGAACTGGCGCTGGCGCTGGCGACCCTGCTCAGGCGCTTCACGCCCCTGCCGGTTGCGGGACCCGTGGTGCCGGCGGCGAAATTCTCACTCCGGCCCGCCGGCGGGCTCATCCAGACCTGGCGATTGCGCGGCTGAGGCCGTGTCCGGTTGCGCGACCCCCATGAAGCGGTGCCGCTGGTCGGCGGGGACGACCACGCAGTCCTTGCGCTGGCCGAACCAGCGATAGCGGCGATCGGCGACGACGCTGTAGACGCTGTCGCGCAAAGGGCGGGGCACGAGGGTCAGGAACCGGAGCCACGACCAGGGCGCCCGGAGATGGCCAAACACGATCAACCCCGCATCCGATCGGGTCAGCGCCCGTCCGTCCGTGATGACGAGGAAGGTTCGGTGCAGATCGTCCCGGGAAAAACCATGGGCGTCGGCGAGCGCCAGTCCCTCCGGTGACCAGGCCCCGGCGAAATGGAACAAGGGCTCTTTCTCGTGACGCAGGATGAAGGCCACCACGCCGCTGCACAGCACGCAGTCCGTATCGAACACGATGATGGGCGGCTGGGACATGGCCTTTCCCGGTTTTAGCGCGCATTGGGGGCTGGGAGAGTCAGCCCGACGAAGGCCAGACATAGTAGCCGTTCCGGCGCGAGGGGAGCCGTCAAAAAGCCCCATGGGGCCGTTCCGGTCCGGGACGGGTGGAAATCCTGAAAAGCGGCCGGTCGGGGGCGGGAGGATTGCTTGACAGGCACCCACGCCCTCGGCTATCCAACGTGCCTCACACGGCGGGTCATGCACCCGCTGCCCCGGCGGGGGTGTAGCTCAGTTGGTTAGAGTGCCGGCCTGTCACGCCGGAGGTCGCGGGTTCGAGCCCCGTCACTCCCGCCATTTTTTCCGATAGTATTCTTTCGATATTGCATTTGCGTCAGGACCCATAACTGGGTTCTG
>CAZFWG010000114.1:5387-9664 GCA_964522525.1 uncultured Alphaproteobacteria bacterium | reverse complement strand
TTTTTTCATGCGCTGTCCGGTTGTTGCCACCGTAAACAGCCGGGGAATTGCTGACAACCTGCGACTGCAGAGCCCGCGAACACATTTTATTTTGCGATAGGGAACAGGCATGGCGCCGGGCCGCTGGCCGGGATCAATCGCCCTTGAAGACCGGGTCGCGCTTTTCAAAAAACGCGGTGGCGCCTTCCTGGAAATCCCTGCTGCCCGAGGTCAGCAGAAACTGGTCCCGGTCCATAAAGGCCGTTGCCTGATTAAGGGCATGGGCGGCGGCATTGATGGCTTCCTTGGACATGCGCACGGGCAAGGGCGGCAAGGTCGCCACTTTGGCGGCCCAGGCCCGTGCCAGCCCTTCCGTCTCGCCATCGGCGACGACCGCGTCAACAAGGCCCCAGCCGAGCGCGTCGCTGGCGCCAAGCCGCTCACCGAAAATCGTAAAGCGCTTGGCCCGCGCCGGGCCCACAAGGGCCGTGAGGCGCGGCAGGGACTGCCAGCTCATATTGAGCCCCAAAGGCACCTCTGGCAGACGCAAGGAGCCGCTTTCGCCGATGAGCCGAAAGTCACAGGCCAGTGCCAGGGCCACGGCGCCACCGATGCAATAGCCCTCAATGGCCATGATCGTGACCTGCTCCAACACTTCCCAGGCCTTGCACATATCGGGACCGGCCAGGACCGCCTGGCGCTGTTCGAGGAGGCTTTGGGGCCGGGCCGGATGACGGTCGGGATCGGCGAGATCAGCACCGGCGGAAAAATAATCCGGCGCGCCCGCCAGGATCACGGCCTGGATGTCGGTCCGTTCCTTGAGCGCGCGGGCGATCTCCGTCAGTTCCCGCATCATTTTGCGAGACATGGCATTGCGGTTCTCCGGTCGGTGAAGGCGCACCGTCGCCATGGCGCCTTCCACGCAGACAAGCAGAGTGTCGAAGGGATGGTCTAAATTGTCTTCATGCTGTTCCGTCATGGTTGCCCGCCTCCTCCCTTGCGAGAATTGCCGTCTTGTTCAGTGTTTCACCCTTTTTGGGTGACGCGGCCGGCGCCTGCCCCCGCGCCCCGGTTCCCCCAAGCCCCGGTTCCCCAAGCCCGCCAGCAGCTCATCCAGGACACGATCGGCGAACGGGGCGTCGAGATCCCCATGGCCGGTCAGCAGACGGAAAAAGACGGGGCCATAGATCAGATCCAACACCACGTCCACATCCAGGTCAGCCCGGACATCACCGGCGGCCATGGCCCGCTCCAGGATCGCCCGGCCCTCGTCCCGCCCCTGGAGGATAACCCGATGGCGAAAGGCCTTGGCCATCTCGCTGTCCCGTTCGGCGGACGCCATCATCAAGGTCACCTGCCGCCCCTGGCGCGTCGACAGCCGCTCGATCAGGCCCCGAATATGCACCCGCAAAGCGCCCAGAGCGTCATCCCCCGCGTCCGGGCTCGGAACATCCGCATCCCGCGCCATCATGGCGGCCATGGCGAGATCCCGGGCATTGTTCCAATAGCGATAGATCGTGGGCTTGCCGACCCCGGCGCGGGCCGCAACCGCCTCCACGGTCAAACGCAAGGGGCCGACGTCCTCCAGGAGTTCCGCCGCCGCGCGGAGAATGGCCTTGCGGGCCTTCTCGCTGCGAGGCCGTCCGGGGCCGCGCCGGACGGGCTTGCCGACATCTTGATTTTGCGCTTTACTCATTATGAAACGATACGTAACGTAATTGAAATTTTCAAGGAGAGGACCATGGTTTCAGCCCAGCACACGCTTGCACCTTATATCGCCGTCAAGGGCGCGAGCGACGCCATCGCCTTTTACGAAAAAGCCTTCGGCGCCAAGGAGCGCTTTCGCCTCGTAAGCCCGACCGACGGCAAGATCGGCCATGCGGAAATCGCCATCGGCGACGCCGTCTTCATGCTCTCCGACGAACATCCTGATTTCGGCGCGTTGAGCCCGGAGACCCTGGGGGGCGCCGCCGTCAAGCTGCATCTCTATGTGCCGGATGTGGATGCCATGTTCAAACGTGCCCTTGCGGCCGGGGCCACGGAAGTGCGCGCGCTCAAGGATGAGTTCTACGGAGACCGGGTGGGCACCGTTGCCGATCCCTTCGGCTATGTCTGGATCATCGCCACGAAGATCAAAGAAGTGGCACCGGAGAAAATGCAGGCCGATTGGAATGCGGCCATGGGGGCCTAGGTACCGGACCCATTAACGCTGCCTAGCTATGCACCAAGCGAACGGCGAGAAATCGCCGAAAGCGGACCAACAGCCCCACCGCTGCGGACGTCTACAATGCGAGCAAATCCAGACATCCGAAATGGAAGGTCGTTCTTGCCGTCGATCAAGTTGATCCCGCCAGCAGTTTCTCCGCTTCTTCCGCAATCACCAGAGGTGCTTCGAGATCGGTAAAGTGGCCAATGCCCTCCAATTCGAGATAACGAGCATCAGGCGCATAGGTCTGGATTGAGCGTTTATTTGTGTCTGCGTACGACGCATCCGCCATGCCCCAGATAATGGTGGTGGGAACAGGCGAGTGAAGCGGATGCTCATCCATGTCACAGAGCTTCTGCATCAGGGTCGCCAAGGCGTGGCAGTTCCCACATTTGATTCCTTCCCGCGCTTCGGCACTAAACGCTTCCACATCGAAGTGCGGTCCCGCAGCAAAAGGCGTCCACCAACCGATCGCTGCCTTGTCGCGCGCGTATCTGAATTTGATCTGCCCTTGATAAGGCTCTGCAAACTGCCCGTTGGCGTCGAGCACATCGCCAATCCACCGCTTCTCTCCGGGGATGTCGGCCGTTTGAGCGATGATCAGCCCTGACAGGTGATCCGGGATCATTTGGGCGACGCGCAAAGCGATCAGCCCCTGGACACAGGGCCCGACAAGCACGGCCTTGCTAGGACTGAGATCTGCGATCGCGGCGGCAGTCGCCTTGCACATGCCTTCAAATGAGAGGGCGTCTGGGTGAGTGGCGTAAGAGAATCCCAGTCCGGGTATCTCGATGAGGACAATATTGAACCGCGCCGACAGCGTTTCGATGAAGCTGTCATAGTGTTCGATCGTCGCCGGCCCATCTGGCAGAACAATCAAGGTTGGCAAATTCGGGTCGTTCAGAACAACCCTGCGCCGCACAAAAGAAAGCTCGTGCTCGAACAGGTCCAGACCCGGCCGTGAAGCCACCGCGTTCTTGCGCATTTCAAGCTCGCTGATACCAGCAAACGCCAGCGTATCCAGAACGGCGGGATCAAATCCTGATGATGACCTTGGCATATATGGCGCCCCCGTGTATACCGACCGGTATACTCTCATGAGCACAGCAAAAGCAATACTGAAAGCGGCTGATTTTCTCTTTGGCCGGGACGGCTATGCCGCTACGGGCGTTCTCGCCCTCGCCGAAGAAGCGGGTGTCACGAAACGCACCCTCTACAAGCATTTCGGTTCTAAGGACGGGCTGTTTTTGGCTTGGCTACAGCTCCGCGATCAGAACAGTTTCGCCCTCGTGTTCGAAGCTGCAGAGGCAATAGCGGACACACCGAAAGATCGTATCTTGCAAGTGTTCGGCAATCTGGGGCTCCTTGCCGGACAAGAGACCTATTTCGGCTGTCCGTTCTCGCGTGCCATCCTCGACTTCAGCGGGGCGACTGACCATGACGCCCAACAGGCCGCCCTTCATCACAAGGGTAAGATCGCGGAGTGGTTTGAGGCTCAGCTTACGGCTTGCGGAAAACCCGCATCAGCCGAAACGGTCGAAACACTTTTGGTGCTATATGAAGGCGTATTGATGCGGATCGCAGCCAGCCGTTCTTCGGATCCCTCCAAAGCGGCGCGGCGAGCTGTCGAAATGCTTCTCAAGGAAGCACCGCACGACGACTAGATGAGTGATCCAGCTATGTCGGGTATAGGGATAGGGCTGCCATTCAAATCCGTGACAGTGAGCGGCGCTTATGGGCTTAAGGCCGCCGCTCACCATAGACCGGACCAACGACTGATTCCGACGATTCATACTGAACGCCGGCTGACCGATTTTGGGCGGCTCAAGGACTTCCGACGTATCGGCACCCGATACGATAGGCGGGCGGACGTCTTCCTTGCGGCCGTATGCCTCGCCGCGACCGTCAGTTACTGGTTATGAGTCCGGAGCCTAGGGGCGCTTGTGGCCGAGACACTTGCACATGAAGGCGCCGCCGCCGGGCGCCCCTTGATCGACGCGTTGCCTTTGCGATGACTGCCTGATCACGGTTTTTTGGCTCCCGATCTTCCTTATGGCATGGCTTGATGCCCCGGCGCCGTGTGGTGGCGCCG
>CAZFWG010000114.1:0-5287 GCA_964522525.1 uncultured Alphaproteobacteria bacterium | reverse complement strand
GGCGCCGTGTGGTGGCGCCGCCGCGATCAGGGAGAAGACGCTATGAAAGTCGTCGGTACGGTGATCAATATCGGCCTTGTCCTGGTGATCGTCGTGCTGGGCGGTCAACTGATCTGGAACAATCTCCGCCCCGACGATCCCCTGCTCCCTGAATGGGAACCCTATACGCAAGAGCGCTTCGACGCCCTCTCGGCAACGGGCGCGCCGGTCGTGGTCGAGGTCTACGCCTCCTGGTGCCCTACATGCATTGCTCAGCATGCCGCCTTTAAAGAGCTCTGGGCCCGCAAGACCTACGACGCGATCCATTTTATGCGGGTCGATTACGATGCCGACAGCGCCTTTGTTAATGCCCAGGGCATCAGGGGCACGGGCACGCTCCTCCTGTACCGCAAAGGCCTCGAGATCCGCCGCGCCAATGGTCTCATCGCCGCCGATGACATCGAGACGTTCCTGGACCGGATCATCAAGGAAGAGAGCCTGTAGCCGCCTCCCGTTCCATTGCCCCGAAAAACCAAGGTGTCTCCCCCGGGCCCGCTCTCCGCTGAACAGAAAAAGCGCAAGGACGCCTTTCAGTAGCGCTAAAAAATGTGGTGCTTTTCACGCTGGAGCGCGCCATAGTGGCGCCATGAGTGATGCCCGCGTCGAGAAGACCCGCGCTTATATCCGCCATGCCTGTGACATGGCCGGACTGTCGGCGACCGCCCTGGCGAAGCGCGCCGGCATTGCGCCATCCACGCTCAACCGTTTCCTGAATGACGATCCCCCGCCCTCGGTGCCAGGAAACGCAACCCTCAAGAAGATTGCCGACGCTGCCGGCGTGGCCCCCATCGGCCGCTACAATGAAAGTGGATCGGCCGGCTTCAGTGAGGATCAGGCGGCCTTTATCGGGGACATGACCCGGTTCCAAACCACGGATCTCAATCATCCCGGCGAGGCGCTTTTGAGCGCGCTCGGCGCGCGCCATCCCCATGCCAGCCTGTGGCAGGTCGAAGGGGACACCATGGAGCTCAAGGGCCTGATGGGCGGCGATTTCGCCGTTGTCGATCTGGCGACGGAGCCCGAGACCGGCCGGATCGTTGTCGCCCAGCTTTACGACTGGCACGCGGGCACGGCCAAAACCGTCTTCCGCCTGTATGATCCGCCCTTCCTCGTGGCGGCATGCCGGGATCCGGTCAAATACAAGCCCGAACTCACCGGCGAAAAGGCGCAAGTGAAAGGCACGGTCCTGTGCAGTTTCCGCCTCTATGACTCGGCGGACCAGGCCCCCTGGCTGGCGCCCTGAGCCAGGCGCCACCATTTTCACTCCTCACAGCACGCATAGCGCGCAAAAGCGCATTTTAGCGCTTGACGATGGGTGGGCGGCGTGTAGACTTTCCCTTATACACGCTTTGGACTGGTTATTCGTCAGGACCCGGCAGAGAAGGGGGACCCATGTTGATCTCGACAGAGAGCATTAATCACGCGGCGGGCGCGACCCTGACCCGGCTACGCCAGGCGCGCGGGTGGACCCTGCCGGAACTGGCGGATCGTCTGCAAACCTATGAACGGGCTGTGGCGCTCATGGAGGCGGGCCACGGCATGAGCCTCGCCCAGGCCGTCCGGGCCGCCAGCCTGTTCGCCGTACCGCTTGCCTCCTTCGTTTCGGCAGCAAACACGGACGAAAATCGGGAGACAGGACCATGAGTGGTCATCCCGCCGACCCGCGCACCACGGCCCGGGACTTTGACAGCATCATCGGGCAAAACCTGCGCACGGTGCGTCTGGAAAAAGGTCTGTCCCAGGAACAGATCGCCAAGGATCTGGGCCTCACCTTTCAACAGATCCAGAAATATGAAAACGGATCCAATCGAATCTCCGGCGGCCGGCTGTGCCAGATCGCCCAGATATGCGGGGTGTCGATTGCACGCCTGTTCGCCGGCGTGCCTGATCTCGGTACGGAGTTGCCGCCCGATTTTCCAAGCCTTGCGGCCGCCGCCGCCCAGCACCGGGAGCTCCTGGATGCGGTCATGGAGCTGCCCCAGCCCGTCCAGACCCAGATCAAGCATCTGGCGGCCACCACCGCCGCCGTCATGATGCCCCGGGATCCGACCCTGGCATCGTGAACCACGGGAGGATAACTCGTCGCTCTGCGGAAAGATCGGGACTGCCCGGGCGCGGCCGCAGACCTCAAGCGGCGTCGCGGCGGAACCGGGCCGGTGTCGCGCCGGTCACACGACGAAAGATCGTGGTGAAATGGCTTTGGGAGCTGAAGCCGCACGCCCCCGCAATGTCCGATATGCTGAGGGAGGACGATCGCAGGAGCTGCTTGGCCTTCTCAACCCGCCGCGCGGTGACATAGGCATGGGGCGGCTTGCCCGTGACCCGTTTGAAGCCACGCGCGAAGTGAAAGGGGCTCATGGATGCCGAAGCCGCCAGATCATCGAGGGTGAGACGCCGGGACAAATTCGTTTCAATGAAATCGATCGCCCGCTTGACCCGGTCATTGGCGAGCGGCTGCACGCTCATGCAGCGGGGCGTGAGATTGGACCAGCGCAAGGCCGCCCGCAGCAGGAAGGTCTCCACCATCAGGTCCACATAAAGGCGCGTGTACAGACCGGGCCGGGCGAAGATCTCATCCAATTGCAGACCCAGGGGCACGAGCGGCGTCACATGCTCCGGCAACACACTTTCGATCAGGCGCAGATCCGCCCCATCGAGTTCATGTTCCAGGAGCCCGGCCATGCGTTCGGGCTTCACACTGATGCGGATATAGTCGTCAAGATCCCCCGTGGCGTCCCGGCGCAAATCCGTACGGATATAGGCCTCGCAGCCCGCCGAAATCACGCCCGACATGCCGCGCTCCGCATCGCACCGGCGCAGGCAGCTGCCATTGACGCGCGCAATGCCGGGCGCGGGGCTGACCCGAAACCAGAACATGTGATCGGGAATGCGGAAGGAAACTTCGATGCCGGGGCTCGAACAGCGTTGGATCTCGATCCCGTCGAGATGGAGCCTTTCGCCCCAGAACGGCAGTTCGGTGGCCGTGCCATCGTCAATGCCAAAGCGCCGGGCCCCTTTCCAGGTCGCCCGCTGTATTTTCAGGGTTTCATGGCCTGAATTCGCCGGCATTTCCATATCCGCCCTGCAATTGCAACCTGAATGCTAATTCACATCCCAAGCACACTGCAATACACGCCTCAGGAGCCCTCCCCACCGCCCTTGGAAAACTGTCGTTCACAAGAAAGCGAGGACCAAAAAAGGGCGCAAACTATACACCCGGATCGTCGATTTCCCCCCGCCCATTGTCGGGACGAATTGCCTCATGCAGTCGCTCCAGGAAGAGAGCCACTTCCTCCGTGTCCCGCAGCCGGAAGGCCGCCGCCGTGGGCGCCGGTCGATCCTTGACGCAGATGGCAATCCCACGACCGCGCAGGGCCTCGAAGGCATCTTCGTCCGTCACATCGTCCCCGATATAAAGCGGTATGACCTCATCCCTGGCCATGTTCAGCCGTTCCAGGAGATAGAGCAAGGCCTTGCCCTTGTGCCAATCAATCCGGGGGCGGAGTTCAAAGACTTTCTTGCCGCCGCTTTTGTACAAATCCGGATGGTCCGACACCGCCTGATCCACGGCGGCCTCGACGCGCGGCAGGTCTTCCGGAGCGACCTGCCGGTAGTGGACGGCCACGGCGAAATGTTTGTTCTCGATCCGGATCCCGGCCACGTCGGCAAGACCAGTCTCCAGCCGCTGGGCGGCCTCGGCAATGATGGGAGAAATCGCCGCGCCTTCGTCCTGGATGAAGTCGAGCCCACCGGGCCCTTCAATGGCGAACCCGTGGGAGCCCGCATAAACCGCCTTGTCCAGGCCGACAAAGGCACGCACCTCCTCTTTGACACGTCCACTGACAAAAGCCACGGTTGTCGCATCACAGAGTTTTTCCAGAACATGTCTTGTCCGTGCCGGGAGCGCCGCATCTTCCGGGCGATCGACGATCGGGGTCAGTGTGCCGTCATAGTCAAGGAACAGGGCCAAACGCCGTCCCTGCAGGGACCCGCGGATGGCATTCATGCAGGCCAGGGCATGGGGAGGGCCGCCCCCCGGCAGGAGTTCCACCAGATCACCCACCACGAGATCGGCCCCGGCTTGCTTCAGCGCTTGTGCCTTGGCCTCCTGCCCCACCCCGATGATGAGGCCAAAGCCCTGCTCGCGACTGGCCTCGACCGCCGCTTCGGAGTCCGTGACCACGGCACAGCGCTCAGGCGGCAAGGACAAACCAGCCGCCGCGGACAGAAATCCGTCCGCACGGGATGCATAGGAGGCACCCACTGACGACGCCCCATTATCCATCAGATCGTTGAGATGATGGATGCCCGCGGCCTCCAACACGGCGGCCCCTTCCGGGCCGCACAGGACGATCCCCGTTTTGAGACCCCGCTCCCGCGCAAGCTCAGCCAGTTCTACCGCACTCGGATAAACGGCAACGCCCTCCCGGTCGATTTCCTCCAGGAAATAGGCGCGTTTTTGAGCCAGCACGCCATGGCGGGTCGGCGCGCCCGCACTGTCATCCGCCTCGCCCATGGGGAGGTCCAGTCCCCGCGTGTTCAGGAACGCCTCGAGGCCTTCAAGGGCCGGTCGACCGGCAAAATAACGCTGATGGTCCTCATGCGTATAAAAGGGCACGAAGGCGCCCCCCTGAGCCCGCGCCGACAGGAGGTCATCGCAGACCCGTTTCCAGGCGGCGGCGTGGAGCCCTCCCGTGGGCGCGACCACATCCTCGAGCGCGAACAAAAACGCCTCGATCCCGGCAAGCGCCATGCGATCACCGCCTGGCGCGCCATGGGGTTCAGCCCCGAAGGTTCCCCTGGCGGCCCCTCCGGAAGCTGTCTGCCCTGATGAAGAAGTCTCGTTCATATGCCCGATCCCGTTGGCCCGGCCGCTCCGTCATGGTTTGACCGCCCTCCATACCATAGCGGACGCGTTTGATCGCACGCCGCCGAACCGACATCGGCATCCGGGCATCGGCATCCGGGCATCGGCATCCAGGGGGCATCCCGTGACATCGAACCGAAATCGCGTCCTGACCGGGCACCCGTCGAGCCGCTCTCCGCAGCCCAATAGGCATGCTGCGCCGCCGCTTCGTCCTTTAATCTGGTTTGGTGACGACTTTACGAACCCGCCCTGCCCTTCCCACCGGCCCGACGCCTATGTATATCACTGCATGCGGACCCCGTAGCTCAGCTGGATAGAGCACCGGACTTCTAATCCGACGGTCGTAGGTTCGAATCCTACCGGGGTCGCCAAAATCCAGAA
>CAZFWG010000113.1:1097-10000 GCA_964522525.1 uncultured Alphaproteobacteria bacterium | reverse complement strand
GGCGGAACGCCAGAAAGAAGCCGCCACCGCCGCCGAATAAGGCGCCGAGACGGCCCGTCAAAGCCCATGGATATGAAATTGCAGAAGGTCGTGGATCGCTTCGAGGCGGTCCAGGCCGAGCTGGCATCTGAACATCTCGACCCTTCCGCCTTTGCCGACCTGTCGCGCGAGTTCGCGGATCTTTCCGATGTCATCGGCGTGATCCGGGACCTGGAGGCGGCCGAGCGTGAATACGCGGATCTGCGCCATTTGCTCGACAGCGACGACAGTGACCCGGAAATGGCGGCACTGGCCCGCCAGGAGATGAGCGAGCTTGATGCCCGTCTCACCGCCTTGCGAAAGGACGTACAGGTCAAACTCCTGCCCAAGGATGAGGCGGACGACCGGGGTGTCATTCTGGAGGTGCGGGCCGGCACCGGCGGTGAAGAAGCCGCCCTGTTCGCCGGCGACCTCTTCCGCATGTATCAGCGCCATGCGGATCTGCGGGGCTGGAAAGTGGACGTCATGGAAGCCCGGGATTCGGATCTCGGCGGGTATCGGGAAATCACCGCGCGGGTGTCCGGGACGGGCGTTTTTGCCCGCCTCAAATATGAATCGGGCGTGCACCGGGTGCAGCGGGTGCCGGAGACCGAGGCCGGCGGTCGGATCCATACCTCGGCGGCGACTGTCGCCGTCCTGCCCGAGGCCGACGAGGTTGATATCGATATCGAGGAAAAGGACCTGCGCATCGACACCTTCCGGTCGAGCGGCGCTGGGGGGCAGCATGTGAACACCACGGACAGCGCGGTACGCATCACCCATGTGCCGACCGGGATCGTGGTCTCCCAACAGGATGAAAAATCGCAACACAAGAACAAGGCCAAGGCGATGGCCATCCTGCGCGCCCGGCTCTATGACGCGGAGCGGGCCCGCCTCGATGCGGAGCGCGCCGCCGATCGCAAAGGGCAGGTGGGTTCCGGCGATCGCTCCGAGCGCATTCGCACCTATAATTTTCCGCAAGGTCGAGTCACGGACCACCGGATCAACCTGACCCTCTACAAGCTGGATCGGGTGATCAGCGGCGATGCCCTGGACGACATCATCGATCCCTTGATTTCCGAGGACCAGGCCATGCGGTTGGCAGCGCTCGATGAGGCGGCGCGGTGAGGACGGCCCTGTCCGATTGGCGCGGTCCGACCGTGGGCGAGGCGCGGCGCCAGGCGGCGGCCAGGATCGCGGCGGGCGGCTCGTCCTCTGCGGCGCTCGACGCGCGGCTTCTGCTGGGTCATGTCCTGGGCTGGAGCGGCGCGCAGGTGCTGACCGGTGATCGAGATGAATTGTGTACAGATGATCTTTGTGCCTTTGAATTGTTGGTCGAGCGGCGCGGGGCCGGCGAGCCGGTTGCCCATCTTGTGGGGCGGCGGGAGTTCATGGGCGCGGACTATGAGGTCACGCCGGACACGCTGATCCCCCGTCCCGACAGCGAGGTCATCGTCGAGACGGCGCTTTCACACGCCCATGATCCGCATGCATCTCTTCGTGTCCTCGATCTGGGGACGGGAACCGGTTGCCTTCTGATTTCCTTCTTGCGGGAACGCCCGGGCGCCGTGGGTGTGGGCGTCGATCGTTCCGCCTCGGCTCTCAAGGTCGCGAAACGCAATGCCAAGGCCCTGGGCGTCAATGCCCGGGCATCCTTCGTTCAAGGTGATTGGGCAGAGGCTCTCGGCGGACAGTTTGATGTCATCTTGATTAATCCGCCCTATATCCCTTCTCGTCATGTGGATGATCTGGCGCGGGATGTTCGATGTTTCGAGCCGCGTCTTGCTCTTGATGGCGGCGAGGATGGCTTGACCGCTTTGCGAAGCTGCCTTAACGCATTGCCGTCATTATTGAGCGATGATGGTTTCGCCGTCATTGAGTTCGGATATGACCAGCGTTCCGCTATCGAGCAGGAGCTGCGCGCGCAAAGCCATCTTCGGGTCGGGTCTTTTCTGTCAGATCTTGGCGGACGGGACCGGGGGATCATGGTGACACGGTGACCTTCTCTTTTCCCGTTGCCCCACTGGCGTGGGGTTGCACGAATTGAGCACGGCACGGACGACCAAGCTTAACGATCTCTTAAGTCGGATTGGGGAATGCGGGGAAAAAAGGACTTGAGATTGCGCGGCCAATGGGTCTAGAGTCTTAGGGAAGTCGGGAGAACATAAACATGGAAGGGCGCAAGGCGCCGTGATTTCTCCCCCTCATCTATTCCAGTCTCAAAGTGAGGATAGGTTCCGCAGGCTGAAAAGTCGTGGTCCAGATGAGAGTCGTGCATGTCGCCTGTCGGCCGTCACGATCTATGGTGCCGAAGGTCGGTTGAAGACAATGTGCCTTTAAGGTCGACCTTTGATCGGTTTGACAGGATTTTGCCAAGATTTGATCGGTAGATTCGCTTCTGAAACGATAAACGTGTGCGTTTGCTCGGAGGAAGGATCGGCATTTCGGGGCGTGCGGTCTGGCTGGATGAGACGGTGGAAAACGTCGGGGCATTTATCCTCATATTAACAGTTTGATCCGTATCGAGACGGTCCGGGTCTTGACTTTACGGTATGTTGGTTAGATGTTTGAGGGAGCTTGCAAAATCGGGGTTTGGCGCGAAATTTGGGGTTTGACGCATGACGAATTTCGTGCACATTCAATTCCCGTCAGCCAGCTTGGCCATTGTACTGCGAACGCACACCCCGCAAATTGCGACCGATCCTCGTGATTGATCCGGGAGGCGAAGAAGCTGCTTTAGGGTGACGCCATCTTGCGTCCCGGTGTGTCCTTGTTCTTCGATATTTCGCCTTGTCGTGTTTCGGGGCTTCATGCCCTTTCCTGGCGAATTGGATCGAGTGAATGCGTTGATGTGCTGCCCCTTTCATATGGTGGCCCTGTCGTGACGGCAGGCAGTCCTGCCAGTTCAGTCGTTCGATCGACGCCGTCGTTCGAGCTGCGGTGAGGGGGAAGCGATCGGATGGAAACCTGCGTGAACGTTTGAGGTCGTTCAAGGGAACTCCACCGAATATTAGTTCCGCACACCAAACATTGGGCTGGGTAGTCACCAGTCATTGATGGTGTAGTTGTTTATTGTCAGTTAGCTGAGCAGAGGAGCCATGAGGCAAGCTCAAAACGCAAAACGTGCGCGCGGCCGCGGTCGCAAGGTCGTCAATCAACTGTCCAGGACCATGGACAGCAGCGGACCCGACGTCAAAGTCCGGGGCACTGCTTCTCATATCTACGAGAAATATCAGACGCTCGCCCGGGACGCCAATGCGTCCGGTGACCGGATCATGGCCGAAAACTATCTGCAGCATGCAGAGCATTACTTGCGCCTGATCAACGCGCTTCAGGGTGCCCCTGCTCGCGACAGTCAGGCCGCGGCCAATGGGGCGCGGGCCAGCGAGGCGCCGGCGGGCGAGGAAGAGGCGGTCACCAAGGCCAATGGTCACGCCGCCGCTGCCGCCGATGCGGAGGCGCCTGCGCCTGCCACACCGACCCCCAGTCGCGGGTCAGGTCGTGGGCGACGCCGCGCCAATGGCGGGGCCCAACCGGCGGCCGTTCCGCCGGCGGCGGACAATGGCTCCCCGGAGCTGCCTCTCGTCGATCAGGAAGTCAAGACGCGCCGGGAAAGCGCGCGGGCTTGAAGGCCGATCGGATGCCATTCCCGGCGTTGGGGCGGCGCCGATAGGGCAGGTCGGGATCGAGAGATCGAACCAAGAAATCAAGAAAGCGCCCTGTCGCTCCAGGAGAGCGGCAGGGCGCACGCACATCACAGGGGGAGGTTCCATGATTTCCACACCGATCAACGGGTTCGGAATGCTCTGGCGCGCGCCGGCGGCCATTGTGATGACTGGATGGATGCTGGCCGCCTGCCAAAGTGCGGGAACCGTGGCAACCGCGCCGACGGGTGAGCCCGCGGCGGCGGCAACGGCCCCCACGACGGCCGCGGCAAGCGAGCCGAGCCATGCGCCCGAAACGCAAAAGACGTCCCTAACATCCTCGACATCAGCCACCGGCATTTCCACCGAGGCGGTCGATTTCATCATCGCCCAGGAAGTGGGGAGCAAAGCCGCCTATAAGGGCCGGCTCGGCGGGCGTCCCCATTGGGACGGCAGCGGCAGCGGCGTCCTGATCGGCTTTGGGTACAATCTGGGCACTGTCTCGGAAGATCAGTTCCGGGAGGATTGGGGCGACGTGCTTTCCGCCGACCAGGTCACGCGCCTGGCCAAGGCCGTGGGCGTCCGGCCCTCGGATCCCGATCGCGATGCCAAGATCACTCAGATCAAGGAGCTGGTGACCTCCTATGAGGACATTCAGATCCCCTGGGATACCGCGCGCCAGGTGTTCGCCACCAAGATGCTGCCCGACTATCTGGGGCGCGTGACCAAGGCCTTGCCCAATACCGATGGCCTGCATCCCCATAGCCTGGGTGCGCTGGTCTCCCTGGTCTATAACCGGGGCGCCACATTCGGGCGGGGCGGCGATCGATTTCGGGAGATGAGGGCGATCAAGACCCATATGGAGGCAAAGGACTTTACCAAAGTGCCCGAAGAGATCCGCTCCATGGCGCGCCTTTGGCCCAATATCAAGCATCTCCAGCGCCGGCGGGAAGGGGAAGCGGCCCTGTTCCAAAAGGGATTGGACGCTCAAGCCGCGAATTCCTGACCGTTTTCAGGCGCGTCTTCGGAGACACGCTTCGGCCGTCTTGGCGAAACCGCCATAACGATCCATTCAAAATCTTGTGCCGGACCGTCCGGCTTCCCACCTATTGTTTGGTGCCGATCCGCGAAGGATGGCACCGGGATTTCTTCAAGGTCGATTGTTGCCCAGAATGGGGACACGTCTGGTCTTGAAGCGCGCGGTTCCGTTGAGGGCCCGTGTGTTTCCCTGTTCTTACATGGCGCGCCCGGTGGTCAGCGGGGCCGATTGGCGTTGTCCGGCAGCCGTGCGCTTGGAACCGTAAGGGATGCCTTATTATGGATCTCGATCGCTACACGGATCGCACGCGGGGTTTCTTGCAGTCCGCCCAGGGCCTTGCTCTGCGCTCCAACCACCAGCGGCTGACGCCCGAACACATTCTCAAAGTATTGCTGGATGACGAAGAAGGGCTCGCCGCCAATCTGATCAAAGGCGCCAACGGGCGCCCCCAGGACGCCCTGACTGGTGTCGAGCGGGCCCTCGACAAGATGCCCCGGGTCGAAGGCGAGGGGGCCGGTCAACTCTATATTGCCCCCGACGCGGCCAAGCTTTTCGATCAGGCCGAGCAGCTGGCGAAAAAGGCCGGCGACAGCTATGTCACCACGGAGCGGTTGCTCCTGGCGCTCGCCATGGCGTCCCGGACGGACGCCGGTGTCGCGTTGAAGGACGCCGGTGTCACGCCCCAGGCCTTGAACCGGGCCATCGAGGAGCTGCGCAAGGGGCGCACGGCGGACACGGCGTCCGCCGAAGACGGCTATGATGCCCTCAAGAAATATGCGCGTGATCTGACGGCTGCGGCCCGGGAGGGCAAGCTTGACCCGGTGATCGGGCGCGACGAGGAGATCCGGCGCACGGTCCAGGTCCTGTCCCGGCGTACCAAGAACAATCCGGTCCTGATCGGGGAACCGGGCGTCGGCAAGACGGCGATCGCCGAAGGTCTCGCCTTGCGTATCATCCATGGCGATGTGCCGGAATCCTTGCGGGACAAGAGCCTCCTGGCCCTCGATCTGGGCGCGCTCATCGCCGGTGCCAAATATCGCGGTGAATTCGAGGAGAGGCTGAAGGCGGTCTTGCAGGAAATCACCGCCGCCGAGGGGCAGATTGTTCTGTTCATTGATGAAATGCACACCCTCGTCGGCGCGGGCAAGGCCGACGGCGCGATGGATGCCTCCAATCTCCTCAAACCGGCGCTCGCCCGTGGTGAGCTTCACTGTATCGGTGCGACGACGCTTGAGGAATATCGCAAGCATGTGGAGAAGGACGCAGCACTGGCGCGCCGGTTCCAGCCCGTGTTCGTGACCGAGCCGACGGTCGAGGATACGATTTCCATCCTCCGGGGCCTGAAGGAAAAATACGAGCTGCACCACGGTGTGCGCATTGCCGATGCGGCCCTTGTGGCGGCATCGACCCTGTCCAACCGCTATATTTCCGATCGTTTTCTGCCCGACAAGGCCATCGACCTCATGGACGAAGCGGCGAGCCGCTTGCGCATGCAGGTCGATTCGAAGCCTGAGGCCCTGGACGAACTGGATCGCCGGATCATCCAGCTCAAGATCGAGCATGAGGCGGTGAAGCGGGAAACCGATGCCGCGTCCAAGGACCGGGCGGCGAAACTGGCCGATGAGATTGCTCAGCTTGAGGAGAAATCGACGGAGCTGACGGCCCGCTGGAAAGCGGAAAAGGACCAGATCGGCGCCGCCCACCGCTTGACGGAGCGCCTGGACCAGGCGCGGGCCGATCTCGACCGGGCCCAGCGCGAAGGCGATCTGACCAAGGCAGGTGAGCTTGCCTATGGCATCATTCCGGATCTGGAACGTCAGCTTGCAGCCCAAGGGGATGAGGGCAAGGGCACGTCTCTCCTCGATGAGACGGTCACGGAAGATCACGTGGCGGCCATCGTTTCCCGCTGGACCGGCATTCCGGTGGAGCGCATGCTTGAGGGTGAGCGGGAGAAGCTCCTGCGCATGGAAGACGTGCTCCATGGCCGTGTCGTCGGCCAGGAAGAAGCGGTGGGTGCCGTCTCCCATGCGGTCCGCCGCGCGCGTGCCGGTCTTGCCGATCCGGCCCGGCCCATGGGCTCTTTCCTGTTCCTGGGGCCTACGGGCGTCGGCAAGACGGAGCTGACCAAGGCGTTGGCGGCGTTCCTGTTCGATGATGATCAGGCGATCGTGCGCCTCGATATGTCGGAATATATGGAGAAGCACGCGGTTTCCCGCCTGATCGGCGCGCCGCCCGGCTATGTGGGCTATGAGGAAGGCGGGGCCCTGACCGAAGCGGTGCGGCGGCGGCCCTACCAGGTGGTTCTGTTCGACGAGATCGAGAAGGCCCATGGCGATGTCTTCAACGTGTTGCTCCAGGTGCTCGACGACGGACGTCTGACCGACGGGCAGGGACGCACGGTCGATTTTCGGAACACGCTGATCATCCTGACCTCCAATCTGGGGGCGGAATTTCTCGCGTCCCTGCCAGAAGGGGCCGATGTGGATGAGGCGCGGGAGCAGGTTATGGCGGCGGTGCGGGCGAATTTCCGGCCAGAATTCCTGAACCGGCTCGATGAAATCCTGCTCTTCCACCGCTTGCGGCGGGAGCATATGGGCAAGATCGTCGATATTCAGGTCGGTCAGCTCGCCAAGCGTCTGCTTGACCGCAAGATCAGCCTTGAGCTCGACGATGCGGCCCGCATCTGGCTTGCCGACAAGGGCTACGATCCGGTCTACGGCGCGCGGCCCTTGCGGCGCGTGATCCAGAAGGAGCTTCAGGATCCCTTGGCGGAACGAATGCTGAAAGGGGAGATCGAGGACGGATCCCGCGTTCAGGTCACCGTGTCTGAAGAGGCGCTCCAGTTCCGCGCCGCTTCATCGAGCGGTCAGAACGATACGCGCAGCACGGATGCTCGGGCCTCATCCTGATCCGCTTTGGCACCCTTGGAGAAACCCGGAGCCGTCACCGCATTTGCGCAAACGCGGTGACGGTTTCCGTCGTGAGCGGTGTCGCAAGCCTTATGCTTTCGGTCTTGGTGATGGAGTCCTTGAAGGTCTGAAGGGTGGTACCCTCCAGGCGGCGGCCCGTCGGTACCTTGACCGAAAGCGGGTTCATCGGTTTTGCCTTGTGGCGGATTTCATAATGGAGATGGGGCCCGGTGGCCCATCCCGTGGCGCCGACAAAGCCGACCACATCGCCTTGGGCGACCCTCTTGCCCTTGCGCATGCCCTTGGCGAAGCGGTTCATATGGGCGTAGCGTGTCTCATATCCGTTGCTGTGCTGAATTTTTACGATATTACCATAGCCCCGCATCTTGCCGGCGAAGGTGATCTTGCCGTGGCCGGCCGCGTAGATGCGCGTTCCCTTCGGCGCGGAAAAATCGACCCCGTTATGGCTTTTCCAGCGCTTGTGGATCGGATGGAAGCGTCGGCCGAACCGGGATGAAATGCGGGCGGCGTCAACGGGGGTGCGCATCAGGAACTGTTTCACGCTCTGGCCGTCGCGGTCGAAATAGTCCGCAATGCCATCATCCGGCGGCGTGAAGCGGAACAGCTCCCGCGTCTTTCCCGATGTGGTCAGAGCAGCGAAGGAGATTTCTCCCGACTTCACGGCCTCACCCTGATCGTCATAATATTGAGTGTACAGAATTTCAAAGCTGTCGCCCGGGCGGATTTCACGCTGAAAGTCGACGGCATAGGCGAGGGTGCGGATGAAATCCACGGTGACCGCATTGGGCACGCCCAGTTTAGTCGCGGCGGAGAACAGGCTTGTCTCGATCCGCCCACTCACCCGGGACATCCGGCTCGTCAGTTCGTAGGTGAGTTCGCGTGCCACATAGGTGCCGCCGTCCATGCGGCTGACCATCACTTCCCGGTCGACATCGGTGCGCAGGCGCAGGCCCGTCAATTCGGTGATCATGGGCCATTCGATCTCGGTCTTGTCGGCATGGTCCGTGAGCTTTTCGGGCTCCGCATCGAGATCCGGCGAATGGAGCACCATGACATGGACCGACTGGCCCGCCTTGAGGCGGCGGGGATTGAAGATCGGGGTCATTGCCTTGATCGCCGCATGGGCCTGTTTGCGCGGGGCCTTGGCCGTCACCAGGGACTTCATCAGCGTATCGCCGGCTTCCAAGGTGATGGTGAATGTCTCGATGCGGGGGCGGGGCGGGGTGGGGCGTTGGGAGGGGGGATCGGTTGCGGATTCGGCCAGGATAGCGT
>CAZFWG010000113.1:0-1087 GCA_964522525.1 uncultured Alphaproteobacteria bacterium | reverse complement strand
GGGGTTTCAATTTTTTGGGTTTTTGTGTGGTTGGGGGGGGGGGGGGGGGGGGGGCGGTGGGCTGGGCGATCCGTTGGCGCTTCGGCACTGCTTGCCTGGGCGAGACCGTTCTGTGCGAGGCTGTTCTGTGCAAGACCGGGGGCCAAACGGGCGGGCGGCGACACCAGAAGCGGGAGGGGATCATCGCCCAAGGGGTTGAGGGCCCCGTCCTCCTGTTCCGCGCCAACGCCCAGCGCGTCTTGCAGGGAATGGCTGAGCCGGATGGCTTCGACGCCGCTGATGGCCTCGTGTTTCTGGTCCGGGGCGCGATGGCCCAGAATCAGCACGGCGCCGGCACCAATCAGCATGACGACCATGAAGGCGCCGGCGACAATCACCCTCATGGGGCTTGAAACTGTAATTCCGAACAGAGTTCGACCCTCCGCGTTCTCAAATCCCCGCCCTCATTTACCGGCGCCGTGTTCGTTTGAACGGCCCCGTTGAACGGCCTTGCTTCGCGCTTGTCCTGTGCCTGTGCCGGTCCCGTGCCATGAAAGCCAGATTCCGTCCCGGGCGCGCGAAAGCCAAAGAGTGGCGTGATTTGCGACTTGCCTCCTGTCCCCACCGACCTGTGATCGTGAGACCACACCATGAGTCGATTCCGCATGATAAGCCATTTGCCGTCCATGTATAGGATTCGCATTGTTCATGTTGGGATCGCTCGGGCCCCAGGTCGCCCGCCACCCGGTTTTCCTGGCCCGCCGGGAGCGGCCTGAAAGGCGCATTTTCCTGCGGGAGAGCAGGCTGCGACCCATCCAGGAGGACGCCGCTTTAAGACAATCTTTATTTAAGACAATCTTTATAGGTGTGTGTTTTCTTGAGGATTGTCGAAAAAAGGCTTTGACATCCGAGCGAATTGACATAATCTATTCGTCTCAGCCGACGGGTTTGACTGCGCCCGAGATGGTGCAATCTCAGGTAGTCAATCCAAGTTCAGCATGAAAATACCAGGATAAAGGCGGTGCGTTGATAGGCCCGTCTCGTGATCCTTTTGCTCTTTGACAATTTGTTATGGGAGCGTGGTGGGCGGTTGTCTGCTGTGTTCATT
>CAZFWG010000112.1:9636-10132 GCA_964522525.1 uncultured Alphaproteobacteria bacterium | reverse complement strand
ACCGCCGGAATCGTTGAGGCCGATGACCGGGGCCCCCACCTGCATCGCCTTGTCCATGATCTTGGCGATCTTGGCCGCGTGGGTTTCGGACAGGGAACCGCCGAACACGGTGAAATCCTGGCTGAAGACAAAGACCATGCGGCCATTGATGGTGCCCCAGCCGGTGACCACGCCGTCGCCCGGCACCTTGGTCTCGCCGATGCCGAATTCCGTCGCCCGGTGTTCGACGAATGTGTCGTATTCCTCGAAGGAATCCTCGTCGAGGAGCAGCTCGACGCGCTCCCGGGCGGTCAGTTTGCCGCGGGCATGTTGGGCATCAATCCGCTTCTGACCGCCGCCCAGACGTGCTGTGGCGCGCTTTTCTTCCAGCTGACGCACGATTTCCTTCACTGTACCCGCCCTTTCTTCACTGCGTCGGCGGTCCATGGCCCGCCCCCCCCCCCCGAAAACTAACCTTGCGACAATAAAACACCCCCAACACTTTCCGTCCAAATAC
>CAZFWG010000112.1:0-9626 GCA_964522525.1 uncultured Alphaproteobacteria bacterium | reverse complement strand
TTGCGCGCCGCGCTTCTGCCGCCGCTCCTATTACTGACGCTCTATTTCATTCAGTTAACCCTCCATTTCTTCACTGCGCCGGGGGTCCATGCACCGCCGCCACGCCAGGAATCCTAACCTTGCGACAATCATACCCGGCCAACAGTTGCCGTCCAATGACGCCATGGGATGCTATGGTGTCCGGGTTGAACGACGATGGGTGCCGCACATGGACACGACACTGCTCATCCTCATTCCCGTGGCCGTTCTGGGGATCTTCGGCCTCAACATCCTCATGGGCTATTGGGGCCGCCAGGCCCTCCCCGAGCAGGAGGCCCTGCTTGCGCGCATGCGGCTGGAGCGGCCCGGGTTCGAGCCGGGACGTCTGGTGGTGGATGCGGCGGGCCGCGCGGCCCTGATCGAAGAACAGACCAGCGGCGAGTGCTTCCTGGTGCGCGGCTTCGGCGACCGCGTGGTGGTGACGAAGCTCGACCCCGCCCACGCCCATGCGGAACAGCTCGGGCAACATTCCCTGGCGATCCGGTTCGACGATATCACCCAGCCGTCTTTGCGGCTTGATCTGCGCGAGGCGGACGACGCGGTATTTCTCGCCGCCAAACTGGGCCGTGCCGACCCGACCCCAACCGGACAAGAGTGACCATGCCCAATCTCCCCGATCCCGTAACCCTCGCAATCCCCGCTTTCGTGATCTTGATCCTGGTGGAGATGATCTATGCCCGGATCACCGGTGGTGCCCGTTTCGAGGCGCGCGACAGCCTGACAAGCCTTGTCATGGGGGTGGGCAACACGGCCTCCAAGATCCTGTTCGGCGGCCTCGCGCTCGCCTGGTTCACCCTGATCGAACCGTTCAAGCTCTTCTCCATCGGCTGGACCTGGTGGGCCTGGATCTTGTGCTTCGTGCTCGATGATTTTCTCTACTATGTCTGGCATCGGGTGTCCCACCGGGTGCGGTGGTTCTGGGCCGACCATGTCATCCACCACTCGTCCCAGCACTACAATCTGACCACGGCCCTTCGGCAGCCCTGGTTCGGCCCCGTCACGCTCAGCTTCATCTTTTTCGGCTCCTGGCTTGTCCTGCTGGGCTTTCCCATTGCCATGATCGCCTTTTGCAGCGCCATCAATCTGGTCTACCAATTCTGGGTCCATACGGAGACAATCAAGCGCATGCCGCCCTGGTTCGAAGCGGTCATGAACACGCCCTCCCACCACCGGGTCCATCACGGGACCAATCCCCGCTATCTGGACAAGAACTATGCCGGCGTCTTCATCATCTGGGACCGGATGTTCGGCACCTTCGAGCCCGAGCGAGACGATGATCCCTGCCGCTACGGCATCATCCACAATTTGGCGACCTTCAATCCCCTGGTCGTGGCCGTCCATGAATGGTGGGGCATCATCAAGGATGTGCGCGGCGCCAAGAGCCTGGGCGAAGCGTTGAACTATATGTTCCGCCCACCGGGCTGGTCGCCGGACGGATCACGGGATACGTCCGACATCATCCGTGCCCGGTGGCAAGGTTATGAGGGACAAAGAACGGACGGATCGTAGGGGCGCCGCCTACCGATCCTCTAATGATGCCGAGCCTTGGGTAGATCGGCCATGCCAATAGTCTGTATTCACCCCAAAAAGAATGAGCCACAGCATCAAGCTTACATAGGCAATCGCGTTGGCCGCGACATAGGCGGGGAACATGATTTCTGATACTGTCGGTGCAAGGTAGATGGAGGACGCGCCGACAATAGCCCCGATCGATGCGACCACGCCATAGCCAGCGATCAGGCGCGGGATCAATCTTCCTGCGAATAATAACGCATACACAAGTATCGCGCTGGCGGAGGCGGCAATAAGCCCCCAATGAAAGAAATCAAAATCCAGGCCTTGCAGCCGTTCGGCGATTTCGTTCAAAGCCTCGGTGTCGGTGGGTGCCGCGCCTTGCAGCCCGCCCCAGACGCCGTAGGCACCGTAGAGACCCGCGCCCGTGAACCCCGCTGGTACAAACCGCAGGACGCCTGCAACGAAAGACACCCCTGGATTGATGGGACGCAGAAGGATGAAAAAGCCAATTGCGACCAGCATCGTCAGCCCGACCCCGATCGCGTCAAACAGCATAAGTGTGCCCAGCACATCAAGAAATGCGCTGCGTCCTTTATCGGCAGAGGTGGCAAGTGCGTCACCCCCGAGGACGAAACCCTCATAAGCCGCGAGCGCGAAGGCCAGGAGCAAAGCAAGGCCAATCCCACGGGCGAGCCATTTGTATGCGGCCTGATTTTCCATAAAAGCCATCCGCCTTTCATCCTGGTCGCTGCCCAGGAGCCGTTTCACTTTGATCCGCAGCAAGAAAAGCTCAACGTTTTTGCTTAAGGCGCGTTTCGGGGCAGAAAACCGGGGACCACCAAAGTCATCCCAAACCACCATTGCGCCATCGGGGGTCGGGAGTCATTGAAAACTGGGCACGTCGTTTTGATCCCGATCTGGCCGTCATCAATTTTTCCGTCTGATTTGTTGGAAACCCATCGACTGCGTTTCAATCAAGAACGCCCGTCAGGCGGCAACCCACCCCAACACCCGCGCGGCCGTGTCGAGTTCCGCCCGATGGGCTTTGGCGCGGGCAACGGCTTCGGCGTCCTCACCCCATTGGCGGATCTGCCAGTCCTCATCGAGCCTGGACAAGGCCCAAGCTCTGTCCGCATCGAGATGACCTTCCGCCAGCGCCAGGGCCAGAACACCGGACCCGGTCAGGGTCGCGGCCATATGCACCGCCGCCAAACGATAAGGGTCAAGCCCCTCAAGCCACGCTTTTGCCGCGCCCAGGGACGTTTCAGACTGAGGCACATGCATGACGCCCCGTGTGGTCGTGAGATCAATGCTCCGGATCTCCCGTATCCAGGCGAGGATCGGATCCCAGGCCTCGGCCTGCTGGTCGGCCAAATCTTCCGGATGGGCCGCGCGATAGCACAACAAGTCGCTGCCGAAAATCTCGGCGACCGCGAGGACGACACCGGACCTGTCCGGCGCGATGCCGTCAAGCACCGTATTGGCAAAGCGGGTAAAGGCCATGGTCTGGGGTTTGACGTGTTCTTCCTGGGCGGCCCACTCCCCGGCAACGGCCTCGCTCAAGGCCCGCGCCGGCAAACACAGGAGCCGGCCGCCCGGCGTTTTCACGGTCTTGCCGTCAAGAAGGACCGCAAAGCCTTCCGCCTGCGGTGCGATATCAACCGCCTCATAGAAGCGTTTCATGCCTCGTTCCCCTACCCCGCGACGGACACGCCTTCCGGCAGCCAGACCTGGCGCAAGGCGTTACCCAATTCCGCATACCGATCAATTACGGTCACGGCCCCGGCCTTCAACAGCACATCCCGCTCCTGGGACCCCCAACTCACGCCGATGGCGGGCACACCCGCGTTACGAGCCAGTTCCATATCCGTGGTCGTGTCCCCGACCATCACGGCCCCGGCGGCCTCGACACCCGTGGCCTTGAGGAGATCCTCCAACATGGCGGGATGGGGCTTGGCATGGGCATCGTCCGCCGTCCGTGTCGCCACGAAAAAACGCGCGATGTCGTGGCGTTTCAAGCTTTCGTCAAGGCCCCGGCGCGAGCGGTTGGTGGCAATCCCCATGAGCACTTCGCCCTTTTCCAGGGTTTCCAGCACGGTGCGGGTGCCAGGGATCAGGGTATCGGGCGCCGTCGTACCCGTGCTGACAAAATTTCGCGCCGCCTGCCACGCCTTGGAAAAAGTCGACAGGGTCTTGGCGTCCGGATCCTTGATGAAGCGGGACACGGCCTCGCGCAGGGGCAGGCCGACCAGGGCGCGGGTCTGGGCTTCTTCGGGCGGTGTGCGGCCGATGGCCATGAAGGCGGCGGAAAAGGCCGTATGGAAACCGGCGTGG
This sequence comes from uncultured Alphaproteobacteria bacterium, assembly GCA_964522525.1. Taxonomy (GTDB): domain Bacteria; phylum Pseudomonadota; class Alphaproteobacteria; order JAJFIK01; family JAJFIK01; genus CAYUYV01. Next base: position 5,738 of record CAZFWG010000112.1, on the reverse strand, counting down.
CTGTCGACCAGCGTGCCTTCATAGTCGAATACAACAAGATGGAGGGGGCCGTTGGTCATGGCGTTTCCTGCTGATCGTTCTTCTGGTTGTGGGGTCCGGCCTGCCCGGCACGGACAGCCAGACTATCAGCTCTCAAACGGATCCGTCCAATGATCGGCGTCAAAACCGAAAAGATCCCAGGTTTCGCGCATATGGGGCGGCAGGGGTGCCTGGACCGAGAGAATGCCGCCATCGGGATGGGCGATATCAAGGGAAAAGGCATGGAGGTGGAGACCCTCGGCCACACCGCCAAGCGGCGGGCGGTTCGCGCCATAGCCGTATTTGATGTCCCCCACCAAGGGCGTGCCCATATGGCTGCAATGGACACGCAATTGATGGGTGCGCCCCGTGACCGGCATGAGCGCGAGCCAGGTCGCTTTCTGGGCCGCCTGGAACACGGTGCCATAGCGGGTCAGCGCCGGACGCCCCTCCTTGTCGCCGGGCCGCGCCACCAGCACCTTTTCCCCTTCCGCGCCCGGCACCATGGTCTTCTTCAAGGGTGCCTTGATGTCCCCATTGCGCAAGGGGGGCACGCCATGCACGAGCCCCCAATAGATCTTGCGGGTCTCCCGCGCCTTGAAGGCGTCACCAAGCACCGCCGCAGCCTTCCGGGAGCGCGCCAGAACGATGACACCGCTCGTGTCCCGGTCAAGCCTGTGAACGAGGCGCGGGCGCTCAGCCGCATCGAGACGCAAGCCGTCGAGGAGACCGTCCAGGTGGCGGACCGTCTTGGTGCCGCCCTGGACCGCAAGACCAAAAGGCTTGTTCAGCACCAGAACGGCATCATCCTTGTGGAGAATAAGGTCCCGCAGGAATGCTTCGTCCTCTGGCGATACCCGGGACTTGGGTTTCGGTTTTTCGGCAGATCCGTGGTTGAGGGGCGGCACCCGCACGACCTCGCCGGCGCTCAAACGGTGGCTTGCCTTGACCCGGCCCCCGTCAACCCGCACCTGCCCCGTACGGAGCAGTTTCTCAAGGCGTCCATGGCCCAGATCGGGGAAATGCTGACGGAACCAGCGATCGAGCCGCAGGCCCTCTTCACCGTCAGTCACGGCGATGGTCTGCACACCACTCATGATAGGCCTCCGACGGGGAACAGGTTTCTGGCCAGGATCACCCCGGCAACGAGGGCCAGAATGGACGTAGCGACCGACAGGCCCACATAAAGCCCTGCCGCCGTCACATTGCCCCGCTCCACCAGAATGAAGACATCGAGGGAAAAGGCCGAGAAAGTGGTGAACCCGCCCAACACGCCGACCATGGCGAACGCCCGGGGACCGGCGCCCTCGCCCATGCTCTGAACGAAAAGAACAGCAGCAAGACCCATGGCGAAGGAGCCCAGCACATTGACGCTCAAAGTGCCCCAGGGAAAGGCAGGGCCCGTAAGACGCAAAAGAAGGGAGCCAAGAACAAACCGGGCCGTTGCCCCCAGCGCGCCGCCCAGGGCGACCCAGGGAATGAGAGACAGATTGACAAGAGGGGGAGCCATTTACGCGTTCTTACCCGCCGATGCCTTGGCCCGCAAGCCTTGCCAATAGGTCAGTCTTTTCTTCACCTCCCGCTCAAAGCCGCGCTCCGTGGGGTGATAGAATTGCTGACGCTCCATGGTGTCGGGGAAATAGTTCTGTCCGGAAAAGGCTTCCGGCGTATCGTGATCATAGGCGTACCCCACGCCATAGCCCAGGGACTTCATGAGCTTTGTGGGGCTGTTCAGGATATGGGCCGGCGGCATGAGGGACCCCGTTTCCTTGGCCGCCCGCATGCCCGCCTTGAAGGCCGTGTAGGCGGCATTCGATTTCGGCGCCGTCGCGAGATAGATGACGCATTGGGCCAGCGCCAATTCACCCTCCGGAGAACCCAAGACTTCATAGGCTTCCCGCGCCCGCAAGGCGTGGTTCAAGGCGTCCGGATCCGCCAGGCCGATGTCCTCGCTTGCCATGCGGATCATGCGCCGCGCGATATAGAGGGGATCCTCGCCCCCCGCCAGCATGCGCGCGAGATAATAGAGGGAGGCATCACAGTCCGAGCCGCGCACGGACTTATGAAGGGCACTGATCAGATTGTAGTGGGCTTCCTGGCCCTTGTCATAGAGGGGCGCGCGTTTCTGGATCGCCTGGAGCAGGGCCTCGGCGCCGAGGGGCGTTTCCGTGTCCAGGGCCAGCAAATCCTCCACAAGGTTCAGGAGGTAACGCCCATCCCCGTCCGCCAGGGTGAGGAGCAGCGCCTTGGCCTCATCCTCAAGGGGGAGCGTGCGCTCCGCCTGGGCTTCGGCGCGGTCGACAAGGATCGCGAGAGCATTCTCATCCAGGCGTTTGAGGACCAGCACCTGGGCCCGGGACAGCACGGCGGGATTAAGCTCAAAGGACGGATTTTCCGTCGTCGCACCAATGAGCACGATCGTGCCGTCCTCCATATGGGGCAGAAAGCCGTCCTGCTGGGCCCGGTTGAAGCGGTGGATCTCATCGACGAAAAGCAAGGTGCCCTGCCCGGTCTGACGCCGGGCCTTGGCGGCGTCGAACACTTTCCGCAGATCCGCGACGCCGGAGAAAATGGCGGAGATCTGTTCGAAATGCAGGCCGGACACATCGGCCAGGAGGCGGGCGATGGTGGTCTTGCCCGTGCCGGGCGGCCCCCAGAGGATCGAAGAAACCACCCGGCCCTGGGCGGCCATGCGCCCAAGGGGCGCGTCCGGGGTCAGCAGATGATCCTGCCCCACCACATCATCAAGCCGTTGAGGCCGCAGGCGATCCGCAAGCGGACGGGGCGCGTCCGCTTCCAGACCGGCGGCTTCGAACAGGCTTGTCATGGCGCCTCGCTCAGGGCCTTGGCACAGGTTTAGAGACGAATGCGGATCTCACCGCTTTGATCGCCGCGTTTCAATTCGATGGTCCAGTCAGGGGCACCGCGGGACAGGGCTTGTTCAAGCTCCCGCACGGTGTTCACCTTGACACCGTTCACCCCCAGGATGACGTCCCCGTCCCGAAAGCGGAAACGACTGCGCCGGCCAATCCGATAGATCTGCCGGTTGGACTGGAGGACAAGCACGCCTTCCTCAAGGGGATCGAGCCCCTGTTCCTCGTTGAAGGCCGGAGACAGATTGACCACGACGGCGCCCGTCAGGGGCGAACGACCCGCGAGCTGGGTTTCATCCGGCGCCGGCTTTTCCGGCGGGGCTTCGACGCGCACGGATGTTTTGCGCAGACGGCCCTGGCGCCAATATTCAATCGCCACTTTCTGCCCCGGCCGCTGGGTCGCGACGCGGTAGCGCAACGCACGGGGATCGACCACGTCGAAGGCCTCGACCTTGAGGACGATATCGCCGGCCTTGAGGCCCGCGCGGTCGGCCGGCCCCCCATCATAAAGCTCCGTGATCAGCGCGCCGCCCTTGCGGTCCCTCCCGAGGGATTTGGCGAGATCCGTCGTGACCTCCTGGTAGCGCGCGCCAAGCCAAGGGCGCACCAACTTTTCTCCGGCCACGGCCGAATCGACCACCAGGCGGACCATGTTCGACGGGATGGCAAAGCCGATGCCGTTCGATTCCCCGGAGCGCGAAAAGATCGCCGTGTTGATGCCGATCAGTGCCCCGTCGCTCGCCACGAGGGCGCCGCCGGAATTGCCGGGATTGATCGCCGCATCGGTCTGGATGAAAAAGCCATAATCGGTGATGCCAATCTGGGTCCGGGCCAGAGCGGAGATGATCCCGCTGGTGACCGTCTGTCCCACGCCAAAGGGATTGCCGATGGCCAGGACCAGATCGCCGACGGCAGTATTGTCGGAATCCTTGAAGCGCACCGCAGGCAGTTCTTCCCCTTCCGTATCAATGCGCAGCACCGCCAAATCCGTGCGCTCATCGGCGAGCAGCACCTCGGCGTCGAACTCCCGGCGGTCGGCGAGCACAATGGTGAATTCCTCACCGCCCCGGATCACGTGATTGTTGGTCACGACAATGCCGTCCGAGCGCACCACGACACCGGACCCGAGCGAGTTCTGGACCCGCTCCCGGGGCATGCTGAAATCGCGCCCGCCGAAAAAGCGGCGGAAAATCGGATCGTCGAACATGCTGGGCAGGCTGCGTTCCTGCACGCGGCGCGCGGCATACACATTGACCACGGCCGGGGCCACGTTCTTGACGACGGGCGCGAAGCTGAGCTGGATCTGCTCCATGGACTGGGGCACGAAACTGCGCTCTTGCGCCTGGGCCCAGGGCTCATGGGCGGCCAGGATGGCCAATCCCCCTACAAGGCCCGTCAACAGTCTGCCCATTTTCCACTTCATGCGCGCATGTCCTCTTGTCTTAGACTTCTCTCTGGGATGTGGTCTCGCCCCCCGCTCGAGGTCAAGATGCCGTCCCGAAGAACCCTCCGCCGGAGATCCGGCCACCATCCATCCTGTCAGCTACACTGTCGTCAATGAACGGTACATGACAAACACATCCGTGGGGCCTTCTTGGGCGTGGCGGAACGCCTTGGGCACCCGGCCAATGATCTCAAAGCCCAGGGAGTGCCACAGGGCCAAGGCACCCTGATTGCTCGCCACCACGAAATTGAACTGCATGGCGCTGTAGCCAAGCCGGACGGCCTCCTGCAGCGCGAAAAGGCCCATCTCCCGCCCCAAACCCTGCCCCTTGGCCCTCTCGGTCACCATGAAGCCCGCATTGGCCACATGATCGCCCAGTCCCGGTTGATTGGGCCGGATCATGCAGGATCCCAAAACCTCACCATCGCTCTCGCAGGCATAGACGGCCATGTCCGGAGCGAACCAATATGCCTCGGCCTGCCGCCGATTGGTTGCCGGGTCATAGGCGAACGCGTCTCCTGCCCGCACGACCTCAAGAAAGAGATCGATGAGGGCGTCCCGATCCGCCTCTGTCGCTGGCCGAATCACCATTGCCTGCACCGCGCGGCCCCAGAGGAATCATACCCAGCCGGAATCAGAAAAGCGGCCCCGAGGGCCGCTTTTGAAGCTGATGTGATCCGCGAAGGCGGTCCTATTCGTCGTCATCCTGAGTGACGACGGGGCCAGAATCCTTGCCCTTCGCCTCGATGTCGCGATCGACGAACTCAATAATGGCCATGGGGGCCGAATCCCCCCGGCGGAAACCCGCCTTGAGAATGCGAACATAGCCGCCGGCGCGCGAGCCGTAGCGCGGGCCCAGAATCTCGAACAGCTTGCCCACCATGGCCGTGTCACGGACCTTGGAAATGGCAACCCGCCGGGCATGGAGGTCACCCTTCTTGCCCAGGGTCACCAGCTTTTCCACGAAGGGACGCAGGGCCTTGGCCTTGGGCAGTGTGGTCTTGATCTGCTCATGCTTGATGAGCGAGGCGGCCATATTGGCCATCATGGCTTGGCGGTGCGTCGATGTCCGCCCCAGTTTGCGATATCCATGCGCGTGACGCATTGCCGTGCTCCCTGAATTGCCTTGTTCCCCGGCCTGGACTTGAAGCCGCCAAACCGAAGAAAGGGCGCCGACCGTCTTTCCAACCGGTCAGCGCCACAGATGTCAGCCGTTGTTAATACTGGTCCTCGAAGCGCTTGGCCAGATCTTCAATGTTCTCCGGCGGCCAGTTCGGCACTTCCATGCCCAAATGCAGCTGCATCTGGGCCAGGACTTCCTTGATCTCGTTCAGCGACTTGCGCCCGAAATTCGGGGTGCGGAGCATCTCCGCCTCGGATTTCTGGATCAGATCGCCGATATA
>CAZFWG010000111.1:0-10187 GCA_964522525.1 uncultured Alphaproteobacteria bacterium | reverse complement strand
CAGGAGCGCAGCAGGCTGGCCGCCCCGCGCCCCCAGCGCATCAGCGGGCGGGGCCGCACCTATCGCTGCGATTCCGACCAGACCCACACGCCCATGTTCCATCAGGTGGAAGGCCTCGTGATCGACGAGGAAAGCCACATGGGTCATCTGAAATGGGTGCTGGAGGAAATGTGCAAGGCCTTCTTCGAGGTCGACAGCGTCACCATGCGCTTTCGCCCGAGCTTCTTCCCCTTCACGGAGCCTTCCGCGGAAGTGGACATTCAATGCGACCGCTCCGGCGGGGAACTGAAGATCGGTGAGGGAAGCGACTGGCTGGAGATTCTCGGCTGCGGCATGGTCCATCCCAATGTCCTGAAGAATGTCGATCTCGACCCGGACCGCTATCAGGGCTGGGCCTTCGGCGTCGGCATCGACCGTCTGGCGATGCTGAAATACGGCATTCCGGACCTGCGCGACTTCTTCGCCTCGGATCTTCGCTGGCTGCGCCATTACGGGTTCAGCGCCCTTGACATGCCCTCGCTCGCCACTGGCTTGAGCCGTTAGGTCCCGCGCATTTTTGGAAAGACGAAGCGATGAAATTCACCCTGTCCTGGCTCAAGGATCATCTGGAGACGGATGCCCCCCTTGAGGAGATCACCGAAACGCTGACGCGGATCGGCCTTGAAATCGAAGATGTGGATAACGCCGCGGAACGCCTCGCCCCCTTCAAGGTAGCCGAGGTACTTGAGGCGAAAAAACATCCCGATGCGGACAAGCTCCGGGTCTGCCGGGTCAAGACGCTCGAGGGCGAGGTCCAGGTCGTGTGCGGCGCCCCCAATGCCCGTACCGGCATGAAAGCGATCTTCGCGCCTTCGGGCACGCACATTCCCGGCACGGATCTGACCCTGAAACCCACCAAGATCCGGGGCATTGAATCGAACGGCATGCTGGTGTCGGAACGGGAGATGGGCCTGTCCGATGAGCATGGCGGCATCATCGACGTGCCGGCGGCGGCCGAGATCGGCCGGCCCATCGCCGAGGTGCTGGGTCTCGATGATCCGGTGATCGAGATCGCGATCACGCCGAACCGCCCGGACTGCCTGGGCGTGCGCGGCGTGGCGCGGGATCTGGCGGCGGCCGGGCTCGGTACCCTCAAGCCCGATCCGCTGGCGCCGGTCAAGGGCAGCTTCCCCTGTCCGATCCCCATCGACCTTAAATTCGCACCGGGCTCGGAGGATGCCTGTCCGGTCTTTGCCGGTCGGGTGGTCCGGGGCGTGAAGAACGGCCCGAGCCCGGACTGGATGCAGCGCCGGCTCAGGGCCATTGGCCTGCGCCCGATCAGCGCCCTTGTGGATGTCACCAACTACATCTCCTATGACCGGGGCCGCCCCCTCCATGTCTATGACGCGGCGAAGATCTCCGGCACCATCCATGCCCGGCTCGGTGATGACGGCGAGAGCCTGCTCGCCCTCGACGGCAAGGAATATGCCGTGGACGGCACGATCTGCGTGATCGCTGATGATAAGGGCGTGTTGGGCCTGGGCGGTGTCATGGGCGGCGAGACGTCGGGCTCCACGGAAGAAACCACAGATGTCCTGATCGAAAGTGCCTATTTCGATCCCGTGCGCACGGCCGAAACGGGCCGCAAGACGGGCATCCTGTCCGATGCGCGCTATCGCTTCGAGCGGGGCGTTGATCCCCAATTCGTCGAGGATGGCCTCGAGCTGGCCACCAAACTTGTGGTGGAGCTGTGCGGCGGAGAGCCCAGCGACGTGATCGTCGCCGGTGCCGAGCCCGATCCCCAGACCACCATCGCTTTCGATCCGGCTCAGGTGAAACGGCTCACGGGCCTTGATCTGCCGGCGGATCGCATCACGGGCATCCTCAAGGATCTGGGCTTCGCCGTGTCGGGCGAAGGCGCAGACCTGAAAGTCGTGGCGCCGAGCTGGCGGCCCGACATTCACGGCAGTGCCGATCTCGTCGAGGAAGTGATGCGGATCCACGGCCTCGACCATGTGCCCGCGACGCCCTTGCCCCGTGCCCATGCGGTGGCCAAGCCCATGCTCACGCCCAACCAGGACCGCATGCGGCTGGCCAAACGGGCGCTTGCAGCACGGGGTCTGCGGGAGGCCGTGACCTGGTCCTTCATTGACGCGGCGGCAGCGGCTCACTTCCAGCCCGACGGCGGCGCGGCCATCACCGTGGCCAATCCCATCGCTTCGGATCTCGACACCATGCGGCCGAGCATCCTGCCCGCGCTCATCGAGGCCGTGGGCCGCAATCTCGATCGCGGTTTTCAGAATGTCGCCCTGTTCGAGGTCGGACCCCAATTCGCCGGCGAAAGCCCGGAAGACCAGACTCTTGCCGTTTCCGGCGTGCGCCGGGGCGGCGCGACCCGCGAGTGGCTGCGGGCGGCGGGGGACGCGGACTGTTTCACCGCCAAGGCCGATGCCCTGGCCGTACTGGCGGCGGCCGGCGGCAACACGGCCGGCTTTCAGACCGTGGCCGCGGCGCCCGGCTGGTACCATCCGGGCCGCGCCGGCACCCTGCAGCAGGGGCCGAAAAATATCCTGGCCCATTTCGGCGAGGTGCATCCCCGCGTGCTCGATGCCCTCGACGTCAAGGGCCCGGTGATGGCGTTCGAGGTGTTCCCGACCCGCCTGCCCGCGCCCAAGGCCAAAGCAACCAAGACCAGGGCTAAGCTCGAAGCGTCGAACCTCCTGCCGCTCACCCGCGATTTCGCCTTTGTGGTCGAGGACAAGGTCACGGCCGATGTGCTGGTCCGCGCCGCCAAGGGCGCCGAGAAAAAGCTCGTCTCGGATGTGCGGGTGTTCGACCTATATGCCGGCAAGGGTGTCGAGGACGGCAAGAAGTCGCTTGCCATCGAGGTGACCCTTCAGCCCCGGGAAAAGACCCTCACGGATGAAGAGATCGAGGCCGTCTCTGCGAAGATCGTGGCCCAGGTGAAAAAGGCCACCGGCGGCGAATTGCGGGGGTGAGGAGGAACCAATGACTGGCGAAAATCAGTGTCGTGATGGCTCGAGACATGCGGGCATGCCATGTGTACAGATGCCGGCGCGCAGCAGGCCGGGCATGATGAGCTCCGGCGCCTTGTCGTCCCACGCGGGGTGGTCATGAACGGATCGGCGCCGCTCCTGCGGTCCTGGCGTGATGTGGCGGTCGCCAGCCTCGCCATCGCCGTGCTGGCGGCGCTTGCCTTCGCCCTCGAGGTCGTCCTGCTGATCTTCACCGGGGTCGTTGTCGGCGTCTTCCTGGCCCAGGCGAGCATCAATCTGAGCCGCTGGCTCCGGGTGCCCCGCTGGATCGCCCTGGCGGGCATCATCGGTGTTGGGGCCGTTGCCGGCTTTTTCTTTGCCGTGCAGATCGTTCCCCAGGTGGCGGAGCAGCTCCAACTCCTCGTTGAGCGCCTGCCCGAGTTTCTGCAAGGCGCTTGGCGGCGGATCGAAAACTCCTGGTTCGGAGCCGATGCCGTCCAAGCCATCGAAGACTCCGTGGCCGATGCGGCCCGGGATCCGGGCGGTTCCCCTCTGCTCCAGCAAGGCGCCGGGTTAGTCCGGCAAGTGGCCGGTATTTTCTCGAGTACCCTTGGCGCGCTCACCGGCATCCTCGTGGTTCTCATCATCGCGCTCTATATCGGCGCGGAGCCTAGCCTTTACCGGAACGGGATTTTGGCCCTGGTGCCGCCGGACAACCGCGAGGATGCGGACGAGCTGCTCGACCGGCTGGGCCGGGTACTCGCCTGGTGGTTCGCTGGCCAGACCCTCTCCATGTTGGCGTTGGGCAGCCTGATGACTGCGGGTCTGTCGCTGCTCGGCGTGCCTTTCGCTCTTGTTTTCGGCATCTTCACGGCCCTGATGACCTTCATTCCCAATCTGGGCCCGGTAATCGCTGCCATACCCGTTTTGCTCGTCGCCCTGACTCAGGGGATCGACGTGATGCTCTACGCAACCATCCTGGTCATCGCAGTGCAGAATGTGGAAGGACTGGTGCTGACCCCCCTTGTCCATCGCCGCTTTATCGCCCTGCCGCCGGCGCTGGTCCTCGGTGCTCTGCTGATCCTTGGTACCCTGGCGGGCTTTATCGGCGTGCTGGTCGCGATGCCCCTCACCGCCGTGGCGCTCACCGTGACCCGCTTTATCGTGGAGAAGCGGGACATCGCGGCGGGCGCCGCTCCCCCTACAGATAGGTCGTGATCGCCTCCAGCGGCTTCTTGATTGTCGAATGTACCGGGATGGTCGCGTCCTCCGCCGGATAACCGACAATCAGTAACAGGAACGGTTTTTCCGTTTCCGGACGCTCGCAGATCTCGTTCAGGAAATTCATGGGCTTGGGCGTGTGGGTAAGCGTCGCGAGGCCCGCATGGTGGAGCGCCGTGATCAAGAACCCGGTGGCAATGCCCACGGATTCATTGATGTAGTAGTTCTTGCGGTCCATGCCCGCTTCCACGCCGCCCCGGCGCTGAGCGAAAATGGCGATGAGCCACGGGGCGATTTCCAGATAGGGCTTCTCGGCATCGGTGCCCAAAGGTTGGAGCGCATCGAGCCACTCCTCGCTGGCCCGTCCCTCATAGAAGGCGCGCTCCTCCGCTTCGGCCCGCTCGCGCACCCGCGCCTTGGCCTGTGCTGAGCCGATCACCGCGAAATGCCAGGGCTGATGATTGGCGCCGCTCGGCGCGGTGCCGGCAGCCCGGAGACAGGCATCGATCACCGCCCGATCCACCGCACGCGGCGAGAACGCCCGGATGGAATGGCGACGCTTTATATCGGCGTAAAAGCCCTCCGCGCGGGCCCGCATTTCCTCCGGCGGATACTCCCGGTAATCGGTGAGCGGACGGGTCTCATGATCCTGCATGGCGGGCCTCCTTTTTGATTTTGCCGAACCTCTTCGTGCTATGATCGCGCTTTAATTCACGATCCGTCACTGCCGACCGGCGAAGGAAATCATGACCCACAATTCCGCCCGCGCCAAACCCGCGCCGCGCCGTCTGCATGGCCCGCGCGCCCTTGTCGCCCTTTGCCTGTTCGTGGCCGCCTGCGCCCACCCGACCACCGACTATCCCCGGATCGGCGAGGAGGAAGAAGCGGCGGCCCGGGACACGCTCCTGGGAGAGGTGATCGATATCCGCCTTGAGCAGCAGGCCCGGCTGGCCAGCCTGGCCTGGCCCGTCATGACGGCCAATATGAGCTTGTGCGGAAAAAAGACCCGCCATGCCCTGGGCTGGATGTATGGGGACGACAAGGACATCGCGAAGAGCATTGGCCAGATGCGCGCCGTCCATGTGCGCGAAGCGGCCGGGATCGACGCCCTGACCGTTCTCCATGTGGTCCCCGGCGGCCCGGCGGACAAAGCGGGCATCGTCAAGGGGGACCGGCTTGTGGCGTTCGAAGACGTGACCCTGCCGTCCTATCGCGCGGTGCGCGCGGCCGGCGCGAAACTGGAGGACGGGGAAGCCATCTCGGTCACCCTCGCCAATGGGGAGGGGGCACAACGAACCGTCAGCATCACGCCGGAAAAGATCTGCAGCGCCCGCATTCGCCTCGATCCGACGGCCTCTTATAGCGCGTACACGAATGGCACGTCCATCTGGGTGAGCCGGGGCATGATCCGGGATCTTGAGGACGACCGCATGATCCAGTTCGTCCTCGCCCATGAACTGGGCCATGTCGTCGCCCGCCATTGGGGCAAGACCCAACGCAACGTCATCGTCTCGGGCGGTTTCGTCCTGATCCCGGTCGCGGGTGTCTTGGCCCTCGTTACGGATCTTTTCGTGGGGCTGATCGGCGGTGATCCCGTGCCCGCCCCCGGTGCGGACGCCGCGACGGCCTTCGCCGCGAGCCTGACCCGGTCGCCCCAATTCGAGCGGGAGGCGGATTATCTGGGTCTTTATCTTTTTGCGCGGGTCAATCCGGATCTTGAGGACATGGAAGCCATTTTCGAGGCCCTGGCGGCGGAAAGCCCCTTGCGGGTCTGGCGCGCCCGGACCCATCCGGAACTGTCCGAACGGATTGTCGCCATTGATCGAACCCGCGACGAAATCGCCGCGAAGCTTGCCGCCGGGACACCGCTTGTTCCCAACGGATTCACACCTCCGTGAGAAGACGCTTCACCATTTCCGCCGCGGTTCCCTTGACCAGAGGGTGACAAAGCGCCCACCAGATGCTGGGGTAGGGGTTTGGAGCGCGGTCAGGCCCTGGGGAAAAGCCGAACGGCCTCGGGTTTTCCGGAATGACCGCGCGCAAACGAGAGCCCAAGACGGAATCGCTGTGCCACGCCCTGCGATCCCGCTTTGGCGACACGGTGAAGCGGAGGCGTTCTCCTTATGATTGCAGAGACGATCGGGTATCTGGATGATCTGCTGTGGGGCAGTGTACTGATTTATCTGTTGATCCCCATTGGGATCATCTTCACCGTGGTGTCCCGCTTCGTCCAGTTCCGGCATTTCGGGCGCATGTTCTCGACCCTGGCCGGCGCCTTCCACCATGAAGGAAGCCACCCCACCTCGTTCCAGGCTTTGGCCTTGTCCGTGGCCGGCCGCGTGGGCTCCGGCAATGTGGTGGGGGTCGCGGTGGCCATCAGCCTTGGGGGGCCGGGTGCGATCTTCTGGATGTGGATCGTCGGCCTTTTGGGCATGGCGACCAGTTTTTTTGAATGCGCCCTGGCCCAGCTCTACAAGCGCCAGGAGCCCAGCGGCAATTATCGTGGCGGACCGGCCGTCTATATTCGCCACGGGCTCGGACGGCGCCTGGGCAAGGGCTTTGCCGGCGTGTTGGGCGGGATCTTCGCGGTCCTGCTGATGATCACCTTTCCCTTCGCTTTCAATGTCGTTCAGAGCTTTGCCGTGTCGGAAGCGATGGAGGAAGCTTTCGGCGTGGAACGTTACATCTCGGGCCTCGTTCTGGCCGGCGTGATCGGGGTGATCGTGTTCGGGGGACTGAAACGGATCGTGGAAACGGCGGAGATCATCGTACCGGTCATGGCGGTCTCCTACATCCTCATTGCCTTTTATGTAATTGCCGCCAATATCGCGGACGTGCCCGCCGCCCTGGGCATGATCGTCCGGGAAGCGTTTGATCCCCAGGCTGCGGTCACCGGCGGCATCGTGGCTGCCGTGATTCAGGGCGTGAAGCGGGGATTGTTCTCAAACGAGGCCGGTCTTGGATCGGCGCCCAATGTGGCGGCGCTTGCCTATGTACCCCACCCGGCCAATCAGGGCATCGTACAGGCTCTTTCCGTGTTCATCGACACGATCATCATCTGTACAGCCACGGCCATGATCATTCTGTTGGCGGATTTCAATCCCGTCACCAGCGGCATCGACGGATCCGTCATGACCCAGACGGCCCTGGCCCAGCATGTGGGCGACTGGGCCAAGGGCTTCGTTGCCGTGGCCCTCGTGTTCTTCGCCTTCACGTCGATCATGTACAACTACGTCCTTGGCGAAAATGCGATCGACTTCTTCATTGGTGAGCGCCCCAACGCATTTCGCATCTTCCAGGCCGGCACGCTGGTCGTGATCGTCGGCGGTTCCCTGCTCAGTCAAAGCGACGCCTTCGGATTTTCGAACGTGACCATGGGCATCCTGGCCGTGGTCAATCTGTTCGCCCTGATCCTGCTCCTGCCCGACGGCCTGCGCATCCTGCGGGACTACGATCGACAGCGCCGCAGCGGCCGCGCCCCCGTTTTCGATCCGGACGACTATGCCGATCTCGATATCGACCAAACAGCCTGGGTGCTTGAAGGGAAGGACGTGGATCTGTTGGCCCGGAAGCGGGAAGGATGACCCATCACGCTCAGGCCCTTTGCGTCAACCAGTAAACCCCTTCAGCGCGCTCACCACATTGTCGCCCAAGGCGCCGACCGCATAGCCGCCCTCCAGGATGATGACCGTGGGCAGGTTCAGTCTGGCCACACGGGCGCCGAGCCGGGCAAAGTCCTCCGTTTGAAGACGAAACTTTGAAATCGGGTCGCCGTCATAGGTGTCGAAGCCGAAGGACAGGACGAGGCAGTCCGGCGCATAATCCGCGACCCGCGCGCAGGCCGTCTCCAGGGCCTCAGCGTAAGTCTCCCATCCCGTGCCGAAGGGCAGGGGCAGATTCGTGGTGAACCCCTCGCCCGCCCCTTCGCCCCGTTCGTCGGCATAGCCCAGGAAATAGGGAAACTCCTGCCGGGGATCGGCGTGAATGTTCACCACCAGGACATCGGCGCGATCATAGAAGATGGCCTGGGTGCCGTTCCCGTGGTGATAGTCCACATCCAGAACGGCGACCCGGCCCGCGCCCCCATCGAGGGCGGCTTGGGCGGTGATGGCCGCATGGTTGAAATAGCAGTAACCGCCATAGACGTCGCGGGATGCATGGTGACCGGGAGGACGGGCGAGGGAAAAGGCGGCCCGTTCCCCACCGGAGACGAGATCGAGGGCCGTCAGGGCACAGAAGGCCCCTTCCCGGACCCCCTCCCAGGTGCCGGACCCGATGGGCGTCCCGGCATCCATGGCATAATAGGAGATGATGCCGTCGATATGATCGGGGCGGACGGCCCTCAAGGACCGCACGGGCCAGATCAGCGGCAGAGCATCGGTGTCTTCCCCATGCTCAGCCACCCAGGCGGGCCAGCAATCCTTCAGGAAGGCCACATAGTCAGGGGCATGGACGCGGGCGAATGCGCTTTCATCAACCCTGCCCGGCGCGACCCAATCCTTGAAACCTGCCTTTTCGAGGGCGGCCTTTACCGTCTCGACCCGTTCGGGCTTTTCGAAACAGGGCTGGATTTCCCCGTCATTCAACTCGCCCCGGCCATGGTGAAGGACGTGGCGGGGGGAATAGACGATTTTCATCCGCAGTCTCCTCTCGGGCCGCATCCTTGCGCCCACTTGGCGGGGCCAGGCGCGGGTGATATCTCCCTCTCCATGGCAAAGCTTTCCAAGATCCGCAATTTTTCCATCATCGCCCATATCGATCACGGCAAGTCCACCCTGGCCGACCGGTTGATCCAGATGTGTGGTGGCCTCACCGAGCGCGAAATGAAGGCGCAGGTGCTCGATTCCATGGATATCGAGCGGGAACGGGGCATCACCATCAAGGCCCAGACCGTGCGCCTGACCTATGAGGCCGCGGATGGGGAAACCTATACCCTCAACCTCATCGATACGCCCGGCCATGTGGATTTCGCCTATGAGGTGAGCCGGTCCCTGTCGGCGGTGGAGGGGTCTCTCCTGGTCGTCGATGCGAGCCAGGGCGTCGAGGCCCAGACCCTCGCCAATGTCTATCAGGCGATCGAACATGATCACGAGATCGTACCCGTTCTGAACAAGATCGACCTGCCCGCGGCCGAGCCCGAGCGCGTGAAGGAACAGATCGAGGATGTGATCGGGCTCGAGGCCTCGAACGCCCTTGAGATCTCGGCCAAGACGGGTCTCGGCGTCGAGACGGTGCTCCAGGCCATCGTGGACCGCCTGCCGCCGCCTTCCGGCGATACGGAAGCCCCCTTGAAAGCCATGCTGGTCGACAGCTGGTATGACGCCTATCTGGGCGTTGTGGTTCTGGTGCGGATCATCGACGGCACCCTGAAGAAGGGCATGAAGATCCGCATGATGCAGACCGGCGCGACCTATCCGGTGGACCGGGTGGGCGTGATGACGCCCAAGGGCGTGATGGTCGACAGTCTCGGGCCCGGCGAAATCGGCTTCATGACCGCCTCCATCAAGGAGGTCGCGGACACCCGTGTCGGCGACACGGTCACGGAAGAAAAGCGCCAGACGGCCGAGCCCCTCGCCGGCTTCAAACCGGCCCAACCCGTGGTCTTCTGCGGTCTCTTCCCTGTCGACTCCGCGGAATTCGAGGATTTGCGCGACGCCATGGGCAAGCTGCGGCTCAATGACGCGAGCTTCGAGTTCGAGATGGAGACCTCGGCCGCCCTCGGCTTCGGCTTCCGCTGCGGCTTTCTGGGGCTGCTGCATCTGGAGATCGTGCGGGAACGGATCGAGCGCGAGTTCAACATTGATCTGATCACGACCGCGCCGTCGGTGGTCTATCACCTCTACATGACCGACGGCACGATGGAGGAGATGCACAATCCGGCCGATATGCCGGATCCGGTCAAGATCGATCGCATCGAGGAGCCCTGGATCAAGGGCAAGGTCCTAGTGCCGTACAAGTATCTGGGGTCGGTCCAGAAACTGTGCAAGAACC
>CAZFWG010000110.1:0-11097 GCA_964522525.1 uncultured Alphaproteobacteria bacterium | reverse complement strand
CCGAGGGGCGCCTGATAGCGCAGCGCCTCGCTGCGCGCGGCGATCCGCGCGGCGCTTTCCGGGAACGCTCCGTCCTCGAAGGTGAGGGCGATCGGCGTTTCCAGAGCGCGCCCGTCGGCGGTGTCGCCGAGGGGCCCACGCCAGCTCCATTTGAGCGAAGGGCTGGCGCCGGAGGGAAACGCTTCGACGGCGTCACCCACCCGCACGCTTTGAGGGCTCACGTTCTGCGGCCATGTGATTTCGAGCATGGACCGGGTCCACGGAAGATCGCTCGCGCGCATGAAGGGGCGCCAGGTGAAGGTAAGGTCCGGCGCATCGCCCTTGAGGTTTCGCACGAAAGGCCGGGCCGCCTCATAGGTGAGGACGTATTGGTGCGGACCCGTCGGAATGCGCACATCGAGATCGGCAAGGATCAGGTTTCCGTCGTCCCAGGAGTATTTTTCCCGAGCGCCGTTTCGGGTCACCGAGACGTTCCGGACCGATCCGATCGTATCGGGAAAATCGAGATAGATGCCGCGCCGGATCTCCTCTCCGCGCGCGACGATGTCGATCACGTGGCGGGCCGTCAGCGTTCCGTCCGCATTGATCGTGAAGACGGTCTCGACCGTTTCAAAGCGCTCTGGTCCGTCATCTTGGGCGCGCGCGGGAACTGTTGCTCCCAACAGGGCGGCGGTGATGAGGAGCGTCAGAAAAGCAGAGGCTAGGCGGAGCGCGCGAGAACGTACCATGAGCGCAGGGTAGCACCTGGACGCCGTTGCGTCGAAATCCTGCCGATTAAGGGTGCAGGCGCCGAATTCAGGCGCATAAGAAAAGCCCCGACCGAAGGCCGGGGCTTTCAAGATCGACGGCGCTGCGTCCCATCAGAGCTTTTCTTCAAGCTCCGGGAGAGCGGTGAAGAGGTCCGCGACGAGACCGTAATCCGCCACCTGAAAGATCGGGGCCTCCTCGTCCTTGTTGATGGCGACGATCACCTTGGAGTCCTTCATCCCCGCAAGGTGCTGAATGGCACCGGAAATGCCGACGGCGACATAGAGTTCGGGAGCCACGACCTTGCCGGTCTGGCCGACCTGGTAGTCGTTGGGCACGAAGCCCGCGTCTACGGCCGCGCGGGAGGCGCCGACCGCGGCGCCCAGCTTGTCGGCGACCCGTTCCAGGATCACGAAATTGTCACCGGACTGCATGCCCCGGCCGCCGGAGATGACGATCTTGGCCGAAGACAGCTCCGGACGGTCGGATTTGGACAGTTCCTCTCCGACAAATTCCGATACGCCGGGATTGGCCGCCGCGCCGATGGCCTCAACGGGTGCCGAACCGTCGGTGCCGACCGCGGGAAAGGTGGTGGGACGAACCGTGATGACTTTTTTCGCGTCCAGGGAGCGGACCTGCATCATGGCGTTGCCGGCATAGATCGGCCGGGTGTAGGTGTCCGGCGCTTCTACCGAGACGATGTCGGAAACCTGCATGACGTCGAGCAGCGCGGCCACACGGGGCATCACATTCTTGCCCGTGGTCGTGGCCGGAGCCAGAACCGCGTCGTAGGCGTCCATCAGGGGAACGATCAATGCCGCGAGCGGCTCGGCAAGCGCCTTCTCATAAGAGGGATCGTCCGCATGGAGAACCTTGGAGACGCCCGACAGGTTCGAGGCTTCCTGGGCAGCAGCGCCGGCATTGTGCCCGGCCACCAGGACATGGACATCGCTGTCGATCTGGCTTGCGGCGCTGACGGTCTTGGCGGTCGCGTCCTTGAGACCGTCATTGGCGTGTTCGGCAATCACAAGAACGGTCATTAGATCACTCCCGCTTCTTCTTTCAGTTTCTGGACAAGTTCGGTCACGGACTCGACCTTGATGCCGGCCTGGCGTTCCGGCGGCTCGGTGACCTTGAGGACCTCAAGGCGCGGGGCAAGGTCCACACCGTAATCCTCCGGGGCCTTCTCTTCGATGGGCTTCTTCTTCGCCTTCATGATGTTGGGCAAAGAGGCATAGCGGGGCTCATTGAGGCGCAGGTCGCTCGTGACGATCGCGGGCAGGCTCAGATTGAGGGTCTGCAGGCCGCCGTCGATTTCACGGGTGACACTGAGCTTACCGTCCGCAGTCGCCACTTCCGACGCGAAGGTGCCCTGGGGCCATCCCAGCAGAGCCGCGAGCATCTGACCGGTCTGGTTGGAATCATCATCGATGGCCTGCTTGCCGAGAATGACGAGTTGCGGGCCTTCCGCCTCGACAATGCCCTTCAAGATCTTGGCAACGGCCAAAGGCTCCGCCTGTTGATCGGTCTTGACCAGGATGCCCCGGTCCGCGCCCATGGCGAGACCCGTGCGGATCGTCTCCTGGGATTGCTGGGGGCCGATCGAGGCCAGAACCACTTCGGTTGCCGTGCCGGCCTCCTTGAGGCGCACCGCTTCCTCGACGGCGATTTCGTCGAAGGGGTTCATGGACATTTTCACATTGGCGAGCTCGACGCCGGTTTGATCCGCCTTCACCCGGATCTTGACGTTGTAGTCCACCACGCGTTTCACGGGCACGAGGATCTTCATCGATGGCATCTCCGATCTTGGCTAACGGGCCACGGGTCCGCCTTGGTGGCGGCACACCGGGCGGCGGTCGCATTCCCGGTACTCTACGCGACGGCGCGAGGGGAAGGAAAGGCGCCCGGCCCCCGGTCGCGGGACCGTGTCAGCAGTAGCTCCAGTGGAACCCTGTTCCCTTTGTTTGCCCGTCCGCACGTCCCCGCTCAAGGGATAATTCGGCGCATGGTCAGGCGCGGGCCGCCAGATCCCGGTCAAAAAGACGGATCCCGGGCCGGCGCAGGAACAGAATGAGCACGCAGCCCGCGGCAAAACCGCCGATATGGGCCCACCAGGCCACATTCGGATTCTGGCCCAGAAGGACAAAGCCGACCTGCCAGGCAAACCAGGCACCGATGACCCAGAACGCGCGCAGCCGCAGGGGCACGCGTCCCAGGACCAGAACCCAGATATGGACGCGGGGGTGAAGCATGAGATAGGCGCCCACAAGCCCGGAGGTCGCGCCGCTGGCGCCGATCAAGGGAATCGTGGATCCCGGCTCCACGAGCGCATGGGCCAGTCCCGCCGCGATACCGCTTAACAGGAAGAAAATCAGGAAACGAACGTGACCGGTCGCATCCTCGATATTATCTCCGAACACGAACAGAAACACCATGTTGCCGACGAGGTGCAGCACATCGGCGTGGAGAAACATGTAGGTGAGAAGAGTAACCACGGGCGGCAAGGCCGCCGTGTCCGCACTGCCCAAACCCAGAACCTGGGACGGGGTCAGGCCGCCCGCAAGGACGGCCGCCATGCCCGCATTGCCCTCAAGCGTCGTTTGCCAGAAATAGACAAGGCAGTTCGTGATGATCAGACCCCAGGTGACATAGGGCCTCGAAATCCGGCGCAAGGGATTTTGATCGGTCACCGGAATGAACATTCCCCTGCCCCCCATTTTTTCGAGATCACGAAACCATGCCGCGTGCCGCCCGACGCGAAAGTCTCGACCGTCAGCTGCCCTCGAACCACTGCACATAGTCGGCGAAGGTCTGCACGATCCCTTTCCACAGACGGATATTGTCGATCATGTTGGCTTCCGTGATGCCCTGGGACAGGTTGACCGGGAAATCGACATAGGCCGTGCCGTCATCGGCGAGATAGGCCTTGCCGAAGACCCATTTCTCGTTGAAGGCGTCAAGGCGTTCCAGATCGATCGGGGTCTTGGTCTTGAAGCCCGCGCTGAAATCGACCTGTTTGCAGCGGCGCGGCGTGCCTCGGCAGTCATGGGGCCAAACCCGGAACCGCAGGGGCCCGAGAGATCCGTAGATGACCGGATCCCCCCATTCGTCCTGGACGAGTTCGGCCTCCACCCCTTGCGCTTCGAGCATGGCCTCAAGTTCGGCGCCGGAAATGTCGCCATAGATCCGGGGCTGGGCCGAGGCCGGACTCGCGGCGATGAGGATCCAGCACAGGAGCAGGACGAGGCCCGAGAAGCCGCCTCGCCGTTCCGCCCATCCCCTGTCAAACCCCGTCATGGCACATTTCTCCCCGGACCCACACACTAGGTGCTCATGCTAGCTGTCCACAGGCGGGGAGAGAAGGCCTTAGCTCGCCTTTTCGGTCCCCGTATGGGCACCGGGCACCCATTTCACGTCCTTGCCGCCCTTGTCGTTGACGTAGCGGGCCGCGACGAACAGGAAATCCGACAAGCGATTGATATAGGCCCGGGCATCGGGGCTGATGATTTCACCGCCACGGCTTGAGGCCACGATGAACCGCTCCGCCCGGCGGGCAACGGTGCGCGCCATATGGAGATAGGCCGCACCCGTGGTGCCGCCCGGCAGGACGAAGGAATCAAGCGGACTCAGATAGCTGTTGAGCTTG
Organism: uncultured Alphaproteobacteria bacterium; assembly: GCA_964522525.1. GTDB lineage: Bacteria > Pseudomonadota > Alphaproteobacteria > JAJFIK01 > JAJFIK01 > CAYUYV01. The sequence continues at coordinate 6,704 of CAZFWG010000110.1, read as the reverse complement.
TCGATCTCGGTCTCGAGACGCTCGACTTGCGCCGCCGTGATCCGCAGCGGGGTGAAGCCCAAGGGCTTGTCGCTTTCAGGCGTGGCCAGATCGGCCCCCAGGTCGAACAGATCGTTCTGGATCCGCCCCAGCATTTCGTCCACGTCGCCGGAAACATGGATCCGGGCCACGCCGATGACCGCATTGGTCTCGTCCACGGTGCCATACGCCGCGATGCGCACATCGTCCTTGGGGCGGCGCTCACCGGTGCTCAGCCCCGTATCGCCGGCATCGCCCGTCTTGGTATAGATCTTGTTCAGTACAACCACTAAGGGTCTCCTTCGACATAGTGACGGTCGCGGCCGGCCCCCAGGTCGCGGGTGGTCACCACCGGTTCCAAATTCAAAAAAGGCAGACCCAGGCCTGCCCTATCTTCCGAATACATAGACCCCGAGAAACAGGATCAAGATGGCGAGGAACTGAAGGAAGACCCGCGCCCGCATCAACTTGTTGGATGATGACCGGCTGGCGTCGGAGCCTCGCCAAAGCGTGACCAGACCGGCAATCAGCGTGAGAACCAGGAGGCCCATCACGGCATAAAGCAGAATGTCGAGAAGTGCCATGGCTTTTCCTTCTGCGTTGCTTTTCTAACCGGACCGGGACGAGGCGCCCGACCCTCAGGCCGGGCTCTCCAACAACCGGCGCGCAATGACCTGCGCCTGAATTTCCGCCGCGCCTTCAAAAATGTTCAAAATGCGGGCATCGCACAGGACGCGGCTGATCGGATATTCGAGGGCGAAACCATTGCCGCCATGGATCTGCAACGCGTTGTCCGCAGCGCTCCAGGCCACCCGCGCGCCCAGAAGCTTGGCGAGTCCCGCTTCCAGGTCGCACCGCCGGCCGGCATCCTTCTCCCGCGCGGCATAATACGTGAGCTGGCGCGCCACCATGATCTCGATGGCCATGGAGACGAGCTTGTTGGCCACGCGCGGGAAATGCGCGATGGACTTGCCGAATTGCTGCCGGTCGAGGGCATAGCGCAGCCCCAGTTCCAACGCATTCTGAGCAACGCCGACCGCCCGCGCTGCCGTCTGGATGCGCGCGCTCTCGAAGGTCTCCATGAGCTGCTTGAAGCCCTTGCCTTCCTCTCCACCCAGAAGATTGTCGGCATTGACTTCAAAGTCATCGAAGCCGATCTCATATTCCTTCATGCCCCGATAGCCGAGCACCTCGATCTCACCGCCGGTCATCCCCTGGACGGGAAACGGATTGGCGCAGTCGCCCCGGGGCTTTTCGGCAAGAAACATGGAAAGGCCGCGATAGCCGGCTTCAGAGGAATCCGTGCGCGCCAGAAGGGTCATGACATCGGCGCGGGCGCCATGGGTGATCCAGGTCTTGTTGCCGGTCACCCGATAGGCCGCATTGCCGTGGCGCACCGCCCGGGTGCGCAGGGAACCAAGATCGGACCCGGTATTGGGTTCGGTGAAAACCGCCGTCGGCAGAATCTCAGCAGACGCCAGTTTCGGCAGCCAGTGCTGCTTTTGATCCTCCGTACCGCCCGTAAGGATCAGTTCGGCCGCGATTTCCGAGCGGGTACCAAGGGAACCTGTGCCGATATAGCCCCGGGAGAGTTCCTCCGAAACCACGCACATGGCGATCTTGCTCATGCCAAGCCCGCCATATTCCTCAGGGATCGTCAGGCCGAAGACACCAAGATCCGCCATTTCCTTGATGACGTCGATGGGGATCAGCTCGTCCTTCAAATGCCATTCATGGGCATAAGGCGTGATCTTTTCCTCCGTGAAGCGACGGAACTGCTCCCGGATCATGTCATCGGTTTCTTCGAGCCCGGCCGCGCCGAACGTGGCGGCCCCTTCCTGGGTCACCAGAAGATCGGCAAGGCGCGCCTTGACCGCCCGGGTCATCCCGTTCATGGCCAGTTCGATCACCGCCCCGCTCTGGAAACGGGCGACCACATCATGGGGCACGCCCAACTGGTTGAGGCGCACGACTTCGCCCTGGCTCATCGGAATGCCGCCCAGGATCTGGGCCAGATATTCTCCGAACGCCGCCTGGAGCAGAAGCTGTTCGACTTCGCCGAACCGCCCTTCTCCCTCAAGACGGATGGCCCAGGCATGCATCTCCGCGAGCGCCGCCACATAGACTTTGAGCCAGGCCAGACCGTGTGTCTCGTGCTGGTGGGCATCAAGGGCATCCGCGCTGATGCGCCCGTCCGTCGTCACCGCTTCCCGCACGGCCGTTTGCGCGGCCTCCATCAATGTTTCGCAGGCCCGGGTCGCTTCGCGGGTACGCTCCAACAGATCCGAGATCACAAGAGCCGTCATGGCCACTCCTTCTATCCTAATCAAAGCCGGCCCGAGGCCAGCATGCATCCCACGGACCACTATAGCCCGTGACGCGTGCGCCGGTATGGGACCCATGGGCGCTTTTTGCGGGCTAGAATGACGCGCCCGGCACCGGGCCCTGGTCGCCAAGATTGCAGATTAAGGAAAACGCAAATTTACCGGCACCCTCCGGCGGGCCTATGGTGGCGTCAAACGACGAACAGCCCAGTCAAGCGGAGGATGCCCCATGGACTATCACCTCTTGGGCCGGACCGGCCTTTATGTCTCGAAGATCTGCCTCGGCACCATGACCTATGGCGGCCAGGGCGTCTGGACGGTCATCGGGGATCTGCCACAGGACCAGGTGGACCGGCAGGTCAAGACCGCCTTCGACGCCGGCGTCAATTTCATCGATACGGCCAATGTCTACCACGAGGGCCTGTCGGAAGAGATGACGGGCAACGCCCTCCACAATCTCGGTCTGCGCCGGGAAGAAGTGGTGCTGGCCACCAAGGTGCGCGGGCGCATGGGCAAGGGCGTCAATCGGGTGGGCCTGACCCGTGCGCATATCGTGGCGGAGCTTGAGGCGAGCCTGAAACGCCTGCGGGTCGACCACATCGACCTCTACCAGATCCACGGCTTTGATCCGATCACCCCCATGGACGAGACCCTGCGCGCCCTCGACGATGCGGTGTCGAGCGGCAAGGTCCGGCATATCGGCCTGTGCAATCTGCCGGCCTGGCGGATCGTCGATGCCCTCGCCATCTCGGAGCGCATGGGCTGGTCCCGGTTCGAATCGGCGCAGATGTATTATTCCGTTGCCGGACGGGATCTCGAGCGGGAAGTCATCCCCATGGCCCAGGCCAAGGACATGGCCATTCTGCCCTGGAGCCCGCTCGCGGGCGGCCTCCTGTCGGGCAAATTCGACCGGGAAACGGACGGCCCCCAAGGATCGCGCCGCACCGCCTTTGATTTTCCGCCCGTCGATCGGGACCGGGCCTTCAATTGCCTGGACGTGATCCGCCCCATCGCGGCTGCCCGCAATGTCAGCGTCGCCCAGGTGGTGCTCGCCTGGACCATGGCCCAGCCGGGCATCACCAGCACGATCATCGGCGCCCGGAACCAGCAACAATTGGAGGACAATCTCGCCGCCGCGGACCTCACCTTGTCGGATGCGGAACTGGAAGCCATCAGCACCGTGAGCGCCTTGCCGGCCGAGTATCCGGGATGGATGCTCAACCGTCAGGGTGGCGACCGTTTCCCCGGCCAGATGGGCATGCGGCAGAGTGACTGACTCACGAGATCCGGCCTTCCGTCTGGAGACGGACAATCTCCGGCTGCGCCCCTGGCGAGAGGAAGACCGGGAGCCCCTGGCCCTGATCCATCAGGAGCCCGAAGTCATGGCCTTCCTGCGGGGGAGGCCCATGAGCCGGGCCGAAAGCGATGCGCAGATCGACGTGTTCCAAAGCTCCATCACGGCCCATGGCTACGGCTTCTGGGCCATGGAGCTGCGGGACACGGGCGAGCTGATCGGCCTTGCCGGTCTGCTCGATGTGCGTTTCGAGGCCGCCTTCACCCCGGCGATCGAAATCGGCTGGCGGCTCAGCCACGCCCATTGGGGGAAAGGCTTTGCCACGGAAGCGGCCGGAGCGGCCCTCGACTTCGCTTTTGCCTCGCCGGACCAGGACGGCCTTGGCCTTGAAACCATCATCGCCATGACCGTGCACAACAATGTCCGTTCCCGTCGGGTCATGGAGCGCCTTGGCATGACCCGCGATCCGGCGGACGATTTCGACCATCCGAACCTTGCCGAGGACGATCCGCTTCGACCCCATGTGTTGTACCGTATCTCGCGGGCTCAATGGAGCCGATGACGTCGGAGGCCGGCCATGCGCATCGCCATTCTGACCCTGGGAAGCCGCGGCGATGTTCAGCCCTATCTGGCCTTGGCCAAGGCGCTTCGGGCCCGGGGCCACGGCGTGCGTCTCTATGCGCCGGACAATTTCGAGGCATGGGTGACGGGCCACGGCGTCCCCTTCCACGGGCTCGGCCTCGATATTCAGGCCTTTCTTCAGGATCCGGGGGTTCGCGCGGCCCTCACCGGTAACGTCCTGAAGATCGGCAAGATATGGCGGACCCATATCCGGGCCATGATGGAAACGACGCTCGCCGCCGTGGCGCAGGCGGGACGCCAATCGGACGTGATTGTCTATCATCCGAAGATTCAAGCCGTGGCCGATGTGGTGGAAGCCTTTGGCGTCCGCCCCGTCGTGGCCTCCCCCGTGCCCATGATGCCCACGGGCGATTTCCCGCCCATCGTCTTTACAAAGACGTTTGGCCGGGCAGTCAACCGCCGGCTTTATGGGCTGTTTTCCCTGGCCCGCTTCTTCTACAAGGACATGATCGACGCGTGGCGCCGGGACACGTTGGGACTGGCCAAGGGCCCGTTCCTCATGCCCATCGGGACGATCCACGGCAAGCCCGTCACCCATCTGTGTGCCGTCTCGCCCAGCATCCTACCGCGCCCGGAGGATTGGCATGGGCAATCCTACATGACGGGCACCTGGTTCCTCGACGAAGGCATGGACTGGACGCCGGATGCGCCACTGACCCGCTTTCTCGAGGCCGGCCCGCCGCCGATCTATGTGGGCTTCGGCTCCATGCCGGCGAAAGACCCGAAGGCCTTCACCAGGACGATCATTGAGGGCCTGCGCCTGGCGGAACAGCGCGCGGTTCTGGCCCAAGGATGGGGCGCTCTTGCAACGGACGATCTGCCGGACAGTCTTCATCTGATCGAGGAAGCGCCCCACGAACGCCTGTTCCCCTTGATGGCCGCGGTCGTCCACCATGGCGGCGCGGGCACAACGGCCGCAAGCCTGCGCGCGGGCAAACCGACCCTGATCTGTCCCTTTGCCGCCGATCAGCCCTTCTGGGGAAATCGCGTCAGGGCCCTCGGTGCGGGGCCACCGCCGCTGCCCGCACGGCGTCTGACGGCGGAACGCTTTGCCGATGCGGTGCGTGATCTTGTAACGACCTCGACCTATGGGGACCGCGCGCGCGTCTTGGCCGGTGCCATCGCCCATGAGGACGGTCTCGGCCGGGCCGTTGCCATTATCGAACAGGGAGGTGAAGGACTGTCATGACCAGGACACAAGGGGAGTATCTGGGGACCTTTCTGGCGGGGACCGCAAGGCCCTATCGCGAGCAGGGACTGTTCCCCGCCGGCCGCGGCGAATATTGGATTACGGAAGAATTTCTCTATTTCGAGCGCATCCGCTCGGAAGAGCCGTTCCGCATTCCGTTTGTTCTTGTGGAGAATGTCGAGACGGGCCGCACATTCGGCCTGCGCTTTCTGCCCACGCAACGGATCGTGAAACTGGCCTGGGCGATCGACAACCGCTTTATCACCAGCGGCTTCATCCTGGCCGGCACGGCAAGCGAAACGGCCCGCATCGCACTCGATCTGCGGGGCCGTATCCGCCGTTGATCCTGCGGGTTATGCCGCCGCGGTGCCGCCCACCCGACCGCCGCCATCACCCCAGCTCGAGGAGGCCTCGCGGGCATCCTCGACCGTGCGCAGGCCCGGATAGGGCGAGCTGACGAGCACGGCCATGTTCCCCGGCAGATGTTCATTGCGCCACATTTTCATGTGGGCTTCCGGAATATCGGCCCAGGCAAACACTTCCGACATGCACGGGTCGATGCGCCGGTCGATGACGAGCCGGTTGGCCTGGGAGGCCTGCATCAGATTGGCAAAGTGGGAACCCTGGACCCGCTTCTGACGCATCCACAGGAAGCGAGCATCCATGGTCAAATTGAAACCCGTTGTCCCGGCACAGATCACCACCATGCCGCCGCGCTTGGCGACGAGAACCGAAATCGGGAACGTGGCTTCGCCGGGATGTTCAAAGACGATGTCGACATCATTGCCCTTGCCCGTGAATTCCCAGATCGCCTTGCCGAAACGGCGCGCCTCTTTCATGTAGTCGCCGAAGCCCTCGCCATTGACCGGCGGGAGCTGACCCCAGCAATTGAAGTCCTTGCGATTGATGACGCCCTTGGCGCCCATGGACAGGACGAAATCCCGCTTGTCGTCATCGGAAATGACGCCGATGGCATTGGCGCCCGTCACGGCACAAAGCTGCGTGCCGAACACGCCCAACCCGCCGGAAGCGCCCCAAATCAGGACGTTCTGTCCCGGCTTCAGGATATGAGGCCGGTGACCGAACAGCATCCGATAGGCGGTGGCCAGGGTCAGGGTGTAACAGGCGGCCTCTTCCCAGGTCAGATGGGTCGGCCGGGGCATCAATTGGCGGGCCTGCACGCGGGTGAACTGGGCGAAGGAGCCGTCCGGCGTCTCATAGCCCCAGATCCGCTGGG
>CAZFWG010000109.1:0-11138 GCA_964522525.1 uncultured Alphaproteobacteria bacterium | reverse complement strand
TCCACGACACAGGCAGCCTGCCGGACGGCAAATACGAGGCCATCAAGGCCATGTCCGAGCGCCGGGGCATGCCCTTTGAATGGGCCTTCCTCATGGACGCCATGCAGGCCGAGCGGGACCAGGGCATCACCATCGACACGAGCCAGATCTGGTTCAAGACGGCCCAGCGCGACTACACCATCATCGACGCGCCGGGACACAAGGAATTCCTCAAAAACATGATCACCGGCGCGGCCCAGTCCGACGCGGCCCTGCTGTTGATCGATGCCAGCGAAGGGGTCCAGGAACAATCCCGCCGGCATGGCTATCTCCTCCATCTCATGGGCGTGCGTCAGGTGGCCGTCGCCGTCAACAAGATGGACCTCGTCGATTGCGAACAGGAACAGTTCAATCTGATCGAGGAAGAATATCGGGCCTATCTGGCGACCATCGGGATCGAACCGACGGCCTTCGTGCCCATTTCGGCCCGGGACGGCGACAACATCGCCAACCGGTCCGAACGCATGGGCTGGTATGAGGGTCCCACGGTGCTGGAGGCGCTGGACGCCTTTACCGCCCGCTCGGCGCCCGTGAACCGGCCGCTGCGCATGGTCGTCCAGGACATCTACAAATTCGACGAGCGCCGGATCATCGCCGGTCGCGTTGAGTCAGGCCAGTTCCAGGTCGGCGACACGGTCCTGTTTTCCCCGTCCAACAAGACGGCCCGGGTGCAGAGCATCGAATCCTGGTCATCGAAGCCCGGCGCGGACGGTCCCAAGGCGGGCCGGGCCGGACAATCCGTCGGGATCACCCTGGACGAGCAGATCTTCGTGGAGCGGGGCGAGATCCTGAGCCATGAGGCGGATCCCCCTTTGGAAACCGACGTATTTCGGGCACGGATCTTCTGGCTGGGCCGTGAACCCTTGAGGGAAGGGGCCGCCTATAAGATGAAGATCGGCACGGCGGAAGCCCAGGTGACCGTGCAAGCCGTGGAACGGATCATCGACACGACTTCGCTCGGCCATGCGGAAGCCAAGGAGGTCGAGCGCAACCAGGTCGGCGAGATCGTGCTCCGGGCCCGGCGCATTGTGGCCGTTGACGAATTCAACGATCTCGGCGCCACGGGGCGCTTCGTGCTCGTCGATAAATACGACATCGCGGGCGGCGGGATCATCTCCATGGAGGGCTATGCCGACCAGCGCCAGCTCATCACCAAACGGGCCACCAATATCATCAAGGTGGATTATCGGGTGACGCCGGAGCGTCGTGCCGAACGGCTCGGGCACAAGGGCGGGGTCATCTGGCTGACCGGCCTGTCGGGTGCGGGCAAGTCCACGCTGGCCGTCGAGTTGGAGCAGCGCCTGTTCGACAAGGGCTATCACGCCTTTGTTCTGGACGGGGACAATGTCCGCCACGGTCTCAACGCCAATCTGGGTTTCTCGCCGGAGGATCGGGCGGAAAACATCCGCCGCGTCGGTGAGGTCGCGGCCCTGTTCGCCACCGCCGGCACCGTCGTCATCACGGCGTTCATCTCGCCCTATCGCTCCGACCGGGAACGGGCGCGGGCGGCCATGACGGCCGGGGAGTTCCATGAGGTCTATGTGAAGGCCGATGTGGAAACCTGCGAAACCCGCGACCCGAAGGGCCTCTATAAAAAGGCCCGCCAGGGCGAGATCAAGGAGTTCACCGGCATTTCGGCGCCTTACGAGGCGCCGGACAATCCGGATCTCGTGATCGACACGGAGAGCTGTTCCATCGACGACTGCGTCGAGCAGCTCATCGCCTATGTGGACCGGAATTTCCGGACTTAGGGATCCTCGTCACAAATCAAGCGTGCGCGTAAACGGAATGTCCGCACACGCGATGATCTTGGACTTGGTCCGCATCACGAGATCACGCGGCGCCCGCGCGATCATCGCCGCCAATTCGGTAGCCCGCTCTAGGAGCCGCTCCGGCTCCGTGATTTCGCTGACAAGCCCCATCGTCTTGGCTTCGGCCGCATCGATGATCCGCCCCGTGAGGCAAAGATCATTGGCGGCCGAGGCACCAATAAGATTGCGCAACGGGGCGTAAACCACATCCCCGAATGCGGCTTCAGGATGGCCGAAGCGGGCGCGGGTGCTGGCAATGCGCATGTCGCAAAGCACGGCCGTATCCATGCCGCCGCCGAGCGCCACGCCGTCGACCGCGGCGATCAGCGGCAAGGGATAGGTCAACAGCAGCGCATGATAGGGGTCGCCGGACGCCCAGATCTTCTCATAGAGCCCGGGCTCCTCGAGGGCGCGGGCGAATTCCTCCAGGTCGAACCCGGCGGAGAAGGCACCCCCTGCGCCGCAGAGAACAACCGCTTTTGTCCCCTCGTCATGCGCAAGCTTTGTCAGTTCGTCCACGACGCCATCGCGCAACGCAATCGACAAGGCGTTCTTCTTGTCGGGCCGGTTCAGGGTGACGATCGCCACCGCGTCTCCCGCCCGCTCCGTGAGAACCAGATCATCTGACGACATCGCTATTTCCCATACTGGTCGGTATGGTAGGCTTAATACAGCGTACCCGTCAATACCAGCCGGTATGGGAAAATCACCGCTGGCGGATGATCGGCCAAACCGCAAGCCGGACACCCCGGCAGACAAGCAACCGCAAAGGAAGACGACCATGACCGTTGCGCCCACCATGCCCCTCAAGCCGCGCGACTGGGAAATCGCGGCCCTTGATCTCATCGCGGAGGAAGGCGTCGCGGCCCTGTCGATCCCGAAGCTTGCAACGCGCCTCGGCGTGACCAAAGGCAGCTTCTATTGGCATTTCGAGGGGCTTGATGCCCTGATCGCGGCGGCGCTCGCCCGTTGGGAACGGTCTTACACCGATCGGCGGATCGAGCGCTTCGAGAGTCAGTCGTCGACGCCGGCCGAGCGGCTCAAACCCTGGTCGGAGGAAGCCGAAACCGATCACAAGGCCCAGGCCCTCTATCTGGAAATCTCCAGTGCCGCCGCGACGCGCCGGATCTTCCGGGAGCCCGTGGCCCGGGTCATCGAGAAGCGCACGGCCTTTCTGACCCGAACTTTTCGCGACCTTGGCCTGTCACCGAAGGTGGCCCGTCGGCGTGCCGTCATCGCCTATTCGGCCTATGTCGGCCTCTTGCATCTGACACGCCTTGCGCCCGACGTGGTCGGTGCCGCCCGGGACCGTGCCCGCACCGTGCGTGACGCGATGCATCTCATCGCCACGCCATGACAGGTTGACCCGGCGGGAACGGATTTGGGCGGCGCCGGAACCTCATCCCGACACGGCTTGGGCCCAGGCCTCGATCAGGGCGTCGTAATTCTCCGGTTGCCGTTCATAGACCAGGGGCCCAGGCCGGGGTTTGAAGCCGGCGAGGGCGGACCGCGTCCACAAATGGCCGATGGGCACGATCCAGGCCGTGTTGTCCAAGGTCCCCGCCTTGATGTTGACCGTGTCGCAGCCCGGCCGCCGATGGATCAGCCGCGTCCCGCAATCCGGGCAGAAGACGCCGGAAACGGATGGAGAGGAGGGATCGGCGCGGCCCGTGCTCCGGGTCGGGCCGACAATCTCAAGCGCTTTGGCCGGCACCCGCATCGACAAGCCAAACGCGCTGCTTGATTGGAGCTGGCATTCCTTACAATGACAGGCATAGAGCGTGAGGGGCGGCGCTGTCAGAGTGTAGCGCACCGCTTTGCATTGGCATCCGCCCGCCCAGGGAAGGGGCGGAAGCTTGATTTTGGGCAGATCGGACATGGTCATGGCCCTCATTTTTAGCCTGAACCGGCGATTTTGGCGTTCCGTGGAACGTTGCGTATGCTGGCCCTTTGGAATCGCCCCGTTCGCCTATCGATCTTTGGGATGCCACGATGCCCCTTGACCGATCCGTCCTGCGCAGCCGCGCCGCTCTTCTTACCACGGAGGAAATGGCGCGCGCTGACCAACTGACCATCGAGGCCGGCGCCACAGGGCTTGCCCTGATGGAACAGGCGGGCCGGGCCCTTGCGGAAAAGGCGATCGCGGGCCGGTCGCCGGGCAGTCTCCTGGTCCTGGCAGGTCCTGGCAATAACGGGGGTGACGGCTTCGTGGCGGCGCGCTATGCGGAGCGTGCCGGTTGGCGGGTGCGGGTCGGACTCGTGGGCGAATCCCATCAATTGCGCGGGGACGCGGCCCAGATGGCCAGCCAGTGGCATGGGCCCCGCCGCAAGGCAGCGCCGGACCTGATCGACGGCTCCGATGTCATCGTGGACGCCATTTTCGGCGCCGGGCTGAGCCGGGATATCACGGGACCGGCGGCGGAACTGATCGAGGCGATCAACCACTCCGGGCTGCCCGTGATCGCGGCGGATGTCCCCTCCGGCGTCGACGGCAATACGGGGGGCGTGCGGGGCGTTGCCGTTCGGGCCGACCGGACCGTCACCTTTTTCCGCGCCAAACCCGGCCACTGCCTGATGCCGGGGCGCGCCCTGTGCGGGGATCTCAAAATTGTCGATATCGGCATTCCGGACGCGGTGCTCGACCGCATCGGGGGCCGGACCTTCCGCAACGGTCCCGCTTTTTGGGGCGGGGCCTTTCCGCGCCTTGATCCGTTGACGCATAAACACGCGCGGGGCCATACCATGGTCGTTAGCGGCGGGCCCTTGAACACCGGCGCGGCCCGCCTCGCGGCCATGGGGGCGCTGCGTGCCGGTGCGGGGCTCGTGACTGTGCTCTCGCCGCCGGAAGCCGCCGTCGTTAACGCGACCCATCTGACCGCCATCATGGTGTCGGCCTTCGACAGCCCGGAAAAACTGCTCGATCTGGTGGAGGGCAAGGCGGCTTCGGTCGTCATCGGTCCCGCCGCCGGGGTCACGGCCCCAACCCGGGATCATGTGCTGGGCCTTTTGAGCCTGAAAATCCCCCTGGTGCTCGACGCGGATGCCCTGACGGTTTTCGCGCGCACGCCCGAGACCCTGTTTCGCAGCCTCCACGACAAAGTGGTCCTCACGCCCCATTGGGGGGAGTTTCGGCGCCTGTTCCCCAATCTCACGCCGGACCGGGATCTGGCCCCGGACCAACGCCTCACTTTGGCGCGTCAGGCGGCGGAGATGGCCGGTGCCACGGTGCTTCTCAAGGGGCCCGATACTGTCGTGGCGGCGGCCGACCAGGGCGCGGACAAAGCGCCCCCCTGGGTCTCGATCACCACCAACGCGCCGCCGGATCTGGCGACGGCGGGCTCCGGCGATGTTCTGGCCGGCATCATTGCCGGGCTGATGGCGCAAGGCATGGAGGCCTTTACGTCAGCGTCGGCCGGCGCGTGGCTCCATGGCGAAGCGGGCCGCCACGCAGGACGTGGACTGATCGCCGAGGATCTGCCCGCTCATTTGCCAGGCGTGCTTGGCGCCCTGGACGGGATGTAAGCCCCCATTCTGCTTTCCCTCCAGCCGAACGGATTGATCAGTGGAGAAATTACCTCCTGGCACCGCCTTTTCGGTGCAACCGACTATTTCCGTTTCCAGATTTGCCCGGCGATCATCCACCGGCAGACCCCGTCAACGCATTCGTTCTCGGCCCGTTTTGTGGCGAGAAAGGCATAAGCCGCCCCGTTATCCGGTTTGAATGTCATGGAATGGCTTGCCGGATCGAAGGACCATGCGCCCGTTTCGTTGATGCGCCTCGTGCTTGACGCTGTTGTTGAGCGCCCCAGGGCGCTGCCCGTACGCACCATATTGAGGGTATAGCGGCGGTCTGCCGCCAGACGCAATGTGCTATCCCCGGCCGCGCCCGTCGTTGTCTGTGTGGCTCCGGCACCACCCTGGAAGGCGGTAATGTAGCTATAGCGGTATTCCCCGACGAAATCGGCTGGAGAAATGTTCGGTACACGGTTCCAGGGGAACTCATCATCAGGGAGATGGAGCTTGCGCGCCCCATCACTGGCCCTGAGCGTTTCGGACGAGCCGTCGCCCCGGGTCAGGACGATGGTGCCGCCGCGCGGTGCCCATCGGGTCGGCGCCTCGGTGCCGAAAAAGCCGGTGAGATCGATCGGGTTCAAAGGGCCGTCGGGCGCCTCTTCCAGGGCCACGCCCCCGGGCAGGAGAACAAGGGTCTTACGCTCCGTGCGCATGCCGACCGTCGGGATGCCGGCCACGCCGCCGCCGGTGGGCCCGGGCGTGAGCACCAGTCGGGTATAAATCTGTACCTTTTCGCCGGCCTTGAAGGCGTTTCCAACCTGTTCTGCCGCCTCGGCAACGGCCTGATCCCGGCGCCGCTCCCCGGCGGCAACCGCCGCTCCGTCAAAACCGATCTGTGCAATGAACCGGGTGTACGCGTCCTGGCGAAGGGCAAGATCCTTGTCGAAGGTAGCATAAAGTTGGACGACCACGCTGGCGCCGTCCTGTTCCAGAGCCGTCAGGATACTCGGTTGCCCGCCCTTTTTGCCTTTGTCATTGGTGCGGATCATCTGCACAGCCACCCGGCGAGCGCCCTCTTGCGCGTATTGCCGTTGGCCTTCGACGCTGACCCAATCTGAGCGTGAAGCATTCTTGGCGCTGATGAATGCGTCGAGCAGCGTATCCGCATCCACGGGAAACGGCTGATGGACGACGATGGCGGGGAAACTCGGCCGGCGCGCGCGGGGCTTCGGCCCCAGAAAGACCATGCACCGCCAAAGACACAGCCCGTTATAGGCCGTCGACGGCTCCAGCCCGGCGATGTCCGGTGGGCGCACGCCCCTTATCGACGCGACGGCGCCCGCATCCTCGCCATGGGCCTGGGCCGCCAAGTCGCCCGCCGATAGCCCTTTGGCGACCGCATGATGCAACGGTGCACAGACCATCAATCCTGCGATGATGAGAAACCGGAAGACCAACTGCCGCATGAATGTCCCCTCCCTGAACAATGAGCCAGAAGCCAAGTCTAGGCAATGTCGTGACCTGGACGCCGTCAAGGATCCTCGGGACGTTCTTTCATCAGGGCCCAGTTCCTGGGCTTTTCCCGGTGCTGCACGGGAATCCCCGCATTGGTGAGGAACCGCGTGGCGGCATCAAGAGCCGCGTCGGCCGTTTCCCGATCATAGACCGCCAAGGTCAGCTGCACGCTGCCGCCCCTGGTCGCGATATAGGGGAGGAAACCGGGGGGACCCCCCTCGCCATTATTGGAGCGCAGGAGATACACCTCCTCGATCTCGTCGAAGGGCACGGTCCATGTCTTGGCTTTCGCGAACACGGCGCGGCGGACTTCCAGCATCCGGCGATCCCCATCGAAGACCGCCCGACTGCGGCGCAGGACGAGGAGGCCCAAGGCCAGCGGCAGGAAGGATCCCGCGACCGCCACCAAGCCTGCGAAAGGTCCGTTCTGGATCACGGCCGCCGGTGCCACCACAAGGAAACAGAAGGCGGTGATGCCAAAAATGATCGCGGCGGCCACCGGGCGGCGCGGATCCGCCAGCACCAGCCGCTGCGCCGTTTCCTCCTCGATCTTCATAAGAGCCCCCAATCGCGGATCGGTTTGTGAGAGTGGGGCTTAGGGCGACAAAAAGGTGAGAATTCGACGGCACCCGTCCACCGGCCGGCTGCCTTTCGACCAAACCGCCATTTCGAGGATCAAAAACCGGGCGGGCTCACGTGATATGCCGCCTCCCGGCTTGCGGGAACGGGCAGAGTGCGATAGTCACGCTGATCGCGACGCATGCGGGCGTGGTGGAACTGGTAGACACGCGAGATTTAGGTTCTCGTGCCGCAAGGTGTGGGGGTTCGAGTCCCTCCGCCCGCACCACTCGGCAGGGGATCGCTCGGCAGGGGATCGAAAGAACACCGCCGGCCCCGTTCCGGGTTGCGCGCCGTTGCGGCATCACAGGACAGAACAGCGGAAGCTTGCGGCCGGCATCCAGACGCCGCGCCCTCCAACCAATGAGAACGGGCCCAAGCCATGGAAGTGACAGAAACCAACGCGGATGGTCTGAAACGTGAATTCACGGTCACGGTTTCAGCGAGCGATATCGATGAGCGCCTGGACAAACGCCTTGAGGATATGAAGGGGCAGGTGCAGCTCAAAGGGTTTCGCCCCGGCAAGGTGCCCGTCGCCTTTCTCAAAAAGACCTATGGCAAGGCCATCCGCGCCGAAATCCTCCAGGAGATCGTCGGCGAGACCAGCGAGACGGCCCTTAAGGAGCGGGATCTGCGCCCCGCGCTCGAGCCCAAGATCGAGGTGCAGGGCGAGGTCAACGAGGTCATCGAGGGCGGCGCCGACCTGACCTACACCATGGCCCTGGAGGTCCTCCCCGAATTCGACATCGCCGATTTCGCGTCGATCGCCCTGGAGCGGCCCGTCGCCGAGGTCGAGGACGGCCAAGTGGACGAGGCCATCAAGACCATGGCCGAAAGCCAGAAGAGCTACGCCTCCCGCGAAGAGGGCGAGGCGGCCCAGGATGGCGACCGGCTGACCATCGATTTCACGGGCGATCTTGAGGGTGAGCCCTTTGAAGGCGGCAGTGGTGAAAGCGTCAATCTCGTGATCGGGGCCGGCGGGTTCATCCCGGGCTTCGAGGAGCAGCTGATCGGGGCCAAGAAGGACGACGACGTTGATGTCAATGTGACCTTCCCGGAAGATTACCGGGCGGAGCATCTGGCGGGCAAGGCCGCCCATTTCGCCGTCAAGGTTCTGGATGTGGCTGCGCCCGAGGACGTGGAGATCGACGACGCCTTTGCCGAAAAACTCGGTGTTGAAAATCTGGAAAAGCTCCGGGAGCTGATGCAAGGCCGGATCCAGGATGAACACACGCAGATGTCGCGCCTCCATCTGAAGCGGCGCCTGCTCGACGCCCTTGACGAGCGCCACAGCTTCGAGCTGCCGCCGGGCATGGTCGAGACGGAATTCGAGCAGATCTGGCGCGAGGTTCAGGCCGACTACGAGCGCCAGGGCAAGAAGATGGGCGAGGACGACGAGAAATCCGAGGACGACCTGCGCGAGGAATACCGGGGCATCGCGGAGCGCCGGGTGCGTTTGGGCCTTGTCCTGTCGGAAGTGGGCCGCGTGAACAATATCACGGTGGGCCAGGAGGAGATGGGCCGGGCGATTGCCGAGCGGGCCCGGAATTTCCCCGGCCAGGAACAGCAGGTCTTTGAGTTCTACAAAAAGAACCCCCAGGCGCTTCAGGAAATCCGGGCCCCCTTGTTCGAGGACAAGGTGGTGACCTTCATTCTGGAACTGGCCACGGTGACGGACAGCACGGTTTCCCGCGAGGAGCTGTTTGAAACCCTGGACGAGGAGTGAGTCGACGGAGCCCAAAGGCTCCGGCGCGGCCCTCCGCCGCCTCGTTTTTCGATTTGACAGACAGCCCGAATCACATAGGCACCGGGTATCGGATGCGGCGCGTGGGGGAGGCCCCTTGTGTCGGCTCCGGGTCCGTTTACATTGAGTCCTATCGGCGGGTGCGTGTTGAAACCTTGTCAACCATCACCCGGTGAAGTGGCATCGTTTTCCGAGTCGGGCCGCCGCATTTGGGGGTCGGGCTTTTATTCTTTCGTTTCGAGTGCGCAACAGGCGGGACCCGCTTTGCTTCTTGGTTGCGCACTCTCCGCAACAGCAGGAAATCTGGCATGCGCGATCCGCTCGAACTCACCATGAACACCCTCGTTCCCATGGTGGTCGAACAGACCAACCGGGGTGAACGGGCCTTCGACATCTATTCTCGGCTGTTGAAGGAGCGGATCATCTTCTTGACCGGTCCGGTCGAAGACTACACCGCCGGCTTGATCATGGCCCAGCTTCTGTATCTGGAAGCGGACAACCCCAAGAAGGAGATTTCCTTCTACATCAACTCTCCCGGCGGGGTCGTGACCAGCGGCATGGCGATCTACGACACCATGCAGTATATCCGCCCGCCCGTTCAGACCTTGTGCCTGGGCCAAGCGGCCTCCATGGGCTCGCTGCTTCTCGCTGCGGGCGAGAAGGACATGCGTTTCGCCCTGCCCAACGCGCGAATCATGCTTCATCAGCCGTCCGGCGGGTTCCAGGGGCAGGCGTCCGATATCGAGCGTCACGCCGAGGAGATCATTAAGGTCAAGCGGCGGCTGAACGAGATTTACGTCAAGCACACGGGCCAGAACTACGAGGTGGTCGAGCGGGCCCTTGATCGGGACAACTTCCTGACGGCGGAAGATGCCCTGAAATTCGGCCTGATCGACCAGGTGTTCTCCAAGCGCCCCACGGGCATGGACTCCTCGGATGGCGGGCCCCGGTCGCCGGAGACCGGCGCGTAGGTTGGGCATGGGGCCGCGGACGTGGGCCGTCGATCCCCGGGATCGGGCGTATCGGCCGCTGCACGGTGCGGCTCAGGGGCGTCATGGTCTTGCCCAGGTCAGCAGGGCAGGATGAACATGCTTTTAGGATGTGTAAACTGTCACGATAGGGGGTGGGGCCGGTGCTTAATCTCATGTTGATCCGTCCCGTCCTATCGTGTTTGCATTATGATGTGTTGGCCACTCTCGACGTCCGGTGCTGATCTATCATCAACGGGCGGTCGGAGAATGGGAGGATGAAAAGTCCTGGCGTTGCGGGAAATGGGACCTGGCCTTTGGGATCACCGTTGCGGTGGTGAAGGGGGTGGTGATCGGGATGGTTCCCCGATCTGAAGGGTTCGGATGGACCGTCGTGGTTGGGCTTGAGGAGACCGAATGAGCAAAGGCAACGGCGGCGATTCCAAGAACACCCTCTATTGTTCCTTCTGCGGAAAGAGCCAGCACGAAGTCCGCAAACTGATTGCCGGCCCGACCGTGTTCATTTGCGATGAATGCGTCGAGTTGTGCATGGATATCATTCGCGAGGAGAACAAGAGTTCCCTTTCCAAGTCCCGGGACGGCGTGCCCACACCGGCGGAAATCTGCCGGGTTCTGGACGACTATGTGATCGGCCAGGCGCATGCCAAGCGTGTTCTGTCCGTCGCGGTGCACAACCACTACAAGCGGCTGAACCACGCCTCGAAGAACAACGATGTGGAGTTGGCGAAGTCGAACATCCTGCTGGTTGGTCCCACGGGCTGCGGTAAGACTCTGCTTGCCCAGACCCTGGCCCGCATCCTGGATGTGCCCTTCACGATGGCGGATGCCACAACCCTGACCGAGGCCGGTTATGTCGGCGAGGATGTGGAGAACATCATCCTGAAGCTTCTTCAGGCCGCCGATTACAAT
>CAZFWG010000108.1:0-13106 GCA_964522525.1 uncultured Alphaproteobacteria bacterium | reverse complement strand
GCCCTTGCCGCCGGAGATGATCGCGCCCGCATGGCCCATGCGCCGGCCCGGAGGCGCGGTGACACCGGCAATGAAACCGACCATCGGCTTGTTTGTCTTGGACTGCTTGATGAAGTCCGCGGCCTCTTCCTCCGCCGACCCGCCGATCTCGCCGATCATGATGATGGATTCCGTCTGCGGATCCTTCAGGAACAGGTCGAGGACATCGATGAAGTTGGTCCCGTTCACCGGGTCGCCGCCAATGCCTACACAGGAGGATTGGCCCAGCCCGGCCGCCGTCGTCTGGTGCACCGCCTCATAGGTCAGGGTGCCCGAGCGGGAAACGATCCCCACGGAGCCTTTCTTGTGGATATGGCCGGGCATGATGCCGATCTTGCATTCTTCCGGAGTGATCACGCCGGGGCAGTTCGGACCCACGAGCCGCGTCTTGGAGCCCTGGAGCGCCCGCTTCACCTTGACCATGTCGAGGACCGGAATGCCCTCGGTGATGCACACCGCCAGTTCGATCTCCGCATCGATCGCCTCGAGAATGGCATCGGCCGCGAAGGGCGGCGGCACATAGATCATGGAAGCATCGGCGCCGGTCGCTTCTTTCGCCTGCGCCACGGTGTCGAAGACGGGCCGGTCCAGATGGCTCGAGCCGCCCTTGCCCGGGCTCACGCCGCCGACGAGCTGGGTGCCGTAAGCGATGGCCTGTTCCGAGTGAAAGGTGCCCTGCTTGCCGGTGAAGCCCTGGGTGATGACCTTGGTATCGCGATTGACCATGATGGACATCAGTGCGCCTCCTTCACGGCTTTGACCACTTTCTCGGCCGCATCGGCGAGATCATTGGCAGGGATCACGGCAAGGCCGGATTCGGACAGGATCTGTTTTCCTTGCTCCACATTGGTGCCTTCGAGCCGGACCACGAGGGGGACCTTGAGATCGACCTCGCGGGCCGCCGCGATCACCCCTTCGGCAATGATGTCGCAGCGCATGATCCCGCCGAAGATATTGACGAGAATGCCTTCCACATTCGGATCCTGAAGGATGATCTTGAACGCCGCCGTAACTTTTTCTTTCGTCGCGCCGCCGCCCACATCGAGGAAGTTGGCGGGCTCGGAACCATAGAGCTTGATGATGTCCATGGTCGCCATGGCAAGGCCGGCGCCATTGACCATGCAGCCGATCTTGCCGTCGAGCTTGATATAGCTGAGATCGAATTTGGACGCCTCGATCTCCGCCGGATCCTCTTCCGTGAGGTCGCGCAGCTCAACGATCGTGGGATGGCGATAAAGCGCGTTGCCGTCGAAATCGACCTTGGCATCGAGGCAGACGAGATCCCCGCCTTCGGTCACGACGAGGGGATTGATCTCCAGCATGCTCATATCGGTACCGACAAAGGCATCATAAAGACCGCGCACCAGCTTCACGCACTGCTTGACCTGATCACCTTCGAGGCCGAAGGAGAAGGCGATCGACCGTCCGTGATGGTCCTGGATGCCGGCGGCGGGGTCGATACTCAGGGTCAGGATCTTTTCCGGGGTCTGGGCCGCGACCTCTTCGATGTCCATGCCGCCTTCGGTCGAGGAGATAAAGGCGATGCGGCCCGTATCCCGATCGACGACGCAGGAGAGATAAAGCTCCCGCGCGATGGCCGATCCTTCTTCCACATAGACCCGGTGAACTTCCTTACCCTCCGGACCCGTCTGATGGGTCACGAGGGTCAGGCCCAGCATGCGCTCGGCTTCCGCGCGCACATCGTCGATGGATTTGACGACCTTGACGCCGCCCGCCTTGCCGCGGCCGCCCGCGTGGATCTGCGCCTTGACGACCCAGACCGGTCCGCCCAGCGCTTCGGCGCCCTTGACCGCTTCATCAGCCGTGAAGGCGGCATGGCCGCGCGGCACGGGCACGCCGAAACCTTTGAGCACCTCTTTGGCCTGATATTCGTGGATGTTCATGAATGACCCCGATGGAGGTTGAATGCCGTGTTCGCGCCTGCAAAGTGCCTCCACCCCGCCTGCGCAGGCCCCGATAACAGACCTTTGAGAGGATCAGCCCACGGGGAACGCCGCGAGTTATAGCACCGCCCCACCGCAGCGCAACCAAGCGACCGGGCTGGCGTTTCATTTCGGGGGTGGCCCCTTTCCGCAGCCCGGGCTTCGGGCAGGACGAAACCCACCCTTTGGGAGTCAAGGCGCCGACTCACGTCCCGCTGAAGCGGGGCTTTGGCCCGTCAAGAAGTCCCATCACCGTTTGCGTCCAGCGGCTGGCGGGAAGAACCTGCAACACCGCTCGCATTTCACCGGGCAGAACGAGCCGGCACAAGACGCCATAGACCAGGGCGCCGGCGACGACCTGCGCGGCCAGAACAAGGCCCTGGGCCGCAATCTCCCGCCCCGCAAAACCGATGGCGAAAACCACGATCCCCATGATGCACGATATGATCAATGGGCGGAATATCGCCAGGACATAGCGACCACAACAGGGGCCCGTATAGGGGCGGACAAGAAACCAATAACCGGGCACGACAAGCAAAAATTGAAGGGCAAGCAGAACGAGGCAGACGCCTAAGGATCCCCAGGCGACCGCCCCGAGATAAACGAGGGGGGCCGACACGAAAAGCAACGCGGCCGACCAGACACACATCCGCCCCGCGCCCCCATGGGCAAGAGCCACAATGCCCGTCGGATTGCCCGAGGCCCGCATGAGCCCCACGCCGGACAGGACCTGCAAAAGAGGCACGATCCCGATCCAGTCCGGCCCCAGAACCAGGCGCACAAGGGCCGGCGCGCTCGCCGCCAATCCGATCATCAAGGGCGCATTGACGGTCATCACGAGGCTCAGACTTGCGAGATAGCCTTCCCGCACCCGCTCGGTATCTCCCTGAATGCGGGCAAAGAGCGGAAAGCTGACTTTTGTCACCACGGGATTGATCATGCGGGCGGGCAGGCTCGTCATCTGCGCCGCGAGGGAGAAGAAGCCGAGCGCCCCCACACCGCTCACCACACTGATGACAAGCTGATCCATGCGATCGTTCAGGAGATTGATGGTCTGATTGCCCAGTTGAAATCCGCCAAAACGCCAGAAAGGCCGTAAATGACGCCAGGCGAACCGGTGCCTCGGCCGGTAGCGTTTCCAGCCGGCGGCAATCGCGATGCCCGAGCGGACACCCGTCTTGGCCAGATGGGCAAAGACGAGGCTCCAGACGCCGAACCCCCACAAGGCACAGACCAGAGCCACGATCAGCATCGAGAGGGCCGAGCCGATCTCGGCCCCGGCCACGGCGCGGAAGTTGAGGTCCCGTTGCAGCAGGATCAGGAACTGCCGTCCGACCCCGTCCATGGCAAAGCCCAAGGCAGTCACCGGGATCATCGCGGCCAGGCCACTGACCCCGTAGAAATCCGCGATCAACGGTGCCGCCGCGGCGACAGTCCCGCAGGACAACACACCAACCGCCAGGGTTAGCCAGTAGAGGCTCGACAGCTCCGCCTCGCTCGCCTCCTGTCGATGGATGAGCGCGGCGGAAAAGCCCAGATCCATATAATTCTGCACGAAGAAGACAATCACCAGGATGATCCCCATGGTGCCGAAATCTTCCGGCTGGAGAAAAAACCTGGCCAGCAATACGACTTGGAGAAGTTGGGAGAGCGCGGTGATGCCGAGGGACAGGCTTGTCCAGCGCGTCCCGGATTGGGCAGCGCTCACCAGATCGGCGGTTTGCGTCTCACCAGCCCGTTCAGCCACGGCCGCACCTGGGATGATCTCGCCTCATGCCCCTTAAGCGACCTCTCGCTCATCGAGGTGTTTGGCAATGCGTGCCGGATTGCCCATGAGCACGGCCGGTCGATCGAACCGGCCACGGACCACGCTGTTGCAGGAGATGAGCGAGCCCGGTCTCAATTCGGTGGGAAACAGGACAAACGAACCGGCGGTCACGACGCAATCATCCGGGATGGTCAGATCGCCGGACTGGGGCGGATAGTCGGCTGCCAGACGGGTATCGCCCAAGGCCTCGTGAGTCATGAGACGGCTGAACATGCCGATGCCGACCCGGTCTCCGATCCGCACCGCGCCGCTCAAGTCAATCAGGACATGCTTGCCGATATGGACATCGTCACCGATTTTCAGTTTCGAAAAGTCATTGCCCGTTTGGTGCAGAGTCAGCCACCGGTTGATCCGGACATTGCGCCCGAGCCGCGCGCCGAACAGGCGCAACACAAGATCCGGGAGGAGACTGTCATAAAGGACGGCCGCGGCAGTTTCGTCCTTGAGAGCGGGACGCAGGCACCAAAACTTGATCCGGTAGTAGACCGCGAACAATCCCCGCAGACCGGCATTCAAAAGCGCCTTCACGATTCACGCTCCCCTTGGATGAAACTGCGCTGCGCCAGCGTCTTGCAGACCGAGAGATCCGCCCGCCAAAACCGCCCCGCCTCGTCCTCGCGCGTGAAACCGAGCTGTTCGTAGATGGAGCGGCACACGGCATTGCGCTCGGTGGCGACGACTTCACCCACGACGGTCTCGACGTTTCTGGATGCCAACAGCTCGGAGAGCCTGGAAAGGGTGAATTCAGGCAAGGTTCGGGAGAACACCCGGCAACTCATGAGCCATGAGTCGATGCGACAGGTGTCTCCTTCCAGAGCGAGGCACAAGGATGAGATCAATCCGTGATCGGCGAAGCAATCCTTCAAGCTCACGGCCAGGACGATCCTGTTCGTTTGCCCCATGAATGTCCTCAGGGACGCTTCGTCATAACGCCGCGTCGTCAGGTTGAACTGGTTCGTCTTCTGCTCCATCTGGGCCAGTCGAGGCAGGTCTGCCTGGGCAGCCACCGCAACGCGGCCCACCATTTCCAGCGAACGCAGATAGCTCGGCAAGTCTGTTGCGGCCCGGCGCCGTTCCTCCGCGGCCCGGCGCGCACCATAGGATCCGGCGCGCTTGAGATCATCCTCCGTGGACCGCTGGAACTCGAACAGGCCTGAGCGGTCAATCCGTTCCGGAAAGAGCGCGGGATCACCGGACATTTCTATGACAGCGACCTCCGGCAATTCACGCCGGATCAGCGCACATTCGGCGGGATTGTCATCGGCGAAAACGAGGCTGGAGGGATGGAGGTTCAACGCACCCGCGATGTGACGCAAATTCGTTGCCTTGTCCTCCCAATTGCAAACGACCGCGCCGAAATCGGCCATGTCGAGGGGCATATGGGGGTGGTGGTCAAAAACCCGGCGCGCCACCTGTTCGTCATTCTTGCTACAGATGGCCAGAACAATGCCCCGTTGCCGCAACGCATCCAGATAGGTGTTCAAGCGCAGAAATGCTTCTCCCCGGGCTGAGCCGGGGCCCAGGGCGATGCCCTCCAGACCATCGTCTCCGATGATCCCGCCCCAGAGGGTATTGTCGAGATCCAGAATCAGCGCCCGGCGTGACGTGCCGGTCATGCCCCGCCAAGCCCGTTCAAGTTCGAGCGCATAGGCCGGCAGATGGCGCATATCGAAGCCGAAGCGCCCGAGCACATAGCCGCGTGGCTCGGTCCAGTTTTCAACGCCCACCCGCGTCGCCACGGACCACAGATCAAGGAAGCCCGTGCCTGCGGGGGCCCGGTCCAACATGGCCTTGTTGAGGCGATAGACAAAATCCATATGGGACCAGGGCGCCCGTCGATCGGCGAGACCTGTGAAGCGAAAAGGGGGCGGCGGCAGAAGATGTTGAATGACGCGGGCCTTGGAATGGGCGGCGACGGTCGCCCAAAGCCGTTCCATATCGCTGATCCAGCCCTCGATGAGCGCCCCGATGGCGTCAGCGGATTGTCCGGGTGCGGGCCAGATATCGATCGAATCGAGACCCGTGGCAATCACCACGATGTCCGCATCGGCGCGGACCAAGGGGCCATCCGGATCCAGACAGTCCTGGCGCCAGGCCCCAAAGGTACCTTCCTCGACATGGACCGAAAGGCCCTGGCGCAGACCCGCGATTTGGGCGGCCTTGCCGATGGGCGCCAGAGTCATGTCTCCGGTTACGAAGACATGCCGGTCGGCGCCCTCTGCGCTGTCGTCCAAGTGGGCACCAAGATCCCGGGCGAGGCCCTCGATGGCGAGGAGCGAAAGCGGACCTTCGCAGGCGCGCGCCACCAGAGCGTCAAACCGTGCCCGTGGCGTGTCCATACCTTCGCCGGCATCGCCGGAATGGGATTGAAAAGGGTTCGGCCGGGATGAGGCCATCACGCGGCTTTCGCGCGCTTCGCGTCCAAGGCGCGCCGAATGGCGCCGATCGTTGCGAGGGACGGAATTTCGTCCGTGTCAAAGGTCACGGAGAAAGCTTCCTCCAGGGCCGTGAACAGGATCAGATGAGTCATGGAATCCCAGCCCTCGGTGTCATCGGGTCCCATATCGTCTTGGAGCTGATCCGCAGCGACCCTGAATGTCAGGGAAACGACGTCTTCAAAGCGATCCATCGTATGTCTCCAGTTGGTGGATGGGTTGACGGCCAAACCGGGTACTAGGCGCTGGGCCCGGATCGGGCGATCACGGCGAGCGTGCGCGGCGGTCCTTTCGCCCGGTCCGTCATGGCCTGGCCCGCGCCGCATCGTGTCTTGATGATGTGAAGACCGGCTGCACGAACCAGGTCGAGAACCTCATCGTCGGCCACGAATTCATGGATGTGATCCGGGGCACCCGCGGTCAATGCGGCCGTGATGAAGGCATGCCCGCCCGGCACAAGGGTTTGCGCGATGTTCTGGACGAGGTCCTGGGGCGCGGGCAGATGCTCAAGCAACTCCCCGCACAGGACCACATCGAAGGCGGATTGAAAATCGGCAGGCAGATCAAGGGCATTCGCCACCCGATAAACGGTGTTGAGCCCCCCTTCGGTTTCGGCGATCCGCCGGGAAATTTCCACGGAAGCCGGGGCGATATCGACGCCGGTCAGCCGTATCGCTGGTTTCTCCCCCACGAGTGTGAGGCCGAAAAGCCCATGGCCCGGCGCGATTTCCAGGGCGCGGCCGGAATTGCCCAGCAGCGGCAGAAATTCATCCGTATAGAACTGCCAGATCTCGAAATGATGCCGCCAGGCGAACTGGGAGCAGGCGAGCCCCAGCATATAGGTTTGCATCCTGTCCGTATCTTGATAGACGCTCGTGTCCACACTCTCGAAGTGTTGGGCCTCATAGCGTCCGCTCATCTCGTATTTGAGCTGTGATTTCATCAGCTCCGAACACATCCGCGCGTAGCTCTCGGAGAGCGCGGCCGTGCCGCCGAACAGGGGGCCCAGAAGGCCAACAATCCTGTTGGCCAGGTCTCGTGCCGTGTCGCCGCCTTCCGTCAGCGCGGCAGCCACCGAGGGTTGGAATGCGGGGAACCGGTCCGCCAGATCGGCGACAAAGTCATCCACATGAGCCATCGCGCATCACCTCCATGAACCGCCTCGTCATGCCCTTCACCACACACGCCTCCCCTTTTGGCAGATCCGGCGCGCTCGATGTTTCGACGAATTCCATGAGACCGAGACCCGGTCCCTGGCAAAACGCTACGCGCCGCCCGTCGCCAAATGCCGGTGCCGGTGTCGGCCCCTTGACCATCCGCAGACCCGCTTCTCTGCACCAGGACGAAAAATCATTGAGGTCGGCGACCTGAAAGCAGATGTGATGGACGCCGCCCCCGCGCTTCGTCGCCGCCAGCACGGGCGAGGCAGGAGACGCCGGCGACAACAATTCGAT
Source organism: uncultured Alphaproteobacteria bacterium (assembly GCA_964522525.1). Lineage (GTDB taxonomy): Bacteria > Pseudomonadota > Alphaproteobacteria > JAJFIK01 > JAJFIK01 > CAYUYV01. The sequence continues at coordinate 5,407 of CAZFWG010000108.1, read as the reverse complement.
TCGCATGCCCGGCTCCCGTGACCGCGACAGGAACTGGATCATCACATCCTGTTCCGCGTCGTGAACAGGGGCGCTGATCGCGTCATATCCCGCCAAGACGCCCAGGAAGGCGGTCGCACCGTCCGCATCGTGGGTGACAAAACCGAGATGATCGATTGGCAGCATGGAAACCATTGGGATGATGGCATGGTGTCCGGACGACCACCATGGAGCGGAGTTGGCGCCGTTAACACGCCTGCGCCGGCAAAAGGGCGAACGCACCGACCGACCCGACCGGCACCCCTCGTCAGTTGGTATGGCAAGTGAAACGTTAATGCGCTGTTAAAGATGGGGCGACGCGGCGGGCGTTAGGCGGCCCCGGAGCGGGTCAGGCGTTCGAGGGCCTGCAAGGTCTGCTCACTGACATGATGCTCCATGCCTTCCGCATCCGCCGCCGCGGTCTTGGCATCGACGCCGAGATGGATCAGGAAATCGAACAGGATCTTGTGCCGCCGCCGGGCTTTCGATGCCAGCGCCCGGCCCGACGGGGTCAGCAGGATCGAGCCATAGGGCTCACCATCGAGAAGCCCTTCCCGGCGCAAACGCTGCACGGTCTTGGTGGCTGTCGCCCGGCTCACGCCTAGATAGCGGGCGAGATCGGCAAGCCGGGCCTCTCCCTGGTCCGTGATCAGATCTTCGACGAGTTCCACATAGTCCTCGGCGATTTCGGTCTGATGGGCATCGCGAATCCGCTGGAAGGCCGCCGCGCGCTCGGCCGGATCGCCACTCGATCGTACCAAGATCCATCCCCTTCCCAATCGTCAGTCGAGCGGCACCCCGGCTTGGGTCAACACCGCTTTCAGCGGCTCAAGATGCGCCTCATAGGCCCGCCAGCGATCCACCGACGAGGTATAGACGGGACGGCGCACCTGCGCGCGGCTCGCGGTTTGAACATTGCGCGCCGTCTCGTGGAAATCGAGGACCGCCGGATCCCATTCGAGATCGAGGAAGCTGAGGATTTGACGGGCGCCGCCCTCCAGGTCCTGGACGAATGGGCCATAATCCACGTCCAGGATCGGGACGCCGACACGTTTCCAGTGCCCCATCAGCCAGTGATACTGGCCGTAGTAGAAACCGAGGGTCTCCAGATCGAAACTGTAATCCTGTCCCGTACGGAAGTTCTGGAAATAGCAGGACAGACAGGTGTCGAGGGGGTGACGGCGACAATGGATGATCCGGATATTCGGCAGGAGGCCATAGGCCAACCCCAGATGACGGAAATTGAGGGGCGTCTTGTCGATGATCCGCGCGGCCGTGCCCTCCGTGTCCCCCGCCCGCTCGGCCAGATGGCCCGCATAGGCCTGCCCGAACCGGGTCAGGATGGGACCGGAGAGGAGATCGGTGTAGGACGGATACCGCGCCTGCGCGCCCAGCATCTCCCCGATCTTGCGCGCCGTACGGGTAAGAGCGCTGAGCTCCCCCGCCCCTTTGATGCGGCCATGGCTGGCCAGGACCTGTTCGACAAGGGTCGTTCCGGAACGGGGCATGCCCACGACGAGAACGATCCGGTCGTCCGGATGCCCCTTGTCCTTGAGCCGGGCCATGGTCGGTCCATCGAATGCCTTTGAGATCGCGGCAATCTCGTCATAGACGGACTGGGCATCGAAGGTGACGCCCTTGGCCCTGTTGCCGGCGGCGAAATGGGGGAAGGCCGCATCGGGCTGTCCCAGATCGTCATAGATCTTGCCGGCGGCGAAATGGAGAAAACACCGATCCGCGCCCGTCAGATCGGGACGGCGCAACAGATCCTCCAGGGTTGCCGCGACCGGTGCCCCATTTCGGAACGTCTTGACATTGGCGAAGTTGAAATAGGCCTCATAATAGTCCGGCTTGAGACGGATGGCCTCCCGATAGTGGGCATCGGCCTCCACGATGCGGCCCAGGGCCGATTTCGCCGCCGCCATATTGTGGTGGATCTCAGGCTTTGGACCGAGCAGGCCCATCGCCCGCTCAAAACCGATGATCGCCTCTTCCGATGCCCCCTGTTGCGCCTGGATGGTCGCAAGCCCGAACCAGGCGTCGCCATGGCGAGGCTCCCGTTCGATGAGCAACTGATAGGCCTTGCGCGCCTCGCCCACCCGTCCCTCGCGATGCAGGGCAAGGGCCTGCGCGTAGGTTTCGGGCGGGGCCATCTTCGTTTCCAGACCCTGGGCCAGACCCTGGTCCGTGTTGAACATCTTGTTCATCCTTGTCTTCCCCACCTCGCCTGCACGTGTGCACCGGGATTCAAGCTCCGGGCCGAAACTCACAATCCCAGGTCGGCAAACGACAGGCGGGTTTCATAGACGGCGGTGCCGGCCTGGTCCCGCACCCCCGTCTCCAGGAGGCCCCCCTCCCAATCGATCGTGACGAAACCCCAATTGGCGGCTGTGAACAGACCGCTCGTCCGGTGGGGACCCGCTTCCTCGATGCGCCGATCCTTCAGAAAATCCAGATTGAGGGAACTGGACGTCACCTCGATCAGCGGATAGTCGGCCACATCATCCCGGCGATAAAGCGCCGCCAAATGCCGGTCACCGGACAGGAAGACGACGCCGCTCACGCCAGTTGCGCGGATAAGATCATACAGGCGCTTGCGCTCTCGGGGAAATTTATCCCAGGCCTCCCAACCGTGCCCCTCGGCATGAACCTGGATCGACGAAACGATGAGGCGCAGCTCGGCCGGCTGGCGCAGCTGATCCTCAAGCCAGCGCCATTGGTCAGCGCCCAGCAGGGTCGCTTCCGGGTCTTCTTGCGGCCCGTATCTTTTGGCCGATCCCTTGGGATTGGCGACAAGATCGGAACGGAAATAACGGGTGTCCAAGAGGATGATCTGAACCCGTTTGCCGGCGGGCCCGATCGTCCGGGCGCGGTAGATGCCCGGACGGGAGCGCCGGGGATCATCATCGGGCACCTGCCAGAAATCGAGAAACAAGCCTTCTGCGTCGACCTTGGACGCATAAGTACTACCCCCATCGTTCTGGCCATAGTCATGGTCGTCCCAGGTCGCCATGAGGGGCACCTCGGCCCGCAGCCGGCGCATCTCTCCACGTTCGGCAAGCGCCTCATACGCCGCGCGCATCTTGGTCAGGTCTTCCGGGTTTTCCCGATCATCCCCATAGACATTGTCGCCCAGGAATAAGAACAGGTCCGGCTTATGGGCGCGCACGGCATCGAGAGCAGGGACAGGGCGCGATTGTTCAAGGCAGGATCCGAACGCAATCCGCTCCAGAACCTGATCGGCTTTCAGATCCGGTGTTTGGGCCCGCGCCGGCAGGCGCGTCCCCATCATCAGCCCCACACCGCCCAGCGCCGTCGCCATGAGGCGCCGCCGCGTCAGCCCATAGTGCCAAACACTTTGATTTTGCATGCGGATCCTTCCCCCTCGCCGCGCGCGTGTCCAAGACCCGGTTTTGTAGTCCGGCTGAAGCCTGAGGAAAACAGTGCTTTTGTGCCCGATGCAGATGGATCGCCACCCGGTCGGGGGATGGGCATCCCTCGCGAGCGCATGCCCATTGCTTGCCGCAAACTGTGATAGAATTGGGTCAATTGGATGGGTGACACACGAGGAGTCCCATGACGGATCGCACCATAGTTTGCGATGTTGGCGCAGACCTGACCCTGAAACTCGACCCGCGGGATGCGGAGTTTTTGCAACTGACACCGGGCGCCCGCCTTGTCATGCAGGTTCGACGGAACGAGCAGGTTCCGGGCCTTGGCATGCAGGCGACCCTGACCCTCGCCGAGGGCAATCCGAAGGACGCCACGAAACGGCGGCCAAAGGCTTTTCAAGTCTGAAACCGAAAAAGACACGTCACCGTTTCGGAGGCGAAGGAGCAGCAAGACCACGGGTGAAGGGGGCTTCAAGTGTCATTCGAGCGGTGGGACATCATCGCGGTCCCGGCCTTTGTGCTGGGCCTGCCGGACGAAGACTATGACCATTACGGCGTGGTGATTTCCTCACGGGCAACGCTGGAAGGTGCCGGACGCTATTGGATCTTGCAGATCCCCAATCCGGCGCCCCTCACCCTGGTCGATGGCGACATCGAAGTGCCCTATCTGGGCCAGATCCTGCCGCCCAAACCGGCGGTGGTGCGGACGAGTTCGATATTCGCCGCCCACTATCTGGATTTGGATGATGAACCGATCACCCAACTCCTGAAGGAATTCCGCCGGCCGGTGATGGCCTATATCGACCGGTTCCTGCCCCGGCGGGCCTGACCCGCCCGGGCCGTCGCTTGCCCGATGGCGAACCATCGGGCTTGACGCTGGGCATCCGTGATCAGCCCAAAGCCGGCTCGATGCCTTTGCAGGCCGAGACAAGGCCTTTCACGGCGTCGACGGAATTGTCGAACATGACCTTCTCGTCCGCCGTCAGCTCGATTTCCACGATCTTCTCGATACCGCCGGAGCCGATCACCACGGGTACCCCGACATAGAGATCCTTGACGCCGAACTGGCCCGTGAGATGGGCCGCGGCGGGCAGCACGCGCTTTTTGTCCTTGAGGTAGCTCTCGGCCATGGCAATGGCCGAAGTGGCGGGCGCATAAAAGGCGGAACCGGTCTTGAGCAGACCGACAATTTCGGCGCCACCGTCGCGCGTGCGCTGAACGATCGAGTCCAGCTTGTCCTGGGAGGTCCAGCCCATTTTCACGAGATCGGGCAGCGGAATGCCGGCGACAGTCGAATAGCGGGTGAGCGGCACCATGGTATCGCCATGGCCACCAAGCACGAAAGCCGTCACATCCTCGACCGAGACCTCGAATTCGCGGGCCAGGAACAGCCGGAAACGGGCAGAATCCAGCACGCCCGCCATGCCGCACACCCGGTTATGGGGCAGGCCCGAAAACTCGCGCAGCGCCCAGACCATGGCGTCGAGCGGATTGGTGATGCAGATGACGAAGGCGTCGGGCGCGTGCTTCTTGATGCCCTCACCCACGGCCGCCATGACCTTGAGATTGATGCCCAGGAGATCATCCCGGCTCATGCCCGGCTTGCGCGCCACGCCGGCCGTCACAATCACCACATCAGCCCCGGCAATATCCTTGTAGTCCTGGGTGCCGATCATGCCGGAATCGAAGGTGTCGACAGGTGAAGACTGCTCCAGATCGAGGGCCTTGCCCTGGGGCAAGCCTTCGGCGATGTCGAACAGCACCACGTCGCCGAGCTCTTTAAGCCCGACCAAATGGGCCAGGGTGCCGCCGATCTGGCCGGCCCCGATCAATGCAATCTTGTTGCGCGCCATTTTTGGTCTCCTGAACAAGGGCCCGACAGGGGCCATAGGGATAAGGAAAGGTCTTCGCGATCACGCCTCTGGAGGGCTCACCTAGCCCGAAAATCGAGGCCTCGCAAGCGAGCCAATGGGCTGACAGCGCCATCGCGTCACACG
>CAZFWG010000107.1:0-13770 GCA_964522525.1 uncultured Alphaproteobacteria bacterium | reverse complement strand
GGGCGAGGGTCACAAGAGAAAACACCCGCCGCACAATGCGGTCCGCTCGCTGCCATTTTCGAGCCATTAACCAAGCTCAGCCTAAATCTTAAGCAGAATGCGAGGATGCGCCGTTTACGGACCAGTCCCCGCCCGGCGATCGGTGCGCGATCACGGGCGAACGAGGCAACGCATTTGTAGGTCGGCGCATGGGGCTTGGGCGCGGTTTCCAGGTCGTACCGAGGCGGCGGACGGCAAGCGAACACACACGGCAGGCAGGATGGAGAGCGGCAGCATGACAACCGATTTGGACGTTTTCGACCTCTTTTCCGAGGCCTATGCGCGGGAGCGCCAGGAGGCCATGTCCTTAAGAGACTACCTCCTCGCGGCCCGGGATGACCCGATGATGGTGGCGAGTTCCGCGGAACGCATGGTCAAGGCCATCGGCGAGCCGACCCTCTTTGATACCTCCCAAGACGCCCGCCTTTCCCGGGTGTTCTTCAATCGGACCATCAAGGTCTATGACTCCTTCTCCAGCTTTTTCGGCATGGAAGACACGATCGAACGGATCGTGGGCTATTTCAAACATGCCGCCCAAGGTCTCGAGGAACGGCGCCAGATCATCTATCTGCTCGGTCCGGTCGGGGGCGGAAAATCCTCCCTTGCCGAAAGGCTGAAGGAGTTGATGGAAGTCTATCCCATCTATGTGCTCAAAGCCGGTGACCAGATCAGCCCGGTATTTGAATCGCCTTTGGGCCTTTTCCAGCCTTCAGGCCAGATGGCCGATCTGTTGGAAGACAAATACGGGATCGAGAAAAGGCGCCTCAACAGCATCATGTCCCCCTGGGCGGTGAAGCGGCTCGACGAGTTCCAAGGCGACATTTCCCGCTTTGAGGTCGTTCGTCTGTATCCGTCAAAACTGAAGCAGATCGCCATCGCCAAGACGGAGCCGGGGGACGAGAACAATCAGGACATCTCCAGTCTCGTGGGCAAGGTGGATATCCGCAAGCTCGAGCATTTCGCCCAGCATGATCCGGACGCTTACTCCTATTCCGGGGGCCTGTGCTATGCCAATCAGGGCATGCTCGAATTCGTCGAGATGTTCAAGGCACCGATCAAGGTGCTCCACCCTCTCCTGACCGCAACCCAGGAAGGCAATTATACGGGGACGGAGGCTCTCGGCCCCATTCCCTTCCAGGGCACGATCCTGGCCCATTCGAACGAAGCCGAATGGTCCATGTTCAAGAGCAACAAGAACAATGAGGCCTTCCTGGACCGGATCTGCGTGATCAATGTGCCCTATTGCCTGCGGGTCACGGAGGAAACACAGATTTATGAAAAGCTCCTTGGGGGGAGCGAGCTGGGCGATGCGTCCTGCGCGCCGGAAACCCTGAAAATGCTGGCGCAGTTTTCCGTCATGACGCGGCTCAAGGAACACGAGAATTCAAGCCTCTATTCCAAGATGCGGGTCTATGACGGCGAGAAGCTCAAGGACACGGACCCCAAGGCCAAGTCCCACCAGGAATATCGGGATACGGCGGGGATCGATGAAGGCATGCGCGGGATTTCCACGCGGTTCGCCTTCAAGGTCCTGTCCGAGACCTTCAACTACGACACGGCGGAAGTGGCCGCCGACCCGGTCCATCTGATGTATGTGCTCGAACTGTCGATCCGCCGGGAACAGTTGCCGGAGGACCAGGAAAAGCGTCTTCTGGAATTCATCAAGGCGGATCTCGCACCGCGCTATGCGGAGTTCATCGGCAAGGAGATCCAGAAGGCCTATTTGGAATCCTATGGCGAATACGGACAGAATCTGTTCGACCGCTACATTTCCTATGCGGATGCCTGGATCGAGGATCTCGACTTCAAGGACGCCGATACGGGCCAGCTCCTCGATCGGGATACGTTGAACCAGGAGCTTTCCAAGATCGAGAAGCCCGCCGGGATCGCGAACCCCAAGGATTTCCGCAACGAGGTCGTCAAATTCAGCCTGCGGGCCCGTGCCCAGCATGGCGGGCGCAACCCGGCCTGGACGTCCTACGAGAAACTGCGCACCGTGATCGAAAAGCGCATGTTCACCCAGGTCGAAGACCTGCTGCCCGTGATCAGTTTCGAGTCCAAGAAAGACAGCGACACCCAAAGCAAGCATAATGATTTCGTCGACCGCATGATCGCGCGGGGATACACCCAGCGTCAGGTGCGCCGCCTCGTCGAATGGTATATGCGGGTGAACAAGGCCGGTTGAGCCTGGCGCCCGTTTGAAGGGCGCCCGCGAGAATTCGCTCCGTATCGACCCCAAAACGGCAAGGGGATCGATGGGCGGAACGCCGGATCACGTGAAAGTATGGGATGTCATGGGCACGCATTTTATTGACCGCCGGCTCAATCCGAAGGGCAAGAGCCTGGCGAACCGGCAGCGGTTCATCCGCCGTGCCCGTGCCCAGATCAAGGAGGCGGTGCAGGAGTCGATGAAGACGCGCGGCGTGCGCGATTTCGACAAGGATCAAAACATCGCCATCCCCGCCAAGGGCACCAAGGAACCGCGCTTTCGCCTCTCCTCATCAGGGGGCGAACGGGACATGGTTCATCCGGGCAACAAGGAATTCGGCACCGGTGATCGCATTCGCAAGCCCCGGGGCGGGAAGGGTGAAGGCGGCAAGGACGCCGCCAATCAGGGGGAGGGCGAGGACGATTTCCAGTTCACCCTGTCCCAGGACGAAATCCTCGACCTGATCTTTGATGATCTGGAACTGCCCAATCTGGAAAAAACAGCCAATCCGGATCAAACCCATCTGAGCTGGCGGCGGTCGGGCCTGACCCATGCGGGCACGCCGAACCAGCTCAATCTCATCCGGACCATGCGCCATGCCTATGGCCGGCGCATCGCCCTCGGGCGCCCCCAGACGGGGGAAGTGGACGACTTGAAGGCCCGCCTGTTCGAGCTTGAGGCCAAGGCCGATCCGACGGCGGAGGATCACGCGGAACGGCGCCGTCTGATCGCCGAGCTGGAAGCGCTGGAGGCGAAGCGCCGCTGGATCCCCTTCATCGATCCGATCGATGTGCGCTACAACGCTTTCGAGCAGCAGGCCGTGCCGGTGACCCGCGCCGTGATGTTCTGCCTGATGGATGTCTCCGGCTCCATGGGCGAGCGGGAAAAGGACCTGGCCAAGCGTTTCTTCATGCTGCTCCATTTGTTCCTGAAGCGCCGCTATGAACGGCTCGACATCATCTTTATCCGGCACACCCACGAGGCCCAGGAGGTCGACGAAGACACCTTCTTCTATTCCCGGCAATCCGGCGGCACCATCGTGTCGACGGCAATCGAGGAGATGAAGAAGGTGTGGCGGGACCGCTATGCGCCGGATCAGTGGAACATCTATGTGGCCCAGGCCTCGGACGGCTATACCCAGTCGGGCGACGCGGCGCGCTGTGTTGATCTGCTCAATACGGATGTTCTGCCCCATTGCCGTCACTACGCCTATATCGAGATCCTGGACGAACGGGAACTCGAGGTGTTCTCCGACGAAGAGACGGGGGCGGAGTTATGGCGGGCCTACAGGGATGTCCATGATCGCTGGAACCATTTCGCCATGAAACGGATTGCGCGGCCTGGTGACGTGTTTCCCGTGTTCCGTGAACTGTTCTCCCCGCGCGGACCCATGGCGGCCGGTCCCACGCCCGTAAGCGCATGGGAGATGCCCCGATGACAGCGGCAACCCAGGGCACGCGCCCTCTCCTATTTGAAGACAATGACTGGGACTTCGACATCCTCAAGCGGACCTATGACGCCATTGAGGAAATCGCGATCGAGGATCTGGGCCTTGATCTTTATCCCAATCAAATCGAGATCATCTCGAGCGAGCAGATGCTCGACGCCTATTCCTCCCATGGCATGCCGCTCATGTACCATCACTGGTCGTTCGGCAAGGTCTTTGCCCGGGAACAGACCCTCTACCAGAAGGGCTACACGGCGCTCGCCTATGAGATCGTGATCAATTCCAATCCGTGCATCAACTTTCTCATGGAAGAGAACACCATGACCATGCAGACGCTGGTCATGGCGCATGCGGCCATGGGACACAACCACTTCTTCAAGAACAACTATCTTTTCCGTCAGTGGACGGATGCGGAAGCGATCCTGGACTATCTGAATTTCTCCAAGAGCTACATCTCCGCCTGCGAAGACGAATACGGCACGGAAGCGGTGGAACAGATCGTCGACGCGGCCCATGCCCTGATGGATCAGGGCGTGTTCCGCTATGCAAGGCCCCCCCGCCTGTCCGAAGAGGAACAGTTGGAAAAGGTCAAGCGGCGCCTCGCCCATGACCATGCGACGTTCAATGATCTGTGGCGCACCCTGCCCCAGATGCCCGGCCGCGACGACGACAAGGCCGAGGCCGCGCCGCGCACGGAGCTTGAGGAACTCGTCGAGGAGGACCGTCAGCGCATGCAGCTGCCGGAGGAAAATCTCCTCTATTTCCTTGAGAAATACAGCCCGATCCTGCGCCCCTGGCAGCGCGAGATCCTGCGCATCGTGCGCAACATAGCCCAGTATTTCTATCCCCAGAAGCAGACCAAGGTCATGAACGAGGGCTGCGCGACCTTCGTCCACCATTACATCATGAGCGCCCTTTACGAACGGGGCCAATTGTCCGAAGGCACCATGCTGGAGTTCCTGCACAGCCACTCTCAAGTGGTCTTCCAGCCGGGCTTCGATGATCCGCGCTATCGCGGCTTCAACCCCTATGCCTTAGGCTTTGCCATGATGAGCGACATCAAGCGCATCTGCGAGGCGCCCACGGACGAAGACAAGGCCTGGTTCCCGGATATCGCCGGCGGCGACTGGCGCGCGGTCCTGCGCGATGCCTGGGCCAATTTCCGGGACGAGAGCTTCATCCTGCAATTCCTCAGCCCCCACTTGATGCGGGAGTTGCGCCTGTTCGAGCTGCATGATGAGGCGGACACGCCCTATTACGAGGTCACCGCCATCCATGACGAGACGGGCTACCGCCAGGTGCGCGATGCTCTCGCCCAGAGCTATGATATCGGCCGGCTTGAGCCCAATATTCAGGTCGTCGAGGCCAATTTGCGGGGCGATCGGCGACTGCGGCTCGAACACACGCCCCATCGGGGCGTGCCCTTGAGCGAGCGAGGGCGGGAAGACACATTGAGCCTTGTGCGCCGGCTGTGGGGCCACGATGTGGAACTGGTGAGCGCCGATCCGCAATAGGGGCGCCGTTTCCGGGAATAACGGGCCGGGATTTTCGACATGGGCTTGTGGAGCACGCTGGTCGGCCTTGGGGCTTGTGCCATTTTAGGTCTTTTTGCCCGGATACGTTCAGCGCGGGAGCCGGATCCCAACAATGTGCGTCTCGTTCCCTGGACCACGATCCTGATCGGGTGCGTGGTCCTGGGCATTTTGCTGATGGCGCATCTCCTCAACCTTGCGGGTATTGAAACAGGCCGATCTCGCTTTTAGCGCGTAAGTCGTGACCATTTGGCAGGGTCTATCAAGGGGTAAGTCCCGTTTCGAGTCAGAATAAAGTCTGTGACCGCTTGGACTTGACCCAACTTGGGATACACTGTGGGGTGAAGATCGGGCGATGGGGCCACAGGGAGTACTCCCTCCAGCCGCCGGAATCCGGGTAAAATGGAACTGGCTTGACGCTCTGGTGGGACAAGGGCTCGAGCATCGGTGGGCCCATATGAGGCCCTAAAGATCGGGACAGACCGGCGAAACCCGGGTCAGACGGTTCCGGGCGAGACAGTTCCGGGCGAGACAGTTCCACGCAAGGCAGTGTCGACAAGAGGCGGGTGAGCGATGGGCGATCAACCGACGCAGGACCCTAAGGGGATGGCACCGGAGACCGACGGCGGGTCGACCGACGGCCGGCCGGCCGGTGGGTTTTGGAATCCCTTCACGGCGCTTTGGAACGGGATCGAAGGCTGTTTCGCCTGGATCCGCCTCCAGATCACCGGAGACGATTCCCCGATTTTCGGCCTGCCTGTCGATGGCGAGGCCACGGCGCTTGATCAACGCATCAAGGTCCAGAAGGCACTCGTCAAGATCGAAGAAGATGGGTTTTACACACTCGGCGGGGTCGTCTCGCTGATGCGTGATTTCTATGCCAAGGAGCGTGACAAGGCGCTGGACGTCTATCTGAAGGCGGAGCGCGGCACCGAGGCCTGGAAGAAGGCGCGGGACACCCATCGCGCCATGCTCAAACACACGGGCCCCCGGCTCGGCACTCGGAGGATCACGGTTCAATTGCGCCGCCTCCTCGATGCCGCTGACCGTGAACGGATCTGCCGGGAGCCGAAGGGCACCCGCCTGACCCTCGTCCATGATTTCCTTGAGAAGGCCGGCTTTCTTGACGCACCGATCCCGGTCAATCTGATCAAGGACAAGCCCGACGTCATGAAAAAGCTGGTCTATGCGGGTGTTGGCCATGGGGACTTGGTGTTCCATTCCATGCGGATGGCCACCGGTCTTGATGATCCGGGCAAGGACTTCAAGGATAACGATACCGATCCCCATCCTTTCGAAGGCGCGGTCTTTCAAAGTTATGTCTTCGACAATCCCTATCTGAAGCGAGGCGTTTTCGTCGTGCGCAGTGGCGACGAGCGCGGACCGGTCGAGGTCGAGTACTACGAGGGATGGTCTTCGGAACTTCAGTCGACGGACCACCGGGACTTGGCCTCCCGGCCTGCGGACCCTTATGTCCAGCGGTATGAGGAATATTATCGGGGCTATATGCTGGATCAGGGCTATGACTCGTATATCTTCCTGTTCGGCCCCCAGGATCCGGGCCTCAAATTCAATGATTCCTACAACGCCCTCCTCGCCCTGAAGGGCCTTCAGAAACTACTCAAGGCAAATGGCAAGGAAGATGGCGCCGGTTGGGATGCATCCAAGGAAAACGTTGCCGACTATCTGCGCGGCCTCGACGAAAAGCATGTGATCGAGACCCTCAAGACCTTCCTTGAAAGCAGTGATCAGGCTGTCCAGCAGGCCGTTCGGCCCCAACCCGATGGAGGAGAGGGCCTGCACGTCATCGGCCAGGGCCAAGGCACGTCCGTTGTCCCGTTTGAAAAGCCCAAGGAGTGGCCTGACCGCCTGCGGGCGAATTTCACCGGGCGCGCGGCGATGCTCGAGACGGTGTTTAAGGATCCGCTGCTCAAAGGTCTTCCGGAAATCTGGAAGCAGGAAGACGAAAAGCAGGATATGGCGGCGGAGGCCCGCGAACTCAAAAACGCGCTGTGGAAGATGTTCGAGGTTGACGGCAGACCCGCTCAGAAAATCGGCAATCACCGGCGCATCCGCACCATCTACATGGAAGGCGCGACACGCAACGCGCTGACGCCCCATATCCTGAAAGGGTCGGTCGTTGCTTTCGACAACATCTCAAAGTCGGAGATGCTCCTGGAGCGGACGATCATGTACCGGCTGGGCGCGCCGACGACGAATGCTGTGGATCTGGCCAACATGACCGTGATCGCCCGCAACCGCGCGGACCGTTTTGACATGCGTCAGCCGGACGAAATGCGCGATCACCTTGCCCGCTTCGAGCCCAAATATCGCGAAATCTTTCTGGCCTTGGGTTACGACGTGGCACCGGCCGCGGAAGAGCACAAGCCTTACCGGGTCGATCCCCTCATATCCAATACGGCGTCCGACGGCGAAGATATGGAATTCGTCATCGAATAGAGACTTCCCTGACGAGTGTCTTCCCGGCCCTGTTTGGGTTTCCGCGAGCTGACACTTCCGCAGGCTAACAATGCGCGATCAGCAGGGCCCATCTCGATATACCAGCTGGGCCTTTCTTTTTTTCATCGTCCGCGCCAAGGGGCAAGACAGACCAGTTACGTTCGCCTGAAGATATAAAAATCCGAAAACGACCCCGCGACCTCATTGCCCCGGCTCGGAAATTGATTGGCGATGCGTCGGTACAACGTCCAATCCTTTTGATTGGCTGAGATCCAACGCGTGAAATTCCGATGTCGGACATGCCTGGCCGCGTTGGACTCATTGTCCTCCGTATCACTCGAATAAATGATGACAAATCTGTCGGCGGCTCCAAAGAGCATGCGCATATGGTCTTCAAAAACAGCATCTTCGACGAGGTGATAGATGACGTCGAGGGACAAGACGAGATCGCTCCGCCGACCATCGTAATTGTCGAGCAACTCGAAGGATTTGGTCGGGTCATGGGCAAACCGGCTGCGGCAAAGCGCAAGAGCCGACGGACTGACATCAAACCCCACATAGGATGGGTAGTCGGCAAGGGCCAGCTGATTGCCGTCTCCGCAGCCCAATTCGATCACGGAGGTGATGTTCTCGGCCGCAACGAAGGTGCTGAGGACGTCAGCCTTGAACCGCGCCAGATGGTTGTAGGATCCGGCCCCGGAGTCACCGCCGAGGGCATAGCGGCGTTCCCAATAGTCCTTGGAATTCTGGAATTCGGGCTCGGCGCCCGACAGGTGGCGCCATGTCTTGTACGCGTGCCGAGCAGCAGGGCCAACAACCGGAAGTGATCCGATCATGTATTTGACGCTTCTCATGGGATCTCCCCTAGTGAAACACGTCAGTGTGGAAACTCAGCCCTGCCAACTCCCACAAGCATATGGAGCGGGTGAAGGGAATCGAACCCTCGTCTCCAGCTTGGGAAGCTGCTGCTCTACCATTGAGCTACACCCGCAAAAAGAAGACTTCCAGCTATCCCCGAGGCCAGGGTCTTCTGTCAAGGGTCTCCCGCACCTTCTCACGTTGAAGCGTGTCGGCGCCTGCGTTCGAAATCAGACGGATTGGAATACCAACTCAGCCTTACATCATTGTTTATGCTTGCTGTTTTTCGAGAAACAACGGGCCGTTTTCCCGATCCCGTTCCGGCACGCTCGCCGACGAATTCCGTACCCGCCTGAAAAAAGGCGATCGGATCCCAGAGCGGGTCTCGCGCTTGGAGCGCATTCCGGCATGAGATCTCGCCGAAGGGGCACAGGCTTTGCCGTCCGGCATGCGCTTGAAACAAAGACGTTAGAGAATTTTCATGATCCTGAGTTTCGTGAAGACGCTCCAAAAGGGAGAGTCCCCCCAAGGCATTGATTCAACAGGCGTTACCTCCGCCGCTCCCGCTCGCTTGCACGCATTGCGGGTCGCGTTCCGATCATTGTCCGAAAATAGATGTATTGGGATGGATGGAGCTGCCATCGGTCATGCACCGGGTCACCATCGGCGCGCGGATGGATCATGGGCAAGTGAGGCACGCTTCCCGTGCGGATGACAAGAGGGGTGGTGCCGCTCGTTTGATAACCACTTGCCGGTCCCGCCAAGGGCCGCGCCGCGCAACCGGTCACACAGGTCAATGTCGCTCACAGGGAAAACAATGAGGCGCAGCGCGACATCCCAGGACGGCTTTCACCGTCGCAAGCGGGTCCTGGGTCGGGATCGGGGGTTCGACCCTGTTCGATCCCAACCCAAGGTCTTCGATGATGGATACTTGTTAACGCAAGGCTTGGCCATCAGTTGCCCGAGCAGCCGCAACAGCACTGGTTGCCGTCGCATTGCCGGGCATTGCAGAACCGTGCTTCACCGCTCACGGAGCAATCGTCACCGACGCGCAGGCCGACACAGTTGAGAGAGGAATAGCAATCCCCGACCTGGTCGACGCAGCGCTTGCCGCTCTGGGCCTTGGCCACCTGGAACGACTTGCCTTGGGCCACATAGTCTTCGATCTTGGTGCGGCGGGATTGTCCGTCCACCTCCTCAACGACATAGATGGCCTCGCAGGTGGGTGCGCTTTCGCGGAGCTTGGCGACGATTTCATCCGTGGTCATGGTTTGCGTGTCGGGGGCTTCGGCAACCGGCGCCTTGGACAGGGCCGCGCCGGCGGCCTGGCCAGGCGTCGCCCCCCATCCCAGAACCGCCGCCGTCACGACAACCAAAGCCAACTGAACCAAAAACTTCATTGTCCCTCTCCCTGGACTTGCCTTGTAGGGCGCAAAATCTAACACACGATAGCACGCCCGACGACCGGCAAGAGTGCCCCTAAACACATGGCAACGGTAGCAACCGGGCCGCCGCTAGCCTTGGTCGGGCAGGCGGAAGTGCTTGGACAGCTTGAGGCCCTGGCGCTGGTAGTGCGAGCCGATATCGGTGCCATAAAGCCGCTCGGGGCGCGCGGTCATCGGCTCATAAACGAGCCGGCCCACGACCTGCCCGTGGTCAAGCACAAAGGGCACCTCGTGGCTGCGGACCTCGAGGACTCCCCGGCTGCCCGCGCCGCCCGCCTCCTGATTGCCGAAGCCCGGATCGAAAAAGCCCGCATAGTGGACGCGAAACTCCCCCACGAGCGGGTCGAAGGGCACCATTTCCGCCGCGTGATCGGGCGGGATATGGATCGCCTCCCGTGAGGCCAGGATATAAAACTCATCCGGATCAAGAATAAGCCGCGCGCCATGCCGGGGCAGGATCGGATCCCAGAAATCAAGCGCGTCGTAACTGTCCTTGCGGTCCACATCGATCAGGCCCGCATGGCGTTTGGCACGGTAGCCCAGAATGCCGTCCTGGCCCGGGCCTTCCAGATCGACACTGAGATAGAGGCCCTGGTCGATCAGCGGTTCCTGGTCGACAAGCCCCTCGACCTCATGGAGACGGCGCAGATTGGCATCCCCGAAACGCGGGCTGCCCCGGCGCAGGCGCAGCTGGTTCAGGCGGGAGCCCGTGCGCACCAGAATGCTGAATGTCCGGGGGCTGATTTCCGCATAGAGGGGCCCCTTGTAGCCCGCCTCCACCCGGTCAAAGGCGCTGGTATGGTCCGTGATCAGCCGGGTGAACACATCAAGCCGGCCCGTCGAACTCTTGGGATTGGCGATGCCGGAAATCTTGGCCGACAGCTTCAGCCGTTCACACAAGGGCACCAGATAGACACAGCCCGTCTCAAGCACGGCGCCATCCACGAGATCGATCCGATGCATGGTGAAATCGGCCAGGCGCTCTTCCACGGTCGCGTGGGGACCGGGCAGAAAACTCGCCCGCAGCCGATAGGCCACGGACCCCAGCCGCAGATCGAGGCTTGCGGGTTGGATCTGGTCGCTTTCCAGATCGGGGGCCGCAACAATTTCACCCTGGGCGACAAGGGCCCCCAGACCGCTGTCGGGCAGGATACCGCTTTGGCGGGTCTCGCCCGGCTCCAGCTCGTCTTTTTCCACCACGCTCATCATGACCACCCTGATAGGTGATTTGACCTTAAGCGACCAGTTGCGCGACCCCAATGGCTGTCAAGCGTCGGATCACACCGCTTTGACCCCGAAAGCACCGCGCCTCGCCGGGTCACGGGCGCGCCAAACCTTGACGTGGCCCCCGGTAAACCGATTTATGGAGGCTTGCGGGGCGATTTGTGCCGGCCGGCTTGCGGCCCCGCGCCGGGATTGGATCGCAAGGATCCTTGGTCCCGATCAGTTTCATGACCGCTAAAAGGCCGGGGCTCCGGATCCCCACGACCGATCAGACGCCCCCCGCCCGGCGTAATTTTGGTTCGAAGAAGGGAGATTCCGTGTCCGACCAACGCCCCCAAAACCGATACAGCGCCCAGACCCGCCTGATCCGCACAGGCCCGCCCCGCTCGCCCTTCGGCGAAACGGCGGAAGCCCTCTACCTGACCTCCGGCTTTGTCTATGACAGCGCCGAGGAGGCTGCCGCGCGTTTTGCCGGTGAGGCGGACGGCTACATGTATTCCCGCTACGACAATCCGACCGTGGCCATGTTCGAGGAACGCATGGCGCTGATCGACGGGGCGGAACGGGCGACGGGCACGGCGAGCGGCATGGCCGCCATGACGGCGAGCCTTCTGTGTCATTTGCAGGCCGGCGATCACGTGGTGGCCGGCCGTGCGCTTTTCGGCTCCTGCCGCGTGGTGATCGAACAGTTCCTGCCCCGCTACGGCATCGCCGCCACCCTGGTGGACGGCACCAATCTTGATGCCTGGGCGGCAGCGGTCCGGCCGGAAACCAAGGCCTTTTTCCTTGAAACACCCTCGAACCCGACCCTGGAGATCATTGACCTCCAGGCCGTGGCGGACATCGCCCATGGTGCCGGCGCGCGTCTCATCGTCGACAATGTCTTTGCGACACCGATCCTGCAAAAGCCGTTCGAGTTCGGCGCCGACATCGTCTTCTACTCGGCGACAAAACACATTGACGGTCAGGGCCGCTGCCTGGGCGGGGTCATTCTTTCATCGGAAGATTTTTACCAGGAGCATTTGCGCGACTTCATGCGCAATACCGGCCCCTCCATGAGCCCGTTCAATGCCTGGGTGCTGGGCAAAGGCCTGGAGACCCTATCCTTGCGGGTGGAAAAGCAGGCCGCCCATGCGGCACACGTGGCGGATGGGCTGGCCGCACTTCCGGGGATCACGCGGGTCCTTTACCCGGGCCGCCCGGACCACCCGCAACACGAGCTTGCGATGCGGCAGATGCGCGCGGGAGGGACCCTTGTGGCCTTTGAGATCGAGGGCGGCACCGAGGCGGCATTCGCGACGGCCAATCGCCTTGAAATCATCGATATCTCCAACAATCTGGGCGATACAAAAAGCCTGATTACCCATCCGGCGACGACCACCCATCGGAAATTGACCCCTGAGGACCGGCAGGCTTTGGGAATCTCCGATGGTGTCCTACGCCTTTCGGTGGGTCTTGAAGACCCGCAAGATCTGATCGACGATCTCGGTCAGGCACTCAGCGCGTCGCACGGGCGGCCATGAGGATATGAGCCATGGACCAACTCAGCGCCAATGATCCCGCGGACCAGTATGCCGCGATCACGCGGGGGATCCGCGTCCAGGTGGAACCCACCTTCCTGCCGGAGCGCTCCACGCCCGATCGGGCCCACTATCTGTGGGCGTATCGCGTGCGTATCGAGAATCAGGGGGTGGAAACCGTTCAACTGCGTACCCGCCATTGGCGAATCACCGACACGAATGGTTTCACCCAGGATGTGAAGGGCGCGGGGGTCGTGGGCGAAGAGCCCGTGATCGCGCCGGGGGAAGCTTTCGAATATGTGAGCGCCGCGCCCCTCGCCACGCCCTCGGGCATGATGCATGGCAGCTATGGCATGGAGACCATCAGCGGGGAGCGCTTCGACGCTGCAATTCCGGCCTTTTCTCTGGACAGTCCCCACGATCGGCGCCAGCCGAATTGACGTCAACGGGGCCCCGCGCCCCGCGCCCTGTCAGGCAAATTGACGCGATCTTGGCCTGTTAAACAAACCGCGGCCTTCCCATATCCGTACTTCACCAACACACGGGTCTCGCACCACGCGCCGCCCGTTTGCCCGGAAGCCAAGAACCGGGGCAGCCGACAACCGCTGTCGGATTTTGATCTCCCAGAACGCAGTGCAAAGGACGAGGAGGACCTTCCATGGCACGTGATCTCGCAGCCGCCGATCTGACACCGGCTCAAAACGCGGACACGCGCCCCAGCCGGGACGAGGCGGAGGCCGCCGTTCGCACGTTGCTGCAGTGGGCCGGCGACGATCCGGATCGCGAAGGCCTGCTCGACACGCCCGCCCGCGTGGCGCGGGCTTTCGAGGACTGGTTCCGCGGCTATGGCGAGGATCCGGAGGACTATCTGAAGCGCACCTTCGAGGAAGTCGAAGGCTATGACGAGATGGTCACGCTGAAGGACATCCGCTTCGAATCCCACTGTGAACACCATCTGGCGCCGATCATCGGCAAGGCCCATGTGGCCTATCTGCCGCGCAACAAGGTGGTGGGCATCTCCAAGCTGGCCCGCGTG
>CAZFWG010000106.1:3536-13782 GCA_964522525.1 uncultured Alphaproteobacteria bacterium | reverse complement strand
ATATCGTCCGCACGGGCAAGATTGGCACCCACGGCCTGGGTGAGGCCCGTGGTTCCTGCTTCAAGCCGCGCGGTCTGGTCCTCAAGAAGGGTCTTGAACTGACCGACGGCGGCCTCCATCCGCTCCACCTCGGCCGCGACCGCTCCCGGTTGATCAGACACCGTGCCGGCGGTGGCGGTGTCTATCGCGGCCAGGGCAGTCGCCACGGCGTCAACCCGATCGGACAGGGAATCCAGAATGCCCCGCAAGTCCTGCTGACCCCGGGAAACCGAGGCGGCAGTGACCCCTTGCTCGTCCACTGCGCGGCCGACCTGGGCGATGACCTCCGTCAAGCCATCGGCGATGCCACTGGCGAGTTCCTCGATCTTTGTATGCAGAGTATTCAGACCTCCGGTATCGCCCGATAGGCTGCTGCCATCGGAGACAAGATCATCAATTTTCCGGGTCAGGACGGGCAGACTTTGCAAGCCTTCTGTCACAGCGCCGAGAGCGTTAATGACCGTCTGGACCTGGGCCTGCAGATCCGCGATATCACCAGGCTCGGCCCGGTCGGATGGCGTGTCGGAGCCTTGGAGGTGATCGATCCGTTCACCCACATCCTGCACCGCTGTTTCCAGTCCTTTCAGGCTCTCCAGGGCGATTGCTAGGTTTCCGGTCTGTACCGTGACAGCCTCCGTCAGCTCCGCGAGATCGTACCCGCCCTCAGAGCCAGTCGACTTGGGCAAAGATTCCAGAAGACCCCGCATTCGTGCGAGATCATCAGCCTGGGCACGGGCAGCCTGGGTCAGATCGTTGATCGCCTGGGCGGCCCCTTCCGTTTGCGCATCGCCCTTGGAAAGACCATCAAGGGCCGTCCGCATCCGTGTCAGATCATGAGCCATGCTTTCGGTTCGGGCATTGCCTTGCTCCAGACTGCGACTGATCTGACGCAGGCCCTCAGCCACGGTCTCTCCGAAACCGGAAAGGTTGACGCCCTGATGTGGCGAGGGGGCCTCCCCTTCCGGCGCGGGGCCGTTCATGGCGGCGGTGGCCAACTGACCCACCATGACCTCGATCGCGTCGGCGGCCGCGTCCAGACGTTCCGAGAGCTCCTTATAGGTCTCATCGATGGAAAGCTGATGGCTCTCGACGGAGGCCTTGACATGCGCTGCTTGTCCCTCGACGGAAGCCGCGGTTTCGCCAAGCCGGTCATAGGCTGCCCGAACATCTTCCAGCGCCTCAGTGAACTGGACCTTAAGCGCCTCAGCCGCCGTTCTTGTCGTGTCCCCGATGGTTTCCGCATCCGTGAGGAGGTTGGTCACCGCGTCATGGGACCGTTCGATCCGGGTGGTCACTTCCGTCAGCCGCGCTTCGGCCTTTTGCGTCAGGCCGCCAAGTGCTTCCGTTGTTCCGCCAAATGCGTCCGTGCGGGACTTGAAGGTTCCGACCACATCTTCGAACCGGGCCTGCAGTTGGGCTGCCTCTTGACCGATCTGTTCCACGAGCTGACGCAGATCAGTCCGTGTGGCGCCGAGTTCCTTCCGCTGGGCGGCTACGATTTCCTCGATCTTGCGACGACCCGAATCCACTTCGCTAACGGAAGAAGCCAGCCGGCTGACTTCCTCGACGGCACGGGAAGCGGCTTCCTCACGGGCCGTATCGAGGCTGTTGCCCTTTTCGATCAAGACCGTCGTCGCCTGACGGACACTCTCGAGAACCTCTTCCATAACGGTGCCGCTGGGGCCGGACAGTTCGAGTTTGAGCGGTCCGCCCTCGGTGGACACCAGCGGCGAACGGCTTTGGCTCTGCGTTTCCCGAAGGCGTTGCAGGGCCCGGGCCATGTCGCCAATCTCATCGCTCCGCTCTAGACCCCAGATGGGCGCTTCCGCGTCGCTTCCATTTTCTGCCAGGGTCGCCAGGTCCTCGAGATCATTGATGATCGTTTCAAGGGGTCCGACGATGCGACTACGGAGCAGCACGGCGGCGCTCAACAAGGCCACAAAGGAGCCGATAAAGCAGAAGATCACGGTCCCCTGGAGCAGTTCACCGACCCGGCGGGCGCCGTTAAACTGATATCGGACTTCCGCCTGCCGCAGGGCATCGGTCAATGACATCAGCTGCGCGCTTGTCGCCTCAAGACGACCGGCCAGGATCGTCGGGTCAAGGTCGGCCGCATTGGTATGCAGACTAGTCACCTTTTCCAGGATTCCGGTCAGTTCGCTCGCGCCCTGTCGCAGGGGGCGGGTCTTTGCCTGATCGGTATAAAGACCAATGACCTGACGTGCCGTCCCGAGATATTTCCCGGTCGCATCGATAAGGCGCGGGGTCCGGGTGAGGCCATATTCCCTCAAGGCGCCGCTCGCCCCGCGCGGACCAAGGACCCGTTCGATCTCATCGATCAAATCAGCACGGATACTGGCCGCACTTTCAGGCGCCAGAGTCTGGACGCGCAGCTGGGTGATATAACCTGTCGCATAGAGAGTAAGGCCGCCTGCGGCAACAAGAAAGAGCACGGCGCCCAACACGAACAGTCGTGTGACGTTACGAAATGACATAATTTGACCCCATCTCCGCATACGGCTGGACAAGCCCACGGAGCCTTCTTCACCTGAAAGGACGGTCGGGTGATTGCGGTAAACGAAAGATTAATGAGTCTTAATGATCATAGAAGGGTGCCGAGCGGCCCCAGATCCAGGTTGAGGTCCTCGGGCTCAAGGCCGAAAGCCTCTCTCAATTCATCAAGCTTGTCTCGCGCGGCCATCAAGGCCTGACCGAGCTTTTCGGCCTGCTCGTCGCTCAGGGTACCCCGTTCCATGCGACGCACGGCCTGGGCCTCCATCACGTGGCGCAACAATTCCACAAGGGTCAGGACCAGTTTGGCCAGATCCTTTTCAAGCCGCTCCCCATCGATCGCCACTCGGCCACCCTGATAGGCAAGACGCCGTTCGGCTGTCTCCGGACTGTCGGCGTGAAGAGCCTCGAGCCCATGGAGCCCTTCGGCAAAAAGGACCTTGCCCGTCAAGGTGGTCAGTGGACCTCTCCCGCAAAATTGCCCGTCTCAACCTCACCGCTGTTGTCGAACGCGGCGAAATGATAGGGGGGCCACGGCCCCGTCAAACTCACCGACCAGGAGCGGAGTCGTTCCCGATGGGTGCCCAGAACATCCCTGATCTTCTTTATGCTGCTTTGTGGGATCAGATAGGCGGCCTTGAACAGGACGGGCGGGCGAACAGTCCGCGTCACGCGGCAGTCTTGAGCGGAATCTCGGAGGCGGGCATGGAGATCGCGCAGGGCCGGATGGTGACGCCGTTCGCCCAGACGCCGCAGATAAGCGATTCCTGATATGTCTTGGAGCGGCTGGACTGTTTCCGTACAGCCTTCCTGGATGCGGATGGTCACCTCGACCTGTCCTTCGAGGGCCAAGAGTTTCTCCCGGATCGCTTTTTCGTTCCGTGTCATGAACTCCATCAGTGCATCCAGATCATTCAGAATTGTCCCGAACCGGAAAGGAAGCACCGTTCCACGCGCCATGGCCCCATCGCATATGGCAGCATGGGCCTTGATGTCATCCACAGTCGGCGTGAACGGATGGCATACATATCCGTAGGCGGTGGATAGGTCGCCGTGGCACCAGTCAAAAACGGGTTGGCCCTGCAGTCCTGCGGGCCAGGGCGGCGTAGCGTCGCCTTGACGGAGGCAATAGGCGTAGATGCGCCGGTCCGTGCTCATGACCCCGTCTCTCCAAGAAGCTTGTCGGGCGCACCGATGACAAGACGAAGGCCGACATAAACGAGATCAACCTCGGCGAGGGACAAGGTCAGATCACCGGCAATGACGACACCGTGATCCAGCACGGTCTCGAGTAGATCCGCCAGGGCCAGTCGCTCACCCTGAATACTATCTGTATGGGGTACACTCACGCGGCCGCCTCGAGACTGCTGAAGCTATAGGCGGGCCATGGCCCCTGGACGACAGTCTGCCACCCTTCCCTGGCCAACATCCCGGCTCGATCATCAAGGCGTCCCAGGAAGAGATCCCGGTCCGCATCGGCCACCAGATAGGCGCCCTTGAACGCCGTGCGCCGATGGGCGTCGGCACCGGAATGGGCGAGTTGAACCGCGTCACGGGCGAGAGACGACAGATCCTCATGCAGGGATTCGATCTGGAAGCTGAGTTGTTGACGCCGCCGGCTTTTCAGCTCCCGCTCCAAATGGCACCGCAGCAGGAACTGCCGTCCCGGCGGCGCCGCATCGATCTCACTGCGCAGGGACTGGAGGATTTCATCTTCCTCCGAGGGCGCCCTTGTCTCTCCTTCCTCCCGCACGAGGCGTACGGACCATTCGGCCGCGCCGGCAACCCGAGACAGCGCTTCGTTCAGTGTTGCGCGGTGGTCGTGGATCAAACGGACAAGACCATCGAGCTGATGATACAGGGTGCAGAACGGAAAAGGCAGCAGGCCGCCAGAAGCATCGCGCAACTGGCACAGGACCCTTTGGTGATCCCGGATAAGGGTCTCACCTGCTTCGGCGGACGTAATCTCCTCTTCGAGGGTCGCTTGATCAATGCCGCCCTCCAGGAGATCCGTGTAGACGATGGCGAGATCGCCGGCCCGGATGGCGCCCAAGGCATCCATGCCTCTCAGGCCCGGTCCAGGCGCGCCGGCATCGCGGGCCGCAACAATGCCATGGAGATAGAAAAGACCGTGGGCGTCTGTCATGCCGCCTCCGCTGTATCATCGCCGACGCGGCGCAGACGGATGGAAAAACTCTTCTCCACCGCCGGGGCATTGAATTCGATTGCCGGTTCATGGGGCACTATCGGTTGTTCCGGTCGCCGCAACTGACCCTCGGCAACGCGGCAGAGCAGGTTGTAGGCATCGCGGAGTTTTGTCATCTGTTCCGAAACGGCAACCCCTTGGGGGTTGGCATCGGGATGAAGCTCCTTAACCGCCTGACGATAGGCCCGTTTCAGATCCTCCGGCGTGACGGTCGGCTCCAACCGCAATCGTCGTCGCGCGGCGTCTACGGAGCGAAAATCCGCCGTGGCAACCTCGACGGCGGCGAAGCTGCAGGCGGGCAGCGGACCGACGCATCGAATGCGCAGTGTACCGCCGGTTTCCCGATCAAAGGCGGAAAGCACGGCATCGAGACTCAGCTCATCTTCCCGCCGCAGAAGGCACGTGAAATTGGCGACGACGGTCTCTTCAATTCGAGTGGTCTCCGTGAGGTCGAGGGACACGCCGGAGAGCACCGTCCGAATACGTTCCGTCAAGGTTCGCCGCTGGCCCTCGATCGCGTTTTTGAGGACGAGCGCCGCTTCCCGGTCCTGATCCGCGCCCTCACCGAATTTCATGCCGATCAGACCCTCGTCCCGCAATTGCGCGATCGCCTCGACCACGGACCACGACACCATGACCTCGAACTGGATCAGGTTTCCATATTGTTCGAGGGGTCCTTTAATCTCGCGGCCGCAGGAGCGCAGAAACGTCCGGACCCGGTCCGCGCCATTGATCCGTGTTTCAAACTTTGCCGGAAGAACCGGGATGAAGGCCATCGCGGATTCAAGCACCATTTGATAGAGGCGCAGACGATGCAAGGCCCGTCGCTGGCGATCATGCCAGAAGCGGCCCATAGGCGGCCGGGCGACGATGGCGGCGACACCGCCCGCGAGTATGGCCCGCACGGCCCGTCCCTCGACACGGAGTTTGCGCGCCATGAGCCGACTCGCGCCGTCCAGGGTAGTGAAACCGTAAACCGTCAAATCCCGCATGGGTAATATTCCTCTACGCTGCATTTTCAGGCAGCGCCATGGACTTCGGCGAACGCACCCTCGAAATGGTGACTCCCGATTTCGAGGGCCTCCGCCAGTCCCGATTCATCAAAATGGTCACGCAGAGCGTGGAGGGCAGCCCGCCGGCAGACCCCCTCAATATCGGCGCCTGTCATCCCTTCCGACGACGCCACCAGCTGATCAAAACTCACATCATCAGCAAGGGGAGCATTTCGGCAATGGATCTCGAAGATGGCCCGCCGGGCCTCCTGGTCGGGCGCCCCCAGTTCCACCACGACATCGAAGCGACCGGGCCGCAACAGGGCCGGATCGATGCGATCGAGCCGGTTGGTGGCGGCGAGCACCAGAACGCCCCGCAGATCCTCCATCCCATCCATTTCCGTGAGGAATTGGGCGACCAGCCGCTCCGCTGTTTGAACACCTTCTCCGGATCCGGACGTCCGGCGGGACGCCAGTGCATCAATCTCGTCAAAGAAGATGATGCAAGGTGCCGCCAGTCGCGCCTTGCGGAAGATGTCGCGCAAGGCACGTTCGGACTCACCCAGATACATGGACAGGATCTGCGGCCCCTTGACGGAAATGAAGTTGACCTGCGCTTCCGTGGCCAATGCCTTGGCCAAAAGAGTTTTGCCCGTACCCGGATAACCGTGGAGCAAGACGCCCTTTGGGGATCGCAGACCCACACGGGCATAGGCCGCGTCGAAGCGCAAGGGCCATTCAACCGCTTCGATCAGAAGCTGCTTTTCATCCTCAAGCCCACCAATATCATCCCAATGCACATTGGGTACTTCGGTGAAGATCTCCCGAATGGCGGAGGGGCTGACCTCGGCCATGGCCGCCTGGAAGTCCGTTTCCGAAACCCTCAACGCATCCGTTTCGATATCATCGATTTCCCGTGTGATCTGCCGGACACGGCGCAAGGAGGCCATGCCCGCTTCCCGCGCGAGCGCGGCGAGATCCGCCCCCACATAACCATGGGTGCGTGCGGACAGATCGGCAAGATCGACACTCTCATCCAGTGGCATGGCCTGGGTATGAATTTCAAGGATGGCACGACGACCGTGCCGATCGGGAACGGGAATCGAGATTTCCCGATCGAAGCGGCCGGGTCGGCGCAAGGCCGGATCGAGCGTGTGGGCCAGATTCGTTGCCGCGATGACGACGACGTCACCCCGCCCTTCGAGACCGTCCATCAGGGTGAGGAGTTGCGCGACAATCCGGCGCTCGACCTGTCTGTCCCCCCCAAGATCTTCCCGCTTGGGTGCGATGGCGTCTATCTCGTCGATGAAAATGATGGCGGGGGCTTGGGCCCGTGCCGATTCAAAGATCTCCCGCAATTGCGCTTCCGACGCACCGTAAAACTTGTCGACAATTTCCGGACCGTTGACGGAAATGAACGCAGCCTGAGCTTCATGGGCGACCGCGCGGGCAATGAGCGTCTTGCCGGAACCGGGCGCGCCCGTCAGCAAGACGCCTTTTGGTGGCGTGATGCCCAAATGACTGAACAGATCCGGCCGCCTCAAGGGCAGCTCGATCATTTCCCGCACGCGGCCCAATTCCCGCTCAAGGCCACCGATATCTTCATAGGCAATGCTATCGGAACGGACGATTTTGCTTTCGGCGCCATGGATGTCGACCCGTGTTCCGGGTCGGACAATGATCGGCCCCTTGGGCTCGGTTTGGGTGATGGTGAACGGGATGACGCGCCCGCTTTTCATCCGAACCCGTACCTGATCGCCGGCGGTCAGGGGCATATTTTCCAGCGCGCGTTCCATCGCGGCAATCGAGGATGCCCCCGCAGTATCCTTGTCCTGCGGTTTCAAGGTAACCCGCCGGCCATCCCGGGCCCGCGCCCGACGCAGCGTCACCTGTTCCCCCGCATTGGTATCGGCGTTAGTACATTGGGTTGTATCCATACGAATGATCGACTTGCCTCGATCATCGGGAAAGGCGGGCATCACACGGCTATGGGTATAGGTGATCGTGTCGCGGCCGACCGAACCAACGATGGTCACCACGTCGCCAACGGCCATACCGAGACGGTCGATATCATTGGGGTCGAGGCGGACAATGCCGCGATCCGTGTCCTCGGGCCGGGCATCCATCACCTCCAGGCGGAGCTCCTTGACGATGCCCGATTTGCGGACGGTACGATCCGACATCTGCGACTCGTCCGGGGATGGCGGTGCGGGCTCAACCATCGACCGATTTCCTCTGCTTCTGATGATTCCGGATCTCTTTCAGACGCGCCAGGAGCACTTCTTCTTCCTGCTCGAACTGGCTCTCGGTGATCTCTCCGGCATCGAGCCTCTCTTCCAGGGCGCGCAGGGCCGTCTGGACGTGAGCGGGATCGTAATATTCCGCTTCCGCTGCTTCGGCGATCTTTCGGGCAATCCAACCCACACCGCGCAAAGGCACCGATACGGGGAAGGTCAAGGAGGAGGTGAGGATTCCCATGGGTGGATGCTCCCGGTTCAGGCGGTCGGCGACCAGTCAATCTTGAGATCGACGAAGCTGTAAGGGGGAACGGGGCCGACATAGCGCAAGGACATGCGCTCCCCCTCCCGTGCCCGGATGTCCTGAATGACCGCATCAAAGGCCTGCTCCCGTTGGGCATCGACCAGAAAGGCGGCATTGACCACCATGCGATCTTCCGTGGCCTTGGCGATGCGGGCGTCGACCGCGAAAGGCGTCATGAGTCCCATCAGTTGGGCCGCTTCGGTCTCCCGCTTCGCGTTCATGGCATCCTCGATGCGCCGCCCCAGATCGATCCGTTGATAATAGGTCCGCGCCTCGTTCGATCCCGTCAGTTGCTCCTTGAGCTGCTGGAGTTTGGGGTTCTCGACCGTGATCTCGGCGAAA
This sequence comes from uncultured Alphaproteobacteria bacterium, assembly GCA_964522525.1. GTDB lineage: Bacteria > Pseudomonadota > Alphaproteobacteria > JAJFIK01 > JAJFIK01 > CAYUYV01. Next base: position 5,151 of record CAZFWG010000106.1, on the reverse strand, counting down.
ACCTGTTCCATGTTCCAAAGGGCCTTGACGCCAAGCTCGATCCGCCCGTCGATGTGATCGAACAGGTCATGCAGATCCTCCGCATGGTGATCCAAGATCTCCCGCAACAGGGACGGCGTTTCAGCAATGGTGCCGAACCGGACGGGAAGGACCGATCCGGTCTCCATGGCCTCCTCAAGTACGCGCGTATGGGCGAGCAGGTTGCGGCGCGACGGATCGACCTCCTCGATGGGCATAGGGCTGACGATCACTCCGAGGTCGCCGGCTGTTACGATCCGGATATCTCCGGCGCCCGGCAGAGGGGTCTGGGAAAACTCGCTCGGGGCCTCTCGTCTGCGCACCACACCATAGACGTAGCTTCCCTCCGTCTCCTCGGCGGACATTTCGTGGGCAAGGGCTGTCATGCTTCCCTCCGGGACACGCTGATCTCAAGAATGCCGTTCTGATAGGTATGGGGAATTTCGTCCGTTACGACGGGGCCCTCGAGAGCGATCTCCGTGGCGTAGCGACGCCCTCCCGTGGTCTCGACCCGGATGATGTCTTCTTCGGCGGTCACGGAAATCTCTTCCTGGGAGACACCCGGCAACTCCACCGTGATCAGAAACCGCGTGTCCTCCTCGAACACATCAACAAGCGGCTCACGGGTTTCGGCGACTTCAGGCCCGGCATTGCCTGGCTTCATATTGCCGAAGGTCTGGGTGTTGAGACCATCAAGGCCCATTCGCACACTGATTCCGAAGACGCCTTGAGCCTTGCCGTCACCGATGGGCAGCTCAAAACTGCCTTGTTGGGAAACACTCTTGTCACCGTCGGCGCCGAAAACCTGTTCCAGTTTCTCCGCAAGCTCGGACAGGCCCGCCTTGATGTCCTTGACGGCATCCGACGGAGTGGCGGCGCGGCGGGGCCGGGGGCGACGGGAAAAGGGCATGGGGTGATCCTCAAGTCGTGGGGGTCAGAGGTTTGACGGGGTCGGACGGTTGGGCGATGCGAGCCTCGAGGCGGGACAGACGTTCTTCCAGCGCGGTGATATCATTCGCATGGGGCGGGGCGGACAGGCTGCGATTGGGACGGGGAACAGCCGTGCCCCCCATGCCGCCACTCGACAGATAGGGGTCGTGCTGCCACCAATCGATGCCCAACTCCCTTGCCTTGTCGACCGAGCAGACGACAAGGCGCAGTTTGATGGTCAGAAGTTCGATGCCCACCAGCCCGATGGACACATCGCCGGCGACCACGATCCCCTTGTCCAGCACACGTTCCAGAATGTCGGCAATACTGTCGCCGTGAACCGCATGCTGCATACGCATGATCGGGATTCCTGACTTTACTCAGTAGTGTCACCACGGATGAAACGTCGGACACGCTGGTAGTTCAACATGTTGCCATCACCATCGAGCATCAGCTCATAGGTCGCGATCACGTCCCGGCTTTCGGGAATCGACTTGTGCTCGATCATGTCAATGTTCACGAGCCAGCCCGTATTCTCCTTTTGCACTTTCGAGACTGTGTTCGGCCGCAGGCCAGTGATCTGCTCGAGTTCGGTTTTGGCCTTCAAGGCGATATCACGTGCACCCATGAACGCATGATCCTCCGGAATCGGCGGGTGGGAGTCTTC
>CAZFWG010000106.1:0-3436 GCA_964522525.1 uncultured Alphaproteobacteria bacterium | reverse complement strand
GTCATCGTCATCCTCATTCATTGTACCGACCACCCTTCCGGGTCGACGGGATCAGGAACTGACCATCGCTGGCGTCACAACAACGGAAGCGGCGGAAGTGTTGTCCTCCAAGACCGGGCAATAGTGGTTGATCAACCGGATCAGCACTTCCCGGCAGCGCGAACGCTCTTTCTCCGCCTGGAGACCGGGGCCTGAATCGATCATGACCTTGGCCAGGAGGACATCGATACAAAGACGGATGAAGTCCGGATCCGCCGCGCTGACTTCCCAGTCATGATCCGCCGTCACCTTTGCGATCATGAGACAGGCACGCATGGTCGGGATCTGCGTATAGGCATTGGATTGGCGGAAATCGCGCACGACATTCACGATGCGGCGCGCACCCTCCGGGTCGATCCCCGTGCGTCCGACAACGATCTGCTCTTCCGTCTCCCGGTCGAAGAAACCCAGATCCAGCGTGACCATCCGGTCCAGGAGTGCATCCTGTAGCTTTTGCACACCGGCATAATCGACGGGATTCGAGGTGAAGATGACCCGGAATTCGGGATGAACCTGGACGCAATTGTTCTCACCCGCCGCAGACGGAATAAGAAGGATGCGTTCCTCAAGAACGGTGAGGAGGGCGTTGTTGGCCTCTGGCGGCGATCGCGTGAACTCATCATAGACGAGCACATGGCCGTGACGGCAGGCGCTGGTCAGCACCTCATCGACCCATACGGGGGAGGATTCCATCTCGGTACGAACAACAGAGGCAACATATTTATCGACGACGCGCCGCGTCTTATACCCCGTCTGGGCGCCCAGGAGACTGTCGGCCGTGAAGGTCGCGCTGCCACTGATCATGACCACCGGCTGATCGAGCAATCCGGCAATATGCAGGGCAAGAGTGGTCTTGCCGGTACCGGCCGGACCGCGCAAATGGACCGGCAGTCCGGAGGCCAGATAGCTCAAGGCACGATTGCTCAAATCCCGGATCTCATCGGTTTCGATGATCAACGGAATCTGGGTGCGGCCTTGCACGGAGGCTCCACGATCAGAATTGTCGACGGCAGACGACATGGCGGTCCCACGGCACGGATGCTGGCGAACGCGACAGAGGGGCGACGTTCAGGTCCGAGCAACCCGGCTCAGCGAATGTTGAAATGGTGCGCGAGGGGACAGAAACGAACCGGACGTGGACAATACAGGATGACCGATCCGCCTCTTACCTCGAAACCGTTGCGTAAGGATGATCGTGGGATGAGCCGGTTAACGATTCGTAACTTCGGAGGCACGGGCCCTCGCGCGCTCAGACGGCCTTGCGCTGGGCCCCGTTCATGAAGAAGGTGGCCGCTTCGATCCAGCCCTCAACATTCGCCAGAAGGGAGATCTGGCCTAGCGCCGTCTTCAAAGCGCCTGCATCGGCGGCCGCGAGATCCTGAACGGAATGGATCCCCAACTGATCAAGCCGGAGGCGCATGCCGGCGCCGATCATCGGCAGGGCATCGAGGGGAACCGGCTCGCGCAGCGTGCGGTTGCGAAGGGCCTCTCCGAGATCGACGGGAGGACTTGCCTCGGCCTCCGATTGGGCCGGAGGGAGAGTTTCGGCATGTGTTTCAGAATCCGGCCTACTCGAGACGATAGTCGGAGCTTCGGCGGATCTCTCTTCCGGCGTGGACTCGAGTGATGCATTTTCCGCCGTGGTCGCGGCGGGCTCCGATCGAGGCATGCTCTCTGTGGCCTGCAGCCCTTCCGAGCTTGCGGAATCGAACGCGCCGGGTTGAACCCAGACGCTGTTCTGTACACCCTGGGGCGGCAGCGGGATGGGCGCAGGCCGGCTTTCCCGCCGCGCGCCAAGCGTTGGCGTATCTTGACAGACACGCTCCTGCGGCACCGTCGGTTTGTTCTGGGGCGCGGGCGGAATGGTATCGTTGTTCAGCATACGCTTGAAAACGGAATCTCCGTCCGACGGGGAGTCGGTCTGCGTCTGCCGTTCCAAGGCCCGGGCGAGACGCACTCTCTCTTCTCGCACGGCGCGAGCCACGGTTCGCCCTCGGCGCAAGGGGCGCGCTCGCGTCTGGGCCGCATCGGCGATGCCCACATCCGTATCCCCACGGATGGCACGGCGTCGTTGGGCTGCGCGATCGCCAAGCATGGATCGTACGGCGTTCTTGCGTTCTTGTGTTTCCCGGCGACGTCGATCGATTTCGTCGTGATTATCCGTACGGGGCGTGCGGCCCGCCGGTTGCCAACGTTCGAAGATCTTTGTCCGCCCCGAACCCTCTTCGTGATCCGTCGCAGGCAGGGTCACGTCCTCAGCCACGACCGCGGCCTCTTCGACCGGATCCGGCGACGCTGGAGTGGTGGGGTCCGGTTCTGGATCCATGTGCCGGCGCGCTGCTCTTTCGGCTCGAAGTCTCGAAAGATAGCCGGCGGCCTCGGACCGAATGGTCCGGACACTTCTTTTTGTTTCGGCGATGCCCTGGCCTGTTCCCCTGGACCGCCTGGTGCGGCGTCTTACGCCATGATCGCCGGAATCGCTCGACATATTGGATCTATCGCAAACACGCGCGGCCGGTGATCGGCCACTGGAGGGGCAGAGGTGAGGCTGTCAAGAATCGGGCCGGCTCAGGACCTATGGGCACGAGCCGACCCGCAAGACGATACCGTGCGGTTACGCCGTGGCCGCCATCGGTTCGACGGTCAGGCCCACGGCCTCCGCATATTTCAGATATGTCTCGACGCTCGCGACGACGGCCCGCGCCTCGATTGAAACCAGCTCGATCCCGACAAGGGCAATACGGACAAATGCGTCGATCACAATCCCCTTATCGAGAATGCGGTCGACGACCTCGGCGAGACTTGAGGATGCTACTGACTTTTCAATCGCCATGACCAATCTTTCTCCTGTTCACTTTCGGCTCCCGACCCGCTGCCCCGGCATCAGCCCCCGGCCAATTATCGACTCGGGTCACGGGCGATCGGTATCTCCTGATACGCTAGCGTTTTTGGGACGAGAAAGTTAACAAGCGGATAATCATGACCATTTCTATCCGCAAAAAGAACAGATTGTCCGGATATCACCCGAAATGGACCGACAAGCGGTTCCGATGAAGGCACGCAACCGTCAGCCTCTTAACAATTCGTTGATGGAGGTCTTCTCGCGGGTGCGGGCGTCGACACGCTTGACGATCACCGCGCAATAGAGCGAAGGACCGCCCCCTTCACTCGGCAGGCTTCCGGGTACCACCACGGAATAGGGAGGCACCACGCCGTAATGGATCTCGCCCGTCGCGCGGTCCACGATCTTGGTGGACGCCCCGAGATAGACGCCCATGGACAGGACGGAGCCCTCCCCGACGCGCACGCCTTCGGCGACTTCAGACCGGGCCCCGACAAAACAATTGTCCTCGATGATCACAGGCGCGGCCTGGAGGGGTTCCAGCACGCCACCAAT
>CAZFWG010000105.1:9902-13920 GCA_964522525.1 uncultured Alphaproteobacteria bacterium | reverse complement strand
CCTGGAAATTGCTCCGGGCCTGGGGCGGCGGTGCGGCGAACCAGCCGCCCTGAAGGGCCTTTTCCTTCCACAGGCTGGCATCGTCCCACAGGCCCGTGCCCAGGAACCGGACGGAGCGGTTGTCGATATCGTAATAGGGCAAGGTCGGGGCGAGGCTGCGCAGGGTCGAGCCCCCATCGGGCAACAGCACGGCCTGAAACGGCACATTGCCCCAGGTCTCGGCCTGTTCGAGACGGGCGAGCGCGCGCTGGGCCGCTTCGTCCGTGCGCCCTTCCAGGGCCTCCCGCTGTTCCTCGAGGGAGCGGCGGCGCTTGCGGTAGTCGGCAAGCTGACTGACCGGTTCGCGGAAATCGCCCGCCGTCGGATCATAGCTGATGATCTGACTGACATAGCCGTTCACGGCCTGGACGTCCTGCTCGAACGCGCTGGCGACCCGGTCGCCATAAGTGTTGCGCGGCACCAGGGCCGCGAACTGGCTGAGCTGCTGTTCGGCGGCGAAACGCACGACCCGGCGGATTTCTTCCTCGACCTGAAAGCTGAGCAGGTGAACGCCGGGAGCGGCCACGCGGCGATCGGAGGAAAAGGCCACCACGGGCACATTCCGGCGCCCCGCCTGTTCGGCCACTGCGGCCACCGAGTCGGCGAAAACCGGGCCCAGAATGATCTCCGCGCCTTCGCTGAGCGCCACCTGGGCGGCCTGGGCCGCGCCTTGGGGCGTGCCGCCGGTGTCCTTCAAGAGAAGCACGAGATCGTCCCGCTGCACCTGGAACAGGGCGAGCTGGGCCGCGTCCCGCAAGCCCTTGGCGACCCGTTTGGCGTTGGGATCATCCGAATTCAAGGGCAGAAGGAGCGCCACCCGGATGGGTGTCTCCCCCGCGAGGTGGCGGGGATTGTAAAAACTGGGTTCCTCCTGGAAGCCGGGCTCGCCGGGCGTCGCCAGGCGGGAGGGATCCCCTTGTTCATATCGGGAGGTCGGCTCGGGCCCGCGCGCCTGCTCATAGTCGCGGGTGCCCGTGGCGCAAGCCGCGAGCGTCGAAAGCAGCGCGCCGGCGATCAGCGTGCGCCATGAACCGAGGACCGATCGCGTCCACGGCTTTTCAACCACGGGCCCATGGCCCAAACTCGCGACACGTTTTCCGCCCCAGCTTGTCGGCAGCATTGATGACCCCTTCCCGAAAAGGCGATCCTGAAACACGGTCTTTCCCTTCTGCCGAAAACACGGCGTCCCAAGGGAAAGCGGCGCCAAAGGCGCCGCCCGAAGGTAGCGGCGGCTCCTGGCGAAGTAAACTTCCCCAAACACGGCCCCGCGGTCGTGCGCCGGCGCCGGGCCTTCACATCGTCGCCACGCCCATCGGCCACGCGGACGACATCACCTTGCGGGCGCTCGACACCCTGGAGGCGGCGGATCTGGTGGTCTGCGAGGACACGCGCGTCACGGCGAAACTCTTTGCAATCTACGGCATAACACGGCCTTTGCTGGCCTATCATGACCATAACGCGGCCAAGATACGGCCGCGCATCCTGGACGCCCTGACCGATGGCCAAGTGGTGGCCCTGGTCAGTGACGCAGGCACGCCGCTTGTCTCCGATCCGGGTTACCGGCTGGTGCGCGAAGCCGCGGCGGCGGGACATCGGATCATCCCCGTGCCGGGTCCCTCCGCCCTCCTCGCAGGCTTGGCCGTTGCGGGCCTGCCCACGGACCGGTTTCTGTTCGCCGGATTTCTCCCCGTCAAGGCCGGCGCCCGCGAAACAGCCCTCCAGGCGCTGGCCGATATCGAAGCCACGCTGGTGTTTTTCGAGACGGGTCCGAGGCTCGCCTCCGCGCTTGCCGCCATGGGATCCGTGCTCGGCGATCGGGCCGCCGTGATGGCCCGGGAACTGACGAAAACTTTCGAGGAGATCCGCCGGGGCTCGCTTGAGGAGCTGCGCCTGGCTCTCGCCGATGAACCGCTGCCCAAAGGGGAATTGGTCGTTCTCGTCGGACCGCCGCTGCGCGGCGATGCGTCAAGCGACGTGGATCTCGATGCGGCCCTCCTGAAGGCCCTGGCCGACCATCCGCTTAAAAGCGCGGTTGCCGCGGTTGTCGAGGAAACGGGACTGCCCCGGCGCACCGTCTATCAACGGGCCCTGGCCCTGAAACGCCAGGATGAAACGCCGTGACCGGCGAAGGGCATGACGCCCGACAAGTCCGAGGTCGGCGGGCCTGGCGGCGGGGCTTGCGGGCCGAAACGGTGGCCGCCCTGTTCCTGATGCTAAAGGGCTATCGCATTCTGGGCCGCCGCATGCGCACGCCCGTTGGTGAGCTCGACATCGTGGCGGCCAAGGGCGGTGATCTTGTCTTCGTGGAGGTGAAGGCGCGAACCGATCCGGATGCGGCCCTTGAGGCCGTGCATCCCAAGGCGCGCCACCGCCTGATCCGCGCGGCCCAGTCGTTGTGTGCCAGACATCCCGATTGGGCGCGGCGGCGTCTGCGCTTCGATGTGATCGCCCTGGCGCCCTATCGCTGGCCACGCCACCGCATCGGTGCCTTTGACGCGTCCGTCTGATCACGACGGATCATCAGAGATTGACGGACCGGCGGAGATGGTGATGCTGGCCACCGAAACCCTATGTCAATCCTTCGTCGACTTGATGCATGTCGCCCCTGGTGTTGGCCGAGCAGCGAGGTGCCCCGTGGCCTGTCCCAACCAAATCTTCGAGACGCTACGCGACCAGGGCGCCCGGGCCGACAATGACATCGATCTTACCGAAACGGCCCTGCAGCTTGCCCTCCTCGACTATCCCGACGGCGACGTGGACCCCTATCAGGTCCATCTCGCGGATCTGGCGCGCGACACGGCGGAAGCGGCCGTGGGGGTCAGCGACCAGGTGGAAATGGCGCGGCGCCTGTCGGCGATTCTGGCCGATCTTTACGGCTATGACGGGGATCAGCTGACCTTTGATGATCCGTATAACGCCAATTTGATTTCCGTGATCGACCGCCGCCGGGGCCTGCCCGTCAGTCTGGGGATCCTCTATCTCCATGCCGGTCGATCGGTGGGCTGGGCCGTCTCGGGCCTCAATTTTCCCGGTCATTTCCTGGTCTGTGTCGGCGAGGGCGATGAGATCGTGGTGATCGATCCCTTTCATTCGGGTCGGATCCTGACCGAGCATGAACTCAACGGCTATCTCCAGCGGGTCAAGGGCGCCAACGCTCAGGTCACGCCCCAGGATCTGGGCATGATGTCCAACCGCGCCGTGCTCGTCCGCCTGTTGAACAACATCAAGGAGCGGGCGCTGAAGGCGGGCGATGCCGCCCGCGCCCTTGAGATCGCCGAACGGCTCGTGGTGATTGCGCCGCGCCACGCCACAATTCTTTATGATTTCGCCATGCTGAACGCGCGGGCGGGTCATCTGGCCCTGGCGCTCGACACGCTGCGCAACGCCGCGCAATATGCCCCCAACGAGCCGTTCCGCCAGAAAGCCCTTGGGACCTTTGAGACGGTGAAACGGCGCCTCAACTGAGCCGCGCCCATTGATGCCCATGCCGTCGATGGCCGGGCCGGAGCCGGAAGGAAACGTCCATGGGTCTGACCGTTGCCCTTCAGATGGATCCCCTGGAGACCATCGATATCGTCGGCGACTCCACCTTTCGGCTGGGCGTCGAGGCGCAGCTGCGCGGTCATACGCTTCATCATTATGGCCCGGGGGATCTGTCCTTTGACGGGGGGCGGGTGCGCGCGCCCATGCGCCGGGTCCGCCTGCATGATGTGCCCGGAAATCATTTTGAGGCGGAGGATCCCCACACGGTGGATCTGAGTGACGTGGATGTGGTCTTGATGCGCCAGGATCCGCCCTTTGACATGTCCTACATCACGGCGACCCATCTGTTGGAGCACATCCACCCGCAAACCCTCGTGGTCAATGATCCGGTCCATGTGCGCAACGCGCCGGAAAAGATCTTCGTGACCCAGTTTCCCGATCTCATGCCGCCGACGCTGATCTCGCGCGATCCGGCGGCGATCAAGGAATTCCGGGC
>CAZFWG010000105.1:0-9802 GCA_964522525.1 uncultured Alphaproteobacteria bacterium | reverse complement strand
GTGATCACCGACCGGGAACAGGAGATCTGCAGCCGCATCGGTCCGGCCCTGAAAGAACGGGGCCTGATTTTCGTCGGCATCGATGTGATCGGCGACTATCTGACCGAGATCAACGTGACCTCGCCCACGGGCATCCGCGAGATCGAGCGCTTCGACGAGATCAATATCGCCGGCATGATCTGGGACGCGATCGAGGAAAAACACGTCACCAAGGGCCGGTCGTGACCCTTGCCCGCGTCCATACGGTCGCCTTTATCGGCGTCGAGGCCCGGCTCGTGGATGTTCAGGTGCATATGGCCAATGGCCTGCCCGCCTTCACGGTCGTGGGCCTGCCGGACAAGGCCGTGGCGGAAAGCCGGGAGCGGGTCCGCGCCGCCCTTGGGGCCATGGGTCTCGGTCTGCCGCCCCAGCGGATCACGGTCAATCTGGCGCCCGCCGATCTGCCCAAGGAAGGCAGCCACTATGACCTGCCCATCGCCCTGGGCCTGCTCGGGGCCATGGGTGTTCTGCCGGCGGACGAGTTGGACGCCCATGTGGCCTTGGGCGAGTTGGCGCTCGACGGTTCTCTCCTGCCCGTGAACGGCGCCTTGCCGGCCGCGCTTGCCGCTTCGGCCACCGACCGCGCCTTGATCTGTCCCCGCGACTGCGGACCGGAAGCCGCCTGGGCGGGCCAGATTCAGGTCCTCGCGCCGGGCAGTCTTCTGTCCCTTGTGAACCATTTCAAGGGCAGTCAGGTCCTCACCCCGCCCGAACCCAGACCCGCCGCGCCGGACCCTCAAGTGCCGGACATGGCGGACATCAAGGGCCAAGAGACAGCGAAGCGCGCCGCCGAAATTGCCGCCGCCGGAGGACACAATCTGTTGCTGTGCGGACCGCCGGGTTCAGGCAAAAGCATGCTCGCCGCCCGGCTGCCCGGCATCCTGCCGCCGCTTGATCCTGAAGAGGCACTCGATGTCAGCATGATCGCCTCGCTCGCGGGCCTTCTGCCCGAGGGACGCATCGGCCGTGTGCGCCCTTTCCGGGCACCCCACCACTCGGCCAGCATGGCCGCCCTTGTGGGCGGTGGCCGCAACGCCAAGCCCGGCGAAGTGACCCTCGCCCATCGCGGTGTTTTGTTCCTGGACGAACTGCCGGAATTCGCGCGCGCCGTGCTCGATGCCCTGCGCCAGCCCCTGGAAACCGGCGAGGCCGTCGTGGCGCGGGCCAATGCCCATATCACCTACCCGGCACGCTTTCAGCTCGTCGCGGCCATGAATCCGTGCCGCTGTGGCTATCTGAGCGATCCGGCCCAGGCCTGCAGCAAGGCGCCCCGTTGCGGCGCCGACTATCAGGCCAGGCTCTCGGGCCCCCTGCTCGACCGCATCGATCTCTATGTGGATGTGCCCCCCGTGGGCGTCGCCGATCTTGCGCTGCCCCGGCCGGCGGAAGGCTCCACGGAGATCGCCGCGCGGGTGGCCAAGGCCCGCGCCGCCCAGGCCGCGCGAAACACGGCGGACAGAAACGGGTCTGCGCTCAATGCCGTTCTGGAGGGGCACGCCCTCGAAGAGGTGGCGATTCCCGACCAGGCCGGCCAGGCGCTCCTCGCGGATGCGGCCCAGACCTTGCGGCTCACGGCGCGGGGCTATCACCGGGTGATGCGGGTGGCCCGGACCATCGCCGATCTCGATGGCCGCGACGGGGTCGGCCGTACCCATATCGCCGAGGCCTTGAGCTATCGGCGTGTGGGGCCCCAAGCCGGTGATTTGCGTTCCCCTGTCCCAAAATAGGACGTCTGCGGCCCAATCCCTCCCCATGCTTCTGATCCTGTGCCAATCGCTTTACGATGCGGATCACTGATTCTTCAGGACCCGGCGGTCAAACTGACAGCGGCGCTACGGGCATGGATGGACCGGAATGGTTGGTGTGACAGGCCTTGCAACCCTGACAAATGTTTCCCGCGCGGAAGTGGCTTCGGGACTTGCCGCCGACCCTGCGGTCTGGTGGGCGGCGGCCGGTCTTCTGCTGATGGCCATGGCCGCCACGACCTTGTGGACCTGGGGGATCACCCGGCGCCGTCTGCGCCGGCTGGAACGCCAGGCCGATGAGCTTGTCCGGGCCAAGGCCGATCTCGCCGAAGCCGTCGCGTCCCTCAACCAGACCAATCGGGATCTGCGCCAATCGGAGGCCCGCTATCGCGGTCTCATGGACGGCCATGGGGACGTGTTGTTGCGTAAGGCCCCGGATGGCCGTCTGACCTTCGTCAATGACATTTTCTGCGGCACCTTCGGTGTCGACCGGGATGATGTTCTGAACACGGCCTTTCACCCGCCGATGCATCCCGACCGGGGCGGCTCGATCCTGGGCACCTTGGCCGGGGGCGGGGCCGGTCCCTTGCGGGTGCGCTACGACCAGCGTCTGGAAACCGTGGATGGCTGGCGCTGGTTCGCCTGGGAGGATTTTCCGGTCCGCGACAGCGAAGGCCGCTTGCTCGAAATCCAGAGCATGGGGCGGGACATCACGGACCGGAAGGAGGCCGAGCAGGCCCTGACCCGCGCCCGGGACATGGCGGAGGCGGCCAGCACGTCGAAATCCCTGTTCCTCGCCACCATGAGCCATGAAATCCGGACCCCTATGAACGGCATTCTGGGGATGACGGGCCTGTTGCTGAGTGGACCTCTTACCGCCACCCAGCGGCACTACGCGGAAATGGTCCGGGAAAGCGGTGAATCCCTCCTGTCCCTGATCAATGATATTCTCGACTATTCCAAGATCGAATCCGGTGCCGTGGAACTCGAAACCATTGAGTTCGATCCCACGGCGACTGTCGAAAGCGTGTGCGAGCTGCTCGCGACCCGCGCCCATGGCAAGAGCATCGCCATGGGGGTCGTGATCGACCCGGCGACCCCTGTCCTGGCGCGGGGCGACGAGGCCCGCTTCCGCCAAGTGCTCCTCAATCTGACCGGCAATGCCATCAAATTCACGGATCAGGGCGGGGTCACCGTGACCCTTGCGCCCGATCCGACCCATGAGGACCGGCTGCGGGTCGAAATCATCGATACGGGCATCGGCATTGCCGAGGATGCCCGGGAGCGGATTTTCGACATGTTCGCCCAGGCCGATTCCAGCCACGCGCGGAAATTTGGCGGCACGGGGCTTGGTCTTGCCATCTCCAAGCGCATCGTGGCGGCCATGGGGGGGCAGATCGGGGTGGAGAGCATTCCCGGGCGCGGCAGTACCTTCTGGTTCACCGTGGTTCTCGAAAAACTGGGCGAAGAGCCCGACCTGAGCCGCCGGCTCGAGGATCAACGGGTCCTGATCGTGACCGATTGCCCGATCCTGGGCGGCACCTTCACGCGGCAGATCCGACTGGCGGGTGGCATCGCTGAAACCGTGGCGCCCCACACGCTCAAGCACCCTGAGGACTTTGAGCCCGTCCACGACGTCTTGGCAGAGCGGCCTTTCAGCGCTGTCCTCGTCGACCATGATGGAACGGAGCCGGCAACCCTGCGGCTGAACACCCATTTGAAGGCGGCGCGTTTACTACGGGTGGTTACACCGGCCCGTCGGGCCGATGGCGCGAACCTTCAGAAACAGGGATACCAGGGTTATGTGGTGAAGCCGCCCCGACGCCGCGATCTGATGGACGCTTTGCTGCGGACCGAGGAAGAAACCGCGGCGCAGCCGATCGCTCCGGCGCCCGTGGTGATGTCCGAGCCTGCCCTTCCCGACATCGATTGCAGCGGGATCCGGGTCCTGTTGGCGGAAGACAACGAAATCAACGCGGTTCTGGCGATTTCCCTGCTCAAACGGGCGGGCCACCAAGTGGTGCGGGTTTCAAATGGCGCGGATGTGTCGACGGCGCTCAACAAGAAGCCCTTTGATCTCGTCTTGATGGATGTCCACATGCCGGGCACCGACGGTCTGGAAGCGGCCCGGGCCGTGAGGGCCGACCCCCGGTTCCGTGAGTTGCCGATCATTGCCCTGACCGCCAATGCCATGCCCGAGGACCGGGTCCGGTGTCTTGACGCCGGCATGAATGATTTTCTGACCAAACCCATGACGCCGGACGCCCTTTACGCCATGGTCCAGAAATGGGCGGGATCCCAAGGGCCGAAACAGGCCGTCGCGGCACCGTGAAAGGCCCCGCCGGGCTTGGCGGATCCGTGCTCGCGGGCGGCCTTGTGTCCCGAGTCGGCAGGCCACAGTCCCACGCCCTCGATTGCGCAATGGATCAACGGCTCTTAAGTTTCAGGCTTGGGTTTCGCGGTGATGAAGGTCCTTGGAACGGCGGACCTCACCTGCATGGAGTCAAGGGGCCACGGGATTTGGACGAAACGTCCCATCATAGTCACTCGGAACTTGCGCCCGACATGACCCTCGCCGGCGACGAGGTTCTCGCGACATCGGGCGCCCTCGAGGTGCGGGTGTCCACGTCCCAGGCGGATATTGAGGCCTCCCAGGCATTGCGCTACCAGGTTTTCTACGAGGAAATGTCGGCCCAGCCGTCCGCGGAAATGGAAGCCCTGCGCCGGGATTTCGACGATTTCGACAAGATCTGCGATCACCTTCTGGTCTTCGATCGCTCCGCGCCGCCGCGGGAAGATGGCGGGGTACCGGTCGTCGGCACCTATCGTCTGTTGCGCCAGGACGTGGCCGACAGCCATAGCGGGTTCTACACGGCCGACGAATACGACATTTCCCTCTTTGAGCAGCGCATGGGAAAGGGCACCCGGTTTCTGGAACTGGGCCGCTCCTGCACCCACCGGAAATATCGCACCAAGCCGACCATCGAGCTTTTGTGGCGCGGGATCATGGCCTATGTGGCCCGCCATGATCTCGATGTGATGTTCGGCTGCGCTTCCATCGAGGGCACGGATCCGGACCGGCTCGCCGTGCCCCTCTCCTTTCTGTACCATGAATACCTGGCGCCGGCGGATTGGCGGGTGCGCGCCGTCGACGCGCGTTTCGTCGACATGAACAGGTTGCCCAAGGAAGAGATCGATCTGCGTACGGCCCTCAAGGCCCTGCCGCCGCTCATCAAGGGCTATATCCGCGCGGGGGCCTATATCGGCGACGGGGCGGTCGTGGACCACCAGTTCGGCACGACCGATGTCCTGATCATCTTCCCCGTCTCCGAGATCAACGACCGGTATTTTTCCCGCTTCGGCGCCGACGGCGAGCGGGAGTGACCCCGCGTCGTTGCGGACCGCTCGCTCCCGTCCTTCTCATTGTGCCGTCAGCGGCACCGCAAGCTGCCAGCGGATCCCGTGGGGCGTATTGGTCTCGCAGGTGAGGGTCCCCTCAAGCTTGCTGGCCATGCGTTCGATAAGATCGAGCCCCATCGATGCTGACTTGCGGGATTGGAGGTCCTCCGGCGTGCCAAAGCCCGTGTCTTCCACGCAGAGCCGATAGGTCTGATCGTCTTCCGCTTCAAACCGGATGTTCACCTTGCCTTTCGTGCCCTTGGGGAAGGCGTGTTCAATGGCGTTCGAGACCATTTCACAGGTGATCAGGCTCAAGGTCAGGGCCGTATCGATGTCGACACGGACGGAATCGGACACGACATTCACTTTCACCGTGTCTTCGGTCAGGTTCCGGAAATGCTGGACCAGCCCCTTCATCTGGTCGGCCATGTCGATCCGGTCGGGCCGGTCGACCCTGTAAAGCTGTTTGTGGATAAGGGCGATGGTCTGGATGCGGTTCGATATATCGCGAATGAGGCTGAGCCCATCCACGCTGTCCTGTCCCGCCTTCTTGAGGCGGGCTTCCTGTGTCTCCAGCATGCTGAAGATCACCTGGAGATTATTGTTGATCCGGTGGTTCATCTCCTTGAGAAGCCAGGTCCTGTCCTCAACCGCGTTGGCCAAGAGCTGTCTTTTTTCCTCAAGGGCCGCATTGGTGCGTCGTTGCAGGGCCAGGTTTCGGAACAGAAGACCGCAAAGCGTGGCGAGGATCACGGCGATCACGATGCCGCCGAAAAGCCAGGCCTCCCTTTTCTCGAGTTCAAGTTCTCGGATGGCATTGTTCTGTTGGAGCCGGGTGAGTTCAAAACTCTGCCGCTCCACGTCGAGTTCCGTTCGCGCGATCGCGATGGCACGGGCGAGACGGTCCGAAAAGGCCTCGGTGACGAGTTCGCTTCTCGCCCTGTAGTAGGCGGCGGCTTGCGCCAGGTTCTTGTGACGCTCCGCACGGGCGGCGGCGGTATCGAGAATGGCCGAGCGGGTATCCTGGGGAAAGTCGGCGGCCTGTGAGAGCCGCAAGGCGGTGGCAAGGTGGGTCTCGGCGCGGTCATCGGCGCCAAGCGCCATGTGCGCGCGGGCAAGTCCCAGGAGGCTTTTGGCGATTTCCTCTTTCCGATCGAGTTTCTTGGCAAGGTCCAGACTGCGCTGAAATTGCACCAGGGCGTCCTCGAAACGCCCCTGTTGATAGCAGATCGTTCCCTCGATCTCGTGGGACATGCCCAGAAGCCAATCATTGGACATGGAGACGAGGAGCGGGCGGGCACGCAGCAATGTCTCGAGCGCCTCTGTGTAATGGCCGAGTTCCGCCTTGACCCCCGCGATGCCAACCAGGGTCGGCCCGATATTCCGTCCGGTCTTGGTTTCGTATTCCAGGCTGCGCTCGAAGAAGGCCAGGGCATCTTCCGTCCGGCCCAGGCGCGCATGGATGAAACCGATATTCTGGGTCACCACGCCAATTGCCGTATCGCAGTCCGTCTTGTTTGTGTGCGCGATGATCTTCGGCAGGTTCCGGCAGTATTCGTAGGCGTCGTAATTCCTGCGGAAAGCGATGTCATACTTCCCCTGCATCTGGTGCATGAGGGCGATGTGAACCGAAAGGGGGATCTCGCAATCCCGGTCACCTTCGCAGGCATGCAGCCCTTCCTCATAGATCAGCTCTGCCTGCTCGTAGTTCGATTCGACAAGATAGGTGGAGGCGACGGCGTTGAGAAAATGGGCCACGTCCCGGGGGCGGCCGGCAGCGCGGGCAAGCGCTTCCCCCTCTCGCGCAAACTCGCGCGCACGGGAAGGCGCGGAACGCCGCAGAGGACTGACGATCTCTTTCAGAAGTTCAATGCGTTTTGCATCGTCTTGTGTATTGCCGAGTCGCTCGATCAATCGATCGGTGTGCGAACCACCAATGGCCGGCACCGCAACAACGGTCAGAACGAGCAAATGAATGCTCAGTGCCAACGGCAGCACATGACGTTCCGCCGACCCCATACCGGCCATCCAGTCCCCGCGCCACATCTTGTGGATCCCTCCAGCCCTGGGTAGGTGTGCATCGCTCGGGCTTTCTTTGGGATCACGCATGAACACTCAACCGGCTGCAAGCCTATCAAAACTTTGCGACCAGTAGTTACTATTTCGCGATGTGGCTAGGGGCTTTCACACGCAGATATCGAAAAGTTGATCGATCGGAGGCCATAAGTGAAGGCGAGCCTAAAACCTCCCTTCAGCGAAGGCCCGTGGGCCGCTAGTTGACCCTGTATTTCAACCCCCAATGGGTGCGTTCGAAACCCAGCCGCTCGTAGAAGCGGCGGGCCTCTTCCCGCGTCAGATCCGTCGTAAGCTGAACAAGGCCGCAGCCCGCCCGTTTCGCTTCAGCGATGGCGAAGCGGATGAGATCCTGGCCCAGGCCGGTATTGCGCTGGGAGGTCGCGATCCGCACCCCTTCGATCTGGCCGCGTTTCGTGCCTGTGCGGGTCAGTCCCGGCAGGATATAGAGCTGCAGACAGGCGATCACCCGGTCCGCGTCATCCGTGCCCACATAAATCGTGTTGCCCCATTGGTTTTCGCTTTCCATGAAAGCCTGAATATAACCCGAGTTTAGAGGCGTGCCCGGCGCCTCGCGGCTGGCGCCCAAGGGGTCGTCGGCAAGGAGGGCCACGATGGCCTCGAGGTCCTCCCGCCGGGCGACGCGAATGATCACCGCGCCCGGGTGGATTTGACGCCCGGATTGAGGTCCGAGGCCGCAAAGGCCGCCGTATGCAGAATATCACTGACGCCGGCCCCGATCTGAACGATCTGGATCGAACGCTCCAGCCCCACCAGGAAGGGGCCGAGCACGGTGCAGCCGCCCAGTTCCTGCAACATGGTGGAACTGATGGACGCGGAATGGGTCGCGGGCATGAGCAGGACATTGGCCGGGCCGGACAGTCTGGCGAAGGGATAGAGGGCAAGGCTTTCCGGATTGAGGGCGATGGCCGGGGTCATCTCGCCTTCATATTCAAAGTCCACCTGGCGCTCGTCGAGCACGCGCACCGCGTCGCGCATGTCGGCGGAACGCTCGCCCGGCGGATGGCCGAAGGTCGATGACGACAACACGGCAAGACGGGGCGTTTCGCCGAAATGCCGCGCCACGCGGGCGGCCTGGATCGCGATGTCCGCGAGTTCCTCCGGTGTCGGCATTTCCGTGACGCTGGTATCGGCCACGAAGATCGTCCGCCCCTTGGAGAGAATGATCGAGACGCCGATCAGGCGTTGACCCGGCATGGGATCGACGACCTGGCGGATGTCGTTGAACGCCATGGCGTATTTGCGGGTGACGCCCGTCACCATGGCATCCGCGTCGCCATAGGCGACCATGGCGGCGCCGAAGGCGTTGCGGTCCTGGTGAATGAGCCGCTGCACGTCCCGCAGCAGATAGCCGCGCCGCTGAAGCCTCTCATAGAGCCGGTCCACATAGGCCGGGGCCTTTTCATTCGTGCGCGTATCATAAATATCGAGATCCACATCCGCCGCGATCCCGATGCGGGCGCGGGTCTGATTGATCTCGTCGGCCCGCCCGATCAGCACGGCCTTGCCGAGGCCCGCATCCTGGAAGGCACAGGCCGCGCGGATCACGCTTTCCTCCTCGCCCTCGGCGAACACCACGCGTTTGGGGGAGGTGCGGACCTGCTCGATGATCGTGTTCAGGAAGGTCGCCGTCGGATCGAGCCGGGCGGAGAGCGTCATCTGGTATTTGCGGAAATCCGTGATCGGGCGCCGCGCCACCCCGGAGTCCATTGCCGCCTTGGCGACGGCCGGGGGTATGTGACTGATCAAGCGCGGATCGAAGGGCGCCGGGATGATGTATTCCGGTCCATAGGTCAGGCGCCGGCCCCGATAGGCCCGCGCCACTTCGTCGGGCACGTCCGAGCGGGCCAGATCGGCGATCGCCCGGGCCGCCGCGATCTTCATGTCCTCATTGATCCGTGTCGCCCGCACATCAAGCGCGCCCCGGAAGATATAGGGAAAGCCGAGGACATTGTTGACCTGGTTCGGGTAGTCCGACCGCCCCGTCGCCATGATCGCGTCGGGCCGGATCTCGGCGACGGCCTCGGGCGTGATTTCCGGGTCCGGATTGGCCATGGCGAAAATGATGGGCTTGTCGGCCATGCTCGCCGCCATGTCCTTGCTGACGGCATCCTTGATCGACAGGCCGATGAAGATGTCCGAGCCCTCCATGGCGTCGGCGAGGCTGCGGGCCTTGGTCTCCACGGCATGGGCCGACTTCCACTGGTTCATGCCCTCGGACCGGTCCCGATGGATCACGCCCTTGGAGTCGCACAGGATCGCGTTTTCATGCGGCAGACCCATGGCCTTGAGGAGTTCGAGCACTGCGATGCCGGAGGCCCCGGCGCCGTTGACGACCACTTTCGCCTTCTCGATCGGCCGCCCGGTCAGGTCGAGGGCGTTCAGGATGCCGGCGGCGGCGATGATGGCCGTGCCGTGTTGGTCGTCATGGAACACGGGGATGTCCATGACTTCCCGCAAGCGATCCTCGATCAGGAAGCACTCCGGCGCCTTGATGTCCTCGAGATTGATGCCGCCAAAGGACG
>CAZFWG010000104.1:0-14021 GCA_964522525.1 uncultured Alphaproteobacteria bacterium | reverse complement strand
GAAAACCGTTGTGCGCGCAAGCGTACCGAGGGTTCGAATCCCTCTCCCTCCGCCAGCTAGTTTCGCAATTTGTCTCTGTTTCAGGGACCGCGCCGCAAGCCCCGGCAATGACGCGGTTATTCCGGGTACAATCCCATTCAGCCCCCTGTATTTGCCCCTCAATTGGGCCTGTTTCGACGCGCTTTGCGCGGGCGGTCTCTGGTCGTCCGATGCGGGGGGCAGTTTGGGCGGTGGTCAGGAACAGGGATTTTTTTCAATTTTCGGCCGATAACAGGGTGGAATCCGGCCCGATTACCGGCGAGCAGCCGATTTTATCGCGTAGTTTCAATGGGTTATTTCAGTTTCCTGTTAATGCGCAGAACAGGGGCGTTTTTCTGCATTTACAGGGAGCGGAATGCGTCGGAACAGGGAACTCTTTGTGCAGAACAGGGTGAAACCGACGTCGGCGTTGGAGGTCGATGCGAACGTCAGACGTCCGTCTCGACACTGAAAACCACGGCCTGTTCGGTCCAAAGCAGCGGCACGGGTCCGTCCATCAATTGGCCGACGGTGAGGTCCGGCGGCTGGCGACCTTCGAGAATGGCCCGCTGTAGATCGGGCGCCAGGAAGGCCAGCCGCACGAGACGCCGTTGGTAGGCAGTGACCGGTGACTTTTCGATAATTGGGAGCCCGGCAGCATCGCAGCCGACCATTGCGTGCGCCGCGCGCAGCGCATTGATGAGCGCGGGGTCAGGTCGAATTTCAGATGGTTTCGAGGTGACGACCGCCGTGCGTCCGCCGCGTCGTGCAATGCGGACGGCCAGGGTCAGGCGTAGTTGAGACGGGTCGGCCGGATCTTTTTCGGCGTGCTCATCCTCTTTCAGGCGACGGCGTACCGCGGTGAGATGCGTCACCGGCATCAGGATTTCCACGGAACGGGCGTGGATCTCGACCCGGGTCAGCAAACCGAGCGGTTCACTCGACTGACGCGGCACCAATCGGGCGACAACCTCGGCCAACATGGATTCCACGGCGAGCGCCGGGACGCGGCGAATGGCGTCGTCATCTTCATGCCGTCGGCGCCCCCGCTGAAGTTTTGTGGAAATGTAGTAGCGATAGGGCTTGCCGCCCTTGCCATAAGAAAGGGTCGGGGTCATCGGCTGACCGTCAGCATCGAAGATGCGACCCGTGAGCGGCGCCCGTACCATCGGATCCTGGCGGGCGTCGCGGCGGCGGGTGTTGTCTTCGAGTCGGGCCTGAACGGCATCGAATAAATCCGCGTCCACGATGGCGGGATGCTGGCCCGGATGGACCTGTTCCTTGTGGACGATCATGCCCCGATAGGTTCGATTGCGAAGCAAGTGATACAACGGACCTCGCCCGAGGGGCTTCCCGCCAAGGATCTTTCCGCTTTTGTTGATACGGCTTTTGGACCGGATGCCCCGCGCGGCCAACCAGCGCTCCAGCTCATGAACCGGGCCGAGCTCCAGATAGGTGCGGAAGATCAACCGCACTGTTTCGGCTTCACTGGGATTGACCACCAAAGCTCGGCTGCCCGCATCGGGCAGGTCATAGCCCAAGGGCGGCGTGCCGCCCATCCACATGCCCTTGGCCTTGGACGCTGCGATCTTGTCCCGGATGCGCTCGCCTGTGACCTCACGCTCGAACTGGGCAAAGGACAGCAGCACGTTCAGCGTCAACCGGCCCATGCTGCTGGTCGTGTTGAATGACTGAGTGACACTGACGAAGCTGACGTCGTGGCGATCGAAGATGTCCACCATCCGCGCAAAATCGGTGAGCGCGCGGGTCAGGCGGTCGATCTTGTAAACGACTACAACGTCGACCTTGCCCGCAGCGATGTCGGTCAGCAATTTCTGCAAAGCAGGTCGCTCCATCGTGCCGCCGGAAAAGCCGCCGTCATTATATTGAGTGTCGATGGCCCGCCAGCCTTCATGTTTTTGGCTCTTCACATAGGCGGCACATGCCTCGCGCTGGGCATCCAGACTGTTGAAGTCCTGGTCGAGCCCTTCTTCCGAACTCTTACGGGTATAGAGCGCACAGCGCTTGATGGTCTTCTTCATGGGGAAGCCCTCAGACCGAAGAAGCGCGGTCCGTTCCACCGCGAGCCGGCGATGGCGGACGCCGCTGCGGAGAGGCTGGGATAGATCCGGTCCTCCCACCGAAATCCGTCTTCCTCGACCACGACTTCAACCGTCCGCCCCTGCCATTCACGGTGCAGCTTCGCGCCGATACCCAATTCCAGACCCTCGGCCGCGACCCTGCCCTTGCCGTCGAGCCGACGGCGGGTTTCACGATCGAGACCACCCAAGGCTTCCGCCTGCATCCGCCATGCGAGCATGAAGCGCAGGAGCCCGGCCGAGCGAAGCGACGGCGGCGTTCCATACCGATCACGCCAGACCGCCCGAAGACCGTCTAGGTCGAGGTGCTCGAGCGCCTCGACCTCGCTGGCGATGTCATTCGCGCTTGTCACTGCGCGGCCTCGATCCGGTAGCGGCGCACACCGTCAACTTTCTCGGATCGGATCACATGGCCTTTTTTCTTGAGCGCGCCCGCAAGAGCGCCGCGCACGGAGTGATGCTGCCAACCCGTGGCCTCGCTCATATCGATCACCGTGGCCCCCTCCGCTCGCCCCAACAGGGACACCAGCAATTCCAATTTGCTGCCTTCGGACGGCACGCTGCTTTGCGCTGTTGCTTCCGGTGGTTTTTGAGGGCCGGCCGGCTTTTTCGATACGCGGGATTTCGACCGTTTGGGGGCCGGTTTCGGGTTCCGTTTCTTGGGCCATGACGTCATGTCTTTCTCCTCGGTTCATGCGGCGGAACCGCTCCGCCGGTACCGAGAAAAGCCCGCAAGGCCGGGCGTGGATGACAGTCACGCTCCGTTTGGCGCCCGAGTCCAGTCTTTTGGCGATCACCAAATGGACAGGTGAGTTGTCAGACAGTCAAACAGTCAAACAGATGGACCAATAACCAGTCAGGCACTGAACGTGATTGACAGTCTGACTGTCGGTCACTCTACGATACAATCTTCTTGATCTTCTTCTTTGTGTTTTTATTACCTTTCTCCCAACGAATCGGTCTTCATGGACGCGTTTCGTTTTCAACTTTGATGAGGGAAAGGGGTCATGGCCCCCCACGGTCAATTGCTCTCGATCACCTACCAGCCGACGGCGAGCCTTCAGCCCTATGCTCACAATGCGCGCACGCATCCCAAGCGCCAGATCGAGCAGATCGTCGCCTCGATCCGAGAGTTCGGTTTTACCAATCCGATCCTTGTGGATGAGAACGGCGCGATCATCGCCGGTCACGGTCGGTTGTTGGCGGCCAAGGCGATGGGGCTCTCCGAGGTGCCGACCATCAAGCTTCGCGGCTTGTCGGATGCGCAGAAGCGGGCTTTGCGCCTCGCCGACAACAAGATCGCGCTCAATGCCGGCTGGGATCTCGACCTCCTGAAGCTGGAGCTCGCGGAGATCTCCACGCTGGATGTCAATCTGGACCTCACCGGCTTTGCCGCCGGTGAGATCGACTTCATCCTCAAAGGGTCGGACGATCCCGAGGATGAGGTGATCCCAGCCGTTCCGCCGACGCCGCGCACCAAGCCGGGCGATGTCTGGATCCTGGGCGACCATCGCATCGGCTGTGGCGATGGGCGAGATCCGGACTTTCTGCGCGCGGTTCTCGGCAGCGACGTCGAGGTGGATGCAGCCTTTCTGGACCCGCCCTATAACGTCGCCATCAATGGCCATGCCAATACACGAGGCCGCCACAGGGAATTCGCCATGGCCTCGGGCGAGATGAGCACCACCCAGTTCCGCAGCTTCTTGGCGGAAACACTGGGGGCCTGCGCGGCTGTTTCCCGCGATGGCGCCGTTCACTTCATCTGTATGGATTGGCGGCACATGGATGATATATCCACCGTGAGCGGAGTGGTTTATGGTGACCTTCTGAACATGTGCGTCTGGAATAAATCAAACGCCGGCATGGGATCGCTCTATCGCTCCAAGCATGAGCTTGTCTTCGTCTACAGGGTGGGAGCCGCACCCCACTTCAATGCGGTCGAACTTGGCAAGTACGGACGGAACCGGACCAATGTCTGGGATTATGCGTCCGTCAATTCCATGGCCGGCAGCCGGCGCGAGGATCTGGATCTTCACCCCACGGTCAAACCTACGGCCATGGTTGCCGACGCCATACAGGACGTGACCAAGCGGGGCGACCTCGTGCTTGACATCTTTCTTGGCTCTGGCACCACCCTCATTGCGGCCGAACGCACCGGCCGCCGTTTCCGGGGCATCGATATCGATCCGGCCTATGTGGATGTGGCCCTGGACCGCTGGGCGGCCATGACGGGCAACGAACCCAAACGCGTTGAGGGAGCAGTGTGATGCCGCGGAACACTGGAGATAAGGCTCCGCCGAAGGGTACGCAGTTCCAAAAGGGACAAAGCGGCAACCCGAAAGGCCGTCCCAGGAAGAAACCGCCCCAACAGGAACCCTCCGGATCCGCCTTTGATATCGTCATGGACAAGACACTGACGATCATGCGTGAGGGAATCCCCCGGGAGGTCAGCGTGGAGGAAGCCCTCCAGCACAAGATCTACCAACAGGCCATCGCCGGCAGCCGAACCGCCCAACGGCAGGTCCTGAAAATGATTGCAAAACGGGAGAAATACTTGGCCGCCCAGAAGGGGCGGACCGTCCCCAGCGTCGGCCTTCAATTCGAGTCAGATCCGGAAAATGCAGAGGAAGCGTTAGCGCTTCTGGGCATTGTCAGTCCCGATCCAAGATTTGCGGAGGATGAAGGCATCAGGGCTCAGAAACGACTGGTTCTTGAGCCTTGGGCCGTGCAGGCGGCTTTGAGCCGCCGTCACGGCGGCAGCCGACTGACGAAGCAGAACATTGAGGAAATCACCTACTGTACCCGCGATGCGGACAAGCTGCGCTGGCCGAGGGACCTGGAAGAGTGACAGGTCGTTCCCCTACCGATGATATTGGATACAAGAAACCGCCCCGGGCCGGCCGTTTCCCCAAAGGACGAAGTGGCAATCCACGTGGACGTCCAAAGGGACGCTACAAGCAGCCCCCTTATGAGGCCGTGCTTGGACAGACCGTGACGATCCGGGAAGACGGTGTTGAACGTCAGGTCACCGCCGCCGAAGCCTTCCTCCTGTATCTCACCAAACAGGGGCTCGAGGGCGATGGACCCGCCGGCCGAGCCGCCATGCACGCCATTGAAGAGGCCCGCGCCAGTCGAACCGAACTCACGGCCGATGACCTGACCAGTATCCGAATCGTCTTTACACGCCCTGGTCGTGTCAATGGCGCCCTGGAGCCCCTCCGCATGGCCCGCAAGCTCTATCGCACCGATGAAGCCAAGTGTCGGATGGCGCTTGAGCCCTGGATCGTCGAAATGGCCCTCGCCCGCCTCGGTGATCGACGCCTGACAATTGAGGAACAGGAAGTCGTCGTCAAGGCGACACGCACACCGCGCAAGGTCCGATGGCCCGACTGGTGGGAGGTCAAGCCGTAGGGAATATCAGTACAGAGATATAGTGATTTTTATACTGAATATTAATCTAAGCCAGAAAGAGTAATCTCACCTTCTGGATTGTACCTAACGGCAGCCTTTCGCGGAAGGCTCAAACGCGGTGTCTTTAATCCCTTATCGACCTCCAAGCCGCGATCAACCACGTCATCTACCAACACACCCATGACTCCATCCTCTATCGCGCCGATGCCAACGAGATCATTGCCACAAGTATGGGATGATACCATGGGTTGAAGTCAAATCCGTCTTGGTTCACAGCGGATGCAAAAACGCGTAAAAGGAGCGCGTGGGCTAGAGGGCACGTCATGTTGGAAAGTCTAAGATCCTTCTTCGCGCGCATGGCGGCAAGGTCCGTCATTCCAGGGACGGCTCGGACCCGGGCACCCTGCTCATCCGATCAATGAAGTGACGCACTTTTGCCGGGATGAAAGCGCCAGGCGCATAAAGGGCGTGCAAGGGGAAACTCTCCAGCGGATGGTCGGGCAGCACCCGGATGAGGGATCCGTCCGATATACCGTCCTCGAAGGCCCAGAGCGGACCTAAATGCAACCCACGGCCCGAGGCGACGAGCGCGCGGATCGCCGTAACAGAATTGGCCGTGAACCCGCCCTTCACGGTCACGGTCTCCCCCGAATTCCCCGCCCCGAGGGTGATGGTCAACTCGCGCTGGCCGGGCCCGTAGAAAATAAAAGGGTGATCGGCCAGGGCGCTCGGATCCTGCGGCAGGGCGTTGTGCTGGAAATAATCGCGGGAGCCGACGACCACACGGGGCACGGCACCGAGGCGTTTGGCGACAAGGCTGGAATCCGGCAGACGACCGATCCGCACCGCCACATCTATGCCTTGCTCGACGAGATCGGCAAAGGCGCTGCCCAAAAGGAGCTCCACGGATAACTCCGGATGGCTATCCTGGAGCGCCGCCAGCACCGGCGCGACGAACCGCGCCCCGAAATCCACCGGTGCCGCAACCCGCAATCGCCCGGTCGGCGTATCGACCAAGCCCGCGACATCCGCCTCGAGCGCAGATTGCGCGTCGATCAACCGGCGCATGCCTTCATAGTACCGCGCCCCCGCTTCGGTCGGTACCGACCGTTTCGTTGAGCGCTCTAAGAGCTTCACGCCCAGGCGCCGCTCAAGCGCGGCGATCTTTCGGCTCACGGCGGACGGATCCGCGCCGATCTGCGCGGCGGCCGCTTTGAGACTTCCCGCCTCCACGACGCGGAGGAAAAGCTGTTCCTTGGTTTCCATCATTTATTGCGCTTTTATCATTTATGCTTTGATTTTTTTCCACCTACATGATTTTTCGGCCAGATACTAGGTTCTCCGTGTCGTCGGGAATGGTCCCGGCCAAAGCAATGGGAGACCTCGACCATGGTTGGATCAAACGGAACGGCACGATCTTCGGATGCCATCGGAACGACGTATCGACAGGATCTCCGCGGCAAGGTCGCGCTTATCACCGGCGCGGCGCGCAATATGGGTCGCGCTTTCGCCGCGGCGCTTGCCGCGCGCGGCGCGGATGTGGTGGTCCACCACCACGCGGAAAGTTCGGCGGCCGACGCCGAGGAAACCGCTCGTATCGTGCAGGAAAACGGGGCCCGCGCTCTGGTTGTCAGCGGCGACCTCGCCGAGCCCCGTGTGGTGCGGGACATCTTCCGGGCCGCGAAAGACGCCTTCGGTCGGATCGATATCGTCATCAACAACGCCGGCCTCGTCATCAAGAAGCCTTTTGCGGACGTCACGGAGGAAGACTTCGACCGCGCTTTCGGCATCAATGCCAAGGCAGCCTTCTTCACGATGCAGGAAGCGGCGAAAACGATCGAGGACAATGGCCGGATCATCAATATGGGAACGACCCTCCTGGGTGCGACCACGGGTATGTATTCCGTCTACGCTGGATCAAAAGCGCCCCTTGAAGACTTCACCCGCGCCCTTGCCAAAGAAATAGGCAGCCGGGGCGTCACGGTGAATACGGTCGCGCCGGGCCCCATCGATACGCCCTTTTTCCATGGTCAGGAGAATGAGCAATCCGTTGCCTATCTCGCCAACATGTCTCCCCTAAGCCGGCTCGGGCGCGTTGACGACATCGCGCCGCTGATCGACTTTCTCGTGTCCGAAGAAAGCCGTTGGGTTACGGCCCAGACTCTCTTCGTCAATGGTGGGTTCCTTGCCCGATAATCGGAAAAGCTCAGGGAGAAAAAACATGACACTGACCAAACTCACGGCCGCGGCGCTTGTCGCCGCGGCGTTTCTTCAAGTCCCCGCGTCCGCCCAAAAAACACCGCTTGCCGGACCCGCGGCACCAACGCAGGCCAAGCTTCAACGCCTTCTCGACCGTGACGCAATCGGACAGGTCATCGTCAACTACGGCCTTGCCTTCGATATGCAGGACTGGGATCTGCACAGGTCAGTGTTCACGGATGAAATCGAAATGGATTTCTCCGCGTCCATCGGTGACGGCCTCGTCAAAATGACCGCCTGCCCCAACGACTGACGCGGGCTTGCCGCGGCGGAAGCAGGAATCTTCAAAAATCAGGCAGGGAGGATCAAGCATACGGCGGCCGGTACCGCCATCCTGGTGCCATCGAACAACAGCGGATGGAGCGAAGCCATGAACTATTACACACTCGGAAACACCGGTCTGCGGGTCTCCCGCCTGGCGCTGGGCACGATGACCTTCGGCGACGACTGGGGTTGGGGTGCGGACGATAATGCCGCGCGCCAGATCTTCGATGCCTATGTGGAGGCGGGCGGTAATTTCTTCGACACGGCAGATCTTTACACCAACGGCCGGTCCGAGGAGATGCTGGGCCGGTTCATCGGCGAGCGTGGCCTGCGCGATCAGGCGGTCATCGCCACGAAGTTCAGCTACAACGCCCAACCCGGCAACCCCAATGCGGGCGGCAATGGCCGCAAGAACAGCCTGCGTGCCGTGGAAGGCAGCTTGAAACGACTCGGCACGGATTATATCGACCTCTACATCCTGCATACCTGGGACCGGTTGACACCGGCCGAGGAAGTGATGCGGACCATGGATGATCTGGTGCGCTCAGGAAAAGTCCGCCATGTGGGTCTGTCGGATGTTCCGGCGTGGTATGCGTCGGAGGCCAATACGATCGCGCGGTTGCGCGGCTACGAGCCTGTCAGCGCTCTTCAGCTCGAATACAACCTCACGGAACGGAACATCGAGAATGAGTTCACGGATCTTGCCACGCGCCAGGGTGCCGGCATCATGGTCTGGAGCCCCCTTGCCTCGGGCCTGCTGTCCGGGAAATATCGTCCGAGCGAGGGTAAGCTGCCGGAGGGGGAAGGCCGCCTCATCACGACGGCGGGCACGGGCAACCCCGCCTTCGAGAAGTTCACCGAGCGGAATTTCCGCATCGTGTCCGAGCTCGAAGGGGTCTCGAAGAAGATCGGTCGCAGCATGGCGCAGGTCGCGATCAATTGGGTGGCACACCGGCCGGGCGTGGCGTCCGTCCTGATCGGCGCGACCAAGCTGCGCCAGCTCCAGGACAATCTGGGCGCCCTCGATTTCGAACTGCCCGCAGAACTGCGCACGCGCCTGGACACGGTGAGCGCCGAGCCGAAACGCTTCCCCTACAGTTTTTTCGAACCGGCGCTTCAAGGCATGCTGACCGGCGGGGCGACGGTGGGCGACAAACCGGCGGGTTACCTTCCGGAGCGCACCGTCGCCGGCGCGGGAGCGGGCGTTGGGGAAACCATGGAGGAAATGGCGTGATGATCCGTACTGCCCTCGTCACCGGCGCGAACCGAGGCATCGGCAAGGCCATTGCCGGCGCCCTCGCTGAACAGGATGACATCAGACTCCTCGCGGCGGCACGCCGCGGGGAGGACGCCGCCCAGGCCGCCAAGGAGATCGGCCACGGCGCGGCGGGCGTGGCGCTCGATCTGTCGGATCCCCACGCCGTCGCAGCCCGGGCGCGCGGAATCGAAACGGAACACGGCCCCGTGGACATCCTCGTCAACAATGCGGGTATTTTGATCAATGGCGATGCCGTGGAGGTGGATCTTGCCGATGTCGGACAGTCCATCACCGTCAACGCGCTCTCGCCCCTCGCCCTGATCCAGGTTCTGGGGGTGGGCATGAAGAAACGCGGGTGGGGCCGCATCGTGAATGTCTCCTCGGGCTGGGGCAGCTTTGGTGAGGGGCTTTCGGGACCCGCGGCCTATGCCATTTCGAAGGCAACGCTCAACGCCGTCACCCTGTCATCCGCCCAGGCCCTCGGCCGGCAGGTCAAGGTGAATGCCCTGTGCCCCGGCTGGGTGCGCACCCGTATGGGCGGTCAGGCGGCAAGCCGATCCCCGGAACAGGGCGCGGACACGGCCGTTTGGCTCGCCACCTTGCCCAACGACGGACCAACGGGCGGGTTCTGGCGGGACCGGCGTTTGATCGAGTGGTAGACAAGAGCACAGGAAAAACACCGAGCCGGTTTTTGTCACAAGTGTCTTTTCCATATTCACCGTGGACGGATGCCCCTCTCATGTTTGCGGGAGCCGCTTCTTGAAATTGAAGCTTGTGATGGCGTAACCCTGCCTGAAGTAGAAACGGTGGGCCGCGGCACGTTGGACGCCGGAATCCAGAACGCACCACGCGGCCCCCGCCTTGAGGGCCTCGGCCTCGATCCAGGTGAGGAGGGCCTGACCCACCGCGCCCGATCGCTCACCCGCATCGGTCACCAGATCGTCCACATAAACGATATCGCAAAGTGCCAGGCGGTGCTGGTGCCGGAATGAAGCGCAGCCGACGACCCGTCCCCCTTTGCGAGCCGCGACCAGCCTCACGCCCTCGGCCCGCAGCCGCCTGAGTAGTGCCGGATAGGCATCGGCCGTCAGGTGCTCTCGCAACTGCCCCATGACCGCGAAGGTCTCCCGATCTTCCTCGGCCGTCTCGCATTCGGAGACGCTCAACTCCTCGACCATATCCAACCGTCAGCCTGCCAGTGGTGTCGTATAAAGAACAAAAAAAGAGCCCATCACGGCCATGCCTATTTCACTAGGCCTGCCCGCCATTGCTTTGGTGTTTGACCACGGAGCTGTTTGAAAACCCGTGTCAGATGGGGCTGGTCGGAAAAGCCGCAGGCCAAGGCAATATCGATCATGGGACGGGCCGGGTCAGCAAGCATTTCGGCGGCCCGCTCGATCCGGTAGCGCATCAGGAACTGATAAGGCGTTTCACCGATGACCGACCTGAAAACGCGGGAGAAGTGGGAGGGAGACAGGCCCGCCTCTCCTGCCATCTCCTCCACACCGATCGCCTCGCCGAACCGGGTCTCGAGCACGTCCAGGACACGGCGGTGATGGGCCGCCGTATAGGACTTGGAGAACACGGCATCCCTTGCACGTTCCTCGCCATATTTTTGGATCAGCTTGACCAGAAAGACCCGGGCCAGACTTTCGAACATGACGTCCGAGCCCACTGCGCCGGGATCGAGGGCATCCTTCAACATGGTGGCGGCGGCAGTGATCTCGACATCCTCAAATTGCGGCAAGTCACGCAGCTGACGCTCCGTGAGCAACACGCCCACCTCGCTTTGGGCGAAGACCTGCAAACGTTCCGGGTCCAACGTGATCACGATGACCTTCGAGCGCTCATGCCACCGCCAGCCGCTTCTGATACCCGCCGGCGTCACGACGATTTCGTTCTTGTGAAAGGTGAAGTCGCGGTGGACGCCGTCCCGCCAGTTCTCCACCCGTTGGGGCGCATCCTTGAGATTGATCAGAACATGGTGCTGATCGAAGATCTCAGGAGGCATGGAGGCCGGTTCGGCTTCAAAGAATTCGAGGCTGAGCAGCCCCGCAGCCCGGGCGCGGACCACATCGCCGGATCGCAACAGGGGTTCCGAAGGGTAGATGTCCTGATAGGTGCGCATGGGTCAGAAGATAAGACGTTTGGCGCGGAAACCCCCAAAAAAAGCACAAGCGGGATCGACAGACATCACCACAGTTGAGGAATAAACACCTATCGATTTGAGAAAGCCGCCATGAACGTACCGACGGCCGAATTTACGATTTTGTCGATTCGGCGCTTGGTCGGTTTTGTCTCCACGCAGAGGATAATCTTGTAGAACAGGTCGGCGCGACAGAGTTCCACAAACTGATGGGCCGCCGTCTCCGTGTCGGCGATTGTCAACTCTCCGGCTTTGCAAGCCTGATCAAGCGCAGTCTTCAGCCTTTTAATAACCCTGTTCGGCCCGCTGGCATAAAATTCCCGGCCAATCTCCGGAAACCGGGGGGCCTCGGCAACCATGACGCGGAAGATGGCCTGGGTTTCAGGAGAGAGAATCATGGTGAGGTAACGACGGGCGATCGCAGTCAGAATGGGCTCGATACCGTTCGCCTGTTCGGCGTCCTCGAGCATTTCCCCGGCACGATTTTCAAACTCGCGCAGCATCACGGCGCAAAACAGGGCCTCCTTGTCGGAAAAATAATTGTAGACGGTCCCTTTCGACACGCCGGCGCGACGCACGATCTCATCCATGCTCGCGCCCTCGAAACCGAATTCGAGAAACGCCTCCATGGCACCGTCCAAAATCTGGCGGGCCTTTGGACTTGCTAAATCAGGATATGGGGCCGTTGATGCCAAACGCGTCATGCCTCTGGTTTCTGTAATATTGCGTGAAACATAGCTGGCACGATTCGCTTTTTGCGCGGCGCCGAGCCGCGAACGAGCCAGAGTTCAAGCCGAGACCATAGCACGATTAGGGTCATTGCAGACAACCATGCAAGCGGCGGATCGCGATGCATGGAGTCAACGATTTCACTGCGTTTCCGTGGGTTGTACCTCCGATTAATCCGCATCGGGAGTGCGGCCCACAAAATCACTTGAAACGCCGAGCCACTTGGGGTAATCGAACTGAACGGTTCGGTATAAACACGAGACACTGAGGTTTCACGATGTCGTCTCCTTCTCAAAACGCCGGCCCGGCGACAGCCCCATCGGGCTCAGATCCGCGGTTCAGTACCGCATGGTCCGCGATGTCGTCGGGTGCCGTGCTGGATGCCATGCAGACGAATGAAACAGGTCTAAGCACCCTGGAGGCGGAAGAACGCCTCAAGGCCCACGGACCCAACGCTCTTCCCACCCCGGAAAGGAGAGGCTTCATCGAGCGCATGGCGGCACAGTTCAACAATGTGCTTATCCTGACGCTCATTGCCGCTTCCGCGGTAACGGCCGTTCTCGGACATTGGGTCGACACCGCCGTCATCCTGGCCGTTGTGCTTGTAAACGCGGCTGTCGGATTCTGGCAGGAAGGAAAGGCGGAAAGCGCGTTGGCGGCCGTTCGCGACATGTTGGCCCCGGAAGCGATGGTGTCACGTGATGGTCAGCTCGTTTCCATACCGACGATCGACCTGGTGCCGGGAGATATCGTTCTGCTCGACGCGGGCGACCGGGTTCCGGCTGATTTGCGCTTGATCAGAACGCGTGGGCTCAGGATCGATGAGGCGGCTCTGACCGGCGAGTCCGTACCGGTATCAAAGTCGACGGACCCCAGCGAACCGCACACCCCGCTTGCTGAGCAGACCGGCATGGCGTTCTCGGGCACCCTTGTCACGTCCGGTCAGGCAACCGGCGTCGTCACCGCCACCGGTGACCGGGCGGAGATCGGCAAGATCGGGGTCATGCTCGGTGAAATCGAGACGCTCACCACGCCCCTGATCCGTCAGATCGACCAATTCGGACACCTGCTGACCCGCGTGATCCTGCTCTTCTGCATTGCCGGTTTCGCTTTTGCGACCACGATACGCGACTACACTGTCGATGATGCTTTCCTGGCGATGGTTGGCATGGCCGTCGCCGCTATCCCCGAGGGACTGCCGGCCGTCATCACGATCACCCTGGCCCTCGGCGTTCAGCGCATGGCCTTGCGCAGGGCAATCATCCGGAGGCTGCCGGCCGTCGAAACCCTGGGCGGCGTATCCGTGATCTGCACCGACAAGACCGGGACCTTGACCCTCAACGAGATGTGTGTACGGACAATCGTTCCTGTGGACGGGGAAGCGCTTGACGTTTCGGGGGACGGCTATGCCCCGCAGGGTCAGATCGGATCACCGGGTCACCCACTTGATGTCACGACAAGGACCCTTGTCGAAACCGCCATGCTGGCCAGCAGGGCCTCGATACGCCGCGGCGAGGAAAACGACCGGTGGATCCCCATCGGCGACCCGATGGATGCGGCCCTGGTCGCACTCGGTCACAAGGCCGGCCTGGACGTGGAAGGCATCAAAGCGCGCCAGCCGATCCTCGACGATATCCCTTTCGACTCGGCCAATCGTTACAATGCAATCCTGACACCGACCGACGATATGGGTGAACACATTCTTCACCTCAAAGGCGCCCCCGACAAGCTGTTCGAGATCTGTACCTTCGAGGCCGGCGAGATGGACCCCCACTATCTCGACAAGGACAAATGGTTGGCCCAGGTGGACGCGCTCGCCGCGGAGGGCAAGCGCGTG
>CAZFWG010000103.1:0-14046 GCA_964522525.1 uncultured Alphaproteobacteria bacterium | reverse complement strand
ACGGGCCGCAAGATCATCGTCGACACCTATGGCGGCGCCGCGCCCCATGGCGGCGGCGCGTTCTCCGGCAAGGATCCGACCAAGGTCGACCGTTCCGCCGCCTATGCCGCGCGCTATCTGGCCAAGAACGTGGTCGCGGCCGGTCTGTCCAAGCGGTGCACGATCCAGCTCGCTTATGCCATCGGCGTGTCGAAACCGCTCGCCGTCTATGTGGATCTCCACGGCACCGGTCAGGTTGCGGAGGAAAAGCTCGAGAAAGTGCTTCCCGAGCTGATGAATCTGTCGCCCCGGGGCATTCGGGAGCATTTGAGGCTCAATCGCCCGATCTACGCGCGCACGGCGGCCTATGGCCATTTCGGCCGGGCGCCCGAAGAAGACGGCGGCTTTTCGTGGGAGCGGCGTGATCTCGTCGACGCGCTGAAATCGGCTCTTGGCGCCTGACGAAGGCTCGGGTTCCTCGCCGGAAACACTGTCCGGCGCGCGGCTTTTCGGCCGCCATAAAGGCAAGCGATTGCGGGAAGGTCAGCAGCGTCGAATGGAGACGCTGCTGCCCCGGCTACGCATCACGCTCGATCCGGACGGACCTCTCGATCCTCAGGCCCTGTTTCCAGGCGCCGTTGAGGCGGTCTGGCTCGAAATCGGCTATGGCGGGGGCGAACACCTCGCCGCCCAGGCCGAAGCGCATCGATCGGTCGGTTTCATCGGCTGCGAGTTCTTCACCAATGGCATCGCCAAGCTGCTGTCCCGCATCGAGGAGCGGGAGCTCGACAATGTTCGCCTTTATGACGGGGATGCCCACGCGGTGTTGAAAGCCCTCGCGCCCGCCGCGATCGACCGGGCGTTCCTGTTGTTTCCCGATCCCTGGCCCAAGACCCGCCACCACAAACGCCGTTTCGTACAGACCGCGATGCTGGACGACCTGGCCCGTGTCATGAAAAGTGGGGGTCTGTTTCGCGTGGCGACCGATATCCCGGACTACGTGCGCTGGACGCTCATTCACCTCACGGACCATCCGCACTTCAGATGGTGCGACGAGACGCCCGCCGATTGGCGGCACCGCAAGCCCGATTGGCCGCCGACCCGTTATGAACAAAAAGCCCTGCGTGAAGGGCGGGTTCCGACCTATCTGAGTTTTGAACGTCTCTGAGGCTTGAGCGTCTCGAAGATGCGTCCATTCTGTTTTCCGCGGTTTCGGCGAACGAAAGGTTTCCCGATGAACGCGTCATTCACTTGCCATGCAAAGTTTCGCAAAGCGATGGGTCTGATGGGCCTGGCCATGGTCCTGACTCTGCTTTCCGCCTGCATGGTCCTGGAAAAACTGCGCAGTCGCGATTCCTATCACGATGTTCAGCACGCGAATCTTACCTTCGCCCAGGACTTCGCTGGCGCCATTCGCAAACGGGATTGGGCCACGGTCCGCGCGTTCGTGAACAATGACGAACTCTTCACCGGACCCGAGGATGTGACGCCGGGTTTCCTGTTCGCCCAACAAGGCATCAACCCTTTCGGCAGTCTGGCCCATCGCTCGCTCCATCAGTTCTTCATCCAGAACGCCAATCCCCAAATCACGTTCGGTACAGCCTCCCACGAGTTCGACACCTTCAAGATCGATACGATCCTCATCATCTATGTCGCGGAGCATGTCGACCCGAGTGTTCTCAACCCGCAGGTTTCGGATGGTTTCTGGGAAGACCGGTGGATGATCGATTTTGTTGCTTGCGAGTTCGTGCCGCCCCTGGAACGGGGCAAGGCGCTCATGCCCCTCAATTTCTGTTTCGATCGCACCGGGGGGCCTTTTGCTGCCTGAGGCTATTGTCAGGCTGCAGAGGATATCCTCAGGGACTTGAGGGTGATGGTGCCCGGAAGGCGCGAAGAGCCATATCGGGCGGGACCGCTGCACAAAAGGGTTGCTTGTGCCTCCATCGTCCCTATATTGGCGCCATCATGATCGAGTTGGTCATGTCCACTGGGCCGGTCCCGGTGGCCGGACTTCCCGGAAAGTGGGCCGCGAGGCCTGCTTTTTTTTGTGCTCCACATCACGCCGGGCGGGGCCTGAAAGGGCTCCAATGGGTGGGCACGGGCGGTCCGGCTTCGGGGATTGGGATCGCTTCTTTTTGGGATCGGACGGATGGGACAGGCAACGCCCTTTGATCAGCGCCTGGAGGCGCTACTGGAGCCCACGGTGAGCGCCTTGGGCTTTGAGATGGTGCGTGTCCGTCTTTTCGGTCAGAAACGCCGCACGCTCCAGATCATGGCGGAGCGCAGCGACGGCACCATGACCGTCGATGACTGCGCTCAATTGAGCCGGGCCGTCTCCGCCATTCTGGATGTGGAGGACCCGATCTCCGGGGAGTTCGATCTGGAAGTGTCCTCACCAGGCATTGATCGTCCGCTGACCCGGTTGAAGGATTTTGCCACCTGGGCCGGATTCGAGGCGCGGCTTGAGCTGCATCATGCGATTGACGGCCGGCGGCGGTTCAAGGGCCGCCTCAAGGGGGTGGAGGATGGAGACATTCTGATGGTGCTCGCCGATACGGTCGACGCGGAGGCCCCGGCCCGCTTGCCATTTGAGGCCTTGAGTGATGCGAGACTGGTGATTACGGATGATCTTCTGGCCGCGACCCAGGCGCGTCAATCGGACCACGGAGAAATGACCGACGGTCAGGTCGCCCAAGGGGCCCTGATCGAACCGGGGGCGGATTGGAATCTGGAGGATGCGCCGGAAGGTGACGAGGATGTCCGGTAACTGAAATCGAGTTTTGATGACGTTGGGCCACCGAGAACCAAGACCCTGAGGTCTGCTTCTCGCGCGCCCTCAAGAACGATAAGGATGGAGAAGAAACATGGCCGTTAGCGCCAATCGCTTGGAGCTGCTGCAGATCGCCGATGCGGTCGCGCGGGAAAAAACCATCGACAAAGCCGTGGTCATCGGCGCCATGGAAGAAGCGATCCAGAAGGCCGCCCGCTCCCGCTATGGGGCGGAAAACGAAATCCGCGCGGAAATCGATCCCAAGACCGGCGACATCAAGCTTCATCGCCTGCTTGAAGTCGTTGAGGATGTGGAAAGCGACGCCACTCAGATCGCGCTCACCGATGCGAAGGTCCGCAACCCGGCGGCCGAGGTCGGCGATTTCATCGCCGAAACCCTGCCCCCGGTCGATTTCGGCCGCATCGCCGCCCAGACTGCCAAACAGGTCATCGTCCAGAAGGTCCGTGACGCCGAGCGGGAGCGTCAGTATGAGGAATATAAGGATCGGGTCGGCGAGATCGTCCATGGCGCCGTCAAGCGCGTGGAATACGGCAATGTCATCGTGGATCTGGGGCGCGCCGAGGCCATCGTGCGCCGGGACGAACTCCTGCCCCGGGAAAGCTTTCGCAATGGCGACCGCATCCGCGCCTATGTCTATGACGTACGCCGGGAACAACGGGGCCCGCAGATTTTCCTCTCCCGCTCCCATCCCCAATTCATGGCCAAGCTGTTTGCGCAGGAAGTGCCCGAAATCTATGACGGCATCATCGAGGTCAAATCCGTGGCGCGGGATCCGGGAAGCCGGGCCAAGATCGCGGTCATGTCCAATGAAAGCTCGATCGATCCCGTGGGCGCCTGTGTCGGCATGCGCGGCAGCCGGGTCCAGGCCGTCGTCAATGAGCTGCAGGGTGAAAAGATCGACATCATTCAGTGGTCTCCGGATGCGGCCACCTTCATCGTCAATGGCCTCGCGCCGGCGGAAGTGGTGAAGGTGGTTCTGGACGAGGACGCGGAACGCATCGAGGTCGTCGTTCCCGATGATCAGCTGTCGCTTGCCATCGGCCGTCGGGGTCAGAATGTGCGCCTCGCCTCCCAGCTCACGGGCTGGGACATCGACATCATGACCGAGCAGGAAGAAAGCGACCGCCGCCAGGAAGAATTCCGCCAGCGGACGGAAAACTTCATGACCATTCTCGATGTCGATGAAATGGTCGCCCAACTCCTGGCGTCGGAGGGTTTCTCCACGATCGACGAAGTGGCCTATGTCGAAACGGAAGAACTGTCCGACATTGAGGGTTTCGATGAGGAAACCGCCAATGAACTCCAGAGCCGCGCCCGGGAATATCTGGAAGCGCGGGATGCGGAACTTCACAAGCGCCGGGCCGAACTGGGCATGTCCGACGATATTCTGGAGATCGAGGGACTGACATTGCCCATGATCGTCGCGCTCGGCGAAAACGACGTGAAGAATGTCGAGGACCTGGCGAGCTGCGCCAATGACGATCTCACCGGATGGGTTGAAATGCGCAATGGCGAGAAGAAGCGCATGGAAGGCTATCTGGAGGACTTCAACATCTCATCGGAAGAAGCCGAGGCGGTCATTCTGCGGGCCCGGCTTGCCGCCGGATGGGTGACCGAGGAAGAGCTTGCGGCCGCGGAAGCGCCGGAAGTGGAAACCGAAGAGCCGACGACGGCGCCCGCGGCGGAGGGCATGGAACTGGCGGCCCAGGTTTTCGGTTCCGGCCCGGGCGAGCGGTCCGCCGAGCGTGAGGAGACGGGATCTGAGCGCGACGGACAGTGAGGGGATCGGCGATCCCGCCCAGGCCCTTGACGGGGGGCCGGGAATCCGGGGCACGCGGATGCGTCGTTGCGTTGCCTCGGGCGACACGCTCGATGACGCCGCGCTGATCCGCTTTGTCGTCGACCCGGAAGGCAGCCTGGTGCCGGATCTTGCGGCCAAGCTTCCGGGCCGCGGCGGCTGGGTCCGGGCGGACCGCGCCCATCTCGCCCTCGCCGTCAAACGCCGGGCTTTCTCCCGCGCGTTCAAGCGCGATGTGCGCATTCCGGAGAATCTCGACAATCTGGTCGAAACACTCCTGCTGCGTCGTCTCCTGGATGGTCTTGGCTTGGCGCGCCGTGTCGGTGCCTTGGTCACCGGCTTTGAAGCGGTATCCCAGAACATTCGCAAGGGTGCCCTTTGTGCCTTGATCGAGGCGCGGGACGCGGCCGCCGACGGCCGCCGCAAGATGGTGGGTCTTGCCGCCAAGGCCGCGCCTGGCACGGTGCTTTGTGCCCTGGCTTCGGCCGAGGAGCTGAGCGATGCGCTCGGTGTTCCGACCGTCGTTCATGCGGGTCTGGCGCCCGGCCGTTCCTGGCCGGTCCTCGCCGTGGACATGGCCCGTCTTGCCGGCTTCCGCGATCCCTGGCCCTGGGAGGATGCGATGCCCCCCGGTCTCGCTCCGCCCGCCAGACACGGAACCCAAACCCCTCGTGGTGCATGATCTGCCGGGGCATGACCCTCACTTGGAGGCGGATTTTCCACCATTTGGAGGATCAAGGCTCAGCTTTGTGCGGTATTTCGGTCGAATAACGGACCGGACTCACTGGCTTTGTCTGTCGGATCAGGGTAAGAAATGGGTCAGGACGGTCTCCACCACACGTCCCGGCAGATGAGATTTCAGCCGCCTGCCCCCGGGGACCAGGGTCGCATCGGCCTCGCCCGTGATGCCAAAGCATGTCACATGCTCTTGGCAGACCGAGGGCTCGGGGCCATATCGGCTTTGGTAGTCGTCGCGGGGTGGCTTATCTCTATTCCGGGTCTGGTCGCGTCTCCTTCCCGTGCCATGTGGTTTATTTGCCTTCTGGCGGGGGTTGGGTTGTCGACGTGGGGTGGCGCGCGAGGGTCAGCTCGGAGCTTTGGTTTCGTTCTGTACGGCGGGCTCTGTTTTCACGGGACGAATGGACCTGTCACGGCGTGCTGCTGAGCGGCACTTTGCGGCCGTGGCAACAGCCTGTTTTTGCAGGCTTGAAAGAACCCCGCTGCGCAACCAACCGTCACCGGGTCGCGCCCTCCGATCGACGCCTGAGGGACGCTTTGACCGCAGCCCTGTTGGCCGCAGTCGGGCGAGACAACAGCTATCCAGTCCGGGAAAAGCGCCCCGGACCCAGTTTCGATTGAAGAACGGACGAGAGCAAATTGACGTCATCGGGTCGTAAACAGATCAGCCTCAAAGGCTCCGCGGGCTCCAGCACGGTGCGCCAGAGCTTGTCCCACAGCCGCAGCAAGTCGGTCGTGGTCGAGAAAAAGCGCAAGCGCATCATTACGCCAAAAGAAGCTCCGTCCCGGGAATCCACACCGGAGGTCAAGCGCGCCGACGCGGCCCGTGCCAGCCCCGCGGTCGAGGTCAAAAAGCCGGCGGCGGCCCCCAAGGCCAAGTCCACGGCGGCTGAGGCCAAGCCGAAGCGCGGCGGCAAGGGCGTTGTGCTTAAGACGCTGACTGAAGAGGAACGGCAGAAACGCGCCCAGGCGCTGAGCGACGCCCGCGTACGCGAGGTCGAGGATCGCAAGAAGGCGGAAGAAGACGCCAAGCGTCGCGCCGAGGAAGATGCCAAACGCGCCAAGGAGCGTGAGGAGCAGGCGAAGCGCGAGGCCGAGGAGGCCGTCCAACGGGAAGCTGAAGAAGAGGCCAAGCGCCAGGCCGAGGCTGCCAAACAGGAAGCCGAAGCCGCGAAGGCCGCGAAGAGCGAAGCCCGGGATCAGACGTCGCCCGCGCGGGGACGCGCCGCGCCGACACCGGGCGAACGGCCAGGTGACGGCACCGAGGCGGATCGCGGACGCCGTCCGGGCGGTGCGCGAGGCGCGCCATCCGAGCCGGCCAAACCGGCGTCGACCCGCAAAAATGAGCCCCGCCGTCGGACCGGCAAGCTGACCATCACCCAGGCCCTGGATGAGGATGGCCAGGAGCGTGTCCGCTCACTCGCCTCCGTCAAGCGGGCGCGGGAGCGGGAACGCCGCCGTCAGATGGGCATGACTCAGCAGCAGCAGCGGGTCGTGCGCGAGGTGGTCATCCCCGAACTGATCACGGTCCAGGAACTCGCCAACCGGATGGCGACCCGGGCCGTCGATATCATCAAGATTCTGATGAAACAGGGCGTGATGGCCAAGATCAATGACGTGATCGACAGTGATACCGCCCAGTTGATCGCCGAAGAACATGGTCACACGGTCAAGCGGGTGTCCGAGGCGGATGTCGAGGAAGGCATCATCGGCGATGCCGATACGGATGATGACAAGAAGCACCGCGCGCCCGTGGTCACCATCATGGGCCACGTGGACCATGGCAAGACCTCCCTGCTCGACGCCTTGCGCCAGACGGATGTGGTCGCCGGGGAGGCGGGCGGCATCACCCAGCATATCGGCGCCTACCAGGTGACGTTACCGACCGGCCAGAAGATCTCCTTCCAGGATACGCCGGGACACGCGGCCTTCACCCAGATGCGAGCCAGTGGCGCCAAGGTGACAGACATAGTCGTGCTGATGGTTTCCGCCGATGACGGCGTCATGCCCCAGACGGTTGAGGCTATCAACCACGCCAAGGCGGCCGAAGTGCCGATCATCGTGGCCATCAACAAGATGGACAAACCCGACGCCAATCCGGATCGGGTGCGCCAGGACCTGCTCCAGCATGAAATTGTCGTCGAAGGCATGGGCGGTGAGGTGCAGGACGTCGAGGTCTCCGCGCTGCAGAAGCTCAATCTGGACAAGCTCCAGGAAGCCATCCTGCTCCAGTCGGAAATCATGGAGCTCAAGGCCAATCCGGACCGGGCGGCGGAAGGCGTGGTCATCGAGGCCAAGCTCGATCGCGGCCGGGGTCCGGTGGGCACGGTGCTCATCCAACGCGGTACCCTGAAGGTCGGCGACGTTTTCGTGGCCGGCGCCGAATGGGGCCGGGTGCGGGCCCTGATCAATGACAAGGGCGGCCAGGTCGATGAAGCGGGTCCTTCCGTGCCCGTCGAGATTCTGGGCTTCAACGGTACGCCCGATGCCGGGGACGTCTTCGCGGTCGTCGAAAATGAGGCGCGCGCCCGGGAGATATCAGAATATCGTCAGCGCAAGCGGCGGGAGAACCGGGTGGGCGGTGCCGGCGGGCGCGGCTCCCTGGAACAGATGCTGGCCCAGCTCAAGGAAACCGACAAGAAGGAGTTCCCCATCCTCATCAAGGGGGATGTTCAAGGGTCGGTCGAGGCCATTGTCGGCGCGCTCAATCAGTTGTCCACGGATGAAGTGGCCGCCCGGCCGATCCATACGGCGGTCGGCGGGATCACCGAAAGCGACGTCATTCTGGCGGCGGCCTCGAACGCGCCGATCATCGCCTTCAATGTCCGCGCCAACACTCAAGCGCGGGAACACGCCCAGCAGGACGAGGTCGAAATCCGCTATTACTCCGTGATCTACGATCTGGTGGATGACATCAAAGCGGCCATGTCCGGCCTGCTCGATCCGACCTTGCGGGAGCATTTCCTGGGCAATGCGGAGATCCTGGAGGTGTTCAACATTTCCAAGGTCGGCAAGGTGGCGGGCTGCCGGGTGACCGAAGGCGTCGTGCGCCGGGGCGCCAAGGTGCGCCTGATCCGGGACAATGTGGTGATCCACGAAGGCACCCTGTCGACGCTCAAGCGCTTCAAGGACGAGGTGAAGGAGGTCCATGGCGGCCAGGAATGCGGCATGGCCTTCGAGAACTACCAGGACCTCCAGGTCGGCGACGTGATCGAGTGCTTCGAGGTGGAGGAGATCCAGCGCACGCTGTGATCGTCGGTCCGATTGAACACGGATACAGAAAAAGCCGGCGCCACGAGGACGCCGGCTTTTTTCATGCGCAGGCCGCGCAACATCAGAACTTGTAGCCCAAGCGGATGCCTGTGTTCTCAAGGCCCTGATCGAAGTCACAAATGCCGAGTGTGGTCAGTCGATCCGTATAGATCTGTGCACTGACCCTTTCGTTGATGTCGTAACCGATCCCATAGGCGAAGCGAAAGACGGCGCGGCAGCCGAGGAAACGCTGAATATCCGTGTCCCCCGGACCGCCGCTGGGCGGTGTGCTGGGTGTCAGGTCTTCCCCATTGTGGACGGCGCCGCCGCCCTCGAGCGTCAGATAGATGTTGCGCAGGATCTTCTTTTCCTTCGACAGATAGACGTCCCAGGTCAGGCCCGTGAAGACCTGGCTGGTGCCGTCGACGGCGATGCTTACGCCCAGATGGGGTCGCGGGGCACCGATATGTTTGAAGGGCTTGGGGCTCGGGAACAGCAATTGCCCGTTGATGTCGAATTCGCCTTCGCCGCCGGTCAGATTGTTGGTGAACGGACCGCGGTCATGGGCGAGGAAGCCGCTGCGCAACTCCCACCCTTTGTATTTTGCGTCCGAGTCCTGCGCGTGTGCCGGCAGGGTCACAAGGACGGCACAGATCAGGCCCATCCCAAGGAAACATAAATCAAGCCTCATCCCGTTGCTCTGCCGCCTCTTCATGCCCTGATCCAAATGCTTGCCGGTTCCGCGCAAGCCGATAAATCCCGCAACGGGGAACAACCAGCCGTTTCAAATGCGAGGAACCCAACACATGTACCATGCTGTATCGCACCTTCACCAGGATCGGGCAATATGACCGTGGCGACAATCCCAACACTGATCGCCCGAGACGGCCGGTGCATGGCATCACGGTCGAGTGAGCCGACGGGTGGCGGGCGCATGAAAACTCTTTTTCATGCCAGCCATGACCGGAAGGCATGCTCGCCTTTTTCCGAAAAGGCGATCACGCGGGATCCGGGAATGCGCGTTGCCCATCCCTGTTCCAAAATCCGGCTCAAAATGGCTTTCCCCAAAACGCCCGCCAGGTGATGGCGACGAAGGCTCCAGTCCAGGCAGGCTCGACACAAAGGGCGGCGATGACCATTCAATCCGTCGCAATCGATCCCCAGCGTCTCCACGCGGGCCTTGCCTAAAGGCGTCAGCATGAGAGCGTCGCCCTGGGCGACAAGGTCATCGCGCGCCAAAAACCGATCGAAGAGAAAGACACCTAGATCGCCGGCCAGATGGTCGTAACAGACCCGCGCCTTGCGCAAGGCCGGGTCCTTGGGACCGGTTCGGGTCCGGGGCGTGCGCTGGGCGACACCCATCAGGGCTTCGATCGCGCCGGCGACCTCCCGGTCCTTGAGGCGGAAATAGCGGTGGCGCCCCTGCACCTCCCGATCGACGAGCCCGCCGTCTTCGAGCTTTGACAGATGCGTGCTGGCCGTCTGCTTGGTGATGCCCGCTTCGATGGCCAGCTC
This sequence comes from uncultured Alphaproteobacteria bacterium, assembly GCA_964522525.1. Classification (GTDB taxonomy): domain Bacteria; phylum Pseudomonadota; class Alphaproteobacteria; order JAJFIK01; family JAJFIK01; genus CAYUYV01. Next base: position 3,973 of record CAZFWG010000103.1, on the reverse strand, counting down.
ACTGGCCGTGAGCGCCCGGCCATCCGTGAGGGCCGTCAACATGTCGGCCCGGGCCGGATCACCGATCAGGGCGGCCACGCGGGCGATGTCGGGTCCTTCCTTCATAGTTCGATCTTAGCCGAACCATTATCGCGCTCCAAGCCGCTAGGGTGCCCTCATCCCCTGGGTTTCATGGAAGACGCCTTTGAGGGCGATGCGCGGAGGGAAGGGGCGCAATCTTCATTGCGCCGGAAGGGCGTTCATCCTATAAACCGCCCCTTCAAATTTTCCGCGCATTTCACCTTTTCCCTAGGAGTATTATGGCCCCTCGGTCTTCCCCATCCGGACCCTCTCAACGTCAGCTGCGCGTCGGCGAGCTGGTGCGCCATGCCCTTGTGGAGGTCCTGGCGCGCGGCGATATCCAGGACCCGAGCCTGGATGGGGTGAGCGTGACCATTTCCGAGGTGCGGGTGAGCCCGGATCTGCGCCATGCGACGGCTTTTGTCATGCCCCTGGGCGGCACGGCGATCAAAGACGTGATCGAAGGCCTCACCCGCTGCCGGCGGTTCCTGCGGGGGGAGCTTGGTCGGCGGATCGCGGTGAAGTTCACGCCCGAACTCCATTTCGAGGCGGATCGCTCCTTTGATGAGGCAAGCCATATCGATGCGCTTTTGCGCTCCGACCGGGTGCGCCGCGATGTGGAAAAGGACGATCCAGACACGAATGATCCGGAGGCGCAGTGATGGGCCGGCGGCGCAAGGGAGACGCGATCAGCGGCTGGGTCGTCATCGACAAGCCTGAAGGGCCGACCTCGACGGATGTGGTCAATACCGTGCGCCGGGGGCTGAATGCCCAGAAGGCCGGCCATGGCGGCACGCTGGATCCGCTGGCGACCGGATTGCTGGTGGTGGCCCTGGGCGAGGCCACCAAGGTCATTCCTTATGTCATGGATGCGCCCAAGACGTATCGGTTCACCGCCCGCTGGGGCGAGGCCCGGTCCACCGACGACCGGGAAGGCGACGTGGTGGAAGAAAGCCCCCACCGGCCGAGCGAGGACGACATCCTGGATGCCTTGCCCCGGTTCGTGGGCGATATTGCCCAGATCCCGCCGGCCTATTCGGCGATCAAGGTCGATGGCGAACGGGCCTATGATCTGGCCCGTTCCGGCGAAGAGGTGGTGTTGGAGCCCCGGCAGGTGACCGTCCACGAAATCGAACTGCTGGACGACGCGGACGCCGATCACGCGTCCTTCGAAATGGTCTGCGGCAAGGGCACCTATGTGCGTTCCCTGGTGCGCGACATGGCCAAACATCTCGGGACCTGCGGCCATGTGGACAAGATCCGGCGCGTCGGCGTGGGAGCATTTCGGGAAGAAGATGCGATTCCACTGGCACAGTGGCAGGAGTTGGTCCATAAAGGCCACGCTTTGGAGCATGTGCTCCCGGTCGAGACCCCGCTGGACGACATCCCGGCGGTGGCCGTGACCGGATCGGACGCCACTCGACTGCGCAACGGCCAATCGGTGCTCTTGCGGGACGATGACGTCCTCGGGCGTGTAAAGGCGATTTCTCGACAGGCACACGGTGACACGGGCGGGCGCGATGCCACGGTATTGTGCTCCCTCAAGGGTCAACCCGTTGCCCTGTGCCGCTACGAACGAGGATCGCTGAAGCCTACGCGCGTGTTCAACCTGCCGATTTGAAAAGCCCTTTTTTCGGGCATTGCCGCAGGTTCCCGGTCGGGCGAGTGGCGCGGGCCTTTCCGCCGCGTCAGATCCATACAACCCATGAGGAAGAACGATGTCGATTACGCCTGAGCGCAAACAGGAACTGATCAAGGAATATGCGACCGTCGATGCCGATACGGGATCGCCGGAAGTCCAGGTTGCCATCCTGACCGAACGGATCGTCAACCTGACGGAGCATTTCAAGACCCACGCCAAGGACAACCACTCCCGGCGGGGCCTGCTCAAAATGGTGTCCCACCGCCGTCACCTGCTCGACTATCTCAAGCGAAAAGATCAGAGCCGGTACGAAACGCTGATCCAACGGTTGGGTCTGCGCCGCTGACGGATACCAACCTCAAAGAGGGCCGGGCCGGATGTCCCGGCTCTTTTCCTTTGTCTTCATGAAAATGTCCAAGGGGACATCGTGAAGACGATATGCCGGCATCGGACAATGGGGTCCGGTGCCCTAGATGATGAGACGAATGACAATGACAGATTCAATGTTCAATATGCACCGTACGGAAATCGAATGGGCCGGGGAAAAGCTCGTCCTGGAATCAGGACGCATCGCCCGCCAGGCCGCCGGCTCGGTCCTCGCCACCTACGGGGAAACCGCAGTGCTCGCCACGGTGACGGCAGAGCGCACCCAGAAGCCGGGCATCGACTTCTTTCCGCTGACGGTTAATTACCAGGAAAAGGCCTATGCCGCGGGCAAGATCCCCGGCGGCTATTTCAAGCGTGAAGGCCGCCCCTCCGAACGGGAGACCTTGATTTCGCGCCTGATCGACCGTCCGATCCGTCCGCTTTTCGTTCCCGGTTTCCGCAACGAGACCCAGGTCGTGTGCACGGTCCTAAGCCATGACATGGAAAATGATCCGGATGTGGTGGCCATGGTCGCGGCGTCCGCGGCGCTGACCATTTCAGGCCTGCCGTTCCTGGGCCCCATCGGCGCGGCGCGGGTTGCCTATATCGAAGGCGAGTTCAAGCTCAATCCCCATATCGACGATATGGCCCATTCCAAGCTCGATCTGATCGTCGCCGGTACCGGTGATGCCGTGCTGATGGTGGAATCGGAGGCCTCCGAGCTTTCCGAGGAAATCATGCTCGACGCTGTCATGTTCGGTCATGAGCAGATGCGTCCCGTGATCAACGGCATCATCGATCTGGCGGAAGCCTGCGCCAAGGACCCCTGGGAAATCGAGGAAGAGGATCTCTCGGAACCCAAGGCCAAGATCCAGGGCGAGATCGAAGACGATCTGCGGGCGGCCTACCAGGAAGCCCAGAAGACCGTCCGCCAGGAAAAAGTGTCGGCGGTGAAGACGGCCCTGCGGGAGCGCCATGCCGAGGACAGCAGCGACCCGATGGACGCAAGTGTTGTCGATGCCTGCTTCAAATCCATTGAGAAAATGATCGTGCGCAACGGCATTCTCGATACGGGCAACCGCATTGACGGCCGGGACCTCAAGACCGTTCGGCCCATCGAATGTGAAGTCGGCACCCTGCCCCGCACCCATGGCTCGGCCTTATTCACGCGCGGTGAAACCCAGGCCCTGGTGGTGACGACGCTCGGCACCGGGGACGACGAGCAGTTCGTCGATGCCCTTGAAGGCACGTTCAAGCAGACCTTCATGCTCCACTACAATTTCCCGCCCTATTCCGTGGGCGAAGTGGGGCGCATCGGCTTCACCAGTCGCCGCGAAATCGGCCACGGCAAGCTCGCCTGGCGGGCGCTGAAGGCGCTCATTCCGAGTGCCGATGAATTCCCCTATACGATCCGTATCGTCTCGGAAATCACGGAATCGAACGGCTCCTCCTCCATGGCCACCGTATGCGGCGCCTCCCTCGCCCTGATGGATGCGGGCGCGCCGATCAAGCGTCCCGTCGCCGGGATCGCCATGGGCCTCATCAAGGAAGAGGAGCGCTTCGCGGTCCTGTCCGACATTCTGGGTGATGAGGACCATCTGGGCGACATGGACTTCAAGGTGGCCGGTACCCGTGATGGGGTCACGTCCCTTCAGATGGACATCAAGATCACCGGCATCACCAAGGAGATCATGCAGATCGCCCTGGGTCAGGCCCAGGAAGGCCGCATCCACATCCTGAACGAGATGGCCAAGGCGATCAGTGAATCCCGCGGTGAGCTCGGCGCCCACGCGCCGCGTATCGAAGTGATGACCGTGCCCGTCGACAAGATCCGGGAAGTGATCGGCTCCGGCGGCAAGGTGATCCGGGAGATCACGGAAACGACCGGCGCCAAGATCGACATCA
>CAZFWG010000102.1:0-14448 GCA_964522525.1 uncultured Alphaproteobacteria bacterium | reverse complement strand
CATGGTCTGCGTCAATACCATTCGACCATGCGGTATTGCCAGCCGACCAGGAAAACCCAGAAGCCCCAGATCGCCAGGAGGATCCATCCCTGCCAGGAGCGAATGCGCCGTTCGATCAGGCAACACACCAGGATGATGATCACCAGCACGACCACGAACCACAAGGCCAGTTCCAGCACCGGCAGTTGTGGCGGGTCGAAGGGCAGGGGCTTGCCCAGATGCAAATCAGGGATTTCCAGGGGGATCGAATTGCCCTTGCCCAGGGTCACCCAGAGTGAAAACGGCAGACACAACATCAGACTGCCGAGGGTGGCGCTGAAGACGAGGGTGATAGCCAAAGCGATCCGCCCACAACGCATCAGGGCATAGCCCAGCGCCATTTCCGGAATCGCGCTGAACCCTCCAACCACCAACAAACCAATCCTGATCCAGTCGACCTCCCAGCCATGGGCGAGGAAGGCGGCGGCGATCAGAAGGGCCGGTGAGGCAACGAAGGTCAATGACCAGACCTGGAGCACCCGCCAGAAGAATTCACGCCAAGTCACGCCGGAGTTGCCGTGGGAGTCGAAAGGATCTGCGCCATCGGGCCTGCAATGAAGAATGCCCCGATCGGTACAGCTGTCATGGTGCTCCGTTTCAAGATCATCGGTGCGTCCCATGACAAAAAACATGATGACCCAGAACAGCACGAAGATCCATACGAACAGTCGTGCGAAATCATCCGTGAGGACTGGATGGGTCTGGGCCAATTGCAGCCAATAGAAGATGAGGGCCAGGATCAGGAAGATGGTCACATAGATGATCGCCAGGATCCCCTTGATCGTCAGCTTACGATCCTTGCGCGCCTGGAGAAAGGCGACACCCGTCGCCAGACCGAGAATGGCGACACCGGAGGCGAAACAGACACCGAGGAGCAGATCCGTGTCGAGGGGGCTCGGATTGGGCGGATAAGGCTGAAACAGCTGCCCGTGCAGCTCACGGGCCGCGGTCCATTCCGCCTCGATGATCACATAGAGGCTGACGGAGAATTCCGGGATGATGGCCGCCCCGAACAGGGCCAGCAGAATGAGGGCGAAGCGGTCCTTGTTACCCGAGGCGGAAGCGTCCTGAACCGTGCGCACAAGGACACCGGCCCCCAGCCAAATGGCGGCGCACCCCGTGAAGAGGAAGGCAAAGCCTATGAGGATGTTCAAGATGCTCATGGCACCATCCAACGTGTCCGTTCAAGCACTGCGAGTGACCGCTCCTTGGTCTCGCAGAATGTTCCGCCCGGGTAAACGGCAACGACGGGCACTGTATTTCGCCACCTGTCCAAAAACGGATTATCCTGATCTGGTCCGTCTACCCCGTTTGCCACTTTGCCTTTCGGACATCCCTCTCCCAAACTGCCCGTCACGATATCATAACCATGTATGGTGTCGCGTACAGACTGATCCGTCCCGGCCTGCGGGCGCGGGAGGATAGGCAGAGCGACCGGAAGAGGTAGTGGCGTTCCGGCCGCAGGGTTGACAAGAGGCCAGTGGGGTGATGACACGCCTGAACCGCATCATGCGGACTTTCGGGGTACATCGAACGCGACTACCGCTCCATCGGTGGTGGGGCGGTGCCGTGCGTCTTGCCGGCGCGACGGCGCTGATCGCGTGGGGTCTCCTTGCCCCAGCGGGCGCGACGGACTTCTCCGATGCCATGCGGGTCTCCTCGCCGGCCCGGCGCATTGAACTGCTGCGTCGCTCGGCCTGGCCCTATCAGGATTTCCTCGCCCAGGTCGAACTGGGCAGTCACTATGCGTCGGAACGGGACTTCATCGAGGCCTTTGTCTGGTATTATGTGGCAACGACCAATCTCCGTTTTCAGGGCACGTCCCATCCGGCATTGGAGCAGGTCAAGAAATCGATCTACAACACCGCCCATCCCCGGCGCAGTGAGCTTTTCAAGGTCCTCAGCAAGAACGACCTCCATGAGGCCTTCAACCGGATCACCTATGTCATCACCTGCCGCGGGGCTTCCGGCTTTGTCTATATGGGGGAGCGGCATGATGAGCGTGTCCGCAGCCCGATCAAGCACGGTTCGAAGGTCAAGGGGCGGGGCGGGGGACGCTTTGATCCCTTTATCGGCCTGCGCAAGACATCCGGCGCCAAGATCGATGTGCGCAGTGGTCTGCCGACCAGCCATGTGGATGCGCTGACCTACTACATCCTTGCGGATCGCCAAGGGCACCCCTATGCGGCAACGCTGATCGCCAATCTCAAGGGCTATCTGCTCAAGGTCAAGCAACTGACACAGCCGACAATCACCGCCATCATGGCCGAGGCCAGCAGGAAGGCGGATGAATGGATCCCGCCCTTTGAAGTCTATGCGGATGGTCAGTATTCCGACCTCTGCCCCATTGACGGGCGTCGAGAACATGCCCTGCTGCGCGTTCACGAAATCAAGGTGGGGCAGATCCAGAAGGCATTGAAGGCGCTTGGCTTCTATTACGGGCCGATCGACCACGAATTTGGGCCCGGCATGAAGGACGCGATCTCGCACTTTCAGGATCGCCATGGTCATTTCGCGACCGGTCACCTGACGGCCTTGCAAACGGTGCGCGTCATTCAGCGCGCAGCCCTTCAGAACCATGCACCCAGCCAGACGACCCTTGGCTATATGTATGCATGCGGCATCGGTGTGGTTGCGGATGAAGTGCGGGCCCGTTCCTGGTTCGAGCGTGCCTACAAACAGCGCTATGCCCTGGCGGCCTTCAATCTTGGGGTGCTTCTGCAGTCAAAGAACAAGCCGGAGAAATGCGCACCAAAATATGCCTATCGCAAGATTGCGAAGGATGACAACGCGGCGGACCGGTATCTCCATGATGCCGCGCTTTGGGGATTCAAACCCGTTGCGGATGATCTTCGGTATCGGCTGAACCACCCGCCGAAACACCGTCACCATTGAGGTTCGCCATGACGAGACAAGCAGCATATGGGGGCTTGGAGAATGGGCGGCGGAAGCGGCATTCACCTGGTGTCGCACGCCATGTTCCCGTGGACATCGTGCGTACCCTTTTTCTGGCGTGTGCCCTGTTGACCGTGACAGATATCGCCCATGGTTCGGAACATCCGCATCATCGGCGGGACTATCATCTCATTCCGGACGGCCACTACTATCATCCAGATACGCATGAGCGTAAACGGCATCATCCGGATGACTATCATGACAAGGGATATCGTCCGGACCAGTCCCATCACAAAGGATACTATCCCCGGTATCATCACCCCCATGGCCAATGGTCCCACAAGAAAAAGAAGGACGGGAAGCCGCCGCGCTCCTTGCTGGTCGATGGCAGGGGGAAGAAAAGGGGAACGGTCAAGACGATCAAGGAGGCGATCAAGCGTGTGGCGCCGGGCGGCACCGTTGTCGTCGTGCCCCGGCCCTATGGCAACAAGAGTTTTGCCGCCGGCGCGAGCGGCGGCTACCGGGAGAGCCTGCTGATCACGAAACCCGTAAGCCTGATCGGTCGCTTGTCCGAGGTGGCGGACCATTCCGAGCGCGTCCTTTTGGAGCCCGAACCCGGCCAGTCCTGTGTCGTGATCCGCACCACGGGCACGGTGTTCCTGCGGGCCCTCGATTGGGCCGTGCCGGCAGGGGAGAATGCGGGTGGAGCGCCGTGCATTGATGTGCAACGGGGACGGGCCGTGATCGAGGGCGTTTATGTGGCGGGGCGGAGTGACGGTGCCGCCATCCGGATTGCGTCGGACAAGGCCGTGATCGAGAGAAGTGAAATTGCGAATGCGGGGATCGGCATCCTGTTGGACCTCTCCGATGTCAATGTGCGCACCCGTGTGACGGTGCCCCGGGGTTTCAAGGTCAGCAACAATACGATCTACAAGACGAAGACGGCCATTCTGGTCCGGGGTCCGCATATTTTGAGTGGCGCCATCGGCCAACCCGAGATTGCAATTTCCCACAATGAAATCGTGAAGAATGAGGCGGCCGGCATCGCGCTCGAGAATGTCGTTGCGGCAAAAGTCACGGGCAACACGGTTTTAGCGGGCGGTGCCGATGGACTGGTTCTCAAGAATGCGGGCGGCGACTACACCCGCAATGCCCTCAAAAGCAACAAGGGCAATGGTGTCAATCTCCAGCCGTCCGGGTTCAAAGCATCCTTTGCGGACAATGCAATTAGTGGGAACGGCTGCGGCGTGAGGATCGGCAAAGGGGCCAATGCGGGATTCGCCAATGATTCCTTGAGCGGCAACAAACGCTGTTATTGTCCCCAAAGCCGCCATCGGCGCAAATCGATCAAGCTGAAAAAGCACCTGTGCCATCGATAGGGCAGGGCTGCGTGATCCTGCCAATCGACAGGGGCCGGATGCGTCTGCTATGGACAGTCTCCTTGGAGAGACAGAGCAGAGGCATGGTTCATGGCGGCGCGCCCTTCCGACTACGCACACATCTATGATCGTTTCACCGCTTCGATCAATGAGCGGGTGGATTGCGGGCGGTTCTGCGCGCCGCTCAATGGCGGCACGCCGGTCTGCTGTTCGGCCGCCAACGCGATTCCGATCGTGTCGAAGGCGGAGTGGCGCCATCTCAAGGCGCGCACATCGATCTGGAAGCCGTTCAAGCCCTTCGATGCGGTTTCCCGTCAGATCGTGGACGAACTTCATGAGGACGCCTGCGCCATCGAGTGCAAGGTCGCGCCCCTGTGCCAACGGGAAAACCGAACCCTGGCATGCCGTTCGTTTCCGTTCTTCCCCTATTTCTCCAAGGAGAAGGACCTGCTCGGCATTGCCTATTACTGGATTTTCGAGGATCGCTGCTGGATCCTGTCCAATCTGAGCGTTGTCGAACCGGAATTCGTCCGCGAATTGATCGACAACTATCACTATCTTTTCGAGCGCGACGAGGATGAACGCCGGGCCTTCATCGACCAATCGATCAGTGCCCGGCGCGTCTTTTCCCGATGGGGCCGCCCCCTGCCGGTGATCACGGCCGATGGCGCCTTTCACATGGTCAAACCGAAATCGGATGGCAGTCTGGTCCCTGCGAAGGTGAGCGATTTCACGGCCCACGGTCCTTTCGTGTCCCAGGAGGCCTACCGCGAGGCGGTCGAGGCGTATGGGGGAGATCCGGATGATCCGAACCTCCCCCGTCTTGATGACACGGCCTGACACCGCGATGACCCTTGTCAGGCGGTCAAGGCCGCCGGTCCGTATTGGGTCTCGTAGAGTTGGCGGTAGTGGCCGCCGACCCGCACCAGGAGTTCCGTGTGGGTCCCCTGTTCCACCACGCGGCCCTCGGAAAACACCAGGATCCGATCGACCATTTGGATCGTCGACAGACGGTGCGCGATCAGGATCGTCGTGCGCCCATGCATCAGCGCCTTGATCGCATCTTGGATGTATTCCTCCGTGATGGAGTCGAGGCTTGAGGTCGCCTCGTCGAGGATCAGGATCGGCGCATCGGCCAGGAAGGCCCGGGCAATCGCCACCCGTTGGCGTTCCCCGCCGGACAGTTTCACCCCCCGTTCCCCGACAAGGGTGCCGTAGCCCTGGGGAAGGCGGGTGATGAAATCATGGGCATGGGCCTTGGCCGCCGCCCATTCGATTTCCTCAGCTGTCGCATCGGGCCGTCCGTAGGCGATGTTTTCGGCCAGGCTCCGGTGGAACAGGATCGGTTCCTGGGGCACCAGAGCGATCGCCCGACGCAGACTGCGTTGGGTGACGGACCGGATGTCCTGGCCATCGATCAGGATCTGACCGCCGGTGACGTCATAGAGCCGCTGCACGAGCTTGACGAACGTGCTCTTGCCACTGCCGGATTTGCCGACCAGCGCGATGCGTTCCCCCGGCGTGATGTCGAGGGCAAAATCCTGATAGACCGGTGTCACCTGATTGGGATAGCCGAAATCGACCCGGTCGAAGGTGATCCGCCCCGTGCCCGGCCTGAACGGCACGGCCGCCGCCCGATCCGTCACGCCCAAGGGCTGGTCCCGGAATTTGATCACATCCTCCATTTCATTGAGGGCCTTCTGCATGTTCCTCAGATGCATGCCCAGGTCCCGCAGATAACCGTTCAGCACCAGGGCCGTCGTCAGGACAAGGGTGATTTGCCCCGGCGTTGCCCGCCCCTGGTTCCAATAAGCGAGCGCAACGGCCAAGAGCGCACCCTGGAGCGCCAGAAGGACAATGGATTGGATCACATAGGTGTCGACACCACGATGCCACGCCCGCGCTACCTTAAAACGCCAGTCGGAGAAGACGGTGTCCAAGGTGCTTTCTTCCCGATCCTCCGCGCCGAAAGCCTTGACCGTCGCATTGCAGGTCACGGCATCGGCCAGCGACCCGCTCAGCTTGGAGTCCTGGGTGGCGAATGCCCGGTTCGCCGGCGCCACATAGCGCGTGTTGAGCTGATGAACGATGACAAGATAGATCACCGTCGCCACCGCAATCAGACCGCCCATGATCAGCCACTGGGATGACAGAATGATCATGGTCCCGATGATCACCAGGGCCGTCGGAACGAACCCGTAATTCAGCGTGTCGCCAAAGGAGTCGAACGCCCAGATGCCCCGGGTGATCTTGCGCACGGTCGCGCCCGCGAAGCTGTTGTTGTGCCAATCGGTACTGAAGTTCTGGACCCGATGGAACGCATCCTGACCCAGCCGTTGCATGCATCGGCAGGCGACATGGATCCAGAACCGGTCATGACCCTGGCGCAGCAGAACATTCGCGAATATGGCGGCAAGGAACGCCCATAGATACCAGCCCGCCTGATCCTGATCACCACCGTCGATCGTGATGGCGTCGATCATCTGGCCGGCCAGCCAGGGCTGGATGACCGCGGTCAGGGTGACCAGCAGCATACCAACGGCCAGGACTGCAAACGAGACCGGGAAATGCCGCCAATAGGACCAGGCGAAGGCGAACACCTGTCCGAAACTGATGGTTGGTTGGCGGTCGGATGTGTCTTCGTCGTCAAAGTCGATGGAACTCATGGGTTCTACGCCATGGGGTCGCCACGGCGCCTCTCAATGTCATTCGAGAAGAAAGGAGAAACTCGGGCCGGGTGCGCCGTATGCCCCGTGATTTCACGAAGCGGTAGCGTCGATCCCTTGAACAGACCTGGTGGCGGCCTGAACAGGAAAGGGGCGATGATCCGACGAAAAGATGCGAGGCGGATGACGGGCCCGGGCCTTGAGGGTCCCAGGCGGTACGGGGCTTAAGCGCCGCAATCCTGGGAGGGTTTAAAGATGCGTTCGCGCATTCACGTCCCTCCAAAAAGCAAGAGCCACCGAAAATGGTGGCGCGTCATCTGCACCTAGTCTTGAAGTTTGCAGACAATGCCGATGGCCGCGCGCCAGTTCAAGCAAAAAATGGGATCCGCGCGCAGATTTGAATGTCCGGGTTGCAGATTGGCCCGGCTCAATTGCCCAGCGCGTAGGTGACTTCCCGCAAATGAGTCATCAGCAGGCGCCGGTCGCGGAAATGGGCAAGATCCGTAAACGGAATAGGTTGCCCGATCGTCAGACTGATGGCGTCGCCGATACGATCGGCCACTTCCTTGAAGAGGAGGGAGACGCGCAGGGTCTGGCTCATGTGACTGGCCGCCTGAAACAGGGGGCCGTTCTGGCCGGAGAAATAGACCGGGACCACATGGGCCTGGCTCTCCATGATCAGCCGTGCCGTGAAGGGTTTCCATTCCGGATCCTCGGCTCGGCCAAACGGGTGACGGGCGGTGGAGACCGATCCGCTCGGGAAGATCACCAGGACGCCGCCGGCCTGGAGCAGGTCACGGGAGCGGGCGCGGGAGTCCAGATTGGTCCGGGTGGCCTCTCGGGTTTCGGCAAAATCGATCGGCAGCAGATAGGGCCTGAGTTCCGGCGCGCGATAGAGCACGGAGTTGGTGAGGATCTTGAAATCGGGACGCACGCCCGACACGAGATAGCTGAGCACGATCCCGTCCAGGACACCGAAAGGGTGATTGGCGACGACCACGACGGGGCCCGTGCGGGGAAAGGCCTCAAGACCTGGGGGATTGACCTGCACGGTGAGGGACAGATAGCGGATGGCCGCGTCCCAGAAGGTCTCGTCGTCGCGGGGATGGGCGCGGTGGTGAAGATACATGCGCTTCAGGCGCGGCTGGCCCGTGGCCCGTTCGATGGCCCGGATCAGGAGGCGCTTGAGCCGACCGTCTTCTGGCGCCGCATAGCTGAAATAGGGCAGGTCGTCTTCGGATTCAAAAACTTCGTCGCCAATTTGCAATCCAGGCGGATGCTTGGACGTGCCGGGGCGCGGAAGGATCCGTCTATGGCTGCCGGGACGGTTGAATGACATCGTCGGAGACTGGCGACTCTTTTCGCCCGCACATTCGCGAGATCAGGCGCGGGGCCAAAGGCCCAGGGCACGATGGCACGACGGCGCGAGGATCCTTTCCGTCGCCGGGACATCACGCCGACGTCCCGACAGTTGAACGACCAGCATAGGCACAGGGTTCGCGCGCGGGCAAGCGGGCGTCGCTCCCCTCACAGGCCCCCTCGGGGACAGTCGAAATGGGTGGGCACGCCTTGGACGGGTTGAACGGCCCCATAAATGTTGGGGTAGCCGTCGAGGACCGCCCGCGCCATGTCGAGCCTGTCCGAGCCGCGCGCGATGCCTCCCGTATCCTGATCGACAAGGTAGTTTCCAAGATAAATAACCTGACCGGAGCGAACGGGGAACACCATGGAGTTCGTACAGAAACTGATGACCTCGCCCATGGTCATGGCGGAAAAATGAGCCTCTCTGATCGCGTAGTCGCCGGCTTCCACTTCCACCACGAAATACTCTTCTTTCTCCATCGGGCGCAGGCCTTTACCGGTCCCGACACTGAATGTCTGGACCGGACTGATCGCGCCCGAAACCCTGTCCTGGGCGGCGAAATGCAGTTGGAAGTCATGGCCAAGGCGTTTGAGGCCCTCAAGCCCGATGACCACGATCGCCTTGTCGCTCGTGCTGTCGAACTGGTGCTTCTTGGAGAGGTTTGCGGAACATGCGGCGCAGAGCAGCGCGGCGGCCACGATCAGAACCCCCAGCCCGAGCCTCTTTCGCTGACGTGGCGTTTCGTTCGCTCCCATGGCGCACTCCCCTGCCGAACCCAAATCGCAAAGACACCATGATAGACGCCTACCGGGATCCCGAAAAGGTGACCCGCGTCGCGGAGTTTCTTCGCCGGGGTCCCCATGCCATGGTGGACCAGGAATGTTCCGCTTTGTTTGTCCAGTGTCCGCGAGCCCTCCATGACCGTGACCATCGATGATATTCGCCGCGCGCAAACCGTCATTGCCGGTGCCGTGGAAAACACCCCGTTCCTGTTGTCCCGCACACTCTCGGAGCTGCTCGGCGCGGAGATCCATCTCAAATTCGAGAATCTCCAGTTCACGGCCTCCTTCAAGGAGCGCGGCGCCCTCACCAAGCTTTCAAGCCTGACGCCCCAGGAGCGGGAGCGGGGCGTGATCGCCATGTCGGCGGGCAATCACGCGCAAGGCGTGGCCTATCACGCCCAACGCCTCGGCATCCCGTCGACCATCGTGATGCCCCGGGCCACGCCCTATGTGAAGATCCGCCAGACCGCCCATTTCGGCGCGCGCATCATCCTGGAGGGCGAGACCCTGAACGAGGCGTCGGAATTCGCCCATGTCCTGGCCCGCCGCGAGGGGCTCGTCTTCGTGCACCCCTATGATGATGATCTGGTGATCGCGGGCCAGGGCACGATCGCCCTGGAGATGCTGGAAACCGAGCCGGATCTTGAGATTCTGGTGGTGCCCGTGGGGGGCGGCGGCCTGATTTCGGGCATTGCGACAGCGGCCAAATCCATCCGCCCGGACATCCAGGTCATCGGGGCGGAAGCGGCGCTTTATCCCTCGCTGACGGCGGCCCTTGAGGGGCGGGAGGCCGAATGCGGCGGCACCACCATCGCCGACGGGATCGCGGTCAAGGCCATCGGTGTACGGACACTGGCCATTGCCCGCCGGCTCGTCGATCGGGTGATCACCGTGAGCGAGCGAGATCTGGAACGGGCGGTCAATCTCCTCCTGACCATTGAAAAGACGGTGAGCGAGGGCGCGGGCGCCGCCGGTCTTGCCGCCGTGATGGCGAGCCCCCACGAGTTTCGCGGCCGGAAAATCGGGATCCCGTTGTGCGGCGGCAATATCGATCCGCGGCTCCTCGCCTCCGTCATCATGCGCGAGCTGATGCATGACGGGCGCATTGCCCGCATCGGCGTGGATGTTGCCGATTCACCCGGACAATTGGCGCGGGTGGCGGGCATCATCGGGGACTATGGCTGCAGCGTGATCGAGGTCTCCCACCATCGGCTGGCCCTCGACATGTCCGCAAAGCACGCCATGCTCGAGGTCATGGTCGAAGCCCGTGACCGGGAGCAGATCCGCGATATTCTCGCAAAGCTGCGCGAGGAGGGATTTTCCGTCCGCGGGGAACCCGTCTAGAACCGCGAAGGGCTGTGTTGGGAGAAGGGGTGAGCCGCGATGCTCGATGCGACCTTGCGCCGCTATATCGATCCGCCGCTTGCCGTCGTTGCCAAACGGTTCGTGGCCCTCGGCATCTCGGCCAACAGCGTCACGGTCTTCGGCTTCGCCGTCGGCATGGTCGCCGTTTTGGCCCTGTCCCAGGGCCACTACCTGACCGGCCTCATCCTGATTGCGATCAATCGCTTGTGCGACGGCCTTGATGGCGCAATCGCGCGCCAGACCCGGCTGAGCGATCTCGGCGGCTTTCTCGATATCGTTCTCGATTTTATCTTCTATGCAGGCGTGGTCTTCGGCATGGCCTGCAGTCAGCCGCAAAACGCGCTTTTCGGCGCCTTCCTGATCTGGAGTTTCATCGGGCCCACCACCACATTCCTGGCCTATGCGATCCTGGCGGCGAAATACGGGGTGACCACCGAGATCCAGGGCACCAAATCCCTGTATTATTTGGGGGGGCTCACCGAGGGCACGGAGACCATCATTACATTCGTTTTGTTTTGCCTGTTTCCGTCTGCGTTTCCGGTCATATGTGTGATTTACGGGATAATGTGTTGGATAACGACGACGACCCGCATCCTGGCGGCCGTCCAGACATTCGGAGCCCGGCACCTGGAGGGGGAACAGTCATGAAGGGACGAGAGGACGGGCCGGCATGAGGGTAGCGATCATCGGAGGCGGCGTGATCGGGCTGAGCGCCGCATGGGCGTTGCGCTCGGCCGGTGCGCAGGTCTCGGTTTTCGAGGCCGGTCGCCTCGGCCGGGGGGCCAGTTGGGCCGCCGGAGGCATGTTGGCCGCCCATGTGGAAGAAGCCGCGTCCGATCCTGCGTTCCTCGCCCTTGCCGAAGCAAGCGAAGCCCTGTGGCCCGGCTTTGCCGCCCGTTTGACGGCCGCTTCCGGCGCTCAGGTGCAAGTCGATCCCACGGGCACGCTTGTCGCGCTCTTTGACGAGGCCGACGCACTGCGCTGGCGGCTCAAAGCCGAAAGCCCGGGCGCGTCCCTCGAGTGGTTCGACGGCCCCGGTGCCCGTGCCCGTGAGCCGCGCCTTGCGCCCGATTGCCTGGGCGCCGTCCTGTCGCGCCGGGACGGGCAGGTGGACCCTCAAAAGGTGACCGCCGCCTTGATTGAAATCGCCCGGCGCCAGGACATATCGATCCACGAGGACGCGCCCGTGCTCAGTGTCGAGGAACGCGGCGGCAGGGTTTGCGGCGTGGTGACGCCCACGGGCGCTCATGCCTGCGACGCGGTCGTGGTGGCCATGGGGGCCTGGAGCGGACGGTTGGGGGGCCTTGGTCCCGGTGCCGAGCTTCCGATCCGGCCGATCAAGGGCCAAATGGCCTGCCTCGCCTGGGACGCGGATGAGCCCAAGCCTGTCCATGTCATCTGGGGTCCTGGCGTCTACTGTATTCCGCGTACCGATCGACGGCTGCTGATCGGGGCGACCATGGAGGATGTGGGCTTTGATCCGCGGCTGACGGCCGGGTCCGTCGAACAGATCCTGAAGGCCGCGGCGCGCACCCTGCCGGCGATCAAATCCTGCGGCCTTGTCCAGATGTGGGCCGGCTTTCGCCCCACCGCGCCGGATGATCGCCCCGTGATCGGACACGGGGCCCTGGAGGGCCTGACCATCGCCACCGGACATCACCGCAACGGGATTCTGCTCGCTCCGGCCACGGCGGAAATCGTCCGTGATCTGGTCCTGGGCGCGCCCCCGCGGATCGATTGTTCGACTTTTTCACCGGCCCGCTTCTGGCGGGCGGGGAGCGGCCCCAGGAGTGCCGCAGCGCTTCAGCCGGGACAATAAACGACGATTTGAGCACCGAAAGGACTGAGCGAACGCCATGTTGGAACCCTATTTCTGGACCGGCCTCGGTCTGATCCTGCTCGTGCTGGGCGGTGACGGTGTCGTGCGGGGGGCGGCCGGCCTTGCCAAGCAGATGGGCATTTCGGAGCTTTTGGTGGGCCTGGTCGTGGTGGCGTTCGGAACGTCGGCGCCGGAGCTTATCGTCGCAATCCAGTCCGTCTCCGATGGCGTGCCTGATGTTGCGGTGGGGAATGTGATCGGCAGCAATATTGCCAATATTCTCCTTGTCCTGGGCGTGGGCGCCATGATCGCGCCGATCCCGATGAGCCAGAATGTGGTGTTCCGGGACGGCATCGTCGTCCTCGCGGCCTCGGGTTTTCTGGTCTGGCTCGGCTCCACGGGCATGGTGTCGTTCAATTCCGGCATTGTACTGACAAGTGCCGTCGTTGTTTATCTGACCTATTCCTACATGTCGGAACGCACCCAACCGGCCTTTGCCGCCGCGTCCGTCACGGGCAATCGGATCCGCCGCGCCGCCTCCATCGAGCCGCAACAGCTCCTGATCAAGCTTGCCTTCCTGATCGGCGGTTTTGCTGCCTTGTTCTTCGGTGCCAAATGGCTAATCTACGGGGCAGTCGAAATCGCCCGCAGTCTGGAAGTCTCCGAAGCCGTCATTGGCGTGACCATTGTCGCGATCGGGACCTCCGTACCCGAACTGGCCGCCGTGACCATCGCGGCGATCCGCCGCCATCCGGAAGTCGTGCTCGGCAGCATTGTCGGCAGCAATATCTTCAATATTCTGGTTGTGATCGGCATCACCGCGCTCCTGCATCCGGTCGTCATCGCCGCGCGCTTCTACACGTTCGACCTGTGGATGATGCTGGCGGTGGTGGTGATCTTTCTGATCTTCCTGGCGAGCGACTCCCGGCTTTCCCGGTTGGAGGGGCTGCTGATGCTGCTCGGCTATGTGGCCTATATCACGATCCTGTTTTCAGGCATTCTGCCTGAAGTCATTTCCTGAGCCTCCGGGCTCGAACAATAAGAACAGCGGACGGAACGACGCCCATGGATTTCACGCTCAACGAAGACCGGCAAGCGATCATCGACGCCGTGGGACGCATCTGCGCCGCCTATGACGATGAATACTGGCGGGAACGGGACCGGACCGGGGTCTTTCCGGAAGAATTCGTGGCCGACATGGCCGCCGGCGGCTGGCTCGGCATTGCCTTGCCCGAGGCGGTCGGGGGCGCCGGGCTGGGTGTCCTCGAAACCGCGCTCATGATGCGGACCGTGGCGGAATCCGGCGCGGCCATGCAGGGTGTTTCCTCGATCCATGTCAATCTGTTCGGCCCCTTGCCGCTCGCCTTGTTCGGGACGGATGAGCAGAAACAGGTGCATCTGCCCCGCCTGATCGCCGGCCAGGACCGCATGTGTTTCGGCGTGACCGAACCCAATTCCGGCCTGGATACATCGAGCATCGAGACCAAGGCCGAACTCGACGGCAACGGCTATGTCATCCATGGGCGGAAGATCTGGACCACGACGGCCCAGAGCGCCAACAAGATCCTGCTCATCGCCCGCACGACGCCCCGGGACCAGTGCGCCAAGCCCACCGACGGCATGACCCTGTTCTACACGGATATGGATCGCAATCACGTGGATGCGCGGATCATCGAGAAGATGGGGCGCAAATCCGTCGAGTGCAACACGGTCTTCATTGACGGCTTGCGGGTCCCGCTTTCGGACCGGGTCGGCGAGGAAGGCAAGGGCTTCCAATATCTGCTCCACGGCCTGAACCCGGAACGCATCCTGTTTGGCATCGAGGCCGTAGGAATCGGGCGGGCCGCCCTGCGCAAGGCCGTTGAATACGCCAAGGAACGGGTCGTGTTCGGACGGCCCATCGGCATGAACCAGGGCGTGCAGCATCCGCTGGCGCGTTCCTGGGCCGAGCTTGAAGCGGCCGAGCTTCTGGCGCTCAAGGCGGCCACCCTTTTTGACGCCGGTCTGCCGTGCGGGGCGGAAGCCAATGCCGCGAAACTGATGGGCTCCGAAGCCGGCTATCACGCCTGTGAGCGGGCGGTGCTTGCCCATGGTGGCATGGGCTATGCCAAGGAATATGACGTGGAGCGCTATTTCCGGG
>CAZFWG010000101.1:0-14658 GCA_964522525.1 uncultured Alphaproteobacteria bacterium | reverse complement strand
AATTCGGGGTGCGGAGCATCTCCGCCTCGGATTTCTGGATCAGATCGCCGATATAAACGATGTTGTCGTTCTTGAGACAGTTGGCCGAGCGGACCGACAGCTCCAGCTCATCGACCTTTTTCAACAGGGCCGGATTGAACTCAAGTTCCGGACGCTGATCCTCAATGCGCTGCTCATTCGGTTCTTCGAAATTGATGAAGACCTGCAGCTGATCCTGCAAGATGCGCGCGGCATAGGCGACGGCATTTTCCGGATTGATGGCGCCGTTGGTTTCAAGCTGCATGGTCAGCTTGTCAAAGTCGAGGAACTGACCTTCGCGGGTGTTTTCGACCTTGTAGGAAACGCGGCGCACGGGGCTGTAGAGCGCATCGACCGGAATGAGGCCGATCGGCGCGTCATCGGGGCGGTTGCGATCCGCCGGCACATAGCCCTTGCCCGTGTCGACCGTGAACTCCATGCGGATGTCGGCGCCCTGGTCGAGGGTGCACAGCACAAGATCCGGGTTCAGCACTTCGATATCGGCCGTCTGCTGGATCATGCCGGCGCGGACCTCGCCCGGTCCTTCGGCCTTGAGCACCAGGCGCTTCGGCCCTTCCGCATGCATGCGCAAGGCCAGGAGCTTGATGTTGAGGACGATATCCGTCACGTCTTCGCGCACGCCCGCGATGGACGAGAACTCGTGCAGGACACCGTCGATCTGAACGGACGTCACCGCCGCGCCCTGGAGCGAAGAAAGCAGCACCCGGCGCAACGCGTTGCCGAGGGTCAGGCCGAAACCCCGCTCCAGCGGTTCGGCGACAACGGTCGCCAAGCGGGCCGGGTCATGGCCCACATCCACCTGCAATTTGGTGGGTTTGATCATGTCCTGCCAGTTTTTCTGGATCATGGAAGACCCTTTCTCTTCATGCTTTTCGAGCGGTCTCAAAAGCCCCCGTGAGAATGGGGTTGGCGCAAAAGGCCAAATGGGGGGCTAGCGGATCGTCACTACACACTCAAAGCGAGGACCTGGGGCCTCGCTCAATTCCGTTCGCACGGTACGCAAAAGCATTTTTGCTCCGGATGCAGCGCGTATCATCCGGAGGCGGCCGCCTTGTTTATACCCGGCGCCGCTTGGGCGGCCGGCAGCCGTTATGGGGGATGGGTGTCACATCCCGGATGGTCGTAATCGTGAAGCCCACGGATTGCAGCGCCCGGAGCGCCGACTCACGCCCCGAACCCGGACCGCTAACATTGACCTCAAGGGTCTTCATGCCGTGTTCCTGGGCTTTGCGGCCGGCGTCTTCCGCCGCCATCTGGGCCGCATAGGGGGTCGATTTGCGCGACCCCTTGAAACCCTTCGATCCGGCCGACGACCAGGAAATCGCGTTTCCCTGGGCATCCGTGATCGTGATCATGGTGTTGTTGAAGCTCGCATTCACATGGGCGACGCCGGAGGAGATGTTCTTGCGTTCCTTGCGGCGGACGCGTGCGCGTTCCTTGGCCATTTCAAACCTACTTTCGCGTTACTTCTTCTTGCCGGCGATGGGCTTGGCGGGCCCTTTACGCGTGCGCGCATTGGTGTGGGTCCGCTGACCCCGCACCGGCAGGCCGCGCCGGTGACGCAGGCCGCGATAACAGCCGAGATCCATCAATCGCTTGATGTTCATGGCGGTGTCACGCCGCAGATCCCCTTCCACCAGATAGTCCCGGTCGATGGTTTCGCGGATCTGGATGACATCGGCATCCGACAATTCGTGTACTCTGCGATTCTCAGGAATATTGACCTTTTCGCAGATCTCGCGGGCCTTGGACGAGCCAATGCCATGGATATAGGTCAGCGCGATCACGACGCGCTTGGACGTTGGAATGTTGACGCCTGCAATACGGGCCACCTGGATGCCTCCAGCAAAAGGGCGACGGGGGCAAGCGCCCTTTCTCGTTCCCTGGTTTGCATGAAAATAAGGGTTGTTTCAGTCCGTGAAAGGTCGCCATTTACCGGTCGCGAGACCACAAAAGCGCCCAAATCTCGAAAACAGCCCTATTAAGGTTGCGCAACTATAGTGTCTTGGCTTCTCTCGTCAAGCGGATTCACAGCCCTTGGCGACCAAAGTCTTGGCCCTGTTTTCCTGTGTTTTCCGTCCGTCACACCACCGCGGCTTTGAGATGCCCGAAGATCTGTTCGGTCACCTCATCGATCGACTTCATGCCATCCACTTTGAACAGTTTCCCCTGATCCGCATAGTAAGGGAGCAAAGGCGCGGTCTGGTCCCGATAGACGGTGAGCCTTTTCTTCAGGGTCTCGGCATTGTCATCGGCGCGCACGGCTTCCGGATTGGTGCGGCGTCGGTTCTCGATGCGCTCCAAAAGGCAGCCTTCGTCGACGACAATTTCCAACACCGCTTCGATGGACAGGCCCTTGTCCGTCAACATGGTATCGAGAGCCTCGGCCTGGGCCACATTGCGCGGAAACCCGTCCAGAATGAAGCCGTTCGCGCAATCGGGGTGATCGATCCGATCGGAGATGATTTCAACGACGATTTCGTCGGGAACGAGATCACCGCGATCCATGATGGATTTGCAGCGTTTGCCAACGTCGCTGCCCTCGGCCACCGCCGCCCGCAGCATATCGCCCGTGGACAATTGCAGGATGCCGTACTGCTCCTCGATCCGCTTGGCCTGCGTTCCCTTTCCGGCGCCGGGCGGCCCGAGCAAAATCAATCTCATCGGCGGCTCCCCCTCAGCTTGGACTTCTTGATCAGACCTTCATATTGGTGCGCGAGCAGATGGCTCTGGATCTGGGCCACCGTGTCCATGGTCACGGTCACCATGATCAAAAGGGAGGTGCCGCCAAAGAAAGTCGCGGCGAAGGCGGCCGGGTTCTGGGCAATCAGGAATTCCGGCAGCAGACAGACCACCGTGAGATAGAGCGAGCCGACCACGGTCAGGCGGGTCAGCACATAGTCGATATATTCCGCCGTCCGCTTGCCAGGACGAATGCCCGGAATGAAGCCGCCATATTTCTTCAAATTGTCGGCCGTGTCTTCCGGGTTGAAGACGATCGCCGTGTAGAAAAAGCAGAAGAAGATGATCAAGGCCGCATAGATCGCCATATACAAAGGCTGGCCATGGCCGAGCGAACTGGTGACCACCGTCAACCAGGCCGGACCGCCCTCACCCTGGAAACTGGCGAGCGTCAGGGGCAGAAGCAGCAACGAGGACGCAAAGATCGGCGGGATCACGCCAGCGGTGTTGATCTTCAACGGCAGGTGGGAGGTCTCGCCCCCGAACATGCGGTTGCCCATCTGGCGCTTGGGGTATTGAACGATCAGCCGACGCTGGGCGCGCTCCATGAAGACGATAAAAGTGATGACCGCCGCGACCATGATCAGAAGGCCGAGGATCAGGCCACCGGAGATCACGCCCTGGCTGCCCAGCTCTAGGGTCTGGAACAGGGCACGGGGCAGTTCCGCGACGATGCCTGCAAAAATAATCAGCGAAATGCCGTTGCCCACCCCCCGGGCCGTCACCTGCTCCCCCAGCCACATCAGGAAGAGCGTGCCACCCACCAGGGTGATCACGGTACTTGCCAGGAAGAACGGCCCCGGATTGGCCACGACGCCCGATGCCTGAAGGCCGTTGGCGATCGCGAAGGCCTGGACCGCCGCGAGCACGACCGTCAGATAGCGCGTGTACTGATTGATCTGCTTGCGCCCCTGCTCGCCTTCCTTCTTCAGTTGTTCAAGCTGGGGCGAAACAGTGGTCATCAGCTGCATGATGATCGAGGCGGAGATGTAGGGCATGATGTTGAGCGCGAAGATCGCCATGCGCTCGACCGCCCCGCCGGAGAACATATTGACCATGCCCAATATGCCGCCTGCGGAATTCTCGAACAGATTGGCAAACGCCGTCGGGTCAATACCGGGCAGTGGGATATACGTCCCAAGCCGGTAGATCACGAGGGCGCCCAAAGTGAACCAGATGCGCTGCTGAAGTTCCTTGGCCTTGGCAAAGGCCTGGAAATTCATGTTGGCGGCCAGTTGCTCGGCGGCTGAGGCCATGGAGCACTACTCCGTGCGAAAGAGGCAGCGGACCCGCCACCCATGTTAAACCATCTTTCAATACGGATTTTCGGAGGGTTGCCTCACCTAGGTCGAGCAAAAACCGAAATCCGATCGTGTCTGACACCAGTTTGGCCCGGCTGTTTCGCGCGCACAACCGGGCGATTCCCAGAACCGGCACCAAGTGCGGACACAATGAACCCACCGGACAACGCATTGGACATTGCCGATGGGCACGACACCAAAAGCCTTGGAGACCGGTGAAAAACCACCGATCTCCCCATAAATTCACGCGTTTTGCGCAGCCGCGGCCAGTTTCTTGTTGCCGTTGAAGCCGCCTTTGCGGCGGCGTTGGGGCACGGTTCCCACGAGGCTCACCTGCCCGCCGGCCTTCTCAACGGCTTCGACCGCCGTTTTTGTCGCACCCGCGACTTCGATGGTCACTTTTGCGTTCAACGCACCGTTGCCCAGGAGCCGGATGCCGTCGCGCTCGCGCCGCACGAGCCCGGCGGCGATCATGGCCTCGGCCGTGACCGGGGCATTGGCATCAAGCTTGCCGTCATCGATGGCCCGCTGGAGACGGCCGATATTCACTTCAGCGAAATCCAGGCGGTTGGGCTTGTTGAAGCCGCGTTTGGGCAGGCGCATGTGAAGGGGCATCTGACCGCCCTCAAAGCCCTTGATCACGACGCCGGAGCGGGATTTCTGCCCCTTGACGCCACGACCACCGGTCTTGCCCTTACCCGATCCGATGCCGCGACCGACGCGAATGGCCCGTTTGCGCGCACCCGGATTATCGGCCAGCTGATTGAGACGCATTGTCCGTTCCTCTTTCTCGTGTGCGGGCCGTCCCGAAGGACGCGCACCACGTCACAAGGTGCTCAGGTGGTCTCTTCCACGATGCGCACCAGGTGTTGAACCTTCTTGATCATGCCCCGGA
The DNA here is from genome assembly GCA_964522525.1 of uncultured Alphaproteobacteria bacterium. Lineage (GTDB taxonomy): Bacteria > Pseudomonadota > Alphaproteobacteria > JAJFIK01 > JAJFIK01 > CAYUYV01. The sequence continues at coordinate 9,681 of CAZFWG010000101.1, read as the reverse complement.
CGGAGGGCGTGTCCTCCAGGGTCCGCCTCCGGTGCATCTTGTTGAGACCGAGGCCGATCAGAGTCGCGCGCTGGTCCCAACGGCGCCGGATCGGGCTGCCGATCTGCTCCACGGTGACGGTCTTGCCCGTCGGGGTCTTTGCGGCCTTCTTCGCCGCAGGTTTCTTCTGCGCGGTTTTGGTTTGCGCGGGCTTGTCCGCCTCCGCACTCACCGTTTCGGCTTTGGCCCCGTCACTCTTGGCCGCCGCCGGTTTTTTCGCAGCGGTCTTTTTGGTGGTCGTTTTCTTCGCCGCCGTCTTTTTCTCAGCCGTTTTCGGCGCCGCAGCCTTTTTCGCGGTCGTCTTCTTGGCCGCCGTTTTCTTCGCGGCAGTTTTCGGTTTCGCGGTGCCTTCGGCGTCCTTATCGTTCGGATCGTCCGCCATCGTCATCTCCAATTCGTTCCCGTCGCGCGCCTCAATCCCGGTGGGGATTATTCCACGGCGCCGGCGCTTTCCGCCGGACCGTCACTACGCCGCGCGATGATCTCGCTCACTTTCTTGCCCCGCTTGGCCGCAATGGTCCGCGGGGAGGATTCCCGTTTCAGCGCCTCGAAAGTGGCGCGCACCATATTGTAGGGGTTCGACGTGCCCAGCGACTTGGCCACCACGTCCTGAACGCCCAGGGTCTCGAACACGGCCCGCATGGGACCGCCGGCGATGATGCCCGTTCCGGCCGGTGCCGAGCGCAGCACCACCCGGCCCGCACCGTGGCGGCCCTCGATGTCATGGTGCAGGGTCCGTCCTTCGCGCAGGGGCACACGGATCATGTTGCGCTTGGCTGAATCCGTCGCCTTGCGGATGGCCTCCGGAACCTCGCGGGCCTTGCCATGGCCGAAGCCCACCCGGCCCCGCTGGTCGCCCAGGACCACGAGGGCGGCGAAGCCGAAACGCCGTCCACCCTTGACCACCTTGGCCACACGGTTGATGTGGACGAGCTTGTCCACGAATTCACTGTCGCGTTCGTCGCGTTCCCGATCTCGGCGTGCCACCTGTCTCGATCCTTCTTTTCCAAAATCGCATCGTCTACGGACGGGCTCCGGCCCGTCCGGATCCGCGACGGCTTAGAATTTCAATCCGCCTTCCCGGGCCGCATCGGCCAGGGCCTTGACGCGGCCGTGATAGATGTAGCCGCCCCGGTCGAAGATCACTTCCGTGACCCCGGCCTCGGCCGCCCGTTCCGCGATCATCTTGCCCACTTCACCGGCGGCATCGCAGTTGCCACCGAATTTGAGCCGCTCGCGCGTCTCTTTCTCGAGGGACGACGCCGACGCCAGGGTGCGGCCGGCCTCATCGTCGATGATCTGCGCATAGATGTGATTGGACGAGCGGAACACGGACAGACGCGGCCGGCCATTGGCCAGCTTGCGCAATTTGGTCCGGGTCCGGGCCCGCCGCCGATCAAACAAGGACACGCGCTTGCTCATGTTCTTTACTCCACGCAGAACGGTCTTGCCGCCCTACTTCTTCTTGCCTTCCTTCCGGAAGATGTATTCGTCCACATATTTGATGCCCTTGCCCTTATAGGGTTCGGGCGGGCGGTAGCCGCGAATGTTGGCCGCGACCTGCCCGACTTTCTGCTTGTCGATGCCGCTGACCCGGATCGAAGTCGGCTTTTCGCATTTGATCTCGATGCCTTCCGGGATCGGGAACACCACGTCATGGCTGAGCCCGAGCTGCAGCTGCAAGTTCTTGCCCTGGATCTGGGCCCGGTAGCCCACGCCGTTGATCTCAAGCTCCTTGGCGAACCCTTCGCTCACGCCATGAACCATATTGGCGATCAGGGTCCGCTGCATGCCCCACATGGCGCGCGCACGGGTGCTCTCGTCCCGAGGCTTGACCGTCAAACCGTCATCATCGAGGCTCACCTCGACCTCGTCCACAAGCTCCAGATCAAGCGTGCCTTTCGGCCCCTTGACCGAGACTTTCCGGCCGCTGATCGTCGGCGCAACGCCGTTCGGCACCGTTATGGGGGCCTTACCAATCCGTGACATGATCACATCCGTGCGGAAACACCGCACGCTCCTCAAACATTGCACCCATCAATAGACGGTGCACAGAACTTCACCGCCCACATTTTCCGTCCGAGCGTCCGCATCCGACATGACACCCTTCGGCGTCGACAGGATGGAAATGCCCAGTCCGTTGCGCACCCGCGGCAGGTCCTTGATCGACGAGTAGACCCGCCTTCCCGGCTTCGAGACGCGCTTGATCTCGGAAATCACCGGCTCGCCTTCATAGTATTTGAGCTCGATCTCGAATTCCGGCCTGTTGCCGAGTTGCTCCACCCGCAGATAACCGCGGATGAACCCTTCCCGCTCCAGAACATCGAGCACATTCTCCCGCAAGGACGATGCGGGCGTCACCACCTTGGATTTGCGCCGCATCTGCCCATTGCGGATGCGAGTCAGCATATCTCCCAAAGGATCGGTCATGGTCATGGCGTGATCCTCGGCTCCTTACCAGCTGGATTTCACGAGGCCCGGAACCAGGCCTTGGGATCCCAATTCGCGCAGCGCAATCCGCGACATGCGCAGTTTCCGATAGAACGCGTGCGGACGACCCGTCACGTCACAGCGATTCTTGATCCGCGTCGGATTGGCGTTGCGCGGGAGTTCCGCAAGCTTGAGCCTGGCGCGGAACCGCTCCTCCGGCGGCAACTCCTCATTGGTCGCGATCGCCATCAGACGCTCACGCTTGCCGGCATATTTCTTGGCCAGCTTCACCCGCCGCTTGTTCTTTTCGACCATAGCCTTCTTGGCCATTCTATCCTCCAAAAGCCGCCTAAACGGGTCAGTTCGAAAACGGGAACTTGAACAGACTCAAGAGTTCCTTCGCTTCCTCGTTTGTCGGCGCCGTCGTGCACACGATGATGTCCATGCCCCAGATCTGATCGACCTTGTCGTAATTGATCTCAGGAAAGACGATATGCTCCTTGATGCCCATGGCATAGTTGCCCCGGCCATCGAAACTCTTGCCGTTCAGCCCCCGGAAGTCCCGCATGCGCGGCAGGGCGATGGTCACGAGCCGATCAATGAATTCATACATCCGGTCGCGGCGCAGCGTGACCTTGACCCCAAGCGGCATGTTCTCGCGGACCTTGAAGCCGGCGATCGATTTCTTGGCGCGGGTCACGACCGGCTTCTGTCCGGCGATGGCCTGCATATCGGCAAAAGCGGACTGCACCTTCTTCGTGTCGTTGACGGCCTCGCCGACCCCCATATTGAGGACGACCTTGTCGAGGCGCGGGATCATCATCGCGTTCTTGTACGCGAATTTTTCGTGCAGCTTCGGCCGGATCTCCTCGAGATAGGTCGTCTTCAGCCGGGGGATATACTTATCGTCAGACATCGATCACTTCTCCCGACTTCTTGGCGAAGCGAACCTTGCGGCCGTCTTCGAGCACCTTGTATCCGACCCGCGTGGCATCACCGCTCTTGGGATCCACATGGGCGAGATTGGACAGGTCGATCGAGGCTTCCTTGCGGATGAGCCCGCCCGCATCCTTCTGGGTCTGGCGTTGGTGGCGGGTCACGATGTTCACGCCCTGGACAATCGCGCGATTGTCCCGGGGCATGACCTTCAGGACCTCGCCCTTCTTGCCCTTGTCCCTTCCTGTGCGGACGATCACCTGGTCGCCCTTCTTGAACCGTACTTTCACTGTCATCGCTCAAACGTCCTCATACCGCGTCCGGAAAGCGCGCATTGCGCCTTACAAAACCTCCGGAGCGAGCGAAATGATCTTCATATGGTTGCGGCCGCGCAGCTCCCGGGGCACGGGGCCGAAAATCCGGGTGCCGATCGGCTCGCCCTGCTTGTTGACGAGCACCGCCGCATTGCGATCGAAGCGCATCGCCGAACCGTCAGGACGCCGGATTTCCTTCGCGGTGCGCACCACCACGGCCCGCAGCACATCGCCCTTCTTCACGCGGCCGCGGGGAATGGCTTCCTTCACGCTGACCACGATGATGTCGCCCACATGGGCATATTTGCGTTTCGCGCCGCCCAGGACCTTGATGCACTGGACGCGACGGGCGCCGGAATTGTCCGCCACATCCAAATTGGTCTGCATCTGAATCATCGGTCTCTCCTCACATCCCGTGTCGCGTTACGGTCGAACATGTCGTCGCTTCAGACCGTCCGCGCCGCGTCGGATCCCAGTCCTTCGGATCCTGTCCTCAACTGCTGCCGTCGGCCCCAACCGGACCCAACACTTCCCATCTCTTGTTCTTCGAGATCGGCCTTGTCTCCTGGATGCGCACCTCATCGCCCACCTTGTAGGTGTTTTGGTGATCATGGGCGTGGTAGCGCTTCGATGTCCGCACCGTCTTTTTCAGGACCGGATGGGTATAGCGACGTTCCACAAGAACGATCACCGTCTGATCATTCTTGTCGCTGACCACGCGGCCCTGGAGGATTCGCTTCGGCACTGTTGTTCTCCTTCTTTCCTCTGACCGCTCAGGCCTTGGCCGCGTCGTCATCGCCGCCCTGGGCAGCGCGCCGGCGATCCTGCATCACCGTCAGGATACGGGCGACATCGCGACGGATCTGGCGAAAGCGCGTGGTGTTTTCCAGCTGTCCCGTCGCTTTTTGAAAACGCATGTTGAACTGCTCACGCTTCAGTTTGGTCAGTTCGTCGACCAACTGATCATCGGTCAGTTCCCGTACTTCGGCGGCCTTCATGGCGTCAGAACCTTCCTTGTCTGTCTCAGTCCGTCAGACGCTGCACAAAGCGGCAGCGCAGCGGCAGTTTCATCGCAGCGAGGCGCAGGGCCTCGCGCGCAATATCCTCGGGGACCCCATCAATCTCGAACATGATGCGGCCAGGCTTTACCTTGGCGGCCCAATATTCCGGTGAGCCCTTGCCCTTACCCATGCGCACTTCTGTCGGCTTCTGGGAGACGGGGACATCGGGAAAGATCCGGATCCAGACACGACCGGCCCGCTTCATGTGACGGGTCAGCGCCCGCCGGGCGGCTTCGATCTGACGCGCGGTCACCCGTTCCGGCTCCACGGCCTTGAGGCCATAGGTGCCGAAATTGAGCTGGGTTCCGCCCTTGGCATTGCCATGGATGCGACCCTTATGGGCCTTGCGGAATTTTGTCCGTTTAGGCTGCAACATCGCCGTCTATCCTCAGTCTCGGCCGCGGGAATCCCGGGACCGGCCACCGCCGCCTCCGGCTTCCTGCAATTCATGCATTCTGCGGTCCTGGGCCATCGGGTCGTGCTCCATGATCTCGCCCTTGAAGATCCAGACCTTGATCCCGCTCGCGCCATAGGTCGTAAAGGCCGTCGCCGTGCCGTAGTCGATCTCCGCACGGAGCGTATGGAGCGGCACACGCCCTTCCCGATACCATTCCGTGCGGGCAATTTCCGCGCCGCCCAGACGGCCACCACAATTGATCCGGATGCCTTGGGCGCCAAGCCGCATGGCCGATTGCACGGCCCGCTTCATGGCCCGGCGGAAGGCGACCCGGCGCTCCAGCTGCTGGGCGATGTTCTCCGCGACGAGCTTGGCGTCGATCTCGGGCTTGCGGATCTCGACGATGTTCAGGAACACCTCGCTGTCCGTGTAGCGGCCCAGATCCTTGCGCAGCTTGTCGATATCGGCGCCCTTCTTGCCGATGACCACGCCAGGACGCGCCGTGTACAGAGAAACGCGGCACTTCTTGTGGGGACGCTCGATCACGATCCGGGAAATGCCCGCCTGTTTCAGGCGCTTCTGGAGATATTCCCGAATGCGCAGGTCCTCATGGACAAGCTTGCCGTATTCCGCCTTCGGCGCATACCAGCGGGAATCCCAGGTCCGGTTCAAGCCGCGCCGCAGCCCGATTGGATTGACCTTCTGTCCCATTACGCCGTCTCCGCAGGTTCACGCACGACAATCGTCAGTTGACTAAAGGGCTTCTGGATCCGCCCGACGCGGCCCCGCGCCCGGGGGCGGAAGCGGCGCATGATCAGGTTCTTGCCCACATAGGCTTCCGCCACGATCAACTGATCCACGTCGAGATCATGGTTGTTTTCCGCATTGGCGATGGCCGACTTCAAGATCTTCTCCACATCCTTAGCGATACGCTTGCGCGAGAAAGCAAGGTCGGCCAGAGCCGCTTCCACTTTCTTGCCGCGGATCATTTGCGCCACCAGGTTCAGCTTCTGGGGGCTGATGCGGATCATCCGACCCACAGCCTTCGCCTCGTTATCGGGCAGCTTGCGTTCCGCCTTGGCCTTGCCCATGGCTTACTTCCTCTTCGCCTTCTTGTCCGCCGCATGACCGTAATAGGTCCGGGTGGGCGAAAATTCCCCGAGCTTGTGACCGACCATGTCCTCACTGATCAGTACAGGCACGAATTTCTGCCCATTATATACGCCGAAGGTCAGCCCGATGAACTGGGGCATGATCGTGGAGCGGCGGCTCCAGGTCTTGATGACCTCCTTGCGGCCCGATTGCGCCGAGGCTTCCGCTTTTTTCAGCAGATAGCCGTCGACAAAGGGACCTTTCCAAACAGAACGGGGCACGCTTTCGTTCTCCTTACCGCTTCGACTTGCGCTCGTGACGGCTGCGCAAAATATATTTGTCCGTGGCCTTATTGGACCGGGTCCGCTTGCCTTTGGTGGGCTTGCCCCAGGGGGTCACCGGATGGCGACCGCCGGAGGTCCGGCCTTCACCGCCCCCATGGGGGTGATCGACCGGATTCATGGCCACCCCGCGAACGGCCGGGCGCTTGCCAAGCCACCGGGCCCGACCGGCCTTGGACAGTTTCGTGTTCGCATTGTCCGGGTTCGACACGGCGCCAACGGTGGCCATGCATTCCGACCGGACCGTCCTTTGTTCGCCCGAAGACAAACGCAGGATGGCATAACTCAAGTCACGTCCGACGAGTTGGGCATAGGTGCCGGCCGCCCGGGCAATCTTGCCGCCGCCATGGGGCTTCAACTCGATATTGTGGATGATGGTACCGACGGGCATGGCCGAAAGCGGCATGGCATTGCCGGGCTTCACATCGACCTTGGCGCCGGCGATCACCTGGTCGCCCACATTCAATCGCTGGGGCGCCAGAATATAGGCGCGCTCACCGTCTTCGTACTGAAGTAGGGCGATGAACGCCGTGCGATTGGGGTCATATTCCAGACGCTCGACCGTGGCCGGCACATCGAATTTCCGCCGACGGAAATCAATGACCCGGTAGAGGCGCTTGTGCCCGCCGCCCCGGCGGCGCGCCGTGACACGGCCCGTGTTGTTGCGCCCGCCTTTCTTGGTTAACCCTTCCGTGAGGGTCTTTTCCGGACGGCCCTTATGGAGGATCGACCGATCCACCAGCACGAGGCCCCTCTGGCCCGGCGTCATCGGCTTATATGTCTTCAGTGCCATGATGCTCTTGCCTTACGCTGACAACCTGTCCTCAAAGACCGGTCGAAACATCGATCGAATGACCTTCCTCAAGCGTCACGATCGCCTTCTTGTAATCGCTGCGCTTGCCCGGAATGCCCCGAAACCGCTTTCTCTTGCCCTTGGTCAGGATCGTGTTGACGGCTTTCACCTTGACCTTGAACAGGGCCTCGATCGCGTCGCGGATCGCCGGTTTGGTTGCCGACAAGGCAACCCGAAACACGATCTGATTATGTTCCGAAACCAGCGTGGCCTTTTCAGTGATCACCGGCCCCAGAATGACGTCATAATGTTTGAGATCGCTCATGAGAGGCGCGCCTCCAATTGATCCAGCGCAGCCCGGGTCAGAACGAGTTTATCCCGACGCAGAATATCGCGCACATTGATCCCCTGGACCGGCAGAACATCGATCAGGGGGATGTTCCGGGCCGCTTTCTGGAAATTCTCATCAAGGCTCGCGCCATCGACGACCAGGGCTGACGCCAGATCAAGTTTGGCGAGCTTGGCCTGCAGCGCCTTCGTCTTGGGCTCATCCAGGCTGGCCGTCTCGATAACGATCAGTTCTTCCGCCTTCGCCTTGGCCGACAGCGCGTGCATCAGGCCCAAACGGCGAACCTTTTTCGGCAGGTCATGCTCACGGCTGCGCACCACGGGGCCATGGGCTTTGCCGCCGCCCCGGAACTGCGGAACCTTCCGGTTGCCGTGCCGGGCGCCGCCGGAGCCCTTCTGGCGCACGAACTTCTTGGTCGTGCCCTGAATTTCGCTGCGGCCCTTGGTCTTGTGGGATCCCTGCTGCCGGCGCGCCAGCTGCCAGATCACCACCCGGTGCAGAATATCCTTGCGGGGATCAAGCCCGTAGATCGCATCATTGAGATCGACGGAACCCGCGCTGTCACCGTCCAATGTGAGAACATTCACCTTCATTCTGCGCCATCCTTCTGTTCCGGCGCATCGCCGCCATCCGTGTCGGCTGCCGCGGGCTCGTCCGTCGCTTCAGCGGAAGCGTCTGCCGCAGGTTCCTCCGCGGGGGCCTCGGCATCGGGCAGCCGAAAGGCACCTGGCGTCGGCACACCGTCGGGAAGCGCTGCCTTGACCGCATCGCGCAGCATCACCCAGCCGGAACGTGGACCTGGGACAGCCCCCCGGATCATGATCAGTCCCCGGTCCACATCCGTGCGCACCACTTCGAGATTCTGGGTCGTCACACGGGCCGCGCCCAGGTGACCCGCCATTTTCTTGCCCTTGAAGACCTTGCCGGGCTCCTGGCACTGACCGGTCGAACCATGGGAGCGATGGGAAATGGACACCCCGTGGGAGGCCCGCAGGCCGCCGAAATTGTGCCGTTTCATGGCCCCGGCGAAACCCTTACCAATGCTGGTCCCGGTGGCGTCCACCTTCTGACCGGCCACGAAATGGTCCGCCGTCATCTCGGCGCCGACCTCGATGAGATTGTCCGGGCTGACCCGGAACTCGGCCACCTTGCGGCGCGGCTCCACTTTCGCCTTGGCGAAATGCCCGCGCATGGGCTTGGTGACATTCTTCACCTTGGCCAGTCCCGAGCCCAGCTGAAGCGCAGTATAGCCTTCGCGCTCTTGCGTGCGCTGGGCCACGACCGCACAGCCATCAAGGCTCAGCACCGTGACGGGCACATGCCGGCCATCCTCGGTGAAGATCCGAGTCATGCCGATCTTTTTTGCTAGAACACCAGAACGCATCACACGTCTCCCAGTCGCTATCGCGACCGCCTTACAGTTTGATCTCAACGTCGACACCGGCCGCCAGGTCGAGCTTCATCAGTGCATCGACGGTCTGGGGCGTGGGGTCCACAATGTCCAACAGCCTCTTGTGGGTGCGCATCTCGAACTGTTCCCGGCTCTTCTTGTCGATGTGAGGGGAACGCAGCACCGTGAATTTCTCGATACGGGTCGGCAACGGGATCGGGCCGCGCACCTGGGCGCCTGTCCGTTTCGCCGTGTTGACGATCTCCCGGGTCGATGTGTCGAGGACCCGATGATCAAAGGCCTTCAGCCGTATTCTGATGGTCTGTCCTTGCATGGCCGTCTCGGATCCTTAACCTGGCACGCGCTTCACGCCGCGTGCATGCATACCAATCATTTGTTTCGCTGCCCGCGTGTGCGGGCCTGGGTCAAAAAACCCGGGCCGGCGCAACACCCCGGCCCGGGGATCAAAAGGATCAAATCGTCCTATTCGATGATTTTGGCGACGACGCCGGCGCCGACGGTGCGGCCGCCTTCCCGGA
>CAZFWG010000100.1:11675-15474 GCA_964522525.1 uncultured Alphaproteobacteria bacterium | reverse complement strand
CTCACATCACGGGCGCAATCAGATAGAGCAGGAACAGCAGGTAGCAGCTGAACAGGAGGAGCCCGGAGAGTCTGTCGATATTGGGATTCTTGCCGGCAATATAGAAGGCCGCAAGGCTCGACGCGGCCACAAGGATCACGAGATCCGCTTCGAGCACGTGCCCCACTTCGTCTTCCGGCGGCACGATCAGCCCGGCGGCCGTGAACAAAGTCGCGATACCGACGATCGCGTGGATATTGAAGATATTGCTGCCCAGAATGTTTCCGAAGCCCACGGAGAACTCCTTGCGCCGGGCGGCGGCAAGCGTGCAGGCCAGTTCCGGCAGGGAGGTGCCGAGCGCAATGACGGTCAGGCCGACGACCTCCTGGGAGATACCCGGAATGCGGCTTGAAATCAGAATGGCCTGACTGACGGTCAACTCCGCGCCCAGGGCAAGACCCAGAGTCGCGACGGCGATCAACAACACAAGGGAACCGAGCGTGTCCGCCAGGCCAAAGGGCAGGGCGGCGCCGGCCATCTCCTCGACCTCGTCATCGTCACCGCCATCGGAGCGGGTGGCGGAATAAAGCAGGAACGCCGCCAGGAGGGCGAGAAGAATGCCGGCTTCAAGGTGGGACACGCGCTGGTCGGGCAACACCAGAACAACAAAGAGGACCGTCGACGCCAGCATGATGAAGGTGCCGACGGTCAGGTTCTGTTCTTCCGCCGAGATGGTGAAAATCAGGGCCGGCAGGCCCAGGACCAGCAGGATGTTGCAGATATTGCTGCCGACAACATTGCCGTAGACCACCCCGTCCGAGCCCTCGAGCGCGGCCTTGATGGCCACGAACAGCTCCGGCGCGGAGGTGCCGAACGCGACCACCGTGAGGCCGATGAAGAAAACAGGAATGCGGAAGCGGGCCGCGAGCTTGACCGCGCCCGTCACCAGATAGTCGCCGCATAAGACAAGGAGCCCGAGACCGATTCCCAAAAGAAACAACGACGCGCCAAGCCCGGTCCATCCGGGAATGTTGCCCACCCAGTCCGTCACCGGCGTCCCCTCTCAAGCCGTTATCCGGAGACCTGCCCTCGGCCACGATGCCGTCCGCGTCGCTCCTTCCCCTTAAAAGATCAGAGCAACATGTCATGCCCGTGTCAGTGTTGAGGCTCATGCCATGTCACCAGCCCGCGCGGCGAACCGAATTTTCATGATGCCTGGGTGGCTTGCAGGAAGAGACCCGCTTTCAGAAGGACAAGGCTTCTGGGGACGAATCGGATCCAAGATGCAGCGCCGTAGGGATTGAGTGGCTCACCGAGCGCCACCGCCGCAATGATCCCCACACGAAATACACCCCGGAATTCCGTCAGCCCACGCCGCTACGCTCGTTACATCCCCGCTTGTCGTCCCGGGCGCCAACGATCGGTGTGTGCCAATGGCCGGCCCGTCGTGGATCTCATGGTCCCGGACAACGGACACGTTTTTTTGAAGCGCGACTACCGAATCGCGGCCTCCACCGTCTATGCGCGCTTTCTCAAACCCCATCGGCGATCGACGCGTGTTGTTCACGAGTCTGAGAGCCTTGCGGATGGTCCGCTGGATGATTGACCTGCGAAGTTTATGGGTGTACCGGATGATTTCTGACATGCCCAGCCTCGAGGGAGCCTTTACCCATGTCGCAGCTTGGCCCATGGGTCGCCGAAGCGTTTTCGGCGAAATTCATTGTCCTTTATGTCTTTTTGGGATCCGCCGCCTGGGTCCACTACCGTGGCGTGGTGCGTCATAAATTTACGCGCCAGCTCTTCGACCACTCGACCTTCATGGCGCCGATCAATGTCTTCATGTACGCCTTTTCGGCCGTGCCCAACCGGCCGATTCTGGACGTCAAGGATTTCGAGGTGCTCACTCCGCTCCGGGAGAACTGGCAGACGATCCGCGATGAAGCCCTGGCCCTTCACGAGGAAGGCGCGGTCAAAGCCTCCGAGAGTTTCGATGATCTGGGCTTCAATTCCTTCTTTCGGCGAGGCTGGAAACGCTATTATCTCAAGTGGTACGCGGACCCTTTAGCCTCGGCGGAACGGGACTGTCCGAAAACCGTTGAACTGCTCAGATCCGTGCCCGGAATGAAAGCCGCGATGTTCACAATGCTGCCTCCCGGCGGCAAGCTCGTGAAACACCGGGACCCCTATGCCGGTTCAATCCGCTATCATCTGGGGCTTGCCTGCCCGAATGTGGACACGTGCTTCCTGGAAGTAGATGGCCAGCGCTACAGCTGGCGGGATGGTGAGGACGTCATCTTCGACGAGACCTATATTCACCATGCGGAAAACAATGCCGACAGCGACCGGCTGATTCTTTTTTGCGATATCGAGCGGCCCATGAAATTCGGCGGGGCGCGCGCCGTGAACCGGGCCGTGGCCAATACCCTTCTTGCTTTCGCAGCCACCAGGAACGAGACCGGTGAGAAAGTCGGCATTCTCAACAAGATCTTCGGCTTTGTGTACCCCATACGGATGAAGTTCAAGGCCCTCAAAAAAGCCAATCGCAAGCTCTACTATGCGGTGAAATACGCAAGCTGGGTCGGGATCGCCTATCTGATTTTTGTCTGACCCGCCGCCATCTCAGTCGGATTTTGAAAGCCGCCGCCGTCTTCTATCGCTACCTCCACAGGCTGGAAGGCAGCGGAGGAAATCATGGAGAGTATGGTCAAGGTGGCATGGCTCGCGCTCGGCGCGCTGCATGTCACACCGGCCCTTGTTCTGGTCATGCCGCGCTTGGTCGAACGGCTTTACGGGGTCAGCCCGCAAGGGGATCCGGGCGTCTTGCTCATTCATCGGGGCGCCCTGTTTCTTGCCGTCATGGTGGCCACGATCTGGGCGGTGCTCGATCCCAAGGTCCGCCCGCTCGCGGCCGTCATTGCGGGCATCAGCATGCTGGGCTTTCTGCTTGTCTATGCCCGGGCGGGTCTCCCGCCGGGGGCCTTGAGGACGATTGCCTGGGCTGATGTGGCGGGGCTCGCGCCGCTTGTGTTCGTTTGTATCGACGCTTGGCGCGCTCAAGCCAGATAGAGAAGCGAGGCGGCGGCGAGACTCTCCAGGCCCAGATAGAACAGCGGGAAGCGGCCGATCGTTCGGTCCATCAGGGCCGAGAGCAGTCTTCCCCCCGCCATCCCGCCAAGCGCCACGCCGATGGTGAGTGTGACGCCCGCCCGCAGGTCGGGCAGGACAAGAACCGTCGCCAGCAGGCCCGCCATGGCGAGACCGAAACCGCCATAGACCGCCCGTACCTCGTTGCGACCCGCCGCCGTCAACACGGGGATACCGAACTGTTCCGTAACCCGGATCGGGGCGACAATGGCGGCCCCGCCCATGACCAGAAACCCGAAAGCGATCAAGCCGATGATACTGTCGCCCATCACCACCCTCCCAACCCTGTTTGGTATGGACTAGCCGACATGGCCGAAGGGGGCTTTCAGAAACCGACTATACGGCCGCGGATCTCCCTGTCGGGGACCAGGGCCGCTTTTATCGGTCCGCCGCTGGATCTGGCGCCCCACAAGAATGCCGTGGCCACCATTGCCATGGCCCTGGATGAGCCCTTCGAGTTGCGTTTGATGGCGGCACCACCGCCGCCGGTTCTCGCGAGGATCGCGCTCATTCCACCGGGGGCGGATCATCATCTTCGGGCCGTGGGCCCCATGGCCTTTCTCTATCTCGATGCCCTCAGCGACGATCATCAGGCCCTCAAGGAGATCGATATGACGGCGGCCCATTCCCGAGTCTTGAAGTCGCATGGCCAGGATCACGCGGATACGGATCACGC
>CAZFWG010000100.1:0-11575 GCA_964522525.1 uncultured Alphaproteobacteria bacterium | reverse complement strand
GCCGTATCGGGATGGTCCGCCGACGGGCTATGTGCGGCGCTTGGGATCCCGCGTCGGGGCGAACCGGAGCCGAGACTGGCGGCGGCCATCCGTGCCATCGATGGCGCCCCCCAGGCGTTCCCGAAAATCGAGGATGCCGCCGGATTGGCCGGTCTGTCGGCCTCCCGCTTTCGCTTCCTGTTCCGTCAGGCCGTCGGCATGCCCTTTCGCCGCTATCGGCTGTGGAAGCGCATGGCCATCGTGATGCCGGCCCTGGCGGCGGGAGACAGTCTCACGATGGCCGCCCATGGTGCCGGTTTTGCCAGTTCCGCCCATCTGAGTGCTGTTTTCAAGGACATGTTTGGCCTTGCGCCCTCGGATCTGGTCGCACTCAAGCCGGCTTTCGATTTTGGTGACGTGCCGGACAGGGTGGGCGGCGCCGAGCCCACCTCTCGCATGTTTGATGGCGCGTGAGGGTGCGCGGATGATCAAAAGGCGTAGAGTGCCGCTGCTTTCTTTCCATCCCATAGAGAGGACCAGCCATGCGCACCGTCTTTGCGGCCCTTTTCGCCCTGGCGCTCGTTGTTGTCACCGGCGCGTCGGCGTCGGCCGGCAAACCCGTCGCAAACCCAGAAAAATGGGTTGCCGAAACCATGGACATTCTGAAAACCGGCGATATGGAGGCCTTCCAACAGCGGTTTACGGATATTCTGGGTGAAGAAATGGTCACGGAAGTGACCGCGACGGTCAGCCCCTTCGTCCTGGCCATGGATGACGCCAAAGCGGTGTATGTGGATCGTCTGGACGTGGAGAAACTCGGCACGTCCTTCGAGACCTACACTTATGCGATCTATCTGGGGAACCGCGAGTTCCTGTTCGCGTCCATCACCTTCGCGCGGGTCGAGGAAGGCATGTCGCCCATCGCCTTCTCCTTTGATGAAGTGTTGGGCGCCGTTCTCTGACAAGCGCGTTCGTCACAAACGGAGGGGAGGAGACCGGTCCGGTTTCCTCCTTTTTTTGTGGTCGGTTTCTTTTGTGGACGGATGTTCGGCCCGCCGTAGAGATCAGCTCGCCTGGCTCATGGACGGGCGGTCGAGGAGGAGCAGGGGCCGCAAATCGGGCAGGGCAGGCGCCTGGCCGATCCGCAGCAACAGCTCGATCCACATGTCGGGCTGGGGAATGCCGCCATGGCTCAACAACATCCGGGCCTTATGGGCGAGTTCTTCAGCGCTCAAAGAGGCCTCGGGATCGCCCTTCGCATGGGTCCTTTGCGCATCCAGCCGGGCGCCATCCCGAAGAATGAGCGAGACGGTGCTGCCCCAGGCCCGAGGATAGGCTTCCTCATAGGTCGGATCGATCATGACGGAGACGCGGGCGCGCCAGGGGGCCAGAGCCTTGCGGGTCGCTTCCTCGAACGCGTCGAAACCGAGACTGTCCGCAGCCAGAGCGGCGGCCACGCAATGCTGCATGGAGAATTTGGCTTCATAGGCGGAAGTGGGATTGACCCGATCGGCCACGTCAATCGCGGCCTGATAGGTGCGCACATGGATGCCTTTGAGGGCCATGGGGTCGAGCGCCGCGCCGTCCGGCGTTTGGGCCGCCCATTGGGCCCGCAGTTCAAGGGCCGCGTCGATAGCCGGATGGGTATGCCGGCAAGAGGGCCAGGGTTTGATCGAGGTGTCGTGGACCTGCCAGGGCGCTTGCGGGTTCTCAAGCACCCGATAGGGCAGTCCGTCGGGGCAGGTGGCGGCGAAAAAGCCCCGCCGTCCCTCCAGAATGGTGGCGGGTCCGGTAAAGCCCTGCGCCGCGAGGCTCGCCGCCATCCACCCGGATTCGGCGGCCCGTCCCGCATGGAGATGTTTGCTCATGGCCCCACTGTCCAGGAACTCCCAGACCCCGGAACTCTGGGTGCCCGCATTGCCTAGGGCGTTGACCAGTCCCTGGTGGTCGAGACCCAGCATGGACCCGACGGCCATGGCGGCACCAAAGGGCCCGCAGGTCGCCGTGTTGTGCCAGATCCGGTAGTGCTCGGCGCCAACGGCCATGCCAATCCGGCAAGCGACCTCAAAGCCGCGGATGACCGCATCCAGGAAACGCGTTCCGTCCGCGCGGATGGCCCGGGCGCAGGCCCACGCCGCCGGCACCACCACACAGCCCGGATGGACGACGGAGGCCCGGTGCAGATCGTCGATTTCGAGGGAATGGGTCAGGGCGCCCAGCACGAAAGCTTCCCGGCCCGGATCCTCGGGCATGGCGCCCGGCATCAAATCCTGCCACCAGCTCTGGACCATGCGGCTGGGTTCCGTGACCCGGCCGCCCAAGGCATTGGCAACGGCGTCGAGCACCAGGCTCGCGGCCTGCTGCCGGTCATGGTCCGTGATGGTCTTTTCCAAGACCAGGGTTACAAGCTCTTCAGAGAGCGTGGGTCGTGGCTTGTGGCTCAACGGTCGGATCGCTTATGCAAATGGAAGGAGATATGAAGCAACAGTGTCCTTGGATTGTAACCGATCCGGGGGATTTGTGTATGGCGTGTGAGAAGAAAGCGGTGGATGAACGCAATCAGGCGGCGTGTGGGGTTTTGGGGGTGCTGACGGTGACGCGCGCCCTAACCGATGGCGCGTTTTGTGGATTCCGCCGGCTGGCCACGGTGGGTCTGTGCGTGCTGGCCGCCGCCTGCGTCACCAAGCCGCCATCCTCGACAACGCCCATTCGTCCCATCTCCGACCCCTTCAGGGACGGGGTCTACAAGGTCGGCAAACCTTACCGGATCGCCGGGCGTCTCTACCGCCCCAGCGAGGACTGGGACTATGACAAGGTGGGCGTCGCCTCCTGGTACGGGGACCAGTTCCATGGCCGGCGCACGGCCAATGGCGAGATTTTCGACAAGTTCCGGATGACCGCCGCCCATCCCACCTTGCCCCTGCCGAGCCGGGTGTCCGTGACCAATCTGGAGAACGGGCGCACCATCGAAGTGCGGGTCAATGATCGCGGTCCGTTCCGCAAACAGCGGATCATCGATCTCTCCGAGGCGGCCGCCGAAGCCTTGGGCTTCCGCTATGCGGGCCATGTTGAGGTTCGTGTGCGGATGTTGGGACCGGCACCCATCGGCCGGGAACTGCGCTACGCCTCGAACACGACGGATTGGCAGCGGGGCGGCTCCGCTGTCGTGGCCGAACTGATCGCGACCCGGGGCAATGTGCCTTTGCCCGCGCCGAAGCCCGGTGTGGTCCCGTCACAGCCCGCCTGGGAGGGCGCGCGATCGTGGCAAGACGGCGCTCCCCCGACCGCAAAGCCGTCCGATTTCGACCTTAATTTCGATCGCCCATCGGATCAGATGTTGGATGCGCTCCCGGAAGGGCGCGGCGTGTTCCTCCAGGCCGGCGCCTATTGGGAGGAAAGGCACGCCCGGGCCGTGGCCCAGGATATCGGCCAACGAGGCGCCCCGGCGGTGCCGGATTTGGGCCGGACCTCCATATCCGAGGTTACACTCGACGAAAGGCGGGTCTATCGCGTAAGGGTGGGGCCGCTGATATCGCTTGAGTCGATCCGGGCGGCGGCTGCTGCGCTGCGGAATCTGGGATATGGCGATCCGACCGTTGTCGACGATCGCTAGTGTCGATACATGCGGCACGCCGGACGACAACTCCATTGATGATATGGCGATGAATGACGGGAGATGCTGATGAACCCAATGCCTGTTTGTGACAAGCCGATGATCCGCCCCCGTGGTTTTGCGAAATTCCCGAACCCCGGTCTGTTTGTCATTTTCACATTGGTCTTCGGTTTCGCTCTCACGGTGCAGCCCGGCAACGCCAAGGAGATCGTTGATACGCCCAGCGATTTCGCCATCCTGATGGATGGTGAAACCGGCCAGGTTCTCTACGAGAAAAATGCCGACACGCTGATGTCGCCGGCTTCCATGACGAAGCTCATGACCCTGACCATGGTCTTCGAGCGCCTGCAATCGGGCGAGCTGTCTCTCGACGATGAATTCGTGATCAGCGAGAACGCATGGCGCAAGGGCGGCTTCAAGTCCGGTTCCTCGACCATGGGGGCCGAAGTCAATTCATCCATCCGCCTTGAGGATCTCTTGCGCGGCATCATCGTGCAGTCCGGCAATGATGCCTGTATCGCCGTTGCCGAAGGCATTGCGGGTACGGAAGAAGCCTTTGCCGACATGATGACCGCCCGGGCCCGGGAACTTGGGCTCGAACAGGCCACATTCGTCAATTCGACCGGATGGCCCGATCCGAACCACCGCATGACGGCGCGGGAACTGGGGCTCCTGGCCCGCTACATGCTCCAGACCTTCCCGGAACATATCCCCCTTTTCGGGGAGCAGAATTTCACCTGGAACGGCATCCAACAGGGCAACCGCAATCCGCTGATCTATACGTTCCAGGGGGCGACGGGTCTCAAGACGGGGCATACGGAGGACTCCGGCTATGGCCTCGTGGGGACCGCCAAGCGCGGCGACCGGGAAGTCATCCTGGTCGTGAACGGGCTCACCTCGGACAGATTGCGGGCGCGCGAGGCCAAACGGCTGATGTCCCTGGCCTTCACGAGTTTCGTCCGCGAACCGCTTTATGAGGCCGGCGACGCCATCGGCAGCGTGGATGTCTTTCAAGGCCAGTCGACCCGGGTGCGCGTGGTCACAGACCAGAATGTGCAGGCCTATCTCCACCGGGCCGCGCGCCGGGACATCAAGATCAAGCTGACCTATCAGGATCCTCTCAAAGCCCCGATCACGGCGGGTCAGGAAATCGGCACCATGACGGTTCTGGCGCCGGGCTTCGAGGGCGAGCCTATCCCTGTCTTCGCCGAAGCCGATGTGCCGGCCCTGGGCCTTTTCGGCAAGGCTGCCCTCGCGATCAAACATCTGGTGCTGCCCGAGGAACCGGAAGCCGGATCAACGGCGCCAGCGGATACCCAGACGGATGGCGAATAAGGCCGGGTTCTTCATAACGCTGGAAGGCGGCGAGGGCGCCGGCAAGTCGACCCAGGCGCGGCTTTTGGCGGACGCCCTTGAAAAGGCCGGCCACACCGTCCGTGTCACGCGGGAGCCTGGCGGCTCGCCGACGGCGGAGCGGATCCGCGACGTGTTGGTGACCGGCGACCCGGGCCAGCTTTTCCCCATGAGCGAATTGTTCCTGTTGGCGGCGGCGCGATACGACCATGTCAACCGGACGATCCGGCCCGCGCTCGAGGCGGGCGAAATCGTGATCTGCGATCGCTTCAGTGACTCCACGACGGCCTATCAGGGTCATGGCCATGGTCTGGACCTGGATCGGGTGCAGACGGTCAATCAGATGGCGACGGATGGTCTGATGCCGGATCTGACCCTGATGTTGTGGGTGCCCGTGGAAACGGGGCTTGCCCGCGCGGCGAAACGGGCGGGGGCGGAGGACCGCTTCGAGCGCATGGACCGGGGCTTCCATGATCGGCTGCAGGCCGGTTTCGATGCCATTGCCGCCGCCGAGCCCGCGCGCTGCAAGACCGTCGATGCCACCGGCGATGTGGAAACGGTGGCCGGGCAGATCTGGCAGATTGTCTCAACCCGCTTTCCGGATCGCGCCGATGGCCTCGCGCACTGACCGCCCCTCGACGGGCGAACGGCCGGGCCCCGATCAGCTTGAGGGTATCCGTCACCCCCGGGAGACGCGGACCCTCCACGGCCATGAAAGCGCTGAAGCTCAGCTTGTCGACGTTCTGGCCGCCGGTGCGATGCCCCATGCGTGGCTGATCGGCGGCGCTGCCGGCATTGGCAAGGCGACCTTGGCCTATCGCCTGGCCAAGGCCGTCTTGGTGCCGGAGGCGCGGACCACACCGACGAGTCTGGACACCGACCATGACCATCCGGGCGTGCGCCGCATTCTTGCCGGCGGCCATGGGGATCTGATGGTCTTGCGCCGGATGGTCGACGATGCGGGCAAGGCCAAGACCAGCATCCCGGTCGACGCGGTGCGCCGGCTCCAGGGTTTCTTCGCCCACCACGCCAGCGAGGGCGGTTGGCGCGTGGCGATCATCGACTGCGCCGATGATCTCAATCGCAACGCCGCCAACGCCCTGTTGAAGATCCTGGAGGAACCGCCGGGCCGGGCCCTCCTGCTGCTCGCTGCCCATGCGCCTTCGCGCCTGTTGCCGACGATCCGTTCCCGCTGTCGGCGCCTGCCGCTCAAGCCGCTGGGCGGCGAGGCCATTGCCCGCATCCTGGCGGAACACGAGATGTCGACGCCGCCTGAGCATCGGGAACTGGTCGGCATTCTGGCCGACGGCAGCGCGGGCCGGGCCCTGCAACTGGTTCAGGGCGATGTTCTGCCGCTTTATCTGGAGATGACCCGTCTGCTGACGGATGTGGCCCGGCTCGATGCGGCGCGGCTGCATCAGTTCGTCGATAAGGCCACCGCCAAGGGCGACGACAGCCGCTTTGAAGCCCTGCACGTGTTCCTGGAGGGATGGATTGCCCGTCTCATCCGGGTCGCGGCAACGGGCGATGCCGGCGTCGATCTCACGGAGAATGAAAGCGCGGCGCTGCGGGACCTCGCGTCGAGACGCCCCCTTGATGCCTGGCTTGAGGCGTGGGACAAGATCACCGGGTCGTTGAGTGCCGGAACGCCCCTTAATCTGGACCGTAAGCACCTTTTGCTCACCGCCTTTTTCACCCTCCAGGCCACGGCCCAAGGCCGCTGACCGGAGAGCGGTGAAGCGGGGGTGCGCTGACGAGAGATCGAACCCATGTTGGTCGACAGCCATTGTCACTTGGACTTTCCCGAGCTCCAGGAAGACATCGACGGTGTCCTGGCGCGGGCCCGGACGGCTGGTGTCGGGACCTTGGTCACGATTTCGACGCGGATCAGCGAAGTCGATCGGGTCCGGAGCATCGCGGCGTCCCATGACCCGGTCTTTTGCACCATCGGGATCCATCCCCACCATGTGGCGGAAGAACCGGCCGTCAGTGTCGAGGACCTCGTGACCCTCGCGGATCATCCCAAGGTAGTCGGCATCGGCGAGAGCGGCCTGGACTACTATTATGACCGCAGTCCCCGCGATCAGCAGCGTGAACGCTTCCGCACCCATATTGCGGCGGCGCGCGAGACGGGGCTCCCCCTCGTGGTGCATACGCGGGATGCGGATGAAGACACGGCGGCAATCCTGGAGGAGGAAATGGCCAAAGGTCCCTTCACGGGCCTTCTGCATTGTTTCAGCTCCGGCGCCGAACTGGCCCGCCGGGCGGTCGCGGTCGGCTTTTACGTCTCCTTTTCGGGCATTTTGACCTTCAACCGGGCGCAAGATTTGCGGGATATCGCGGCCGAGCTGCCCGCCGACCGGCTCCTTGTCGAGACGGACGCCCCCTATCTGGCGCCGATCCCCCATCGCGGCAAACGCAATGAACCGGCGTTTGTTGCCCATACCGCGGCGGTGCTCGGCCAGGCCCGAGGGGTCGATGTCGGCACCATCGCGGCCCAGACGACGGACAATTTCTTTCGGCTGTTCACCAGGGCGCGCCGGCCCGATGTTCAGCCTGCCGTGCAAAACCAGGGGCTCTGAGAGCGGGGCATGGACAAGCGGATCCTGAAAGTCACGCTTCTGGGCACGGGTTCCTCGAGCGGCGTGCCCAAGGTGGGCGGCGATTGGGGCGCCTGTGATCCGTCCGAGCCCCGTAACCGGCGCCAGCGCTGTTCCGCCCTGGTTGAAATCGGACCGGACCCGGATGATCAGGACCGCATGACGGTGATCCTTGTGGATACCTCACCGGATTTACGGGCGCAGCTTCTTGAGGCTGGCACCACCCATATCGATGCGGTGCTCTACACCCACGACCATGCCGACCAGACCCATGGCATCGACGATCTGCGCCATATGGCGGTGAAGATGCGTCGCCGTGTGCCGGTCTATGCGGATGCGGCCACGAGCGCGTCCTTGAAGCAGCGCTTTGGCTATTGTTTTGAAACGCCCTCGGGCAGTCTCTATCCGCCGATCCTCGATCATCATCTGATCCGCGCGCCTTTGGAACCGATCCATCTCACCGGTCCCGGCGGGCCGATAGAGGTCCTGCCGCTTGATGCGGATCACGGGCTGATCCGCTCCCTCGTGTTCCGTTTCGGCCCCGTGGCCTATGGTCCGGATCTGGTTGATCTGCCACCGGAAAGTCTGGAGGCGTTGCGGGGCGTGGAGTGCTGGATCTGCGATGCCCTGCGCTGGCGCGCCCATCCGACCCATGCCCATGTGGACCGGGCCTTGGGCTGGTTCAAGGCCCTCGACGTGCCCCACGGCGTGCTGACCAATCTGCATATCGATCTCGACTACCGCACGCTTTGCGACCATGTGCCGGACACGGTCACCGTGGGTTATGACGGGCTTGTATTGACCTTCGAGGTGTGAGGGAAAAACCTCACGCGGCCTGACGCAGGGACTGGACGATCTGGGCCACTTCGCCCCGCAGGGACTCGGACTGGGCCTTCAAGGTCTCGGCTCCCTGGCTCACCGTTTCCATAGCCTCCGCCATGTTCTTCGCCGCGAGGGCCACGGTGTCGATGAACCCCCGCACATGGTCCGTGGCATCCGCCGTCTTTTGCGTATTCTGACAGATCTCGCTCGTGGCCGCCGACTGCTGCTCGATCGCGGAGGCGACTGATACGCCCGCCGTGTTCAGCGCCTCGATCTCCTGGGCAATGCCGGAGACGGACTGGGTCACCTGTTGAGAGGCATTACGCACACTGCCGATCTTTTCACTGACCTCATTTGTTGCCGCCGCCGTCTGGCCGGCAAGGCCCTTGACCTCATGGGCGACGATGGCAAATCCCTTGCCGGCGTCTCCGGCCCGGGCCGCCTCGATGGTGGCGTTGAGGGCCAGCAGATTGGTCTGTTCGGCAATATCACCGACCGTGTCGATCACCTCGCCGATGCCGCCCGCCGCGTCCTGCAGGGTAGAGATGGCCTGGGAAATGGCGTTGACCCGATTGAGGGAATCCCGGGTGTGTTGTGTCGTGATCGAGATCTGATCGGAGATTTCGCGGAACGAGGCGGCGAGTTCCTCCGTGGCCGCCGCAACGGCGGCGGAACTGTCGCCCGAGAGCACGGCAATGCTGCAGGCTTCACCGGCTTTGGCGGCGGTCTCGTTTGATTCCGCCATGAGCTGCCGGGCATCCGTGATCACGCTGCTCGCGATTTGCCCGACCGCGTCCACCACATCGCCGACCTGACGCTCGATGGTGGTGGCGATCCGCTCCATTTCCTCCCGCCGGGCCTGCGCCGCCGCCTTTTCCAGATCGGCCTTCTCGGCAATCAGTTTTTGCAGGTTTGCGGCGGTGGTTTCCGCGTCACGCGCCAAATGGGACGCGCGATCCAGCATGCTCACCGAGCGATGGGCCAGCCAGGCAAGCGGTCCCGCTTCGAAAATCAAGATGACGGCATGGAGCATGACCCGAAACGTGTCGACCCCATCGGGGAAAACCGCCGAGGGGAGAAGAAAATTCAAGGACAGATGGTGGACGGCCACGGTCAGTGTGGCGACGGCGATCGCGCGCCAGTCATAGAGCGTGACAAGCGCGGCGAGGGCCGCGAAAAACGCCATATGGAAATCAATCTGCCAGGGATGCCCGCCGAATTGGAAGACAAGGGCCGCAACACTGAGACAAAGACAGACACTGATCGTCGCCCGGTTCTGGGCGTTTCCTTTCCCGACCCAATAGGCCGCAAAGCCGATCCCGCCCAGCGCCGACAGGAAGACGACGGCTAGCGTGGACCATTGGCCCGCGGCCAGACCAAGGACAACGGAAATGGGGGTCAGCAGCGCCGTGAACACCGCCAGCAACAGGCAGACCAGCTCGCGATGGGCCTCAAGGGATTGGGAGCTCAGCTCATTGATTTTGCGCCACGCCAGCAAAGCATCCTCCGTTGGGTGATCCGTCCACCACAAGAATTCCGTGGCGGAGCATCGCGGTCAGGGACGGGCGTTCCGGGAACCGGGCGACCGCCGTCCGGCCATTCGTTTTGAGGCTCATGGGCTTTCCGCCCGCATTGATGACGCGGGCCAGGAGCTGTGATGGCGTGGCCGCCGAAGACGCGATCACAAGGCTCGGCCGATCCGGCTTTGGCATGAGGGTGAAGGCGCACAGCAGGGCCACGCCCATCACCGCCAGGGAAAGAGCGGGCCAGAGAGCGCCCAACACCGAGGCATCGTCGGCGTCACGCTCCCGGACCGGGCCTTGTTCCAGAGCGCGCATCCCATCGCCTCCCGCATGAGTCACGCGGGAGCCTCGCCGATTAAGCTTGAAAAGCGGTAAAGCCGTCCGTGGCGCGCTCGAGCCGGAAAGGCGTGACCCGGCCATTGGGGAGCCGGGTAACGGGGTCTTTCATCATATCGATCGGCGGGCGATTTACGGCGCGCTCGGAAGGTCGACGATTTCGACCCGGCGGTTGCGGGCCCGTCCGTCCTCGGTCCGATTGGTGGCGACGGGCGAGGCGGGGCCGACCCCGGCCGCGAAAAGCCGGTTCTGCGCGATGCCGAATTCACCGGTCAGCTTGGCGACCACGGCGGCGGCCCGACGCTCCGACAGGCCCCGGTTATAGGCGAACTGGCCCGTCGTGTCCGTGTGGCCCACGACCAGCACGCTTGCTTGCGGGTTCTTCTGGAGATAGGACGCGACTTCCGTGATCTGGGCCTGGGATGATGCTTTCACCACGTCGCTGTCATGGTCGAACTCGATGCCGTAAAGCGCGATACGCCCGTCAACACCGATTTTCTGGGCCAGCGTGTCCGCATTGATCACCGAGATCTTGCCGGTCTCGATGGGCTTTTCCTCGACGATCCGCACGGCCATTTGGGGCATCAGCGGCTTGTCGCCCCGTGCCGGCACCTCGACCGCGAGGACGCTGACCCAAACCCGTCCCTCGGGCCGGTCCAGGCTCATCAGGGCATAGGTGTTGGTGTTCCAGTTGAGCGAGATCCGTTTCACCTCGGCCTTGGCGGTTTGGTAGAACTCCGCCGGCGAGCCGCAGTCTTTTTTGCGGCAGAAGAAAACGGTGTTGAATCCGGCCGTCTGGAGCGACTGCTGAAAATTGCGCACGATCTCGAGCGCCGAGCGTCCGGCCGGACCTTCATATTTGATCGCGGTGACCTTGCCGGCGACGGCCACCGAATAGGACGCTTCCTGGTCCCTGACAGGCCGCGGGAACGCGGCGCGCGGCATCAAGGTCTCCTCATACTCGACCTGCTGGTAGAAATCGATAAAGGAGCCCTCATAGCGGCCGACCAGCGGATGGTCCCCGGAACCGGCGACGTCCTGATTGGCCTGGGCCGCCGACAGGCCCAGCGCCGCGATGACGGCAACAGCGGATAAATGGCGCAGCATCTATTTTCCCCTTGAGAGACTTGAAAAGAACGCTTCCCCCGGCAGCTCTGGTAGCACAAAGCGGCCAAATCAAAAATTGGTGGGGTCTCAGACGCGCGCTGTGATCCTGGTCATAGACCCAGGGTCCGCGTCATAGAGACGAGGTCCGCCATCGGGCATGCGCGATGTCCCGTCATCTCATGCTACGGGCCACAGGCGACCGCTGCCTGAGGCAGTTCGATACCGCCAATCCCTTCCCGTCC
>CAZFWG010000099.1:4927-15928 GCA_964522525.1 uncultured Alphaproteobacteria bacterium | reverse complement strand
CGGCACAACTGAAAAAGCACAACACGGGCCGTTAAGCCTACCACGGGGAGATCGGTAGGGAAGCCACGGCGGGTGCGAATGATCAGGTGTTGAAGTTGGCAGCCTACCACGGGGAGATCGGTAGGGAAGCCACGGCCAGAAGGCCGCGCCGCCGGACTGGGACCAGCGGTCAATGCGCTTGCGCTAGTGTCCGCATTATCTCGGTTTGGCGACGGGCACCAACATTGCCGTAGCTGTTGAAGGTCGTCAGGACATGTTCATGCCCGAGATTCTGCGACCATGCCTTGAACTCCTCGGGCGTCCGGCAGACCTGCTCGCCGAGGAGCGCCAGCGTGCGGCGAAAGGAATGCGGGCCGAAGGCTTCAAGCCCCGCCCGCTCGAAAGCGGTCCGGAAAATCTTGCGGATGGGACCGGCATTCGACCACCCCGCCCGGTCGAGACCAAGCGCCTCAAAGCCGCCGTGGCGTCCCACACCAACCTTGGTACGGGGGAACAAGGGATCGTTATTGCCGAAAAGCAAATCCTCGCGCAGATGCCGGACCCAGACCTCTACACAGTCCCGGAATTCATCAGGCGCTGGAAAGAAAGCCGTCTTGAAACTCTTGTTGGCCTTGGTGCGAACTTCCCGCCCGTCGAAAAACACCGTGCCCTCGATCAGATCGACATGCTTCAGCTTCAGAGAAGCCGCCGCCCCGTCCCGCGACCCGCTCAACAGGATGAAGGCGAATAACCCCCGGTCCCGCTTCTCCAAATCCGTTTCGTTCGGCATCAGACTGAAGGCATGGCGGATCTGAGGAATGGTCGGCGTCGGCTTTTCGAGATGGGTTTGCGCGATGCGTTCATGCGCCGCCGACAGATTGAAATACTCGGCATCGGAATAGGTCAGGCGGGACCGGTAGCCCGGTTGACCGGCAAGCCAATGGAAGAACGCCTTCACCGCGCGCAACGTGCCGCTGAGTGTGGCCTTGGCGAGGGGCCTGCCCGTGTCCGGATTGGTTGCGCTTTCGAGCCCGCGCTTGAATGCCACCGCCTGTTCGATCCGGAAGTCTTTAAAACTCTTGAAGCCGGTCGAGATTTCGAAGCGCACCAGCGCTGCCGCCACCTTGTCGACCGAATCCTGGCTTTGCCGTTTGGCTTCCTTCAAGAGATGAAAATAGCGGCGCTTCACGCGCTCATTTTCCTCGTTGCACTTACGCATAGCAGTCCTCATGGCCTGATGTGAGTCTTCGACGGAGGATCGTCGGACTGGTTTAGGCTCGCTTGCGTGCCCTCGAATTTTACGTCGAGATCGGGGGCGATTTCGCCGATGGTGGCGATACTGACGAAGCGCTGGCATTCGCGCTCGCACGTAGGGCAGATGCCTGTCAGGCGCCCGCTGGTGGCATTGCGCGGGATGTAATCTGCCATCTCGCCCCACGGCACCCGAGCGGCCCTGCATTTCAGGCAAAAGAGTTCGTTCTTGCCGAGCGGCGTCTTGGCTTGGTTCTGCTGCTCCATGAAGGCGCGCACGTCGCACCCGAGGATCAGGAAGGGTTTTTCTTCCCGAAGGCACCGGAGCCCCTGTTTGATCCACCCACGCACGGTTTGGACATGAACACCCGCTGTCGCCGCCACTTCGGCGATGGTGTAGCTGTGGTGTATCTTGAAGGCGCGCGGATTGTACCGCTTCGCCATCAGTCCGCATCCACCCCTTCGAACAGGGCGCGGATCTCCTCGGCCTTCCAGACCGTGGTACGGGGACCGAGTTTGATGGGTTTGGGAAAGCGCCCGTCCTTGACGCCAGCCCACCACGTTGACTTCGAAACGGGAATCGGACCGGTGGGCGCGAGGATGGAGGACAGGCGGACGAAGCCCGTCCGGGGGAATTCGTGACTATCAGACATAGTGTCTCCTCATGCGAATTGATGTGGAGACGGCTTAGTTCGTCTGTCTTCGGAGTTGGCCGAATTCGGTTTCGGCAAAACCTAATTCGGTTTCAGGGATCGTTATTCGTCTAGAAATTCCGGATCGGGAGCGAATTCGGCAGCCGCCCGGAGCCACTTCCGTACCGTGTCTGGATCAATACTCATGCCGATTGTCTCCATATCTTTTGCGATTTCAGGCGCGGTTGAGTTCCTGCCCGCACGCGGGTCGTGCTTGTAATTCGCGATCGCCATGCCAAGCAGAATCTTGAGTAGTGAATTCTGTTCACGGGTCGAAAGGGTGTGTTCGTCGTCCTCCGATTCGGCGTTGTGGGACCGAGGCGAAATTTGTGGAACGCGCCCGGCATCTGGAGACACGCCTTTGTCCACCGCGCGCCGTTTGGCGTCGATCCGTTCGGTTTCCGTGCGGAGTCGTTCAGGGACCTTGAGTTCAAGAAGATCGGCGGCGGCGAAGATTTCGATGGGGCTGAAGGTGGCGTCAAAGCTGTGTGCGCCAAGTTCCTGTTCCAGAAGCGTCGCTACTCGATAGTTCAAATCTTGCGACAGGCCATAGCTGGAGCTAACCAGTCGCTGCTTGGCCCGATCGGGGTCGAGTCCGGCGATTAGGTATCCGGCCTCTGATACCGACCAGCGTTTCGCGCGTGACCAATACCGCAAGGTCTCGTCCGTGGCGTGGTAATCATCTCCATGCCTTACCGACATACCATCCCGCGATAGAGCTTGAGTTCGTCTGCCCACCAATTAGCCATTCTGACTCGTTCTTCCCAATGCTCGCCACGCAAATACGCTCGTCTCACATCGTTCGACTCAATGTGAGCAAGTGCACGTTCGATCACGTCGGGGTTCCATTGTCCCGACTCGTTCGCCAAAGTAGAAAAGCTAGCGCGGAATCCGTGGCTCGTCATCTCCTCATTGGTGTATCCCATCCGCCGCAGTGCCGCGTTCATGGTGTTGTTACTCATGGGCCGGGCCAAGGACCGGATCGAGGGAAAGGCAAGCTGACCGTGGCCTGTGATCGCATGCAGCTCCTTGAGCAGATCAATCGCCGCTTTAGGCAAGGGCACGCGATGGGGGCGGCGCATTTTCATCCGTGTTGCCGGAACCATCCAAACTGCCTCGTCCAGATCGAACTCGCTCCATTCGGCTTGGCGCAATTCGCCCGGGCGGGGATAGAGCAGGGCCATGAGCTGGAGTGCGATCCGCGTTGCGGTCTGACCTTCGAAACCATCCACCGCACACAGAAGTTTGCCGAACTCCTTCTTGTCCGTGATCGCCGCGTGAGATTTCGGAGGAGGGGCGGCAATGGCTCCTTGGAGGGCGGGTGTCGGATCGGCATCCAATATGCCGAGCGCGATGCCATACCTAAGCACGGACCCTATGACCGTCTTAAGGCGACGGGCGGTTTCGAATGTGCCCCGGGCTTCAACTTTCTTCAGAGATTTGAGAATGTGAGGCGCCTTGACCTGCGAAGCGGGCAAAGAACCGAACTCGGCATTTGCCATTTCGAGAAGCCACTCGTTCTTGTGGATGGTGGTCTTGGTGCGCCCTTCAACCTTGCGCTTCTCGATGTAGGCTTTGGCCAGAACGGCGAAGGTGTTGTCGCTGTTCCGTTGCGCCGCCAACCGCGCTTCCCGGCGTTGTTCGCTGGGGTCGAGATCTTGAGCGATCAGCTCCCGCGCGTCATCTCGCGCTTTGCGGGCGGCCTTCAGCGTCACATCGGGATAGGCCCCGAATGAGAGAAGCTTCTCCTTCCCCTCATGTCGGTATTTGAGCCGCCAAAGTTTCGTGCCGCTCGGTTTGACGAGAAGGTGCAAGCCGCCGCCGTCCGAGAGCTTGTACGGCCTATCCTTTAATTGGGCATTCCTGATTTGGGTATCGGTCAGAGCCATGATGGGGGTACCGGTTTGAGGGGTGCGCAGGGGTACCCCCGAATGTACCCCCAAACCGCTTGGATACCCCCGGACACCCCCAGACCACACTGGACAATCCAAAAGACAAAAGCCGCAGTTTCCTGCGGCTTACGAGACTATATCGGACTGTATAAGAGGGCAATGTGGCTCCCCGGGCCGGACTCGAACCAGCGACCGAGCGGTTAACAGCCGCTTGCTCTACCAACTGAGCTACCGGGGAACAGGCGGGGTCAAACCCCGTGAGCGATGTATCTAGCAGACACGGGCCGGGATTTCCAAGTGCTTTTTCCACCTTGGCGCGGTTATCTGGCGCGAGGTGCGGCCGGGCCACACGGCCTGAAATCGGCAAAAAAAAGGGCTGCGGAGGCAGCCCATAAAGTCATCGCTAAAATGGTGGGGTGTCTTCCAGGGAAGACATCATGACCATTAAGCGAAAGGGTTAACCAAAGGTTAACGGCTGTCCTCAGGCCGTGCCGGCAGGCCTTTTTCCGCGCCGTCATTGGGCGTTTCCGGGGTTTCCGACGAGCGGCGGGCCTTTTGGAGCAGCACCAGCAGCATCTCCAGCTCCGCCAGTTTGAGATCCCGCAACACGCGCCGGACTTCATGTTTGGCGATGGTCGTCTCGAGCCATTCGTCGAGCACGTCAAATGCCGGATCTTGCGCCAAGGATCGCACCCTTTTGTCCCTCAGGCCGTTGAGCCTTGCCCACCGAAAAAGCAGTGGATTTGAGAATGAAGGCAAAAGGTAAATGCCGCGTGAGGCCCGCGTTCACGATGGCGGTTTGGGGCATCCCTCAGGCGGCGCGATTCTGCCAGCGCAGATTGAGCCAGGACAGGGAGAAGACCAGGGTGGACAAGCCCACGGCCAGGCTTGCATTGCCCATCCAGCCGAACCAGTCATAGGCGGCCGTGCCCGCCCAACTGGCCATGCCCGCGCCCGTGAACATCATGATGATATAGATCGTCATCAACCGTGTGCGGATCTCCGGGCCCTGGGCCAGAAAGGTCATCCGATTCGACACGTCGATCATGGGGCCGGTGATGTTCATCAGGGTGATGGGAAGGAACAAGAGCCAAAGACTGTGCCCGACAAACAGGAGGAGGAAAGCGCCCAAAACCTGGGCACCCGCGAGTAGGCAGCGCGCGCGCCGGGGCCCCACCGCATCGGCCCAGGCGCCGAGCCGGGGCGTCGTAACCAGATTGATCACCGACAGGGCGGCGAGATAGCCCACCACATCGACGCCATAGCCCATCTGAGGGCTCGTCAGGTGCAGCCCGAGCCCCATCCAGACCGAAAGGAAAATGCCGAAGCTGAAGGCCTGGATGGCGCCCGAGACCAGGATTTCCGGAAAATCGCGGATGATGGCCGGAATGGAAAAAAGGAGGCGGAGATAGCCGTCGCCTTGCGGCTGGACGGGGGCGTGTCGTTTTTCCTCCTCCAATAGAAAAGGCAGCAGAAGGGCGACCACGGCCATCAAGAGCGCGGCGATGACATAGACCGCGCGCCAGCCGAAATATTCGCCCACAACGCCGGCGCCCGCCCGGGCCAGCAGGATGCCCGCGATGATTCCCGTGGTGAGCACCGCCGTGGCATGGCCCAGCCGGGTCGCGGGCACGCGCTTTGAGACATAGGCCGGAAGCAGATAGGGCGCGATGGTGAAAAAACCCAACAGTGTGGAGCCAAGCACGAAGACGGGAAAGTCCGTGGCCACCGCCATCACCACGATGGCGGCACATTGTCCGGCAACCAGCACGGAGACGAGCCGCCGATTGCTGACACTGTCCCCCAGGGGCAGGAGGAGAAAGATGCCCACGGCCAGGGCGATCTGATTGAGGGCGGGCACGGCGCCGATCATGGTCGCGCTGACGCCGAAATCCTCCGCGACCCGCGCGATGATGGGATGGATGTAATAGGCATTGGCCGTCACCACGGCGCTGGCAAGGGCCAACAGAAAGAGGTCCGTACGGGAAAGACTTGGTGCTGACATTTATTGGTTCTTCGGTTTTATCAAGCGACGAATGAATTCGGGCGTGGTGGCACCTCAATGGCGGCGCAGGATGCCGGTCTGGCTCCCCGTCGCGATCAGGGTGCCGTCCATGGAGAAAAGCGCGGTCGCGCCATGGACGAAACCGCGCGACCAGCCCGAGATCTGGGTATCGGCCAGCACCCATTCCGTCGACGGCATGCCATGGACCCGCAAGGTGTTGTCGAGGCTGGTGCCGCCCGCGCTGACCGTATGGGCGCCCAGGAGAAAATCCGCGACAATGGCGATCTGGCCCACATCCCAGGGCGCGGCCGATAGTGGCCTGAACCACAGACGCTCCATGCCGGCGTCATTGCTTTGCGCGGCGGTGCGGCGGTCAAACTGATAGAGCAGGCTGTCGGGGCCGCCGAAAGGGTCGACTTTGACCGGACAGGCCTCGGGCGGGGGAAGGTCGGGCAGGGTCAGGAACTGTTGCGCCGACGGATGATCCTGGTCTCCGAGGGCGGCGGCGATGGTCAAGATTGTCCGCTCCCCCTGCCGCAATGTGGCCGAGGCCTGGGTGACGGACCGCCCGGCGGCGAGCGTCACGACCTCGATATCCACGGCACGATCGGGGCCGGCGCCCGCCTGGAACTGTCCCGTTGCCCAGCGGAGGGGCCGTTCGGTCACGGCCTGCAAGGCTTCAAGGCCTGCAGCCATGCCGACGCCCCCCATCAGGAAGGTTCTGTCCGGAGGTCCCACACACGCTTGAGGCGACACATCCAGCCGAAACCGGCTGGGATCCTGTTCCGACCGCGTCGGCAGCCAAAAAGCCAAGACACGCCCCTCCCTGATTGGATCTGTTTCTGGAAGCCTAGGACAAGGCACAGCCGTCTTGCCATCGAAATCAAGGGCGCCCGTCAGGGCACAGGCCGGGGAGCGTGGTCGATCCGGTTGAGGACAACACGGGCCAGAACACTGCAAGGGGTCTTGGGTCAGGGCACGGTCGAGAGCAGTTCCAACAGATTGCCGTCGGGATCGCGGAGATAAACCGATTTGCCCCAAATGCCATCAGCAGAGGGACGGTCGACCGGGCCTTCGATGACCTCGACCCCCTTCGCCTCGAGATGCGCTTGGGCCTCTCCGATCGGCGCATTCCACCGAAAGCAAAGATCCGTCGAGCCGGCGACCAGACGGGTCGCGACGATATAGGCGGGATTGTCGACGGCCTGCAGATTGATCACCGCCATGCCAATCAGTATCGGGAGCGTCTCAATCCTGCCTTCCCGGTAGGCATCTTCAAAAGGCGAGGCGGCCTCCAGCACATGTTTGTAGAAAGCCAGGGTTCTTTCCACGTCGCTGGTCATGATGACCACATGGTCAATGCCCGTGATGGGGAGGGAGGCGCTCATAGTCAAATCCTGAGTTTGTGATGGTCTACGGCTGTTTTCGAGACGCGTTTGCAAAGGGCTGTCGGCTTGATGTCATGGAGCTTACATGGATCGTGTTTGACGTCACCCAATCGGTCGAAATTGACTTCTCGTATTCAGAGGCGCATGGTCAAAAGCTGCATGAAAGAGTTGCGATCTCTTAATGAGTGACGCCAAGTGATCGGAGACGGTTGTGTCTCAGACTGGCTCTGACTTTGCGGACCTGATCGGCTTGTTCGCCGCCATTGAGATGGGCGCGGAACAACCCGGCAGGAGATCTTTTGGCATCGACAGCATTGATATCGGGTCGATACGAACACCCGTTCAGCAAACGGATGTGCTCCACAAACCATTCTGTGTGTTGACACATCTTGCCAAGGATTTTGCCCAGACCCAGAAACCCGTTCTGATCATCCCTCCACTCTCCGGTCATTTCCCCTTCCTTCTGAACGACCTCATCATTAATCTGTTGCCGGACCATGATGTCTATGTCGCGGATTGGATCAATGCGCGATATGTATCGCGGGACTCCGGACCCTTCGGGTTTCAGGAATGCATTCGGTACATCATGGAGTTTGTTCAGCATCTGGCAGAGGATGTCGTCGTGATCGCCCTGTGCCAGGCCACGGTGCCGTCTCTTGCGGCGACCGCGCTCCTGTCCCAGACGGCGCAAGACGCCGTACCTTCCGCGCTCGTGCTGATCGCGGGTCCGATCGATCCCCTGGCCAATTCAACGCGGATCACAAGACTGATACGCTCTCATTCCCTGTCCTGGTATCGGAATTTCACGCTTTCCCGTGTTCCCCATGACTATCCGGGGGGCGGGCGCCTGGTCTATCCGGCGGCAATGCAATTAAGCGGGCTTCTCGCCTATCTCAAGCGCCATATGGAGGTGCACGGAGAGCTTTATCATAAGATCACC
Organism: uncultured Alphaproteobacteria bacterium; assembly: GCA_964522525.1. Taxonomy (GTDB): domain Bacteria; phylum Pseudomonadota; class Alphaproteobacteria; order JAJFIK01; family JAJFIK01; genus CAYUYV01. Next base: position 7,781 of record CAZFWG010000099.1, on the reverse strand, counting down.
GCCGATGATGGTGTCGAGCCGGAAAAACATCCGTTCCATGAGGCCTATTCGGCCTTGATGGATATTCCGGCGGGAGTCTTTCTCGATACCATCCGCTCGGTGTTTCTGGAGCGGGCTCTGCCGCGTCATACCCTGAAATGGAACGGCCTTCCCGTCGACTGCCGGGCGATCACGAAGCCTGCCTTGATGACCATCGAGGGGGAACTCGACGATGTCGCCGCTCCGGGGCAGACCTCTGCGGCCCACAGCCTATGCAGCAATATCGCATCCGAGGACCGGGTGTCCCTGGTTGTCGGCGGATGCGGGCATTTTTCGACATTCCACGGACACCATCTGAAGGCGGAGATTTTGCCGGCCCTTTGCCGCTTCATGGCCCGCCAGTGATGCCCGCCAGTAATGCCCAGGGGACAACGCCTGGCAGGCACCCCTTGGACCCGCTCCCCGACTAGTGGACGCTCTCGTCGAGATATTTGTAAGGCGGATAATTGGTTGCCGGATTTTCCGGCAGCTTGTATTGCGCCTGGAGAAACGCGACGACGTCGATCAATTCCTGGACCGTCATGATTTCATTGTAGACGCGCATGCGTGAGGCCCCATCCTCGGCAACCGCCGTTTCCGGGGCGGTGGTGGCAATGCGGTGCGACGGATTGATGATGGAGGTGACGAGTTCGCCATAGGTGGCGATGCGTCCCGTCACGCCGCCCAGGGGCACCGTCATTTCACGAGGGAAATCCTCGCGCAGATCGGTGCGGCCTGCCACGCTGTGGCATCCCGTGCAGCCGAGCGCGATGAAATTGGCCTCGCCAACCACCGCATTGCCTTCCGGCAAGGCGAAACCGCTTCCGGATTGGGGGCCGGGCCCGCAGGCCGTCAAAACGAGGACTGAGGCGAGGCCGATGAGTGTGCTGCCGATGCGCATGGTTTGTCTCCTTTTCCTTCCGTTTGCCTGGGAGCGGGTAACCACCTGTCCCGGGCTTACGGTTTTTTCTTCTAGCCCCTTGCTTAAGCACATCCCTGCCAGCGGACGCTTGTCAATACGAAAGGAAAACACTGGAGCACGACATTCCGGTATCGGGTCATGGCGGCAAACGCCTGGGATTATTGGCGTAAATCAGCGCTGGCTTTCTTGCCAAGTCGTTGGCTGCTGAGGGCATGGTGGAAGCATTGAACCTGCCGGCGAACGCGGAGCGTGCGTTTCCCCTTCGCCTGAGCGCGTTGAACGACCTTGGGTTGACCTCTGAGACGGTCTGGCGGGCTTCCACAAACCGAAACCCAAACAGGTTGGCGGCGGCCAGAAGCGCAAGGCGTGAAATGTCTTGACGAGGACAAAGTCCTGCGGATGATCGGCAAGGCAATCAACGCAGGCGTGGGCGCGATGGGGGCAAGAACCTTCGGTCGTGGCTCCGAACATAGATGGACCCTGGTTGGGAGGGGCCGACGGCCTCGTGCCGAGGCAGGGCCCCATGGCGCCAGGCTGCATCCAGTCTCTTGAAGCAGGGGAGGCCCATGACTCAATCACCGCCAGAAGGGACCGGAGGGTCGAAGACGCCAAATACGGGCGCTGGACGCCCCCCCAAGCTCGGCCACAATCAGCCGCCTTTTCCCCCCTTCAGCCTGCTGAATTTGGATGAAAACGTGCATAAAGTCCGTACGGATCTTATGGACCGCACGCTCCATGCGTCGATCGCCCGCTTGACCATGGGCCTCGCGCCGGCCTCGATCGCGGGCGCCTATTGGGATTGGTTGGTTCACTTGGCATTCTCCCCGGGGAAACAGGCCCAGTTGAACCTCAAGGCCATGCGCAAGCTGGTGCGCCTGTGGACCTTCCTGGTCGCCGCGGCCGGACAACGGGATGCGGAGCCCTGTATTGAGCCCTTGCCCCAGGACAGGCGGTTTCGGGACGAGGCTTGGCAACAATGGCCCTACAGCGTCATCTATCAGTCCTTCCTCTTGAACCAGCAGTGGTGGCACAACGCGACGACGGATGTTCCGGGTGTCACCAAACAGCACGAAGCCATGGTGGAGTTCGGCTCAAGACAGCTTCTCGATCTGTTTTCCCCCGCCAATTCCATGCTGACCAATCCGACCATCTTGCGGAACACGTTCGAGGAAGGCGGCGCCAATCTTGCCCGTGGCCTGCAGAATTTCTGGGACGACTGGGAACGGATGGCCGGCGGCCGCCCGCCCGTGGGGGCCGAGAAATTCCAGGTGGGTGAAAACGTAGCCGTCACCCCCGGAAAAGTGATCTTCCGCAACAAGATCATGGAAGTGATCCAATATATGCCGTCGACGGAGCAGGTGCATCCGGAACCGATCCTGATCATTCCCGCCTGGATCATGAAATACTACATCCTTGATCTGTCTCCTGAGAACTCTCTGGTGCGTCACCTGTTGGACCAGGGTTTTTCCGTCTTCATGATCTCCTGGAAGAACCCCGAGGTGACCGACCGCGACCTGTCCATGGCTGATTATCTGGACAACGGCGTAATGGATGCCCTTGACGTGGTTTCGCGGGTCTGTGGGGGGCAGAAGATCCACACGGCCGGCTATTGTCTTGGCGGGACGCTTCTGGCCATCGCGGCCGCGGCCATGGCGCGGGACGGCGATGATCGCCTCAAGAGCATGACGCTCCTGGCCGCCCAGACGGATTTCGAGGAGGCGGGCGAGCTGACCCTGTTCATCAATGAAAGTCAGGTGACCTTCCTTGAGGACCTGATGTGGGAACAGGGTTATCTCGACAGTACACAGATGGCCGGTGCCTTCCAGATCTTGCGCTCAAATGATCTGGTCTGGTCACGCATCGTGCAGGACTATCTGCTGGGCCAGCGCCAGGAGATGACGGATCTGATGGCGT
>CAZFWG010000099.1:0-4827 GCA_964522525.1 uncultured Alphaproteobacteria bacterium | reverse complement strand
ATCGTGCAGGACTATCTGCTGGGCCAGCGCCAGGAGATGACGGATCTGATGGCGTGGAACGCGGATGCGACCCGGATGCCCTATCAGATGCATTCGGAATATCTGCGCCGCCTGTTCCTGAACAATGATCTGGCCGAAGGCCGGTATCAGGTCGGCGGACGGCCGATCGCGCTCACCGATATCCGGGTCCCGGTTTTCGCGGTCGGGACGGAGTGGGATCATGTCGCGCCGTGGCGTTCGGTCTACAAGATCCGTATCTTGTCGGACACGGATGTTACCTTCCTCCTGACGAATGGCGGGCACAATGCCGGGATCGTCAGCGAGCCGGGCCACAAGCGCCGGCATTTCAGAATGGCCGAAACCAAGGCTGAGGATTCATTTGTGGATCCGGAGCGGTGGATCGCGATAACGCCCGAGAGGGAGGGGTCGTGGTGGCCGAGCTGGTTCGACTGGCTGGCAACGCGCTCCGGGCCGAAAGGGTTCCGGCCGCCCATGGGGCTTGCGGACAATCCGCCCCTGGAGGATGCCCCCGGCTCCTATGTAATGGGGTCCTGAGGCTTCCCTGGACTGGGCTTGGCGCCCGCGCGGTCCGTATCCTCCGGAAAGCGCGGGACCCTGTCAGGTGCCGCAAAAGGTCTGAAGCACGACCTGATCACGCGTCGGAGGATCGGCATAGGCAGCATGATCGGGCTGATCGTCGAAGGGGTTGGCCAGGACAGCCGTCAGCTTCTCGAAGGGCCCGAAATTTCCGTCATTCTGGGCGGCGGTGATCGCTTCCTCGATGCGATGATTGCGCGGGATGAAGCGCGGATTGACCCCGGCCATGGCCTGGCGCCGCTCTTCAGGAGACCCTTCTTCTCGGTTGAGGCGGTCCCGCCATTGGGGAATCCAGGAGTCAAGCGCCGAGCCCTCCGAGAACAGATCCCGCAGCGCGGCTTCCTGGTCCGGATCGATCGCCTGAGCTAAGTGACGGAAGGTCAGGGTAAAGTCGGCCTCGCCCTTCTGCATGGCCGCGAGCAGGGCGCGAATAAGCGCCGCGTCCCCGTCCTCGGCGCTCCGCAGGCCGAGCTTGCGGCGGAAACAGCCGAGCCATTCGGCCTCGAACCAGTCGGCGAATGCGCCGATCACCGGATTGACGCGCGTTACCGCCTTTTCCGGATCCGGATCAATCAGGGGGAGGAGGGTCTCGGCGAGGCGTGCCAGGTTCCACTGGGCGATCCTCGGCTGGGCATTGTAGGCGTAGCGGCCCATATAGTCGATCGAGCTGAAGACCTGACCCTCGGCAAAGACATCCATGAAGGCGCAAGGCCCGTAATCGATGGTCTCTCCACTGATCGAAAAATTATCCGTATTCATCACGCCATGGATGAACCCGACGGCCATCCATTGCGCCACCAGTTTTGCCTGGGCCCGTCCCACGGCTTCGACCAGTCCCAGCGCCGGGGTTTCCGCCTCCCGGAGCTGGGGATAATGCCGATTGATCACATAGTCCCTCAGGATCGACAGGGCCTCGTCGTCCCCACGGGCGGCAAAATACTGAAAGGTTCCGACACGGATGTGGCTCGATGCCACTCGGCACAGGACCGCGCCGGGCAGACGGTCCTCGCGAAGCACGACTTCGCCCGTTGTCGCGGCGGCGAGGGACCGGGTGGTCGGGATGCCCAATCGATGCATCGCCTCGCTGACAATATATTCCCGCAATACCGGCCCGATCGCGGCCCGGCCATCGCCGCCCCTGGAGAAGGGCGTGCGGCCCGAACCTTTGAGCTGAATGTCCCGCCTCATGTCTGATCGGTCGACGATTTCGCCGAGCAGGAGGGCGCGGCCGTCACCCAGCTGCGGCACGAAGGTGCCGAACTGGTGGCCGGCATAGGCCATGGCGAGGGGCTCGGCCCCTGTCGGGACCGCGGAGCCGGAAAAGACCTGGGCACCGAAATCGCCCGACAGGCTGTCCGCATCGAGTCCCAGACCGTCGGCGAGGGCGCGATTGAGCGCGATGAGCTTTGGGGCCTGCACCGGTGTCGGATCCAGGAGCGCGAAAAAGCGGTCCGGCAAACGCCGATAGCTGTTGTCGAAGTGAAAGCCCGCCTCATTGGCCTCGGTTGTCATGATCAGCCCTCCAAGATCGTGATGCCTTAACCCTAGAGGCAAGGCGGGTACAGAGCAGCCAGCCTCCCTTCGGAAGCTGTGCATGACCTTCCAGCCGTGGTCATCGCATTGACCCCGTACCGCGAAAGGCAAACCGCTACCGCCTTTCAATGGCTGCTGAGCGTGGTTGACCTTATGGTGAGTATGTTCAGCCTAATCTGGCTTTTTCAACGTCGGTATGATCAAAATGAGAGGCGCTGGCCTTTGTTGAACAATGTTGAATGGGATTTTAAGCCATTGAGTGTGTTTGGAGGGCTTTGAACATGCTGAGCAAACCGTTCATGACCACTCAGGAAATCGCTGAGCTGTTGAAGGTCGGGGAGCCCACGGTGCGGGCGTGGATCCATGGGCAGGAATTGCGGGCGGTGAAGCTCGGCCGCGAATTCCGCGTCGCGGTCAAGGATCTCGAAGCCTTCGTGAACGAACGCGCGACCCGGGAACCGAGCTGGTCGCCAAGCGCCAATCCGCCGTGAGCGGACGCGTCGGGGGCCTGAGCGCCCTGGCGAGCGAAAGACAGACCAAATTCAAGATCTCAGGCTGGCAATACCTCAGACTAGGCGACACTTCGGATGAGGGCGGGAACCGATTGAATGGCTGGAACTGATGTCACGGGGGGAGAGGCCGACGCATGGCACGCGGTTGCCGTGGAGCAGGTTCTGTCCGCGCTGGATACCACCGCATTGGGCCTCGATGAGAGCGAAGTGGTCATGAGGCGTGCGCGCCATGGCCCCAACCGCCTGACAACGGCCCAGGGTCCCGGCGCCCTCATGCGCTTCCTGCGTCAGTTCCGAAATGTCCTGATCTATGTATTGCTGGCAGCGGCCTTGCTGACGGCTCTACTCGGTCATTGGGTGGACGCCGTGGTGATCCTCGCCGTGGTGTTCGTGAACGCCATTATCGGCTTCATCCAGGAAGGCCGGGCGGAGAACGCCCTTGCCGCCATCCGCGAGATGCTCGCGCCCCAGGCGACCGTTTTGCGGGAGGGTCACCGCGTCAGCATTGCCGGTGATGACATTGTTCCGGGCGATATCGTCCTGCTGGAGGCGGGAGATCGGGTGCCGGCCGATCTGCGTTTTCTGGAGACCCGGGGCTTGAGTGTCGAGGAGGCGATCCTCACCGGGGAATCCGTGCCCGTGGACAAGGCCGTGGAGCCCGTCGATCCCTCATCTCCGCTTGCCGACCAACGCTCCATGGCCTTCAGCGGGACCATCGTCGCCGGCGGGTCTGGCCGTGGGGTCGTGGTCGCAACGGGCATGGAGACCGAAATCGGCCGGATCAGTGCCCTGATTGCCGATGTACAGACGATCGAGACCCCGCTTCTGCGCCATATGGGTGTTTTCGCCCGGTGGCTGACCGGGGGCATCCTCGTCTTCAGTGCTTTCATCCTGGTTTTCGGCTTGGGGTCCGGCCAGTTTGATTTCGCTGAGATTTTCATGGTCGTCGTTGGCCTCGCTGTGGCCGCCATCCCGGAGGGTCTCCCGGCGATCTTGACCGTGACTCTCGCCATCGGGGTGGAGAACATGGCGAGGCGCCGGGCGATCGTGCGCCGCCTGCCGGCCATCGAAGCGCTGGGCTCCGTCTCGATCATTTGTTCCGACAAGACCGGGACCCTGACCCGCAACGAGATGATGGTGGCCAGCGTGGCAACGCCCCGGCACCGTTTCACTGTGTCCGGCACGGGCTACGGTCCCCACGGTGCCTTCAGCCTTGACAACCAGGAATGTGAGCCGACGGATTATCCGCTTCTGATGGGATTGGCGCGCGCGGCACTGTTGTGCAGCGATGCGGAGGTGCGGCATGGGCCGGATGGATCCTGGACCGTGCTCGGCGATCCGATGGAAGGCGCCCTGGTGACGCTTGCCGCCAAGGCCGGCCTGCCACCGGCGGAGTTGCGGGAGAGCCATCCGCTGACCGATGGCATTCCTTTCGATGCCCGTCACCGTTTCATGGCCAGCCTGCACCACGATCACGAAGGACATGGTGTTGTCTATGTGAAGGGCGCGCCGGAACGCCTGTTGACCATGTGCCGCCACCAGGCCTCGGAAACGGGCGACGCGCGGCCCCTGGATCACGCCTATTGGGAGGATCTCGCGGCGGCCATCGCGGCCACGGGTCAGCGCGTCATCGCCATTGCCCAGAAGCCGATGCCCGTCGGCCAGACGACCCTGGCCTTTTCCGACGTGGAGGAGGATCTGATCTTGCTCGGTCTCGTGGGACTGATTGATCCGCCCCGGGAGGAAGCAATCAGTGCCGTTGCCGAATGCCGCGCGGCCGGTATCCGGGTCAAGATGATCACGGGCGACCATCGGGGGACGGCGGGCGCCATCGCCCGGCAAATCGGCTTGCAGAACGGCGTCGATGTCATGGAAGGAGCGGAGATCGACGCCCTCGACATGGCGACGCTGCGCGAGCGCGCGCCCCACATCGACGTCTTTGCCCGGACCAGTCCGGAACACAAATTGCGCCTCGTCGAGGCCCTGCAGGCGGAAGGCGCCGTCGTGGCCATGACCGGCGACGGTGTCAATGACGCGCCGGCCCTCAAACGGGCCGACATCGGCGTTGCGATGGGCCAGAAAGGGACCGAGGCCGCCAAAGAGGCCGCCGAGATCGTTCTGTCCGATGATAATTTCAACACCATCGCCGCGGCCGTGCGGGCCGGACGCGTGGTCTACGACAATC
>CAZFWG010000098.1:0-16383 GCA_964522525.1 uncultured Alphaproteobacteria bacterium | reverse complement strand
TCGGCTTCGGCAAAGGCCTCCAGTTTTTCCAGAACCACGCGCACGGCCAGGACCCGTTTATCCTCAAGGCAGGCTTGGGCAATCCGTTCCGCCAGCGTTTCCATCAGCCGGACGTGACCGGCGGCGATGATCGCCTTTACCTGGCCCGCCACATCATCGTAGCGCACGATATCGGTGATGCTGGCGTGGCCGTCCGAGGCACTGTCGCGCACGGCCAGATCGACATTCACCCGCAGGGGCTGGGGGGTGTCGAGTTCGTGGGGGAAAATGCCGATCAAGGCCGGCAGGACGAGATTGCGCACGAAGACGTGACGTGTACCGGGGCTTGGGCGCAGGGGATCAATGCGCTCTGCTTGCCTTGTCTCGAAGGTCTGTGATGTGTCTGTCGCCGAGGATTGGGTCATGGCTCTCCAACGGGGGCGATGCATGGGGCCGATCCGGCCACCACAATGCCCTGATATAAGGCATTTTCAATTCTTGGGGACAGGTTCGAGCCCCGGCTCATGCGAACAGTGAAACGGAGTGATCATGGCTTACGGTGCCCTTGTGACGGGAGGCGCAAAACGGATCGGCGCGGCGGTGGCCCGCGCCCTGTCGGCCGATGGCTATTTTGTCTATGTCCATTACAACAGCTCCGACGCAGACGCGCTCAAGATGGTCGAGGAGCTCCAGGCGGCGGGCGTCGGCGCGGCGGCCGTCGGGGCCGATCTTTCGAATCCCGAGAGCGCGCAGACCCTGATCCGGCGCTGTCTTGAACTGGGGCCACCTCTCCGTGTCTTGATCAATTCCGCGTCGATCTTCAATGCCGATCACGTGCCCACCGTGAAACTCGAGGACTGGCAACGTCATCTGAACGTCAATCTGACCGCGCCCATGCTGATGATCCGGGATTTCGCGGAGCAGGTCCCCGAAGGAGAGCAGGGGGTCGTCGTCAATTTTCTCGACTACAAGCTCTTTAATCTCAACCCGGACTTTTTCTCCTACACGATCAGCAAATACGCGTTGAAGGGTGTGACCGAAGTCATGGCCATGGCGCTTGCGCCCCGGGTCCGGGTTTGCGGTCTGGCGCCGGGCCTGACCCTGCCCAGTCCCTATCAGACCGAGGAAGCCTTCAAGAAACTCCACGACCAGAACCCGCTGCGCAAAGGGCCGACGGTCGAGGATCACGTCCGGGCGATCCGGTTCATGATCGCCACGCCCAGCTATTCGGGACAGATGATGGCCGTGGATGGGGGCCAGCATTTCGACGCCATCCCCCGGGATGTAAGTTATCTCGAACCCTGATCCTTCCTGTTCCCCGTCTTTCCTACTCGAGGAAATAGGTGGCGCATTCGCCGCAGCTGGGGCGTGACACCTTGACCGAGCGCAGCCCCGGATAGGACGGCCCGAGGCGGCGGGCGATCCACATGGCCAGGTTTTCAAGGGACGGGGTTTTCAGATCCTCGATGTCGTTCAGCAGGCGGTGGTCGAGGGCCGCGCGCACGGCCTCCAGGCTCTGGGCCAGCGCCTGAAGGTCAACGACCCAGCCGCTTTCGGGATCGGGCGTGCCCGCGACCGTCACTTCCGCGTGAAAGCTGTGGCCATGGAGCCGGTTGTTCACATGGCCTGCGGGCACATGCTCGAAATAATGAGCGGCTTCGAAGGTAAAGGCTTTTTGGACTTCCAATCGGCCGTGCCCGTCTAGTGGAGCACCGATCATTCAACCAACCCGTGACGATCAAAAAGCATGACAATGAAAACGACATATCCCACCAGGAAAGCGATGCCCGAGAGCCGCCCGACCTTCAAGTGCAAAAAGGTATAGGGCACCAAGACCATCGCCGCCCCGAGCATGACCCAAAGGTCCAGATCGGCGAATCGGCTTTCCACATGCAGGGGCTCCGGCGAGACCACCGCCGTCACGCCCATGATGGCCAGGAGGTTGAAAATATTCGAACCGATGACATTGCCGAGAGCGACGCCCGCGTGGCGGTGCATCGCCGCGATGATCGTCGTGGCCAGCTCGGGCAGGGAGGTCCCAAGGGCAATAAGGCTCAAGCCCACGACCGAGGGGGAAACACCGGCATTTTCAGCCAGGTGAATGCCGCCACCGACCATGAAACTCGAGCCGAGCGGCAGGCCGATCATGGCGATAAGAATGAAAAAGGCCGTGGCCCCCAGGCTTTCCGGGCGCCCTTTGAGGTCCTCCAGTTCTTCGGTGAGTTCCGCGACCATGCTGGGGTCGGGTGCGTTGCGGGCGCGATAGATGGCGTAGCCCATAAAAAGTGTCATCAGTCCCAGTAGTATCGAGCCGTCCAAACGCGTGATCTGCTGACTGGGGTCGAGGCACAGATAGATGAATATCAGTGTTGCGCCGATCATGATCGCGGTATTGCGTCGGATCAGGGGCTGTTTGCAGCAGGTCGGATAGATCAGGACCGGCAGGCCCAGGACAAGAAGGATATTGGCGATGTTGCTGCCCACCACATTGCCGATGGCGAGGCCCGCCGCCTCACCGCCGATCATAGCGGCGTTGATTCCGATCACGAGTTCGGGCGCCGAGGTTCCGAAGGCGACAACGGTGAGACCGATCAGCAGGGGAGAGATGCGGGCGCGTTCGGCAAGGCTCACGGCCCCCCGCACCAGCATCTCGCCGCTGAACAGCAAGATCCCAAGACCTGTCGCGATCCAGAAAAGGTCCTCCAGCATTGATGCCAAATAGCGTCTCCCGCAGCGTCCGAGGGCTGTCGGGCCCTTTAAGAGGCAGACAGCGCTAAGCCATGAGATATAGGCCTGATATGTTCCGTTAAAATCCCCAGTGTAACTGAGACTGCCCCACCGTACAGGGGCTGGGTTACCCAGGGTCGGCGTGATTGGGAGGGTGATGATGGAGGCGGGTCACGGGATCGGCGGCATTCCCCACTGGCAGGACCTGGCGGTGGTGCTCGGGTGCTCGGCTTTGGTCGTCCCGTTGTTCCGGCGCTTCAAGATGAGCCCCATCGTGGGCTTCCTGGCGGCGGGGTCGATTGTCGGGCCTTTCGGGCTCGGCATTGCCAGCAACGAGGAGGGCGTGCGCGGGCTGGCTGAGCTTGGCGTGGTGTTTCTCCTCTTTACCATTGGGCTCGAGCTGTCCTTCGAGCGCCTGAAAGCCATGCGCCGACTGATTTTCGGTCTGGGGATGGCTCAGGTGGTCACGACGGCCGTGGTGATCGGGGGGACGGCCTATATCTGGGGCAACAGCGCGCCTGCAGCGCTGGTGATCGGCCTTTCCCTGGCCCTTTCCTCGACGGCCATTGTGGTCCAGCTGCTGATCGAGCGCGGCGAAATGGCCCATCGCCACGGCCGCACCAGCTTCGCGGTGTTGTTGTTCCAGGACCTGGCGGTCGTGCCGATCCTGATGCTGGTGGCGGTGTTGAGCCAGGAAAACACGGATGCGCTCGCTTCCGAACTGTTCTTCGCGATCGCCAAGGCGGTCTTGGCGGTGGTCGGCATCATCGTCGTCGGGCGCGTCGTTTTGCGCCGGCTCTACGGTCTCGTGGCGAGTGCCCAGAATCGCGACGCGCTTTTGGCCACGAGCCTGCTTGTGGTCCTGGCCACGGCCTGGGGCACGGCGCAGATGGGCCTGTCCATGGCGCTGGGCGCCTTTCTCGCCGGGCTTATTCTGGCAGAAACGGAATATCGCCATCAGGTCGAAAGCGACATTGAACCCTTTCGGGGCCTGTTGCTCGGGCTCTTTTTCATCAGTGTCGGCATGAATTTGAACTTCGTGCAGGTTGCCGATTGGGCCCTTCTGCTGGCGGTGTCCGTGCTCGGCATCGTCGTCGTCAAGGCGGCGATCACGATCCTGCTGTGCCGGCTCTTTGGCATTCCCTGGGATGTGGCCGTCCGCAGCGGGCTGCTGCTTGCAACCGGCGGCGAGTTCGCCTTCGTGATCCTGGGGCTGGCCATGACGCCGGGCAGCATCCTGCCCGCCGAGGTCGGCCAGTTCATGATCATCGTGGCGACCTTGTCCATGGTCTTGACCCCGGTGCTGGCCGCCTTGGGCGCCCGCGCGGCGAAAGCCCTCAGCCTTGTCGGCCGCCGGGACGGGCTGGAGGGGTCGGACCTGGAAGACATCGAAAGCCATGTGATCATCGCGGGCTTCGGCAGGGTGGGGCGGACCGTCGCGCGACTCCTCGACCGGGAAAAGACCCCCTATGTGGCCTTGGACCTCGATGCGGCGCGGATCTGGCAGTCCCGCCTCGAAGGGGTGCCGGTCTTTTTCGGGGATGCCGCCCGCCAGGAGGTCCTCGTCAAGGTGCATCCGGAAAGGGCGGCGGCTGTCCTGATCACCCTGGATGATGCCAAAGCGGCGGGGCGCGCGGTCCGGGCGATCCGGGCCCTGGCGCCGGATGTGCCGATCATCGCGCGGGCGACGGATAATGAGCATGCGGATGAGTTGCGCGTGATCGGTGCCGATTCGGTGGTGCCGGAGACCTTGGAGGCGAGCCTTCAACTGGCCGGCATCGTGTTGCGGCTGACGGGCATGGGGCGCGATGCGGTCGATGCCCTGGTCGAGCGGGTCCGCGTGGAGGCCTACGCCCCCATCGCAAACGGCGTCACACCGGCCAGCGATCAAACTTCCGAAAATTAGACTCAGTCTGTGCCGGTCTCCTTTGCCGGACGGAAAGCGGGCCCGCCTTAGGCTTGAAGCGTAACGGGAGCGGCTGACGGCACCTCCCCCCGGGCCCATGGGCCCAGCGCTAAACGGCCGCTTCCGTTACGGTCGCCGGCTTTGGCGGGCGGGCCGGGGCCGGGGCGGGGGCGGACGCATGCAACGGGGAGGTGGAGCGTGATGGCGGGGCAGAGAGAAACCGAAAAGCGGCTGGAAGACATTCTCGAAACCCGTCGCCCCGAGCGTCGTCTGGTCGGCCGCATTCTCACCTATTGGCATGACATGAGGGGGGATCGGCCGATTCCCACGGTCACTGACATCGAGGGCGAGGGGCTGGGCGAGGATTGGGCCTACTGCTTTTTGATCGATGTGCGCCCCAGCTTTTCTGTTCCGGCCATGGTCTATATGGGGGCCGTGATCCAGCAATTTGCGGGTATTCTGATCAGTGGACGTATTAATGTGATCCTTGACGTGATGGATGTGGCGCAACGCAAGATCACGCTCGCCCGGGCGGAGCGCGCCCCGGTCCTGGTCGAGGAAGAGTTTCCGTTCTCCGACACCGAACGTCTGCTGACCCGTGCCGTCTTTCTGCCCCTGAGCGGGGAAAAGGATGATCACGTCTCCTTCGTGCTGGGCGCTGCCAATGGAAAGGTCGCGCCGCAAGTGCCGGGGCTTTGAGCTCCTCGTCAAACATCGCTCTGGTACCGAGGGAGGACGCGATCGGCCTGGCCGCGGATCAGCCAATTGGCGATGAGCGCCAGGGGAAACATCGCCATGCCGATCAGTGAAAAGATCGACAGGCCAAATGCCCATTGGCCGAGATCGACGCGGCTGCCGATTTGGCTCACAAAGGCGGCCAAGAGGCCGAAATAGGACCAGCTCATCCAGTAGTAATGCGCTTCCACCGCACGGGGACTTCCCGTCATGCGGGCCCTGACGGCACAGAAGATGCCGGGCGTGATCGTCCCGAGGCTGATAATGGCGAAGACATGGAAGAGGTTGGGGCCGCCGGTGAAGTCGTACATGGTCAAGGCCGAGACATTCACGCCAAGCATCAACACCACATAAATGTAACCCAGGATACGATGGCTCCGCGTGCCTTTGCGCCGGAAAAAGACCACGGGCCCAATCGCCACACTGACAAGGCCCGCCAGCATATGGCCATAGCCCATCGGATTTCCGGTCCATTCCAAAAAGCTCAAGATTTCGCGTGCTGACATTCGACCCTCATCACTGTGTCCGTCGTCCTTGCCCGGTGTCCCGGCGTGATATGATGGGCGGATTGTTGGGATATGGCGCAAGGCGAGGTGGGCGTGGACGTGGGGTCAATTCGCGAATGGTCCGTCGCAATTCGCGACTGGGCAGGGCGGTTCTTTCGCGTGTCGTCGCCGGGGCGAGCGGCGGACCCGGCGCGACCGGCGCTGGTGAGGGTCTTGGGGGTCTGGCTGCCGGTCAAAGGGCTCGTGATTGCCGCTCTTGTGGGGCTTGGGGTCGCCTTTGCCGGTCCCTATTACACGGGCGCTTACGGCTTCCCCGCGCGTTTAGTGTATTGGGAAGGCACGATTCTCGCGTCCTTTTTCGTCTGGGCGATGACGTTTCAGGTCTTGGAGCGCTGGTCCCGGAGCCGTCAATGGCTTGGCGCCGTGCGTGTCCTGATCACGAACACGGTGATGGCGGCGCTCGGATCGCTTCTGGCCGTTGTGCTGGGGATGGTCTTGAGATTTGACGCGCCCGGATCCTGGCCGGGTCAATGGATGGCGATTTTCCTTCCCTTTTGGGGGACCGCCATGGTGATCGTCACGCCCATCATCCTGTTGGTTTCAGGGATGCCGCGGATGAAGCCGGCAGCAACGCCCGGCGGGACCGGCGCCGGTTCTCTTGACCTTCTCAATGCCCGGCTTCCCGAGGCCGCGCGGGGTCGGCTGCTCTATGCCAAAGCGGAAGACCACTATCTGAAGATCCACACCGATCGCGGCCATGCCCTTGTCCTGATGCGCCTGCGGGATCTGCCGGCCCTCGTGGGCGCGGAGCGGGGCATGCAGGTCCACCGATCCTATTGGGTGGCGCGGGATGCGGTGACGGAACTGGAGCCGTCCGGTCGCGACCTGACGGTTCGCGTCGCGAATGGAGACCGGGTGCCCGTCAGCCGGCGGCACCGCCAGGCCGTCATGGCCTGGGTCGACGGCCCGTCGGCGGAAAGGAGATAGGAGGGCGCGGATTTAGTCCGCAAACGCCTTTTCGACGACGAAGGTCCCCGGTGCGGCATTCGAGCCTTCGGTCAGGCCCGCCTTTTCGGTGAGTACCTTCGTGTCGTTCAGCATATTGATCGAACCGCAGATCATGACACGATCCGTTTCCGGATTAAGAGGCGCCATGCCCAGATCCTCGAACAGGGTGCCGTTTTCGATCAGCGTCGTGATCCGCCCCATATGGACGTAGGATTCGCGCGTCACGCTCGTGTAATGGACCAGCTTCGCGCTCGCTTCCTCACCGACAAGCGGATCCTGCTTGGCCTGCATGACGATGTCCTCGCCATAGGCCAGATCCGGCACCTGCCGGCAGGTATGGGTCAGGATCACCTTGTCGAATTTCTCATAGGTTTCCGGATCCCGGATCAGACTGGCAAAGGGCGCGATGCCGGTTCCGGTCGAGAAGAGATAGAGATTCTTGCCCGGCAGCAGGGCATCGAGGACAAGCGTGCCCGTGGGCTTGCGGCCCAGAAGCACGGCATCGCCTTCCTGGATTTTCTGAAGCCGCGAGGTCAGCGGGCCGTCCTGGACCTTGATCGAGAAGAAATCGAGGGCCTCGTCCCAGGAGGGGCTCGCCACCGAATAGGCGCGCAGCAGCGGCTTGCCGTCCACCATCAGACCCAGCATGACGAATTCGCCGGAGCGGAACCGGAAGCTGGCGGGCCGGGTCAGGCGAAAGGAAAACAGGGTTGTCGTCCAATGGCGCACCTGGAGAACTGTCTCCTGGGTTACAGTTTTCGGCAAGGCCACCGCTTCCACCGTCATTTCGTCGCTCCGCATAAAAATGTGCGGCCCCGAAAGGCCGCGATGCTCAATCTTACTGGATTCCAAATCTCATCTAACGATAGGGCGCGCGGATTCCAAGATGCTGACTTGGGTCAAATGCCGGCGCTTGCCCGTTAAAGGTCCTGAACGGCCCGTTTTTGCGCGTTCCCGATCCTTTTTTAGTTGTTTCCAGGCACATCCGGATCGAGGGCCGCGCCAATGGCGGGCATCTCGGCCAAAGAGGGCAGAAAACGCGGGGTGGGCAGGGGCTCCCGCCGGCTTTCATAAGCGAATGCCGCCGCCAGAAGCTCGGCTTCCGACCATTTCGGGCCCATGAAGGAGAGGCCCACGGGCAGTCCCTGGATCAGGCCCATGGGCACGCTGACATGGGGTGTTCCGGCGATGGCCGCCATCCATCCGGCGCCCGTCCCGGATGGGTATTGATCGCCGTGAACGACCTCGATCAGGAAGGCCGGTGCCGTGGACGGAGCAATGAGCAGATCCACTTCATTTTCGCTCAGCATGCGCTCGATCCCGTTCTCACGGGTTGCCGTCTGGATGGCGGTGACCGCCTCCCGATATTCATCGTCCTCAAGGGCCGGGGCTTTCTCGGACTGCTCGAAGATCTCCTGACCGAACAGGGGCAGTTCCCTGTCGCTTTGGGCGGTGTTATAGGCGATCAGGTCTTTGAGCGTCCGTGTGGTGACCGCCTCGGTCGTCGTTGCGAGATAGGCGTTCAGCGTGGCCTTGAACTCGGCTTTGAGGACCAGGAAAGCCTGGTCACGGAACCCTTCCGGTGGTTCGAATTCCGCGATATCGACCGTTTCCGCGCCGGCCTCGCGAATGATTTCAAGCGCGCTGTCAAAGAGGGTCTTCATCCGTGGGTTCTTGCCGACGGCAAAGCGCAGCACGCCCACCCGCTTGCCTTTCAGGGCCTCCGCATCGAGGGCCTCCACATAGTCCTGGGCCTTCGCATCGGCCTCCGCCGTGACCGGATCGGCCGGGTCACTGCCGGCCATGGCCGACAGCAGGAGGGCCGCGCCTTTCACGCTGCGGGTCATGGGGCCGGCCGTGTCCTGGCTTGAGGAAATGGGGACGATATGGGTGCGCGACACGAGCCCCACCGTGGGTTTGACGCCCACGAGACCGGTCATGGAGGAGGGGCAGATCACGGAACCGTTGGTTTCCGTGCCGAGGGCGCCGGCCGCGAAGCCTGCCCGGGCCGCCGTGCCGCTGCCTGAGCTGGAGCCGCAGGCATTGCGGTCTATGCTGTAGGGATTGCGCACTTGTCCGCCGACGGAACTCCAGCCGCTGATTGAGTCGGTGGAACGGAAATTGGCCCATTGGCTCAAATTGGTCTTGCCCAGGATGATCGCGCCGGCCGCGCGCAGGCGGGCGATGACCGGGGCGTCCCGGTCGTTGCGATTGTTCAACAGGGCGGTCGAGCCCGCGGTGGTGGGCAGGGGATCGGCGGTTTCGATATTGTCTTTCACCAGGATCGGGATGCCATGGAGGGGGCCACGGGTCTCGCCGCGCTTGCGCTCCGCGTCCCGCTCCCGGGCGATCTCCATGGCCTGAGGGTTGTGGGCGATCACGCTGTTCAGACGGGGGCCTTTGCGATCAAACGCCGCGATCCGCGCCCCATAGGCCGTGACGAGTTCCACGGATGTGATGCGCCCGCTCTGGAGCCCCTCGCTCACCTTGCCCATCTCCCAGCTTGTGATGTCCTCGGGCGCCGGGACAACCATCGGTTCATCGGATTGGGCTTGGGCGGATGTGTCGAAATCCATGGCGATAACCAGGCAAGCAATGGCAAAAAAGGCGCGGATCATCTGGATCTCCCGGTGCGGATCGGCGTACCCCTCAGCATGGCCGTTCGGGGCAGGGGATGCAATCGGGCTGCACGTCCCGGGAAAGGCGCGCCGAGAAAGTCTGTTTTCCGGAACCCTTTTTCGGTGCAGGGTCGACCCAGATGAATTGAACGAACAGTCGAGGTCGGGAGATCACCATGAGCGCACAGGTCACCTTGTTCTTTCATTTCCGCAGTCCCTATTCCTGGCTGGCGGTCGAGCGGTTGAACCGGGATCCGATCCCTCTCCACGCCATTCCGGCGACCGGCATTCCCGAAAGCCTCGATCCCCGAAGCGCGGGCGGTAACAGTCCGCGTCTGGCCTATATTGTCGAGGATGTGGGACGCATCGCGATCCGCCTGGGGTTGCCCGTCCAACTGCCCCGCCGTTTCGACACCGATTGGGTCCGTCCCTGTGCGGCCTTTTGGAAGGCCCAGGAGATGGGGCAGGGATTTGCCTTTCTGGCCGCCGCGTTCCGGGAACGCTTTGGCCATGGCGCCGATCTGGGTCAGCCCGATCCGATCGCCAAAGCGGCCCAGAAAGCCGGTCTTGATGCGGATGTGATCGTGGCGGCGATGGATGATTCCGACGCCCAGGAAGCGGTCAACGCGGCGGGTGCGGAATTCGAGAAACAGGGCGTGTGCGGCGTTCCGTTCTTCATCTATGAGGGGCAGAAATTCTGGGGCCAGGACCGGCTTCCCGATCTGCGCGCGGCCATGGGTCTGCCCCAGGTCAAGGGCGATTTTGACCCGGGCTGAAGATCAGCCCGTGAACTGACTTTCCGGTTTCACGGGACAGCGTTCCTGGCGGGCCGATGCCGCCAGTGTGGAGACCCAGCACTCATCGAATACCGAGCAGTAGCAGATGGTCAGTATGCTGTCCTGAAGGAGGGGGACCACTTTTCTGACCTCGGGCGTCCACGGCACGGCGAACATCTCGTGGCTGCTGTTTGCGGGCAGGACACTGCCATTGATCCGGCTCACGCGATAGGTGTTGTAGTCCAGTGTCGCGTCCGGGCCGAGCACCTCTTTGATGAGCGCCGGCCAGCTTGTCATGACCTTGCCGTCCACCTGGACGGACACGGCCTTGATCCGGGCGGGCCCGATGCCGTTGTTCTGGACCTTAATGGAAAACCCTTCCGGACCATAGCCGGGCGAGATGGCAACATAGGGCCAGACCGACGCCCGTTGCTGAGCGGCCAGGATGCGGGTCTCGACCAGGGACAATACAAGCGCGCCCAGGGAAATGAGCAGGGCCAGGCAGGCGATGACGAGTTCCAGGCGGATGACCGCTCCGCCTCCGGCGCTTTCGGTCTGATCACGGTCGGTCATGATGGGGGCGGACCCGCCATGGTTTCCTCCGGCTCCCCGTGGGAGGCGAGCCAGCCATCGGCGGCCTTGCGGCCCAACAGGAACAGGGTCTCCACCAGTTGCGCATTGGGGTTCAGGGCCTGGCTGAAGGCGCCAAGCGGCATGTGGGCGGAGCCGTCGATCTGGCTCAGACGATGGCTCTTGATCCGTTCCAGGAGGGAGCCCGAGACCTTCTTGGCGTCCGCCGCGCAGCGTTTGAGCCGGTCATATTGCTCAAGCTCACCGATAAGCCCCCGATTGAACAGCATCTGGGCACTGTCCATGGCCTGGGCAAAGGGCCGCGAACTCTCGCCCCCGATGCCGACGGGCAGAATACGGATCAACAGGGTTTCATCCGCGGCGCTTTCCTCGATCAGGGACATGACCGGCGGATTGAGGCTCAGGCCCCCATCGACATAGTGCCGTCCGTCAATCTCCACAGGCCGGTGGAGGAGGGGCAGACAGGCCGAGGCCATCAGAACGGGCTGGGTGATGTCGCGATTGCTGAACAGGCGCGCCTGTTCGGTCTTGAGATCGGTGGCGGAGATGACCAGGCGGATCGCCGCCGGATTGGTCAGGGCCGGGATGTCCACATGACGTTCGACGAGTTCCCGGAGCATGGTCTCGCTCGACCCGCTGTTCATGCCGGGACTGAACAAGGCGCTCAGGGTGCGCATCATGCCGGCCTGACTCATGCTGCCCATGGCGCCCCGCGCTGCGTCGTGCCAAAAGGCCTCAAGCCTCGCTCTGGCCGCATCGGCGCCGCCACGGGCCAGGCCGCAGGCCATCAGGGCCGCGTTCATGGCGCCGGCGGAGGCGCCGCTCGCGCCGACGATCCGGACACTGCGGGTTTCCAGCAGCCTGTCCAGCACGCCCCATGTGAAGGCGCCGAGGGCGCCACCCCCTTGAAGCGCCACATTGATGCGGCGGCGCGTGGGCGGTCGGCAGCGCTTGAACCAACGGAACACCAATCAGCTCTCCCTTAACCAGAAGGCCCGACGGAGAACGCGCCGACTTTTAATCCCGGTGCGTTGCAAGCTCTGTTCCCTCAGCCGGTGGCCTAAGTGTCAGGAGAGGTGGGGGACTCTCGCTCAGCCGGCTCCTCTGGTCCCCTTTGCCCCTCGGCGTCAACCCCGTCCATCATCCCTGCATCGGCAGGCAGCGTTTCACCCTGCGGCTCTTCCTCTGGCGTGGCATCCGTCGTTCCGGGTGCCGTGCTGCCGACCGGATCGCCATGATGCATCCATATCTGCGTTTCGCATACAATGAAAATACAGGCCTTCAATTCGATGCTGTTGTCTTCCCGGAACTCAACGCGCGCCTTGTAATCGTTGCCATCGTCCGGATTGTAGATGCGGCCCCGGTTCCAGACCCTGCCCGTACCGTCCCGGCCTTGGAGGCCCCAAAGCACCTCCAGCCCAATCAACGGACGCATGCGCAGTTCCGGTTCCGGATTTTTCAGATCCCGACGCACGGAGCCGTCCGGTTCCGCCAACCGCCTCAGCCAGACAATGCGACCGCATAGGGAGTTCTCGGCGCAAGGGTAAAGCTCGACACGGGTTTCCGCCCCCTCCCGGCCGTAGATGCCGAGGGATCCTTCAACCGGATCGAGGTGCAGGCGCTCCTCCCGAGTCGGCGTTCCCGGCGGAAAGACTTCATCCGCGGGTACCTGGGTACTTTCAGCTTCTTGCGGGGCCTCGTCGCTTTCCGGGGAGGGCGGGGGCGTCTGCGCTTCGGGCGCGGTCTCCGTCGGCGCGTTTTCCGGTGCCTGAACCGCCGAGGCAGCGACGGGCGTCAGGCCCATGACGCAAAGGACGATGGCTCGCATGACGCTGAAGGCAGGCGACCAGGAAAACATGCGCAACCGCTCCGAATTTCAGGGACGCCGCATCATGGCGGCGTGGTGTGGAAGATCGGCAGACCGTAGCCTGTCCACCATATTCGATCAATTGCGCCGCCCGATAACCACCCAAGGGCACAAAAATAAGGCGGCCGTTTTCACAACGACCGCCCGAGGCAGTGGCGGAGCCCGGGGCCCCGCAATGGACCGCCTACAAATTATATTTGGTCGAGAACATGAAGCGGGTCAGGTCGCCCCGCGCGTCACTCTCGATCACCCGTGAGGCGAAAATGCCCTCAACGCCGATGTCGAGTTTGGGGACGGGGGTCCAAATGAGATTGGCGTGGATGCTGCGCACATTCTTGGTTTCCGCAACACCCGTGAACTCCGTATCGTCGGAGGCCTGGAAATAGCCCAAGGTGACGTTGGAGCGCCATTTGTCCGTCCAGAAATGACGATAGGAGGCAAAGCCCGAGGCCAGCCCACGACCTTCCAGGTCCCCCATATTGTCATCCACCGCGTCGTCGATGATATTGACACCGACATAACGTCCGATGCCTTCCCCCGCCGTGGCCATGAAGCGGAAATCGTCCCGCGCGCCCACCTTGATCTTGCCGGAGACGGAGCCTCCATAGCCGTAGATGACGGCGCTGCCGGTCGGAAAACTGCCGACATTCTCGCCACGGATTTCCCGGCCGAGGCCCGCGATTTTCACATGGCCCCAATCGCCGCGGAATGTATAGCGGGCGACAAAATCAGGGAGCCGTTCGTCTCCGGGCGTGACGGGTGATCCCCCACCGCCCAGGAACGGGGTGATCGTCGTTTCCGGCTGCTCGAGAGCGAACTCGATGGGTCCATAGGTGTAGCGAATAAGCGGCTGGCGGATGAAGACCGTGCCTTCCGTGGGACCGATGAAGTCCAGATTGTCCGGCAACGCTTCCACGTCCTGGAAGGTCGACCAGGCCTGGCCGAAGAGCCACTGCCCGGGGGTCAGGCCGTCGATCGCCAGATAGCCCTGGCGGATCCGGGGCACGAAACTGTTGGAGACGATCTCACTGCCTTCGATGGTGACCTGGAAATCGAGTTCCAGAAGGCCCGTCAGGGTGATGCCATTCTCGAAGGGGGTCTCGGCCTTGAACAGAAAGCGGGTTTCCCGCGGATTGAAGTCAATATCCGCATCCGTCCCTTCTTCGATGCCGCCCCCATCGATGGGGGAGCCGATCACAGGAATCAGGCTTGGGAGATAGAAATCCCGGGCGAGGCTCCCGTCGGGCAGTTCGCCGTCACTGAAGCTCGAGGCCAGGACGTCGAGCTTGACATAACCCCCGAAGGTCAGCTTGGTCTCGCCGAATTCAAAATCGTGTTCTTCTTGTTCCTCGGCCTTGCGAAAGGTGCCGGAGGTGTCGTTGCCGGACTCAAGGGCCGCCCGCGCCTCGGCATTGAGGCGGGTCTGCTCCTCCTGAAGGAGGATCAGGCGTTCCTGCTGGGCCTCAAGTTCGGCCTCCAGGGCCTGGATGCGATCTTCGAGGGTTTCTCCCTCCGTGCCGCCGTCGGCCAAGGCCGGGCCCACGATCGCGCTCGAGAGAAGGAGCGCCGTACCAAGAATGAAATGCCCCCGAATGCTTCCCCTGCTGATCATATGCGCCCTTTCCCAAGTGATGCCCAAGTAAAAGCGGTCGGCCGACCGGTTTTTACTTGCCCCTTCTTTTGATCACTACAGGCTAGGAATCGCGGACGATGCTCTCCTTGATGTCGATCAATCGCTTAATTGATCCACATCAAGGAGCGAGTGCTTCTTCTATGCGTTTCGCTGTTCTACAGCTCTAAATGGTGCAAATTAGATCAAGGGGTCTATCATGACGCGGCCCTTATGCGCCCATCCGCCGCACCAAAAATGCGGGAAATCGGGGGTCAGGAGCGCTTGCGGCGGGGCCGTTTGGCGCGGCTGCCGGGTTTGCCCGCCGTGGAACGGGGCTTGGCCTTAGCATCCACCCGGTCCTCGACCGCCGATTGACGGGCGAAGGGATCGTCCATCACCGCAAGTTCCGTCTCCTGGAGACGTTTGATCTCGTCACGCAGCCGCGCCGCTTCCTCGAATTCGAGATCGGCTGCAGCCTCGCGCATGCGTTTTTCCAGATCCTCAAGATGGGCCTTCAGATTATGCCCAATAAAGGGCGTTTCTTCTTCGGAAAGCCCCGTATCCACGGTGACATGGTCCTGCTCATACAGGCTTTGCAGGATATCGCCGATGCCTTTGCGCACGCTTTCCGGCGTGATGCCGTTTTCCGCGTTATAGGCCATCTGCTTGGTGCGCCGGCGCTCGGTCTCGGCCATGGCCCGTTCCAGGGAACCAGTCATGCCATCCGCATAGAGAAGGACTCGGCCGTCCACATTGCGGGCCGCCCGACCGATGGTCTGCACCAGGGAGGTCTCGGAGCGTAGGAAACCCTCCTTGTCCGCATCCAGAATGGCGACAAGGGCCACTTCCGGGATATCAAGACCCTCACGGAGCAGGTTGATCCCCACCAGGATATCGAAGGCACCCAGGCGCAAGTCCCGGATGATCTCGATGCGCTCCAGCGTATCGATGTCCGAATGCATGTAGCGGACCTTCAGGCCCTGTTCATGCATGTATTCCGTCAGGTCCTCGGCCATGCGCTTGGTCAGGGTGGTGACCAGAACGCGCTGCCCCTTCTTCACCACGTCGTGGCATTCGTCGATCAGGTCGTCGACCTGGGTCTTGGCCGGCCGGACGATACAGACCGGGTCGACGAGGCCCGTGGGCCGGATCACCTGTTCAACGAAGATGCCGCCGGTGCGCTCCATCTCCCACGTCCCCGGTGTCGCCGAGACATGAACCGTCTGGGGGCGCATGGCTTCCCATTCCTCGAATTTCAAGGGCCGGTTATCCATGCAGGAGGGGAGGCGGAAGCCATATTCCGCAAGCGTCGCTTTGCGCCGGTAGTCGCCCCGATACATGCCCCCGATCTGGGGCACGGTGACGTGGCTTTCATCCGTGAACACGATGGCGTTGTCGGGCAGATACTCGAACAGGGTCGGCGGCGGCTCGCCCGGCTGGCGGCCCGTAAGATAGCGGGAGTAGTTCTCGATGCCCGCACAGGAGCCCGTCGCCTGCATCATCTCCATGTCGAACATGGTGCGCTGCTCGAGCCGCTGGGCCTCCAGCAATTTGCCCTGGGCCGTGAAAACCTCGAGCTGCTGGGTTAGCTCCTGTCGGATGCGGCCGATCGCCTGCTCGAGTGTCGGGCGCGGCGTCACATAGTGGGAGTTCGCGTAGACCTTGACGTGGTTGAGGTCCTTGGTCTTATGCCCCGTGAGCGGATCAAATTCCACGATGCTCTCGATCTCGTCGCCGAACATGTCGAGCCGCCAGGCGCGGTCCTCGTAGTGGGCGGGAAACAGCTCCACCACATCGCCCCGTATGCGGAAGGTTCCCCGGGCGAAACCCTGGTCGTTGCGCTTGTACTGGAGCGCCACGAGCTTGCGCTGGATTTCCTGCCGGTCGAGCCGGTCGCCGACCTTGAGCGAGAAGGTCATTTCCGAATAGGTCTCGACGGAGCCGATACCGTAGATGCAGGACACGGACGCCACGATGACCACGTCATCCCGTTCCAGCAGGGACCGGGTCGCGGCGTGGCGCATCCGGTCGATCTGCTCGTTGATCGAGCTTTCCTTC
>CAZFWG010000097.1:0-16589 GCA_964522525.1 uncultured Alphaproteobacteria bacterium | reverse complement strand
GGCTCCGCCTCGATCGTGATGGCCTGGGCCGGGCAGATGGCCTCGCACAGTTTGCAGGCGATGCAGCGCTCGTCCCCGTTCGGATAGCGACGCAGGGCGTGTTCGCCCCGGAAGCGCGGCGACAGGGGCCCTTTCTCGAAGGGATAGTTGATGGTCGCCTTGGGCTTGAAGAAATAGCGCATGGCGAGGACGAAGCTCGATAGGAACTCGGTCAGGAAAATCGCCCGCGCCGCGCGGTCCAGAAAGGCCATACCCTCAGATCCTCTTGCCTAGCACACCCGGGCCGCGCCCGAGACACCGTCTGCCCTGCGACCCCATCAGTTGGGCACCCGATCAAGCGCGAGCAGCACGCCCGCCGTCGCCACCACGTAAAACAGGGAGAACGGCAAAAACACTTTCCACCCCAGCCGCATGAGCTGGTCATAGCGGTAGCGCGGCACCATCGCCTTCACCATGGAGAACAGGAAGAACATGGCCATCGCTTTGAGGAAGAACCAGAAAAAGCCTGAAATCCAGGTGAACGGCGCCACGTCGAGCGGCGGATGCCAGCCGCCCAGGAACAGGATCGTCAGCATGGAGCACATCAGGACGATATTGGCGTATTCCGCGATCATGAAGAGCACATAGGGAACGGCCGAATATTCCACCTGATAGCCCGCGACGAGTTCCGATTCCGCTTCCGGCAGGTCGAAGGGCGGGCGATTGGTCTCGGCGAGTGCGGAGATGAAAAAGACCACGAACATGGGAAAGAGCGGCAGGAAGTGCCAATTCTGGATCCCGCCCGACTGGTTGTTCACGATCGCCGTCAGATTGAGGGAGCCCACCACCAGCACGACGGTGATGATCACGAAGCCGATCGAAACCTCATAGGAGACCATTTGCGCCGCCGAGCGCAGGGAGCCCAGAAACGGATATTTCGAGTTCGACGCCCAGCCGCCCATGATGATGCCGTAAACACCGAGCGAGGAAATCGCGAGCACATAAAGGACGCCCACATTGATGTCGGCGATGGCCCAGCCCTCATTGAGCGGAATGACCGCCCAGGCCGTGAAGGCCAGCACGAAGGTGATGAGGGGCGCCATGATGAAGACGACCTTGTCCGCGCCCGCCGGAATCACCGTTTCCTTGAAGACGAATTTGAGGGCATCGGCAATCAGCTGAAAAAGGCCGAACGGCCCCACCACATTGGGCCCCTTGCGCAGCTGCACCGCCGCCCAGATCTTCCGGTCGGCATAAACCACGTAAGCCACCACGATCAGGAGCGGCACGAGCAGAAGCAGCGCTTCGGCGCCGATGCCAATCAGCGTGCCCCAGACCGGCCCGAGAAGCGTGATGAAATAATCGCGGATCATGGTGCCACTCTCACGGTCATTCGGCGGCCTGGGCCGTCTTGCCCAGGATTTCCGCGCTGCACTGGGCCATGATTTCCGAGGCCCGGGCGATGGGATTGGTGAAATAGTAATTCACGATGGGCGAGACGAAGGGATCCCCGTCCGGCGTGCCGGCCGCCGCCAAACCGTCGAGCAGACCCGCGCGCGCACCGTCCGCACCGGGCGGATAATCGATGCTGGAGAGCGCCGGCACCTCGTCCCACAGCGCCTTTCGCAAGGCCACGAGCGTGTCGTAAGGCAAAGGGTGCCCGAGGGCCGCCGACAAGGCGCGCAGGATAGCCCAGTCCTCCCGGGCCTCGCCCGGCGGGAACACGGCGCGGGCGCCGAGCTGCACCCGGCCTTCCGTGTTGACCCACAGTGCGTCTTTTTCCGTATACGCTGAACCGGGCAGGATCACGTCGGCCCGGTGGGCGCCGGCATCCCCGTGACTGCCCTGATAGATGACAAAGGCATCGCCCAGGGCATCCATATCGATCTCGTCGGCGCCGAGCAGATAGACCGTATCAATACGTCCCGATGCGGCTTCGGCCAGGATGCCGTTGCGGTCGAGCCCGCCTTCACCGGGCAGGAAACCCACATCGAGGCCGCCGACACGGCCCGCCGCCGTGTGCAGAATATTGAAGCCGTTCCAGGCCGGCCGCGCGTCCGTGGCCTCAAGGATCATGCCCGTGGCCTTGGCGACCTCGACGGCAAGCGCATAGACCGCTTCCCCATCGGAACGGGCAAGCGCGCCCTGACCCACAAGGATCATCGGCCGCTCGGCTTCCTCGAGCACCCGGCGGAAGGCATGGGTTCCGGCCGCCATCTCGCGCAAGGTCTGGGGACCGGTGCCCAGATGGTCATAGGCGTAGGTCAGATCCGCCGCCTCGCCGATCAGGCCGATGCCCTTGAAGCCCCGGCGCAGATACTGTTTGCGGATCCGGGCACTGAGGATCGGCGCCTCAAGGCGCGGATTGGAGCCCACGATCAAAAGCGCGTCGGCCTCTTCGATGCCGGCAATGGTCGTGTTGAAGAGATAGCGCTGGCGTGGACCCTCCACGGGCATAAAGGCGCCGTCCTGCCGGCAATCCCGGTTGGCGACGCCGAGCCGGTCCAGCAGCTGACGCAGGGCAAACTGACTTTCCGTACAGGCCAGATCGCCGCTCAAGGCCGCGATGCGGGCCGGATCCCTGTTGACGACGCGCTGGGCGATGGCCGAGAACGCCTCCGCCCAACTTGCCGGCCGCAAGGCGCCGTTCTCACGCACATAAGGCGTGTCGAGGCGCTGGCGATGCAGACCGTCCCAGACAAACCGGGTCTTGTCGGCGATCCATTCCTCGTTCACGTCCTCATGGAGCCGGGGCAGGAAGCGCATCACCTCCCGTCCACGGAAGTCCACCCGGATGTTGGAGCCCACGGCATCCATGACATCCACGCTTTCGACCTTGCGCAACTCCCAGGAGCGCGCCTTGAAGGCGTAAGGCTTGGAGGTCAGCGCGCCGACAGGACACAGATCGATCACATTGCCCGACAGCTCAGTCTGGACCGCATGTTCCAGATAGGTGGTGATCTCCATGTCCTCGCCGCGCCCCGTGGCGCCCAGTTCCGGCACGCCGCCCACTTCCGTGGCGAAGCGCACACAGCGCGTGCAGTGGATGCACCGGGTCATGACGGTCTTGACCAGGGGGCCCATATATTTGTCTTCGACCGCGCGCTTGTTCTCGAGATAGCGCGTGTGATCGACGCCGTAGGCCATGGACTGGTCCTGCAGGTCGCATTCCCCGCCCTGGTCGCAGATCGGGCAATCGAGGGGATGGTTGATGAGCAGGAACTCCATCACCCCTTCCCGCGCCTTCTTCACCATCTCGCTCTTGGTGTTGACCTTCGGCGGCGAACCGTCCCGGCCCGGACGCAGGTCCCGCACCCCATAGGCGCATGATGCGATGGGCTTGGGCGCGCCGACGGCCTCGACAAGGCACATGCGGCAATTGCCGGCGATGGACAGGCGTTCGTGATAGCAGAAACGCGGAATTTCCGCCCCCGCCATTTCACAGGCCTGAAGCACGGTGATGTCGCGCGGAACCTCGATTTCCGTGCCGTCCACCTCGATCTTGACCGTGTCTGTCATCCTGTCGTCCTCAAACCGCCTGGTCCTGTTCCGATCCGCCTCATTCCGCCGCCGCCTGGCCACTCAGGAAAGGCGTCCGGTCCACGGTTTCGCCCCGGGCATATTGGTCGATGCGCCGCTCGATCTCAGGGCGGAAATGGCGAATAAGTCCTTGCACCGGCCACGCCGCCGCATCGCCCAGCGCACAGATCGTGTGCCCTTCGACCTGATAGGTCACATTGAGCAAAAGATCGATTTCCGATTTGTCCGCCTGGCCCTTCGCCATGCGTTCAAGCACCCGCCACATCCAGCCCGTGCCTTCCCGACACGGCGTACACTGACCGCAGCTCTCATGCTTGTAGAAATAGGCAATGCGGGAAATGGCCTGGACGATATCGGTGGAACGGTCCATGACGATCACCGCCGCCGTGCCCAGACCCGATTTCACATCCCGAAGGGCATCGAAATCCATCAGGACATCATCGCAGATTTCCTTCGGGATCATCGGCACCGACGAGCCGCCCGGAATGACCGCCAGCAGATTGTCCCAGCCCCCGCGCACACCGCCCGCATGGCGTTCCACCAGCTCGCGCAGGGGAATGCTCATTTCCTCCTCGACCGTGCAGGGCTGTTCCACATGGCCTGAAATACAGAAGAGCTTCGTGCCCGTATTGTTGGCCCGGCCGAACCCGGCGAACCATTCCGGCCCGCGCCGCAAGATGGTCGGCGCCACCGCGACGCTTTCCACATTATTGACCGTGGTCGGACAACCATAAAGGCCCACATTGGCGGGAAAAGGAGGCTTCAGGCGCGGCTGCCCCTTCTTGCCCTCAAGGCTTTCCAGAAGCGCCGTCTCCTCGCCACAGATATAAGCGCCGGCGCCATGGTGAACCCGGATGTCGCAGCGATAGCCCGACCCACAGGCATTCTCGCCCAAAAGGCCCGCCTCATAGGCTTCGGCAACGGCCGCCTCCAAGGTCTCCCGCTCACGGATATATTCGCCGCGCACATAGATCCAGACATCATGGGCACGCATGGCGAACGCCGCCACCACACAGCCTTCCAGGAAAATATGGGGATCATGGCGCATGATCTCCCGGTCCTTGCAGGTACCGGGTTCGGATTCATCCGCATTCACCACAAGATAATGGGGCCGCACGCCCACTTCCTTGGGCATGAAGGACCATTTGAGGCCGGTCGAAAATCCGGCCCCGCCGCGCCCGCGCAGCCCCGACCGCTTGATCTGATCAACGATCTCCTCCGGACCCAGTTCCAGGAGCTTCTTGGTGTTGTCCCACGCGCCCCGGGCCCGGGCGGCCGGCAACCGCCAGTCATGGCGCCCGTAAAGATTGGTGAAGATGCGATCCTGATCCGCAAGCATAACGTCCGTATCCGTTGTTACCGTGACCGGTTTTAACTTGATCGAGGCCCACTGCCGCCCGGTTGCCCGGTATAGAGGGCCTCATCCGTAAGGCTCGTGAGCCCGCCGGCGGGCTCGGCCTTTTGCCGGTCCGACTGGGGGCCGGGCCTGGGCGTGCGCCCGGCCGCCAATTCGTCGAGAACGGCCTCGAAGCTCTCCGCCGTCAGATCTTCGTAATAGTCCTTGCCGATCTGGGCCATGGGCGCGTTCACGCAGGCGCCCGCGCATTCCACTTCCATCCAGGAAAACAGACCATCCGCCGAGATCGTATCCTGGGTCTCGGCGATGCGCCGTTTGCACACGCCCACAATGTCATCAGACCCGCGCAGCCAGCACGGCGTCGTCGTGCACACCAGCACCTGATGCTTGCCCACGGGATGGAGATTGAACATCGTGTAGAAGGTGGCGATCTCCAGGCCCCGGATATAGGGCATGTTCAGCATGTCGCAGATCACCCGGATCGCGGGTTCCGTGACCCAGCCGCCGATCTGTTCCTGGGCCTTCCACAGCAACGGGATGATGGCGCTGGCCTGGCGGCCTTCCGGATACCGGGCCATCACCTCTTCCGCCCACGCCTGATTGTCGGGCGTGAAAGCGAAACTGTCCGGTTGCTCTTCTGCCAATCGTCTGACGGCCATGCCGTTTCGTCCTTCGTCTTATGTCGTCGCCAGCTGCGGTGCCCTTACCGGTCGATCTCCCCGAACACGATATCGAGCGAGCCCAGAAGCGCCGAGATATCCGCCAGCATGTGCCCCTTGGAGAGGAAATCCATGGCCTGGAGATGGGCGTAGCCCGGCGCGCGGATCTTGCAGCGATAGGGCCTGTTCGTTCCGTCCGACACCAGATAAACGCCGAATTCGCCCTTGGGCGCCTCGACGGCGGCGTAGGTCTCCCCCGCCGGCACCTTGTAGCCTTCCGTATAGAGCTTGAAATGGTGGATGAGCGCTTCCATGGAGCGCTTCATTTCCGCCCGCCGGGGCGGTGCCACCTTGCCGTCCATGGTCACGACCGGTCCTTCCGGCATCTTCTCGATGCATTGCCGGATCAGACTGATGGACTGGCGCAGTTCTTCCATCCGGCACAGGTAACGGTCGAAGCAGTCACCGTTCTTGCCGACGGGCACATCGAATTCGAGTTCGTCATAGACCTCGTAAGGCTGGGCCTTGCGCAGATCCCAGGCGATGTTGGACCCGCGCAGCATGACGCCCGTGAAGCCCCAGGCGATCGCGTCTTCCGCCGACACGATGCCGATATCCACGTTCCGCTGCCGGAAAATGCGGTTGTCCGTGACGAGATTGTCGATATCGTCCAGGGTCTTCAGGAAACCGTCGCACCATTCCAGAATATCGTCCGCCAGCCCCGCCGGCATGTCCTGATGGACACCGCCGGGCCGGAAATAGGCCGCATGCATGCGCGAACCCGAAACGCGCTCATAGAACACAAGCAGCTTTTCCCGCTCCTCCAGGCCCCAGAGCGGCGGGGTCAGCGCCCCCACGTCCAGCGCCTGGAACGTAACATTGAGGATGTGGTTCAGGACCCGACCGATTTCGCAAAACAGGACCCGGATGAACTGGGCCCGACGCGGGATCTCGATCCCGAGCAGGCGCTCCGTCGCCAGGGCAAAGGCGTGCTCCTGGTTCATCGGCGCCACATAATCGAGCCGGTCGAAATAGGGCACCGCCTGGAGATAGGTCTTATACTCGATGAGTTTTTCCGTACCCCGATGGAGAAGCCCGATATGGGGATCGACCCGTTCCACGACCTCGCCATCAAGCTCAAGGATCATGCGCAACACGCCGTGGGCCGCCGGGTGCTGGGGCCCGAAATTGATCGTGAGGTTCTGGGTTTTGCTTTCCGCCTGTTCTGCCATGGCTTAATCCCGGACCGACCCTACTTGGCCTTGTCCCCCTCCTGCTTGGCCTGCGCCGCCGCCTTTTCATCACCGGGCAGAAGATATTCGACCCCTTCCCAAGGGCTCAGGAAATCGAAATTGCGAAACTCCTGGGCCAGCTTGACCGGCTCATAGACAACGCGCTTTTGCTCATCGTCATAGCGGACTTCCACGAAGCCCGTGAGCGGAAACTCCTTGCGCAAGGGAAAGCCGCTGAAGCCGTAATCGGTCAGGATACGGCGCAGATCCGGATGGTCGGAAAAGGTCACGCCATACATATCGAAGACTTCCCGCTCATACCATCCGGCCGCCGGAAAGACCTCCACGACGGACGGCACGGAAGTCTGCGCGTCGGTCGCCGCCTTGACCCGGATCCGCTGGTTCATCTCCATGGAGAGGAGATGATAGACGACATCGAAACGCTGGGAGCGCTCGGGCCAGTCCACGCCCGTGATATCGGTCAGCTGCGTGTATTTGCACTCCGCATCGTCACGCAAAGTGCGCAGCACGGAGACGATCTGGTCGCTCCGGACCGTGACGGTCAGTTCGTCCCGGACAATACGGACCGACAGCACGGCGTGGTCCAGCCGTGCCTCGATATAGTCCCCCTGCCCTTTCAGTGCCTCGCTCATCATCGCCTCAACCATGGCAACCGGGAAGTCGCCCGTTTATCGTGATCGCCCAGCGCGATCGCCAAGCCGCCCCCGGGAACACCCAGGGGCCGTCCGTCAACGATCAATTGTCCCGATACGCCGGATCTTTTTCTGCAACAACATGATGCCGTAGACCAGGGCCTCGGCCGTCGGCGGACAGCCCGGCACATAGATGTCCACGGGGATGATCCGATCGCAGCCCCGCACCACCGCATAGGAATAGTGATAATAACCGCCGCCATTGGCGCAGGAGCCCATGGAAATCACATAGCGGGGCTCCGGCATCTGGTCATAAACCTTGCGCAAGGCGGGCGCCATCTTGTTCGTCAGGGTGCCTGCGACAATCATGACATCGGACTGGCGCGGTGAGGCGCGCGGGGCAAAGCCGAAACGCTCCGTATCGTAACGGGGCATCGCCGCCTGCATCATCTCGACCGCGCAGCAGGCGAGACCGAACTGCATCCACATGAGCGAGCCCGTGCGCGCCCAATTGACCAGATCTTCGGCATTGGCGACCAGGAAACCCTTGTCGGCCAGCTCATTGTTCACCTGACTGAAGAACAGGTCGTCATCGCCGATCGGGGCCGCGCCTTCCACGCCGACGCGCGCGCCTATGCCTGCCGGCAGTTTTTCGCCTGGTTCACCGGGACCGGTCGCCTTCGTGTCCGTCATCCCTCAATCCTCCATGCGCTCAAGCCTATTCCCACTCGAGCGCGCCTTTCATCCACTCATATATAAAACCCACGGTGAGAATTCCCAGAAAGACCACCATGGACCAGAAGCCGTAAAGCCCCACATCGCCGAATGCGACGGCAAAGGGGAACAGGAACGCCACCTCAAGATCGAAAATGATGAAGAGAATCGCCACGAGGTAAAAACGCACATCGAACTTCATGCGGGCGTCGTCAAACGCGTTGAAGCCGCATTCGTAGGCCGACAGCTTCTCCTGATCCGGAGCGCTCGGCGCCACCGCCAGCGACAGACCGAACAGGATCAGACAGATGGCGAGGGAGATCACGATAAAGAGAAGGATCGGCAGATAGTCGATCAACAGGTCTTCCATGGCCTGTACCTTCGGCAAGCAAATCCTGAAAAAATCGGGGCGCGCGCGGCCCCGACGCCTCGGATTGCCCAGCACCACCACCCCGGTATCGGGCGCCACCCTAAGAGGGTTTCGCACCTGCCGCAACGGCTATTCCGGCACTGCCACATGGCCGCAGAAACCACGTTGCGGGGGCGACAGTGGCCGGCAAACATTCACGGAGTGCTAATGGCCGGCGGGCGCGACCAAAGGAACCATGCCGCCCGGTGAGGGATGCTGACGAGGGGATGCGGGCTTGGACCTGCGTGGTTTGGGGGAGCGCTTGAGCGGCACTCCCCCAAAAGATCTTCTCCTCAGCCCTCCCGTTGCCAGACCGGCAGACGACCAGGGGTCGCAGGCGCCCCAAGCGCCTGCCACTGGGTTTCAAGAGCCTTAAGGGCGCTCTCCAGGGCCGTGATCTCGGCGAGCACGGCCTCGAACTCGGTCGCGGCCACATCATAGGCATCCTGATGGAGGCCGGTCGCCGGCGCCTGGGCGTGCCAATGACCATTGACGATGCTCTGGACGCGGCTGCGGATCGAGACTGGCGTCGGCTCATTGCGGGACCCGATCGTCCGATCCCCTCGCAACCGGACATTGATGTCATCGAGCTGCGCCTCGAGGCCCCGCAGTTCGGCCCGTTGCGCCGCCGTGGCACCGGGCGTGCGGGTCCAAGCCACTTTCAGATGGTCCACGCGGTCCTGCATCTCCGTCGTGAAGCGCAAGGCCCCTTCCACCGCCGAGGCCAGTGCGCCCGTGCGCTTCTGGAAATCGAGCAGCGCCACGCGATCACCGGTGGCTTCCGGCGAACGGCCCAGGGGCTTGACCGTGAAACTCTGGGGCGCGCCCATCGTCTCCAGAACACCGTCGACCTGTTTGGCCATCTGTACCGTGTAACGGCCCGGCACCACGAGCGGCCCGAAGGGCGCGCGGGCCCAGGGCGGCCTTTTGCCGGCCGCTCCCACCTTGACCGCAT
This sequence comes from uncultured Alphaproteobacteria bacterium, assembly GCA_964522525.1. Classification (GTDB taxonomy): domain Bacteria; phylum Pseudomonadota; class Alphaproteobacteria; order JAJFIK01; family JAJFIK01; genus CAYUYV01. The sequence goes on along the minus strand of CAZFWG010000097.1, from coordinate 7,091 downwards.
CGGGCGCGTCGAGGCGCAGATCCCAGGCCACCCGGTGGAGCCCCGGCTTGGCCGGTCCCGTGATCCGGCGCACCACCGCCCCGTCTTCATCCGTGATCGTCAAAACGAGAGCGGGCTCGTCCTCGAGGTCTTCTTCGCGCAGTGCCTCCCAGGACGGATAGGGCGTGTCTCCCCCGTCCTTTTCGATCTCGATCTCAGCCTTGCGGCGCGTCTTCGCCTTGGTCTCCAGGCCATCGCGCAGGTGATAGGTGAAGACGGCGCCGAAGGGCGGGTTCTCTGCCGTGTAGAATTGGTGCCCCTGGGACCCCTTCACGCGGGCGCCCCAAAGATCCCCTTCCACATAGAGCCAGGCATCCTTGACCGCGAACAGGACAGCCTCTTCGTCCTCAAGCTGACCGGCTTTGGTGCGCAAGGGCGTGTAGTCATCGAGAATATAGATGCTCCGGCCGAAGGTGCCGACCACGAGATCATTCTCCCGCCGCTGGATCTCCAGATCCCGCACGGCGATGGTCGGAAAGCCCGAGGTCATCCGCACCCAGCCGTCACCGCCGTCCTGGGTGTAGAACAGGCCGAATTCCGTCCCCACAAAGAGCAAATCCGGGTCGACATGGTCCTCGGCAATGGTGTGGGCGGATCCCCAGTCCGGCAGATCGCCCATGATGGGCCGCCAGCTCCGGCCCTTGTCCGTGGTCTTCAGGACATAGGGCTTGTAGTCGCCCTTCTTGTGGTTGTCGAAAACGGCATAGGCGACGTTCTCGTCATGAACGGACGCGATGATGTCTTCGACAAGGGACATGTCGGGGACGGACGAAAAGCTGCGGGCGGAGCGCCAGGTCTCCCCCCCATCCTCGGTCACACTGATCACCCCGTCGTCGCTGCCGACATAGATCAAGCCCTCTTGAAGCGGGCTCTCATCAAGGGCGATGATGCTGCCATAGATCGAGGTGGAGTCGTTCTTGGCGATGGTGTCGACACCCCAGACCCGGTCCATGACCGGCAGTTCGTTGCGGTCGAGCTGACGGGTCAGGTCAGGCGAGATGATCTTCCAGTTGTCCCCCCGGTCATCGGACTGGAAGACATATTCCGCCGCGTAATAGATGCGTTTTGGATTGTGCGGGCTGATCAGGAGCGGCGTGTTCCAGTTCCATTTATAGTCGTCCTCGCCCGATCCAGGCTGGGGCGTGATGTAGACACGCTCCTGGGTGCGCCGGTCATACCGCGCGAGACCGCCATATTGGTATTGGGTGTAGACGATGTTGGTGTCGTCCGGATCGATCTGGGGCTTGTAGCCGTCGCCGCCCAGAATGATGTGCCAATCCGCATTGGCGATGCCGTGCACCACGGTCGTCCGGGACGGTCCGCACAGGGAATTGTTGTCCTGGGTGCCGCCGCAAACATTGTAGAAGGGTTCGGCATTGTCCGGCTCGATCCGGTAGAACTGGGTGATGGGCAGGTTCTGGATGTGCCGCCAGGTCTGACCCCGGTCATAGCTTTCATAGATTCCGCCATCGCCCCCGATGATCAGATGCGCGGTATCTTCATTATCGATCCACAGGGCATGGTCGTCCACATGGCGGTGGTCAATCGAGAGCCGTTCCCAGGTCCGCCCACCGTCCTCGGAAATATTCGTGAACGTATCGAGGGAATAGAGCCGCTCGGGCTCCTGGGGATCGACCACGATCTCGTTATAATATTGCGGGCTTGTCGTCAGATGGCTGGAGCGCTTCTCCCACCGCTCGCCGAAGTCCGTCGACGCATAGACGCCCTTCTCCTCGTCATTGGCTTCGATGATCGCATAGAGAAGATCGGCATCGCGATCGACCCAGCGTGTCGGACCGACCCGGCGCGACTGGCGGCGCGTGAGCGACTGGGACCAATGCCCCAGTCCGATCCGCCCCATATGATCCTTGGGCAACCCAGCCGCAATCTTGCGCCAGGTCTCACCGCCATCCGTCGTCTTGTGAATGCCGCTGCCCGGACCGCCATTGATCAGGGTCCAGACATGACGACGGCGCTGGTAGCTCGAGGCAACGATGACATCCTTGTCGCCCGGATGGACGACGAATTCGTTGATGCCGGTATATTCATCGATCTCCAGGATGCGCTCCCAGGTCGCGCCGCCATCCTTGGTGCGGTAGAGCCCCCGGTCCCCGCCATTGCTCCATAAGGGCCCCTGGGCCGCGACCAGCACCGTGTCGGCGTCACGGGGATCGATCCAGATCTGGCTGATATGGCCGGACTCCTTCAAGCCCATATGGGACCAGCTCTTGCCCCCGTCGACGGACTTGTAGACGCCGTCCCCATAGGCCACCGAGCGCTGGGCGTTGTTCTCGCCCGTTCCCACCCAGACGATCAGCGGGTTCGATGGCGCGATTTCCACGACACCGATGGCATAAGAGCCCTCCTTGTCGAAGACGGGGGTCCAGGTCGTGCCCGCATTTTCCGTGTGCCACAGATTGCCCGACGCGGTGCCGGCAAAATAGACATGATCCTTTTTGGGATGGAACGCGAAGTCCGAGATCCGCCCGGAGGGATAGGCCGGTCCGATATTGCGCAAGGAGAGGCCGGCGAAGGGATCCTTTTTGGTGTCCTTCTCTTCCGTCCGGTCATCCTGGGCCAGACAGGAAGCCGCCGGCAGAGCAACCAGAAGCGCCAGTGTCGGCATCCAAGCCTGGGCGCCCGAAACGCGCGCCATCCAATTTCCAAGCCCCATGACCGAGCCTCCCAAAATGTTCGTTCAGGTTGGCATCGAGTATCGGCCATGGGCGGCCCGTGTCAATCAAGCCGGGCGAGGCGACGCCATAGCGCGTTGGCGCGCGTCCCGGTTCAGGCCGGCGCACCCGCCTCCGCCAGACGATCCGGATGGTAGAAAATCAGCATATCCGTCTCCTCCCGATCAATGACCGGGTTGTCGAACTCGATCGGCAGGATGGACCCCTTGCGGTTGTGGTGGTTGTCCAACAGAAGGGCCTCATAGCCCGCCTCGAAAAGGGGGCGGACAATGTCGCGCCGTTCCACCCCGAAGCGTTCAATGAACTTCTTGCGGTGGAGTTCCAGGAAAAGGGTCGGCTTCTTGGCTTCTATGATCTCCTGGGTGCCGGGCAGGACTTTCGCCTCGAAGCCATCCACATCGATCTTGATCAGATCCGGATAGCGGTCTCGGGTTGCCGCGATGTGATCCAGGGACGTGACATCGACCATGGCTTCCATCAGGGAATCACGTCCCTTAACGCCGCGCAGCGCATATTTCGTCCGTGTCACCCATGAATCCCGATAGGCGGCCTCCGGCGGCTTTTCGTCAAACACCTTGGTCAGCGAAAACCAGATCCTGTGGGCGCCCACATGTTCGTCGGACAACGCGGCCAGCACGGGTTCCGCCACCCGTCCGGATTGAGCATAGGGCTTGAGCGCCTCGGCGAGTTTTTCATAAGGCTGGGGACGCGCCTCGAAGGCCAAAGTCGCGATGTCTTTGGCCTCATAGTTGAGGGCGAGTTCCGCGAAATAGCCTTGACTGGCGCCCACGTCGTAGAATGTGCCGATCGGGAAATGGGTGAAGAAATAACTCAGGGCCGCAGTAGCCGCCTCTTCATAGAAAACAGCATTCTTGTTCTTGCGCGAAAACAGTTTGCGCCGTTTCGGCGCCGGCCGGCGGATCGGACGGTAGCCGGGAATGAGCAGGGCGTATTCACCCTCCCCCCGCTGATCAAGGCGCATTTCAAAGCTCGTGACAAAGGACTGTAACGCGTTGATGAAATGTTCTTTTTCCATGCTCTCATGATCTCGCTGAAGGGCTGCCGTCCGGCAGCGGCGCGGGACGTGCCCGCCGATCCGCCAAGGCTTCCGGTGAAAACACCAGACACCAGCAGGCCCGACGGGAAGGTCACCAAGATTCGAGCGCACGCTACGGGAAAGGACATCAACGCGCCACCCTGGCCCGCCCTGCCCTTGCCAAGGCCCGGAAAATCCCACACCGTTCGGTCAGGTGGCGGCTACCATGCCGCGTGTGTTGAGGGATTTCCATGACCAGTGACAGCTTTACCCCCGCGCCGGGGGACCGCGCCTTTATCGGTCATCCGCGCGGTCTTCTCGTCTTGTTCTTCGCCGAGATGTGGGAACGCTTCTCTTATTACGGCATGCGGGCGCTGCTCGTCACCTATCTGATCTGGCACTTCCTGGAGAACGAAAAGACCGCCTACGGAATCTATGCCGCTTATGCGGGCATGGTCTACCTTGCGCCCCTGGTCGGCGGCTATCTGGCCGACAAATATCTGGGCGCGCGCAAAGCGGTGGCGTTCGGGGCGATCCTGATCACGCTCGGTCATTTCGCCATGGCCTTTGAGGGACGCCCGGCCACGGAAACCCTGACCGTGGGCGATCGGGTCTATACCCTCTCCGTGGTCAAGGGGACGGATCCCCACGGCGAGCAGTTCGGCCGGATCATTGCCATAGACGGCGCGGGGCGGCCGGTGACCCGGATCGCCGTCGTCGAAGGCGCCGTGGACGATGCCACGCGGAACGTCACCTATGAGGACGCCAGCGGCACGGCGGTCACCCTGACCGGCGAGATCGACCGGCGCGCGGATCCTTTCGGCCAGAACATGATGTTCCTGGCCCTGTCCCTGATCATCGTGGGAACCGGGTTCCTGAAGGCCAATATCGCCGCCGTGGTGGGGGCCCTCTATCCGCGCGGAGACGCCCGGCGGGACGCGGGCTTCACCATTTTCTACATGGGGATCAATATCGGTTCCATCGCCGGCATCTTCACGGTGGCCTATCTGGGCATCACCTATGGCTGGGCCTATGGTTTCGGCCTCGCCGGCATCGGGATGCTCGCGGGACTGATCGTTTTTCTGAGCGGCCAGTCCTGGTTGGAAGGTCGGGCCGATCCACCGGACCCGGAACATCTGCACACGCCTGTTTTCGGTCCGCTCTCGCGGGAAGCCGTCATCTATCTGGGGTCGATCGGCGGCGTGGCCTTGACCTATCTGACCGTGAAATATCTCAGCCTTTACGGCCCGGCCGATCTCTTCGTGCTGATCGGCATTACCGAGGTCGGGATCCTCGGGGAATTCAATCTGTTCGAGATCACCATCACCCTGGTCTTCACCGCCTGCATGCTGGGCATAACCCTCTTTTCCATCCGCTCCCTGTCGGCGGAAGAACGCGACCCCATGCTGGTGCTGATCGTGCTGACTCTGGCTTCCGTCGTGTTCTGGACCCTGTTCGATCAGGCCCCCACCTCGCTCATCCTGTTCCAGAGCAAATTCGTCGACACGGGCGTGCTCAATGCCCAACAGATCGCGCTCTTCAACCCCGGTTTCATCATCCTGTTCGCCCCCGTTTTCGCCGCCCTGTGGCAGCGCCTGGGCAGCCGCAATCCGTCGGCACCGATGAAATTCGCCCTCGGGCTGAGCCAGATCGGCGCGGGCTTCCTCGTGGTCAATCTGGGCATCTGGCTCGACGGCGGCGACCTGACGATTTCCCTGATCTGGCTGGTGCTGCTCTATCTCCTGCACAGTACGGGGGAATTGTGCCTGTCGCCGGTGGGCCTCTCCGTGGTCACCAAGCTTTCCGTGCCCCGTCTGGTGGGCTTCATGATGGGCGTCTTCTATATGGCGATCTCCATCGCCAATGTGGCCACGGCCCTTGTTTCCAAGGCGACCGTGGTGCCGGAAGGCACGGACCGGACCCTGGAACTCGCCCAGTTCAATACCGTCTATTTCTGGCTGGGAACCGCCTCGATCGCCTGCGGCCTCGTGCTGGCCGCCGCCTCGCCTGTCCTGCACAGGATGATGCGCGGGCGGGATTAAGCGGCGGGATCTGAAGCTGAGGAGCGGCCACGGCCGCTCCTCAATTCCTTTGCGAATATGGCGGGCAGGCGATCCACGCCTCGCCCCATCCTGATCAGGCGGTCACCTCGAACTCGAACGTGAAGTCCGCCAGCACCTCGCCCTGACCGTTCCGCTCATCAAAGATCTGGATGCCGATGCTGTGGGAACCCACATCGAAATCCGTACCCGTCAGGAAATCGTCTCCCCGATTGCCGAACAGGGCATAGGGTTCGAGATTTTCCGTTTGCGTTTCATCTCCGTAGGACAGGATGACGGAACCGAATTCCGGCGCATCGTCGGCACGGTTGACATAGAAAGTGACATTCCCGGCGTCAAAGAGAACATCCGCATCGACCGTGCCCCCCTGTTCCACTTCGGTCAGGGTCTGGTCGGTCGCGCTGTCCGTGGTCGCCAGGAAGGCCTCGACATAGGCACTGCCATCCGGCGATGAGGGCGGGGTTTGCGGCGCGGGCGCCGGGTCATTCCCCGTATCCGGATTGGCAGGCGCAACGGCCTCAGCCGGTCCGGACATGACGGCCGAGGAGTCCAGCATATCCACACTCGCATCGATCAGGGCGTCGCGTCCGATATCGTCCACGACCCCTTCGAGCCGAATCATGCCCTGATCCGGCAGCTCAAACAACAGATCGTCCCCATCCAGATAGGCGTCGGCCCGGGGGTCCGCCCCACCTTCGAGGGCCGCGACAAAGTCCACGAAGCTGTCGGGCCGTGACAGGGACCAGTCCTGACCATTGAAGCTGACATTGAGCGTGTCGTAGGTCTGTTCACCGGCCGGATTCTGAACATCGAAATCCGTGATGGTGTCGTTCCCACCCTGATAATTGATGATGTCCAGACCCTGCCCGGTCGTGATCACGTCGTCACCCGGTGTTCCCGAAAAGACCTGATCATCGGAATTGGGTGGCGTCGGATTGTCATCCACCGGATCAGGCGTGGGATCGGGTGCAGGATCAGGCACCGGATCCGGTTGCGGATCGGGTGCCGGTTGCGGCTCCGGCACGGGCGGCGCGGCGGCGGGCGTTGAGAGATCGAAACTGACGGTTTCATCAAGCAGTTTCTGACCCTGGCCACCGGACTGGCTGTAGATCTGTATCAAGAGCGCATTCGAGCCCGTGTTGAGACCCGCGCCTGTCTTGAAATTACCATCGTCGTCCCCGAACAGTGCATAAGGGGCAAAACTCTCCGTCTGGGTCGCCCCGCCATTCACCGCGAGCTTGATGCTGCCGATATCGCCAGCGA
>CAZFWG010000096.1:10361-16768 GCA_964522525.1 uncultured Alphaproteobacteria bacterium | reverse complement strand
GGGTCGGGCAAGATCCAGAAATTCGTGTTGCGGGACCGGTGCGTCGACGGCGCCTTTGAGACGGGACGTGCCTGAAACACCGCCCGCCCCAGAAAAACCATGCCGATACGGATAATCGCGATAAAGAGGGAGACCCCATGGACCTGACCTTGAGCCCTGAATATCAGGCCTTCCGGCAGAAGGTGTTGGACTTTCTGGAAGCCAACCGGCACCGCGCGCCCACGGCCCAGGACCGGGGCCTCAAACATGCCAAGCGCCTCGCCTGGCAGAAGCTTCTGATCGACAATGGTCTCGCGGCCCGGACCATCCTCAAGGAATATGGAGGCTTCGGGGCGGAACCCGACATTTTGAAGTCGAGGATCATCGCCGAGGCTTTCGCCAAGACGGGCTTGCCCACGGGCCTCGCCAATCAGGGCATCTCCATGTTGGTGCCGACCCTGCTCGAATGCGGCACGGAGGAGCAGAAGCGGACCTGGATCCGTCCGACCCTCGAAGGCCAGGTGATCTGGTGCCAGGGGTATTCCGAACCCGGCGCGGGGTCCGATCTGGCGAGCCTGACCACGAAAGCCCATATCGATGGGGATGACTATGTCATCAATGGACAGAAGATCTGGACCTCGACGGCCCGGCAGGCCGACATGATCTTCTGCCTCGTGCGCACGGAAGCGGATGCGAAGAAGCACGAAGGCATCTCCTATCTCATTTTTTCCATGAAGCTTCCCGGCATCGAGGTGCGCCCCCTCGTGGACATGACGGGGGAGGCCAATTTCAACGAGGTGTTCTTCACCGATGTCCGTGTGCCGCGCCATCAGATGGTCGCCGGGCCGGGGCAGGGATGGATGGTGGCTAACGCCACGCTGACGCATGAAAGGGGCATGCTCGGTGATCCGGACGCGGCCAAAACCAGACTGCTGGCCATCGCCGAGCTGATGCAGACGGAAACCGTCAATGGCGAGCGGCTCATGGACAATCCGTTGCTGCGGGATCGCCTCATTGCCCTGCAGGCGCGCGTCTATGCCATGCAGGCCAACGGGTTGCGGGTCATGACCAGCCGCCTCAATGAGGAAAGCGCCGGCATGGCGGGCCTGATCATCAAGCTCCAGGGCTGTGATCTCAACCACGAACTGGCGCGCCTCGCGATCGATGCCTTGGGCGAGATCGGTCTTCTTTACGAAGACAGTCCGTATTTGCACGATTTCGGGGACTGGCAACGCCGCTACATGTATGACCTGGGCCTGATCATCGGGGGCGGCACGGCCCAGATCCAGAAGAACATCATTGCCGAGCGCGGCCTTGGGCTCCCGCGCGAGCCGAAACCGGCCAAGGCCTGACGCCAGGGGAGCAGCACAATGGAATTCAAACTTTCCGACGACCAACGCATGTTCCAGGACTCGATCAAGGGATATCTGGACAGCGCCTGCCCCTTGGATCTCGTGCGCCAGGCCGCGGAGGGCGATGCGACCATCGCCGCCGATCTGACGGCCGGCATCGGGGCCCTGGGCGTGGCCCAGATCATGATCCCGGAAGACCAGGGCGGTCTCGGCCTGGGCCTGCTCGACGCGGTGCTTGTCCAGGAAATGCTGGGCCGCTCCGTGGCACCGGTTGATTTCATGGCCGCCAATGCCATGGCGGTCACCGGGATCCTCCGTTCAGGAACGGAAGAACAGAAGGCCGAATGGTTGCCCAGGATCGCGGCCGGCGATGTCCGTTTCGGCGTGGCCGTGACGGAACGGGTGGGCGCGCGGGAGGGGGCGGGCATTCAGGCCGATGAGGACGGGCGCCTGACCGGCAAGAGCCTGTTTGCGCTGGAGACCTGTCAGGCCACCCACTTTATTGTCTGTGACGAGACGGGGCGGCTCCACATCATCGCCGCCGATGCGCAGGGCGTCGGGCGCAATGCCCTGCCCACCATCGACAAGACGCGGCTGTTCAGCGAACTGGTTTTGGACAATGTGGTGGGCACACCCCTTGCCGGCGAAAACGAAGTCGGCCGGGCGGCCGATCGCATGATCGAAGCGGGGCGGCTTCTTCTGGCGGCCGACACATTGGGCGCGGCCCAGGCCATGCTCGACAAGGCAGTGGCCTACGCCCAGGAACGCAAGCAGTTCAATCGCGTGATCGGCAGTTTCCAATCCGTGAAACATCTGTGTGCGGAAATGGCGGCGGAACTCGAGCCGGCGCGGGCGCTGGTCTGGCACGCGGCCCATGCCCGGGACATGGACATGGAGGAGGCGGACCTGATGGTCTGTCTCGCCAAGTCCCATTTGGCGGAGGTCGGCACGTTCCTGGCGCGTACATCCGTCGAGGTCCATGGCGGAATGGGCTTTACGGATCTTTTGGGCCTGCATTACTGGTTCAAGCGGATTGGCGCCAATCGGCAGCTTCTCGGGGGACCCGAACAGCTGCGGGAGGAGGCGGCGCGCCTGCAGGGATGGGCGTGACCCGCGATCCCCAGCCGGACGAGACCGTCCGTACTGCCCTTTCCCGGAAAACCCCGATATCCCGTTAAATCGGGGCCAGCGGGCCATGGATGGGGCCCCTTGGGTATCAAAGATACCAATTGTTTGAGGCAGGGTGATGCCTTATCGTCTCGCCCCGGTGAGGGGTATTGGGGATGGTTGCCAGCCGCGGGGATTGAAGGCACAGGCGCAAAGCGGAGACGCGGGACCGATAGACGGGTGAGACCCCGTCACTTGCGCCTCGAACGCGTGCATTTTTTCCTTTTGTAAACAACTCAGCCCCTCCATGGGCCCTATCTTCTTTTATGGAACGCGAAACATCGGCGGAGACACTGACGGATGACGTCTGCAACGGAACGGGACGGAGAACAGGTCTTGGCAGCTCTAACCGCTGCGCTGGAACAAAATCCGGATGTTCCCGTTCTGGTTGATCTGGACGGCACGCTCCTGCTCAGAAACTCGACCGAGTCCTTCCTCCAACAGGCCCGTCCCAATCTGTTGGCCGCCGTGGTCCTGAAGGCGATCGACGGCGCCAAGCCCTGGCGCTTCCTGCCCGGTGGGGCCCGGCGCACCATGATCTGGGGTGATTGGATGCGGGTGATGGCCGTCACCCTGGTGATGCCGTGGATCTGGTGGACCTGGTACCGCTCCGGCGCGGCGACGACCGCGCAGCATATGAACGGGCCGCTCTACGATGCCCTGAAGGGCCGGCCCTTCCATGTCGCGACACTGGGGTTCGGACCCATTGTGCGGCCCCTGCTGCGCCACATGGCGCCACCGGACCGGATCATCGCCGCGCCCCTTTTGAAGGGCGCGCTCTACCGCAAGGCCGGCAAGGCGCAAGCCGTGGCCCAAAAACTGGGGAAGGATGCCGCCGCCAAGGCCATTCTCGTGACCGATAATGCGGAGAATGACCGGGACGTGATCGACGCCTCCGGTCAATCATTCGTCATCGAATGGTCGGAGCATGTGGAAGAGCGGGCCCAGGACGCGGTCTATCTGCCCTTTGAGTACACGACACGGGTCAAGCACAAGAATGGCGGCCACGTCCTCAAGATCTTCTTCGCCGAGGACTGGGCGCTCCTGGCCATCGGGACGATCCTGGTCGCGCCCGTGCCCTGGATGATGTTCCTGACAACGATCTTCCTGATCTTGTCGTTTTTCATCATCTATGAGATCGGCTATGCGGAAAACGACCATTTGGGCCGGACTCGGGAAAAGAACCCCGTCCTCCATGAGGGGCAGGATCGATGGGCCTTTTCGCGGATCGTGGCCACGAACTGGGTCTTCAGTCTTCTCATCGCCTTGCCGGGCCTCGCGCTGCTTGCCGTCCAGTCGAGCGGCAGCGTTCTGCTGGGTGCCGCCAGCCTGCGCGAAGGGTGGGAGTTCGCCGGGCTTGTGGCGATCTGGGCGAGCTTCCTGGTGGCCATGCGGGTCACCTTCGCGCTCTTCAACCGGATGCCGGTCAAGACGCGCCCGGTGCCCTTTTTCCTCCTGCAGCTGATGAAAGGCCTTGGGGTCGCTGCGGTTCTGGGCCTTGCGGTTTCGCTCGCCGGGGCCATGGTGATGTTGTCCCAGGCCGTGGCCCGGACCATTCCCTATACGGCGTATCGCTTGAGCGGCAACCGGGATCACATGGTGGCGATCAACAGTTGGGGCCGCATCATCCAGATCGGCTTGTTCTTCACTTTCGTGATCGTGGCGGCCCTCGTAATGCCCGACGCGCCCTTGTGGGAACCGACTCTCGTGCTCGCCATTCTCTGGAGCCTGGGCCGGGGCGCCAAACAGATCCGGGATCGCATGCGCAGCCTGATGCCGGTCCGCTCGTAACATTTCCGAGCCGACCATGCCTCACCCTTTGACACGTGCCGTGATGCCGGATACACCCGCGCTAAAAGAGCCTTCGTGGGATTGGACCCCCTTCACGGGATCGCCCCGAAGAGCCGTGACCGGTGTGGCGGAATCGGCGATAAGACCTTGTTTTGACTTGGGTCTTTCAGCATCGAAACCAGTCTCCACCGGATCTATCGGTGTGCAGTCCGACCTGTGCCCGCCTCTTTACGACCCGTGTCCAAAGGCCCTCTTCGATATCGAACGGTAAGGGGCCCCGGACCCTCAACAGGATGAAGAACCATGGTGGCATCCCCGATCCGCAGTGCGGCGGCCGTTTCCGATGCCCTGGTCATTTTCGGTGGCACCGGCGATCTGGCGCTGCGGATGCTCTATCCCGCGCTCTATTATCTGCACCTGGAGTCCTTCCTCTCCCCGGAATTCCGGATCATTGGATCCGCGCGGGGCGAGCACAGCCGGGAGGAGTTCCAATCCCTCGTCGAGGAGGCCGTCCGCAAACATGCCGGCAACTTCTTCGATGATGCGGCCTGGGGCAGCTTCCGGGACAGACTGACCTATTGTCGTATCGATGCGAGTGACAGGGCCACCTTCGATTCCTTGAGCGGCTGCATCGGCGAACGTCAGGCACCGACTTTTTATCTGTCCACGTCGCCTAGCCTGTTCGGACCGATCTGCGATCACCTCCAGCAAGCAGGGCTCACCGGCGGCTCGAGCCGGGTCATTGTCGAAAAGCCCCTGGGCCGGGATCTGGCGAGCTGCCGGGTCACCAACGACATCATCGCCCAGGTGTTCCCGGAACACCGGGTGTTCCGCATCGATCACTATCTGGGTAAGGAAACGGTCCAGAACCTGATTGCGCTTCGCTTTGCCAACCGCCTCTTTGAACCGATCTGGAACAGCGTCAACATCGCCTATGTTCAGATCACGGTGGCCGAAACCGTCGGCGTGGAACAGCGCTGGTCCTATTACAATGAGTTCGGCGCGCTGCGCGACATGATGCAGAACCACCTGCTGCAGCTCCTCTGCCTCGTGGCCATGGAGCCGCCTTCCGCCCTCAATGGCGATGCGTTGCGCACGGAGAAGATCAAGACCCTCCGTTCCCTGCGCCCCATTGAAGGGGCCAACATTCAGCAGGCCACCGCAAGAGGCCAATACGCGGCCGGCATTGTCGATGGCAGTCAGGTTCCAGGCTACACGCAGGAAAGCGGGGGGGAGGTCAGTGATACGGAGACCTTTGCCGCGGTCAAGGTGGACATTGACAATTGGCGCTGGGCCGGGACGCCGTTCTATCTGCGCACGGGCAAGCGGCTGGCGGAACGCCGCACGGAAATCATTATTCAGTTCCGGGACGTGCCCCATTCCGCCTTCACCCATGGTCAGATCATGGCCAATCGCCTTGTCCTGACCCTTCAGCCCAGGGAAGAAGTCTCCCTCGAGATCATGAACAAGATGCCGGGGATTTCCGAAGGGGCTATGCAGCTCAAGCGCCTGCCGTTGAGCCTGAGCCTTTCCGAAGCGTTCAAGGCGGAGCGCCCCCGTCAGCGTATCGCCTATGAGCGGCTGATCGTCGACGCGATCCACGGCAACACCCAGCATTTCGTCCACCGGGACGAGACGGAAGCCGCATGGGGCTGGATCGACGGCATCATCGCTGGGTGGCAGCAACGGGGCCAACACGTGCAAAGCTATCCGGCGGGCAGCTGGGGCCCGACCAGCGCCCTGGCCCTCCTCGAACGGAACGGACATCAGTGGCATGAATAAGAGTCTGGCATCGCAGGCCGGGGGGCGGGTCACCTGGTCGATCGCCAAGCATGGCGACGCCCTGGCTTTGGCGGTCGCCGACCGGGTCGAGGCGGCCTTGAAAAAAGGGCTTGCCGAACGGGATGCGGCGAGCTTGGTCGTGCCGGGCGGGCGCACACCGACGACCTTGTTCGAGATATTGCGTCATCGGGACCTCGCCTGGGAGAAAATCCACGTCACCCTCACGGATGATCGCTGGGTGGCGCCGGGCTCCGCCCACAGCAACGAGACCCTCGTGAAGGAGACTCTGTTTCAGGACAAGGCCGCAAAGGCCAACTTCGTGGGCCTGAAACGTGA
>CAZFWG010000096.1:0-10261 GCA_964522525.1 uncultured Alphaproteobacteria bacterium | reverse complement strand
CCTTGCCCGTGCGGGCCGTCATGGACCAGACCATGGCGCCCGTCACCATTGGCTGGTCGGAGTGACATCCCGATCATCAAGGGAGAAGACAATGCAATCGGTTGTCAAAAACGTCACGGAACGGATTATTGAACGCAGCCGGGAGACCCGCAGTGCCTATCTGGCCCAGATGGATGCGGCCCGTCGGGCCGGGCGGGGGCGGGACAACCTGTCCTGCGGAAATCTCGCCCATGGCTTTGCCGGCGCGACCGGTCTCGACAAGATTGTCCTCAGGACCAACCAGGCGATCAATGTCGGCATCGTCACGGCCTATAATGATATGCTGTCCGCCCACCAACCCTTGGCCACCTATCCCGATGTGATCCGGGAGGCCGTGCGGGAGCTCAATGCCACCGCCCAGGTCGCGGGCGGGGTGCCGGCCATGTGCGACGGGGTCACCCAGGGCCAGCCCGGCATGGAACTGTCCCTTTTCAGCCGGGAAGTGATCGCCATGGGTACGGCCGTGGCCTTTTCCCACCACATGTTCGACGCGGGCATCTGCCTCGGGGTCTGCGACAAGATCGTCCCGGGCTTGATGATCGGGGCCCTGAAATTTGCCCATATGCCCATCCTGTTTGCCCCGGCCGGCCCGATGCCGAGCGGGTTGCCCAACAAGGAGAAAGCCCGCATTCGTGGTCTCTTCGCGGAGGGCAAGATCGGGCGCGACGAATTGCTGGAAGCGGAATCCCAGTCCTATCACAGCCCCGGTACCTGCACCTTTTACGGCACGGCCAATTCCAACCAGATGCTGATGGAACTGATGGGCGTCCATCTTCCGGGGACGGCCTTTGTCAATCCGGGCACACCTTTGCGCGAGGCGCTCACACGGGCGACAGGCCAACGCGCCGTGACCCTGGCCAGTCCGGGACCGGAACAATCCGCACTGATGGATGTCATTGACGAGCGGGCTTTTGTGAACGGCATGGTGGGTCTGCTCGCCACGGGCGGCTCCACCAATCATGTGCTCCATCTGCCCGCCATGGCGCGTTCCGCCGGCATCCTGATCACGTTGGACGATATCGACGATCTGTCCCGGGTCGTTCCCTTGATGTGCCGCCTTTATCCCAATGGCTCAGCGGATGTGAACCATTTCCACGCCGCCGGGGGCATGGCGTTTCTGGTCGGGGATCTGCTGAAGGCGGGTCTCGTCCATGGCGATGTCCACACCGTGGCCGGTCCGGGCCTTGCGCTCTATGCCAAGGAACCGTTTCTCGCCGACGGGGCCCTTGACTGGCGGGACGGTCCGATGGCCTCTCTGGATACGAAAATTCTCCGCTCCGCGGAAGATCCTTTCGACTCCGAAGGCGGCATTCGGATCCTTCGAGGCAATCTTGGTCAAGCCATCATCAAGATTTCCGCCGTCGCGCCGGAGCATCGGATCATCGAGGCGCCGGCCGCGGTCTTCACGACCCAGGATGCTTTCCTGGAGGCCTTCAAGGCGGGAACCCTCGACCGGGATCACGTGGCCGTGGTCGTTTTCCAGGGCCCGCGTGCCAACGGCATGCCGGAGCTGCAC
The DNA here is from genome assembly GCA_964522525.1 of uncultured Alphaproteobacteria bacterium. Lineage (GTDB taxonomy): Bacteria > Pseudomonadota > Alphaproteobacteria > JAJFIK01 > JAJFIK01 > CAYUYV01. Next base: position 8,706 of record CAZFWG010000096.1, on the reverse strand, counting down.
AAGCTGTCGCCGTCCTTGGGCGTGCTCCAGGACAAGGGCTACAAGGTCGCTCTGCTCACGGATGGGCGCATGTCAGGCGCGTCCGGCAAGACGCCCGCAGCCATTCATGTGGCCCCGGAAGCGGCGGCCGGCGGTTTTCTGGCCAAGGTGCGGGACGGGGACATCATTCGTCTTGATGCCAATAAAGGGGAGTTGGTCCTCAAGGTTGCCGAGGCCACCTTGCAGGCCAGGGAGCCCTTGACCCTTCCCGATTCAACGCCGGGGCTCGGGCGCGAGTTGTTCGCGCCGTTGCGGGCCGCGGTCTCCGACGCAACCTCCGGGGCCAGCATTTTCTTCGGAGATCAGTAATCCACCCAATGGCGCCACCGCCCCAGGAGGACAGGCTCATGACACGGGATCTTGTGAAACTGCTCGACGGGACGGGCTTGTTGCCCGTGGTGACGATTGAAAATCCGGAAACGGCGGATCCGATTGCCGAAGCGCTGATGGCCGGCGGCATCCCGCGCATCGAAGTCACCCTGCGGACGCCCCGGGCATTGGAGGCCCTTGAGCGCATCGCCAAGAACCATCCGGACATGCTGGTCGCCGCCGGCACAGTGTTGACCACCGAACAGTTGCGTCGGGTCGGCGAGGCCGGCGCCGCCTTCGCCGTGAGCCCCGGCTTGACGCCCCAACTGTTGGATGCGGCGGCTGAAGGGCCTCTTCCTTTGTTGCCCGGCGTGTCGAGCCCGTCCGAGCTGATGCTGGGTCTTGAAGCGGGCCTCACGGCCTTCAAGTTCTTTCCCGCCGAGGCCAGCGGAGGCGTTGCCGCCCTGAAAGCCCTGTCCGCCCCGTTCTGCAAGGCCCGCTTTTGCCCCACGGGCGGTGTCAATCTTGCCAGCGCCACAACCTATCTGGCCCTTGAAAACGTCATGTGTATCGGGGGATCCTGGATCGTGCCGGGTGATGCCGTGGCGGCCGGAGACTGGGCCCGGATCGAGACCTTGGCCCGCGAGGCGGCGGCCCTGGCGCATTAGGGACGTCGGGCGTGATCCGGCGGTTTTGCGCGCGGCCAGGCCGTATGAGGGGACGGGCCCATCATGGATGAGGATATTCGCCGGCGCCTGATCACCCTGGGCCAGGGCGTCTGCGTGAGCGCCTTGATCGGTGCCCTTTATGCCCTGATTCAAGGCTTGCCCGTTTCCGTGCTTCCCCGAAGTGCCTCCGCTGGCATTTTGATCTGCGGCTTTGTGATGAGTTTCGAGCTGTTCATCGTGGAGGGACGGCTGGGCCGGGGGCTCGTCAGTCTACCCTTCTCCCTGATGATCCTTGTAAAGACGCTCGCTTATGTGTTCATGATCGCCCTGGCCTTGATCTGTATCGGCCTGTTTTTCCCCCCGATGAGGGGCGATCAGGCCTTCACCGTCCGGGCATTTTTGACAACAAGCGCGTCTCTTCAGGACCTCGCCTTCAGCTTCGTGGTCTCCGTCATCTTCAATATCGTGATATCCTTGAACAATATTTTGGGCCGGGGTGTGCTGCTGAATTTTTTGACCGGCCGCTATCACATGCCGAAGGAGGAGGCGCGGATCTTCCTGTTGATCGATCTGATCGGGTCCACGACCGCCGCCGAGCGGTTAGGCAATCTGAAATATCATCAGTATCTCAATCGCTTTTTCCAGACGCTCGGACCTGCCATCCTGAACAATGACGGCCGCATCCATGCCTATGTGGGGGATGAGATGATCGTGGAATGGCCGGAAGAGCGGGGCATTGCCAAGGCGCGGTGTCTGCGTGCCGTCCGGGATGCCTTTGACATCGTGGCGGAATGCGCGCCCCAATTTGAAAAGGATTTCAATCTCGTGCCCGCTTTCCGGGCGGTCCTCCATGTGGGGCCCGTGGTTACCGGGGAAATGGGCGGTGCGAAGCGGGAGATCGTCTATCTCGGGGATACGCTGAATGTGGCCGCGCGGATGGAGGCCCATGCCAAGGACGTCACGGAACGCATTCTCATTTCGGAAACGCTCCTTGATCGCCTGAAACGCCCGCCCTTTGTCCGTATTCGTCCCCTCGGCCGTGTCTCCCTGCGTGGGGTCTCCCAACCGGTCGCCCTCGCGGCGCTTGATTTCTGACCGCGCGCGTGAGTGTTCAACACGGATCATCCGCCGATCGATTTCAAGAGCGAAGACCTAGTCCAAGGAACGGGGGCGCCGCCGTGCTCAACATCACTGATCTTATCAGGCGATCGCGATGGAATGGGGCATCATGTGTGACAACGCGGCGTTGGAGATGCTCATGCGCGGTATTACGACTTTGTTTTTGAACGTATTTTTTCTATGCGCGTCGGCTGGGGCCCCGGCTCTTGCCGGCATGACGATCAATGGTCGGACGGTGGACTCCACGACGGCGCAGTTTCTGACGCGGGAACATGGCGTCCCGGCCAGTGGCGCCTATTGGTACGACCCCAAGAGCGGCCTCATCGGAACCATGGGGCTGCCGCCGGGGAAACAGATCCCGCCGGGGGACCAGCGCTTTGGACCGGTGGCCTATAGGGCGTCCGGCGCCGAGGCGGGGGTCGTCATCAACGGTCGGGGCATCTCCTTCAAGGAACTGTTCGCGCTTGAACATCGGTACACGATGATGGTCGATGGCGACTATTCGATGGGCCCCGACCTTGTCATGCGGAAAAACTATCCCGGGGCCCCTTCCTTCGATTACGGAAAGGCCTGGAACAGCTATGCCGCCGCCTTGGAAAAGGAGAAGCAGTGGTGCGCTATGGTCCGATCCAAGATAAAGTCCGCCGGGCGTGGGAAGCCCGTTCTTGTGCCTGAACTGGGCGGTGCGGGATACTCGGTCCAGGTCACCCAGGACTCGAACGGCTGCATGATGGCGAATGTCCAGGGCCGCTTTTTCAGCCGCTGTTGCGACCAGTAGGGTCCTGGTGCCGGTCAGGCTTGGCAAGCGCGTCACGGAGCGGTCCCAGGAACGGTTCGTAATGGCGCCATTGATCAAGGCCTGACCGGTAGAGGCGCTGGCGCACCTGCTGGGCGCTTGCGGTGCGGACGGACCGCTTGGTGGCGTGGAAATCCACGCAACTCTGTTCAAAGGGCAGGCCGCAGAAGTCGAGAAGACGACGCACCTGCCCATCAAGATCGCCGACCACGTCCTCATATTGGACGCGCAGGATCCGTCCCGGCAGCACCCGGTCCCAATGGGCCATCAGCGCCTGGTAGCCCCGGTAATAACGGCCGATCTCCTCCAGCCCGTAGGTGAATTCCTGGCCTTCGGCGAAAAGCTGCTTGAAGCCCCCGAAACAGCAGGCCATGGGATCCCGGCGCGCATCGATGATCCTGGCGTTGGGCAGGATGAGGTGGATCAGCGCAATATGCCGGAAATTATTGGGCATCTTGTCCGTGAAGAAGGGCGCGCCCGCCCGGTGCATCCGGGTGTCATCGATATAGGCCGTCCCAAGATTATGGCATTCCGGACCCGTCAAATCGAAGAGATTGCGCGGATAAGGCGAGGTTTCGGTGATACGCTGACGGTTGCGCAGCCGGTGGGAGAGGGCGAGAATGTTCGGCAGCTCCATGGTGCCGTCCACTTGGCTGTGGGAGGCCAGGATCTGTTCGATCAGTGTGGATCCCGCCCGTGGCAACCCGACAATGAAGATCGGATCCGGCGCCGGATGGCCATGGCCGCGATGGGCCTCGAAAAGTGCCTCCGTACAGACCGCGATTTGCGCCTGTAGTTCCTCATCCATATGATCCGCATTATAACGGCTTTGGTCCCGTTTGAGACGATTGCCCCGTTCATAATAGGCAAAGGACGTGGGATAGTCCTCCCGGTCCTCATAGGCCTTGCCGAGCGCGAAGCAGAAATGGATGCGTTCCGTCACGGGAATCGAGGGATCTTCTTCCTGCGCCCGCATCCGGTCCAGTTCATCATCCGTAAAGTGATAGGTTTTGAGATTGGCGAGGCTCCAGAACGCATCGCCATGGTCGGGTTTTGAATGATAGGCGGCGCGATAGGCGCTGACAGCGTCTTCTTCCTGGCCGATCGTCTTATAGGCATGGCCCCGGGACATGAGGGTCAAGGGATCCCCCGGCAGTTTCTCCAGGACCGAATCGAACATGGCGAGTGCGGTGTCCACATCGCCCGCCATCTGGCTTTCAACGCCGAAATTCGATTGAAACACCGGGTTTTCCGGATCTTTCTCCAACAGCAGTTTCGCCTGGGCCAGGGCGGCGGAGAAATTCTGACGCTTGCGGAGCAGCCGCATGTAATCGATGCGGAGTTGAACATTCTCCGGCTCGAGCGCAAGCGCGCCTTCGAGGAGAAGCTCCGCGTCATCGAGGACATTGAGACGGGATGCCAGATCGGCCAGCAGTCGCATGGCTTCCACATGGTGGGGATGCCGGCTCAAGAATTCCCGGCACAGTTTTTCTGCTTTCAGCAGACGGCCCTCATGAAGGAAGCTCGTGACCGAAACGAGTTCTCGCGGCAAAGCCGCAAGACGGGCGGCCTGGGCTTCGGCTTGTTGGGCCTCCGGACCGTCGCCATTCTCCTTGGACAGATCGGCAAGGGCCCGCCAGCTCGCGGCGAGGGCGGGGTTGGCTTTTGTCGCCCGACCATAAGCGCGCAAGGCGCCAACGCGGTCGCCCCGTTCTTTGAGGATATGGCCTTCTTCCTGGAAGGCCCGACCGAAATCGGGCCGCGCCTGTTTGAGCCGGGTGAGGGTCCCCAGGGCCGCATCATCCGCACCCAGATAGCGGTGGCAGACCGCCTTGAGATAGAGGCACTCCGGCTCGTCGGGCCAATGCCCAAGGGCATCATCGAGTTTGGCCAAGGCGCCCGTGAGGTCTCCGCGCTGCAGCAGCGCTTTGGCGTCCTTGCAGACCGCATCCACGTCCAGTCGTGAAATGTCGGACCCTGATCCCATGCCGGTCAATCTTCCCTTGTCCGAACGACGGACGGTGCGTATCCGGCCCGTCCGCCGTCAGACATGCCCGAGGGCCTATTGCGCCCTTAGTTAGTAGAAGTCGTAGGTCAAACGGATCCCGTAGGACCGTGGCCGATTGGTAAAGATGCGCAAGGACGCATCCTGGGTGTTGGTGAAAAGCTCCGCCCGCGTATCCGTCAGATTGTCACCAAAAATGGTCGCACTCCAATTGTCCCGGCGGATGCCGACGGACAGGTTCAGGATCGTGTAGTTGTCCTGGAGGAAGCGGTTGTTCGGGTCCACCACGATGGAACTGAAACTGTCGGCGGAGTATTGCACCGCGCCCTGGACATGGGCCTCGAGTTCATCATGGATGAACCATTCATAACGGGCACGGATGTTGCCCTGGAAACTCGGGGCGAGGGCCAATTCGCTGCCCACGGGCGCGATGCTGAGCGCGCTGTCGGCCACCTCGGTGATTTCCGTATCGAGAATGGAGAAGGCCCCCGTCACCGTCAGCCCCTGGATCGGCGACCAGACCACATCGCCTTCGATGCCCATGATCTCCGCATCCGCCGCATTGTCGTTGAAGGTCAGGAAGAAGATGTCGGGGTTGAAGACACCGGTCTGGATCCCGGACCATTCCACGAAAAAGGCGCTGCCATTGAATTGAAGGCTGTCGTTGAACAGGAGCGTCTTCCAGCCGATCTCATAATTCGTCACCGTATCGGTGGCGAATGTGCAAGGAACGAAGCCAAATTCCTCATTGCCGGCGCCGCAGCCGCGGTTCAGCCCGCCCGGCCGGAACCCTTCCGAAAAGGTGAAGTAGAACAGCGTATTATCCGTCGGTGTCCAGGAGGCGTTCGCCTTGAAAATCGCGCCGGACTCGTTCGCCGGATTGAAGTCCGCGAGCACCTCGTCGAGATTGGAGCCAAACTGGTTCACGTCCATCTGGGCGGCCAGATTGCCGAAAGACGAGTTTGCGCCCCCGACCAGCTCCACGTCGATATCGAACCAACGCACACCGAAGGTCACGTCCAGGACATTGGGCAGAAGGGTCGCCGTGAACTCCCCGAAAAGCGCGATCTGTTCTTCCGTGCGCGTAATGTCATTGAAGAAGATGACGCCGGGATCGCGGAAGGCCGGATTGATGGCTGTCTGTGTGGGGAAGGGCGCGTTCTGTGGGAAGCCAACGGCGTCCGGCGTGAAGCCCTGGACGAACTGGGAACCGGGATAGATGAAGTCCCCGAGATCCTCAAGCTGCAGATCCGTGTAGAACACGCCGGCGGTGGCCCGCAGCCGGTATTCAGCCGGCGTATTGACCCGGAACTCCTGGGTCAGGATGCGGGTCGTGGTCTGGTTCCGGGCCGCCAGATTGGGCGGCTGACAGACCCCCGACGGGGCAGCGTCGCCCGGATAGGAGACGGCGGCATCACAGATATAGTAGGGGATATATTGTCCGACATCGGCATAGCCGGTGTAGTCGATGACCTGATCCGTGTCCCGGTCGAGAAAGGCGCCCGTATAGACGAGTTCGAGCTTGTCGAGAATGTTGCCGGTGACCGTCCACGCGGTATTGTTCCAGTTTTCCTCCAATCGATCCGGGGAGAAACGGTTGACCTGAAGGTCACCAACTTCCGGGTCGAAATCGAAGACGCCATCGGAGTCGAGCCGTTGGCGCATATGGGTCACCAGGATGTCCCAGTCATCATTGATCACATAGGATACGCCGACCCGAAAACCGGAATAGACCGTGCCGTTGAAATCGTCCTCGACCAGGGCGGCATTGGTGGCCTCAAGGAAGGTCACGTCAGAGAGATCAGCGCCGGCCTGGAAGCCGCCGGGTCCGAAGCGCGGGCTCGTTTCGAGCGTGCGCACGCCCGCGACATTGTCGATATAGCCACCCTGTTGGTCGGCGAAGATGACGCCGCGGATCGCGAGCTTGTTCTCGATGATCGGGACATTGATGACGGCCTCCGCCTTATAGGAGGCTTCTCCGCCTTCGGTGCCGCCGGCGGCGGTCCGGAAGCTCGCCTCGAATTCATTGAGGCGCGGTTTGTTCGTAATCAGACGGACCGTGCCTGCCTGGGAGCTGGCGCCAAACAGGGTGCCTTGGGGTCCGGGGAGGACTTCGACCCGCTGGATATCGGCGACATAGACGTCCAGGTTCCGGCCGGGCTGGGTGACCGGTTGCTCATCGAGATAGAGCGCCACATTGGGCGTCGGGCCGTTGGACCCGGACAATTGCACCGGAAAGGTATCCGTCGCCATGCCTCGGATATAGATCGTGGACTGACCAGGGCCCCGGCCGCCGGCGGTGACATTCGGCAGCGCCAGCAGATAGTCCGAGAAGTCGTCGACATTGAGTTCTTCGAGCGTCGACTCGCTCAGCGCCTGGACGGACACGGGAATGTCCTGGGCCGACTCCTCGCGCTTCGTGGCCGTGACGACCATCCGCTCAATGCGCGAATCCTCTTCCGGAGGCGTTTCGCTTTCTGCGGTATCCTGAGCAAAAATCGGTGAGGCCGCGCCAACGACAAGCGCCAATGTAGAGGCGCCGCTCAAGTAGCGGTTCATATCTGTGATACCCCCATTTGATTCACGTGTTGATGCCGCAAATGCGCCTTGAAGCCCGGCTCAAACGCAAAATGATACGGCTGGGTCGGATCGCCCGGTCGTCGAGCAATCCTTTCCTCATCGGATGTATGCAAAACAAATTCGCGACCGTGACGCGCTTTGCGCTTGTTCGACGGCCACGATAACAGGTCACGAAGACCCGATCACAATGAGGTGCGTGCCGGTAACATTAACATGTTTGCGCCGGAGGAAAAGGCTTCAGCGCCATAAAGATCCATATTTGCAGGCGACAATCGGCTTTGGAATAGAAAGAAGTGATATTTTTCAATAGCTTAAGGCCCTTCTGTCGATCACCTGTCTTTTCGTGTTTCATGCCTAAAGCCGGACAAAGGTGTCACAGACGGCTGCCCTGTCGTGTCTGAACCGGGTCCACGAAGGGTCGCAATGTGGGCTGCCGGAATGTACCGTGTCCGGAGAAAGTGGGGTCAAAACCAAATCCGGTTCAGGCAGCATAAAATACGAGGGAGAGACGGGTGCCATGGGCCTGCGCGTTTCAAAAGCTCCGTCCAGGCTCTTTTCCCGCGACGGCGCCTGCAAACCAAACCGAACCATGAAGGCGCGTTTCAAGCAACGGGTAGGTCGGGTTTTCAAACCGCAAAGGCGTGTTCCCTTTTGCGGAATACGCACTACGCATCCAGGGCCTCGGTCTCCGCGTCGGTCTCGCTGCCCGCGATGCCACCGCCCAGCGCCCGATAGGTGTCGACCATGACGCCGAACTGGGCGCGCTTTGTCTCGACGAGTTCGATCTTGGCCTCGAAGGCATCCCGCTGCATGAGCAGAACCTCGCTGTAGTCCGCCTGGGACGCCGCGAAAAGGTCGCAGGCAAGGTCGACCGAGTCGAGCAGCGTGTCGACCTGCGCCTGTTTTCTCTCCACGCTGCCTTTGAGATTGTGGGCTTTCGCGACGAGATTGGCGATCTCCAGATAGGCCGTCAGAACCGTCCGCTGATAGTTGTAGAGCGCCTCGATCTGCTGGGCATTGGCGTTTCTGTAGGCGGCGCGAATGGCACTCCGGTTGACGAGGGGCGCGCTCAGATCCGTGGCGAAGCCGGCCATCAGGGACTCCGGTGTCTTGAGCAGGGAGCCAATTCTGAAGGAGCGGAAGCCGATCCCGGCATTGAGATCCAGGCTCGGAAAAAACTCCGCCCGCGC
>CAZFWG010000095.1:4254-16770 GCA_964522525.1 uncultured Alphaproteobacteria bacterium | reverse complement strand
GCCCCCGCTTCCCGCGCCGCGCGCGGCATCCCATAGACGACACAACTCGACGCATCCTGCCCGAACGTCACCGCGCCCGCGTCGCGCATCGCCTTGAGCCCCTGGGCTCCATCCTTGCCCATGCCGGTAAGGATCACACCGACCGCATTCTGCCCCGCTGATTTGGCAACCGACTGGAACAAGACGTCAACGGACGGTTTGTGACCGCTGACCGGCGGGCCGTCCTGGAGACGGCAGACATAGTTGGCCCCACTGCGGATCAGTTCCAGATGCCGATCGCCGGGCGCGACATAGACGTGGCCCTGCAACGCCCGGCGACCGTCCGCCGCCTCCATCACATTGACGACACCGGCGCTGTTCAGGCGGTTGGCGAAACTCGTGGTGAATTTCGGAGGCATGTGTTGCGTGATCAACATGGCCGGAGCGTTGGGTGGCAGGGCACGGATGATCGTCATGAGCGCTTCGACACCACCCGTCGAGGCGCCAATGGCGATGATCTTCTCCGTCGATTGGAACGGGCGGTGGCTTGTTTTCGGGACGGGTGCGGACTGGCGCGGTCGAAGCTTGGCCTTCGACGCGAGCTTCACCTTCGTACGCAAATCCGCAGCCAGATCTTCCATGCCCTGCCGGATGTCCGCACTGGGCTTGGCCACGAAATCCACGGCGCCGACCTCTAGGGCTTCGAGCGTGATGTCCGCGCCCGCTTGGGTCAAGGACGACACCATCACGACCGGCATGGGGCGCAATGCCATGATCTTGCGCAGGAAGGCCACGCCATCCATACGCGGCATCTCCACATCAAGCGTAATCACATCGGGATTGTAGGCCTTTATCTTTTCCCGCGCGATATAGGGATCCGCCGCGGTGTCCACGATCTCGATTTCCGGATCATCCGACAGAAGATCGGTCAGGAGTTGCCGCATCATGGCGGAATCGTCAACGATGAGTACACGGATCGGCATCGAATCCCCCTTCTCCGGGACGGTGTCCCTACTGGAACAGTTCCATGTCGCCCGAAGGCTGTTCGGAACCGATCTTCTCCTTGTAATCGCTCTCGACCGTGAGGAGTTCTCCCGCCACGGTCTCCTTCAGGAATTTGCGCAGAACACGGCCTTCACATGGATAGTAGTGGATCCGGCGGGCGAATCCTCCCCCCAGATCCTCGCCCGACACCGCAAGACCCTCCTTCGTCAGATAATTCATTACAAAGGCCGCGTTTTGAAGACCGATCGGTGTCTGACCGGATTTCAGCACGCCGCCGCCAAAGACCTTGATCTCGAGACGCTCCCTTGGACAGCCGGTTCGGACGATCTCGTTGATCAACCGTTCCATCGCAAAGGTGCCATATCGCAAAGACGCATTGGCTCCTTGCCAACCCGTCCCCTTTTCTTCAGGCAGCATGAAATGGTTGAGCCCGCCAAACCCTGTCTTGGGGTCGCGGATGCACGCCGCGACGCAGGAGCCCAGCACCGTCACCACGACTTCGTTTTCATCGGCGGTGACATAGAACTCTCCGGGCAGAACCTTGACGATCCATTTGTCTTCCTGGGAATCAAAAAAGCGATGCCTTGCCGTGCCACGGGGCATCAACCGTCCCTGTCCTGCGTCCGAGGACGAGGCTTGATGGAGATCAGCACGCATCATGCCTTTTTCCGGTAGATCGTTCGCCCTTCGAGCGAGAATTCGCTGAGTTCATCCGTGAGCCGCTCCGAATGGCCGATATAGAGGAGACCAGAGGGGCGCAAAAGTTGGGCAAACCGTTGAACCAGTTTGATCTTGGTCTCCATGTCGAAATAGATCATCACATTACGGCAGAAGATGACGTCAAAGGGGCCCCGCATGGGCCAGTTTTCCAACAGGTTTAACCGCTTGAACACGAGCAGATCCCTGATCGCCGGTTTGACCGTCCAATGATCCGCAGCCGGTGTTTCAACGAGGGACTTGAAAGCCTCGGGAACCTGATTGCGTGTGGCCTGGGGGAAGCGGGCCTGTTGTGCCGTCTCTAGCACACGGGTGTCGATGTCCGTGGCCAGAATGCGGACATCCGCGCTCTCCCTGGCGGCTGCAGGAAGACTGCGGGCAACGGTCAACGCGATCGAATAGGGCTCTTCCCCCGTTGAACAAGCGGCCGACCACACCCGCAGCCGCGACCCACCCTCCTTCGCCCAGGGTTCCAACACAGCCTTTTCGAAATGCTCGAAATGGTGTCTTTCCCGAAAAAAGGCCGTGTGATTGGTCGTGACGTGATTGACCAGGTCGTTGATTTCATCCGCACCCGTTGGACCTTCCAGACGGGTCCGGTAGTCGGTGAAACTCGACAGGCCAAGAGTCCGCAACCGCCGGGCCAGACGACCATAGAGAAGATCGCGCTTGCCCTCGGCCAGGTCGATGCCCACGGTTCGATGCACGAGGGCGGAAAGGTAGCGGAAGTCCTCTTCCGTGAACGTGAACTCCCGGTCCGCCGGGCGATCAGCATGCGCAACGGACACGGGGGTTGCCATGATCAGAACTCCTTCCAATCAGGATCATCCTGGACCGCGACCGCGAGAGCGCTCTGCATCTGCTTGACCGCGCTCGCCGGTTTCGGCGCACTCGGATGCATGACGGTCTTGGTGTCATCCGCTTTCGTTTCGACCAGGTTGACCGTCTGGGTCGTGATGGCCTCTTCCCCTTCCTTCAGGGTGAAGAAATCGACCCGCCGTTGCATGGCCAGGGATTGATCGGCCATGTTCTTGGCGGCCGCCGCATTTTCCTCAACGAGGGCCGAGTTCTGCTGAGTCATCTGGTCCATCGACGCGATGGCCGTGTTGATCTGATCGATCCCCGTTGCCTGCTCATGGCTTGCCGCGGAGATTTCTGAGACAATGTCCGCGACGCCCTTGATCGAGCCCAGGATCTGCTCGAGTGCTTCCCCGGTCCGATTGACGAGGGCGACACCACCCGCGACTTGATCCGTACTATGACTGATCAGATCCTTGATGTCCTTGGCTGCCTGAGAGGAACGCTGGGCCAGGTTTCGCACTTCCGAGGCGACCACGGCGAAACCGCGCCCGGCATCGCCGGCCCGCGCCGCTTCGACGGCCGCATTGAGTGCCAGAAGGTTGGTCTGGAACGCAATCTCATCGATCACGGTAATGATTTCCGAGATCTTGGTGGACGAGCTCTCGATGTCGGCCATGGCCTGGACGGCCTCGCCCACGACCGATCCGCCCCGGCTCGCCGCTTCCCGTGCGCCCATGGCCAGTTGATTGGCCTGGGTCGCACTGTCGGCATTCTGTTTGACGGTGGTGGCGATTTCCTGCATGGCCGCCGCCGTCTCCTCGAGGCTGGAGGCCTGCTGCTCCGTGCGCTGGGAAAGGTCCGTCGTTCCCGCATTGATCTCCGTGGCGGCATTGGAGACTTCCGTCGCGGCGTGCTTGATTTCCCCGACAATCTCGCCCAAGGCGGAGGCCATGCGGTTGGCGTCGTTCTTCAGCGTCTCGAACACACCTTCATAGTGACCGTCCATCTGACGGGTCAGATCGCCGCCGGCCAGGGTGCTCACCATGGAGACGGTATCATCGACCGCAGCGCCCGTGCGGGCACACAGATCATTCATGGCCGAGGCGAGGTTCAGCATGAAGCCTTCCTTGCCCTCAAGCGGCACCCGCTTGGAGAAGTCACCCGCCACGACCGACGACACGATATCATTGATCTCGCTTTCAATCGCCTTCTCAGCCGTCTGATCTTGCCACTCCACGACGGTGCCGATGCGCACGCCTTCATTGTCAATGACGGGGCTTACCTGCAGTTGGAGGATCCGTCCGCCCAGCTCGAGGCCGACTTCCCGGGGGCTCGTCAGGTTGGACAGCATGGTCCGCTGATGACGGGGGTCCTTGTGGAAATGGTCGATATTGGTGCCCAGGATGGTGCCGGCGTCGAATTGCGGCAGATCCTTGCGGATGTCGCTCTCGGCTGCCTTGAGCAGACTGACCACGGAGCGATTGGCAAAGACGATATCGAGATTTTCGTCCGCTAGCATGACATTGGCCTGGGAACAATCAAGGGCGATCCGCAGCCGAAGCGCTTCCTGTTCCCGAGTGGCGATTTCCGCCGCGGTGGCCCGGGCCTGGGTTTCGTCCTTCCACTCAACCACGGTGCCGATCCGGGTGCCATCGCTGTTGTGAACAGGACTGACGACCAGGCGAAACTGTCGGCCACCGAGGGTCAGATCGACGTCACGCCGCTCGGCGAGATCGCGCAGGATCGCCCGCTGGTGGCTCGGATCCTTGTGGAAGGTATCGATGTTCGCACCCATGACCTCCCGTGCCCGGAAGGTCGGGAGATCCTCACGCATGTCGGCTTCCGCCTCGGCCAGGAAATCCATCATGGTGCGGTTGGTATAGACGATGTTGAGGTCCTCGTCGGCCACCATGATGTTGGTCCCGCATGTATCCAGGGCTGTCCGCACGCGGGCGTTTTCAAGAGCCTCCACGTCCCGCTTGAGGTTGGCTTCGACCCGTTCCGTCACATCGCGGGCAAATTTGATCACCTTGAAGGGTGTCCCGTCCGGGCCGAGAATGGGGTGGTAGGTCGCCTGGATCCAGATCCGCTGACCGTTCTTGTTCAAGCGGCCGAACTCCCCGGTCTGGAAGGAACCGCGTCGCAGGCCATCCCACAGATCCGTATAGTCCTTGCCCTTCACATCCTCCGGCGACACAAACATGGAGTGATGACGGCCGACCACTTCGTCGCGCCGGTATCCCATCGCCGTCAGGAAGTTTTCATTCGCATTGAGAATGTTGCCCTTGACGTCAAACTCGATCATCGCCTGTTCGCGGCTCAGCGCCTCGACCACGGCCTGCGCCTCGGCGGCAGCGGTCTGATCCGCCGCGCTGACCGGTTGTCCTGCGCGTCTTTGAAGCCATGACGTCCCGACCATCGCCAACACGGCGGCGACAAGATCAATGGCGATGACACCCATGATGCCGATGGGATCCGTCAGGAAACTCGACGCAAAAAGCGCAATCGACAGCACCCCGATAATGATGGGCGTCACCACCGTGGGGTCCAGTCTTGTCTCGCGGCGTGTTGCCGAATCAGCCAACATGGTGTTCATGGTCGTCTCCAATCCCCTTGCGCTTACGAACACTCCGTAAAGCGATCACTCTCATGTCTCGGGTTCAGTCCCCGGCGGTGCTTCCCGCCAGATGCTCCAGTTCAAGCAGGGCAATCATCTGCTCATTGACGGTCACCAGGCCTGACAGATAGTCGCCTCCGGTCAATCCGCAGGCGTCAGGAACCGGCTGGAACCTCTCGGTCTCGACCTGAAGGATGTCCGACACCCGGTCGACCAGAAGTCCGACCAGGCGGGAGTCGATATGAACGATGATCACGACATGGGTCGGTGTGGCTTCCGTCAGTCCAAGGCCGAATTTGCAGCGCAGATCGATGATCGGCACGACAACGCCCCGCAGGTTCAGCACACCCCGGACATATTCAGGCTGGTTCGGAAGTTTGGTGACCTGGGTCCAGCCCTTGATTTCCCGCACCGCAATGATGTCGACACAGTAGTATTCGTCGTCGATGGCGAAGCTGACGAACTGGGCGCTTTCCGTCGCTCGGCCTGGGGCGGCATCGGCGGACGCACCCTGCCCCGCCGGAAGCGGCGCGGCCTTTGCCTCGATTTCCTGTTCAAGCTCGGCAAGTTCCGTCATGCTGCAATCTCTCCCGTTTGCGTGGGCGCCGGCGCATCAGGATCGATGGGGGACTCATCCGCCGGCGCATCATCACCGTCTCCGCCCCGCAGGGCCATCTCCGTCTGGGCCAATTCACCGGCACTGACCGCATCGACATCAATGATCAGGGCAACGCGACCATCCCCAAGAATGGTGGCGCCGGAGATCCCCGCGATGCTGTGGAAATTTTCTTCAAGGCTCTTGATGACAACTTGCTGCTGGCCGATCAGTTCATCAACGATCAGGCCGACACGCCGCCCGGATTCCATCTCGACCAGGACGACCAGGGCGTCCTCCGCCTTCATGGCCGATCCCGGCACACCCAGGCGCGCGCCGAGATAGACCAGCGGAATGAAGGCGCCCCGGATGGACAGGACCTCAACACCACTCGACAGGCGTCGCAGATCCCGGGCCTGGGGCCGCACGCATTCGACAATGCCGGTCAGGGGAAGAATGAAGCGCTCCGTTCCGAGAAGAATGACCATGCCATCCAGGACGGCAAGGGTCAGCGGCAAGGTCAGAATGAACTTGGTGCCTTGGCCGAGAGCGGAGTCGATCGTGATCCGCCCACCAAGGCTCTGGATGTTCCGGCGCACCACATCCATCCCGACGCCCCGGCCGGAGATCTCGCTGACGGCCGCCGCCGTGGAAAACCCGGGCGCGAAGACCAGTTGGTCGATTTGGGACGGCGAGAGGGCCTGGGCCGCTTCTTCCGTGACGATGCCCCGCTCCACCGCCTTCTTGCGCACCCTCTCCCGATCGATGCCCCGCCCGTCATCACCCACGCAGATGACAATCCGTCCGCCGCGATGTTCCGCAGACAGTTCGATCGTTCCCGTTTCCGGTTTGCCCTTTTCCCGCCGCTCGTCCGGCCCCTCCAAGCCATGGTCGAGGGCATTGCGGATCATATGGGTGAGAGGATCGCTGAGCTCCTCGATGACAGTCTTGTCGACTTCGGTTTCCTCGCCGCGCATGCGCAACGTGACCTTCTTGCCCAGTGTCTCGGAGAGATCCCGCACTACCCTCGGCATGCGTGAAAAGACCGACTTCACGGGCTGCATGCGGATGGCCATCACACTTTCCTGAAGCTCCCGCGTGCGCAAGGTCAGGTCCTCAAGGCCCCGCAACTGGGAAAGCTCCTGATTGGCTGTCCGGTCCGTGATGTTCTGCAAGACCATGGACTGGGCGATGACCAACTCGCCGACCATGTTGACGAGGCGATCAACACGCTGAAGATCGACACGGATGGAGGAGGTTTTGGGGCGTCGATTGGCGGGCGATGCCTCGCCATTCGGGAACATGTCCGGAACGGTCGGAGACGCGCCGGTCGCGGCGGTCGCGCCCGAGGCCTGTTGTCCCTCCGCCGTCTCACCTTCGACCGTCAAGTCGCAGTCGTCGATGGCGAATTCGAAGACCCCAAGAACGTCCTCCCGGCTGACGTCCGCGTCGAGCTTGAGCGTCCAGGAAAGATAGCACGTTTCCGGATCAAACCGATCAAGCGACGGCAGCGCGGACGCATCCGCACTGACGTCAAGGGGCCCCAGGCGGGCGAGCTCATCAATCAGGAGAAGCGGTTCATTGCCGCTTTGAAGCAGGCTGTCCTTCGGCACGAAACGGATATTGAAGGGGCCCCGCGCTTCACCTTGCGCCGCCGCCGGCCGCCCCCCCGAATCTCCCTGGGGATCGCAATAGTGGTTGAGCCGCTCGAGGATCGGACCATCGTGATCCGCCTCGAGATCATCGCCGCCTTGAGCCGCCGCCACCAGATCATAAAGAATATCGGCGGACTTGGTCAGCAGATCGATCAGATCCTGCTGCAGAGAAAGCGAGGCATTACGCACTTTCTCGAGGACCGCCTCAAAACTGTGGGAAAACGCGACAAGGCGGTTGAACTTGAAGGCGCCCGCGCCGGCCTTGATCGAATGGACCGCGCGAAAAATCGTATTGAGTTTTTCCGTATCACGATCATCGGGAACAAGCGTTCCGATCTGATCGATCAAGACGTCGAGCAGCTCGGCGCATTCATCGAAATAGGTCTGCTGAAGATGCTGAAACCTGTCGGAACCCTGCATGATATCCCCCTGGGGCCGGTCAATGACAGACCTTGTTGACAACCTGGAGGAGCTTGTCCGGATCAAAGGGTTTGACGATCCAGCCGGTGGCACCGGCGGCCCGGCCTTCCTGGCGCTTTGTCTCTTCGCTCTCGGTCGTGAGGATCAGGATGGGCACACCCTTGCACGTGTCCGTTTCACGCAGACGGCGGATCAATGTGATCCCGTCCATCTTCGGCATGTTCACGTCAGTGATCACAAGATCGAACTTGTCGCCGGGAAGCTTCGTCAGGGCGTCTTCCCCGTCCTCAGCCTCAACCACCTCAAAACCGGCCCCCTTCAGGGTGAAGGAGACCATGTCACGCATGGTCCGGGAATCGTCCACCGCCAGGATTTTCCGCGTCATTGATTGGCTTCCCATACAGATAGTTGAGCTCCAAGCCCGATGGTGTTCAGGGCCCGGCGCAGCGTCTCGGACGGATTAGTAACCACAAATGTCTTACCCAATTGCTCAGCGTCCCGCGTCAGAATGCACAAAAGCTGCACGCCGGCTGTACCAATGCGGTCCACATCCTCGCCGTCGATCCGCAAGGGTCTTTGATCCGATGGCAGATCTTTGAGCCGATCGCTCCATTCGATGACCGCATTGACGGTAAAGTCGGCGGGCAAACGATCGATCGAGGAGCCCTCTGGCGCCTGGGGCGGCTCGGGCTCGGTCATTTGAGGGTCTTGGGAAGCATCGGTCACCGAGGGCTCTCCCCTGGAACGGTTTTCCACCATGGGTGCGTAACGAGTTTGAGTGTCTAAACCAAAGGCTGTAAAATCCGCGTTAATGGCGCGGCGGATAGGGCACCGGACTGCCATAGCCCGCCCCACGGGCATCCCAGAAAAGACAGAATCGCCCTGTTGTGTCTGAATGCTGATCAAGAGATGCGCTTCATCCCGGAAGCGAAGGCAAAGCCCCCTGACCAACCGTTCGTGTTGGACGGTTTCATTCAGGGGTGCCTTGGATGGGCCCAGCGATCAGACGGACCTGGGCCACCGGCAACCCGACAAACAGCTAGAAAAGGAGAATGAAATGAAACTTGAACATGTTAGTCGGCGTGCGGTTCTCGGCGCAGGAGTCACGGGGCTGGGCGCGGCGACACTCGTGCCGACGGCGGCCCTTGCGGACAAGACCCTCGAAGCCCAGGCCCTCGTTCGCCAGGCGGAGGCAACGGTGGCCAATTTCAACGCGGACACCAAACTGACCTGGGCGCGTGAGAACATCGGCAGCGCCAAGGCGGTCCTGATTGTGCCCCAGAACGTCAAAGGCGGTTTTATTTTTGGGGGCTCCGGCGGCAACGGCGTGATGTTGGCCCGCCGCAACGGCACCTGGAGCCATCCGGCCTTCTATTCCATTGGGTCCTTGACCTTCGGCCTTCAAATCGGCGGCGAAGTCTCTGAAATGATCCTGCTCATCATGACCAATCGCGGCGTCGACCGTCTCCTCAGCTCGAGCTTCAAGCTGGGAGCGGATCTCAGCGTCGCGGCAGGACCCGTCGGCGCAGGCGCTAAGGCGCAGACCGTTGATGTCCTCGCCTTTGCCCGCTCCAAAGGGCTCTATGGCGGCATCAATATCGAAGGCGCGGTGATCAAGATCCGCAATGGCTTCAATGAGGACTACTATCGTCGCCGGGGCATCCGCCCCCGGGATATCGTCACGGAAGGGGCCGTCCAGCAGCCCGACGCCGACGGACTGCGCCGGGCCCTGACCGATTTCGGCCGGTAAGTCTGTCATTCCTGAGCCGCCGGATCACGTGCCTGCGCGATCCGGCGGTCCCGCCCCTTTCAGCTCTCCTGTTTCCTCACGGGGCTGAGTTTTGTGATTGACAATGAAGGCCGATCCTCAAGCCATTTTATTCGAGGCTCAGACCCTTGTTCGTGCGCGGGGCTGGGAGATCGCGGACGAGGTTCGCGCCAAGACCGACTCCCTCTATTTTTCCGCTGTTTGTCCAGGACCGGGTCCGGACGGTGAGGCCCTGTTCCTGCGGGTACGGATCAGTGCCCACCGCGCCGCCGGTTGGCAGGCGCGGGCGCGCCATGCCTTTGTCACCTGCCATTGCATCCGCCGGGCCCGGCGGGACCTCCGGCGCCTCGCGGCGCGGATCGACGCCCTCAATGCCGGTGACCCGAAAGGCCGCGCCAGCATCGCGCGCATGCCGCCGCCCGCTTAAGGGGCGCCAGCTTTCAGTTGATGATCATCCGTCGACGATCAGATGCCGTTCCATACAGAGCATCCATTCGGATGCTTCCGGGCGATGATCCCGATACGCAGGAATCGGATCAAAGCCCAGGGATTGATACAGGGCAATGGCTTCATGCTGACGAAAACCCGTCTCAAGCCGCATGGTGTGATAGCCACGCTCCGCTGCAATGTCGATCAGCCTCTGACACAAGGCCCGCGCCACGCCAAGGCCGCGCGCGGCCTCGACAACGAACAGGCGCTTCATCTCGCAGATGCCCGGTTGGAATGCCTGCATCGTGATACAGCCCACGGGCTCCCCTTTACACCGTGCCAGGAGCATGGCCCCGGCGGGCGGCGCATACAGAGCCCCCAGATTCGCCACGAGCTGATGCCACTGCTCCGGATCATAGTGTTCATCCACGAGCCAGCGTTCGTCGGCGTATCGTGTCCGCACCCAGCCCATGAACTCATGGGTCAGTGCCTGGACGACCTCCAGATCGGGGCCTTCCGTGACCATTCGGATGTCGAGCTGCTGCGCCATGACTCAATCCCGTCCCTTGGCCGGACGGCCTCAAATCAAGCCCACACCCCGCAGGATCGACCGCAGGCCAAGGGCGAAAGTGATGACCACGACCCCCAGACCCAGAAAGTTCGAAAGCCACCCGTTGACATGGGCACCCAACAGTTCTGTGCGGTTCATGGTCCAAAGGAGGAAGGCTGCCACGATCGGCAGGAGAAGGCCATTCGCGACCTGCGCCAGAACAATCAGATGAATGACGTTGACATCGAGGCTCGCCACCGCGAGCCCCGTGACCAGGACTGCAAGCGCGACACCCCGAAACCAGATTTCCTGGCCTGCCTGGATGGGCAGGATTTCCCGCACCGCATAGGCGGTGGCCAGGGGCGCGGTGATCGCCGATGTCAGCCCCGCGGCCATCAGGCCGCCGCCGACTAGAAGGGGCGCGCCGGCCCCGAAAACGGGCTCCAAGGCCTTTGCCAGATCAGCGGCGCCCCGGACCTCAAGCCCTTGGGTAAAGAGACTGCTCGCCGCGGCCGACAGGATCGCAATCGAGATCAGCCCGCCCAGGCCGATCGAGAGGCGCGTGTCCCATCGGGCCTGCGCCAAGGCATCCGACGACCCTTCGGGCCACCGTTCCCGCGCCGCAGCGGCATGAAGAAAGAGGTTATAGGGCACGACGGTCGTGCCGATCAGGGCCACTGTGGTCAGGAGGCCGCCGTCAGGAATTGCCGGCACGAAGCCGGCGAAAAACGTCCCGAGATCAGGCGGAGCCAACAGGGCCGTGGCGATGAAGGCCAGGGACATGACCAGGACAAGCCCCGTCAGGATCCGCTCCAGGGTCTGATACCGCCCATAAAGAAGCAGTCCCCCGGCGAGAACGCCGAGGATCACGAGACTGATGCCCCGCGCCCCGCCCGCCCCGTCGAAAAGCAGATCCGCGCCCAAGGAGGCCCCCGAAAGGTTACCCGCCTCATAGGCCGCGTTGCCGATGGCCAGGCCTGTCAGCATCAAACCCATGATCCCGAAGCGGACAAAAGGCGCCTTGAAGCCACGGACGAGCGCTTCGCCCAGGCCCAAGCGCGCGCCCACACCCAAACGCGCGGCCATGTCCTGGAGCACGATGGTGGCCAGGGTCGAGAAGATCAGAGCCCAGACCAACGCCGTGCCGAATTGCGCGCCGGCGACCGTACACGCCGTCACGGTGCCCGGCCCCACAAAGGCCGCCGTGACCAGGATGCCCGGCCCGAGCGTGAAACGGGGTCGTGTGTTTGCTGATGGCATCGGCCTGTCCCTTTCAAACCGGCTCACGGTAGCGTGGCAGGGCGCGCGGGTCACGGCCTGACATCGACGGCGGCATGCGGACGATGAAGGGCACCCGGTCTCACAGCCTGTGGATAATAATGGTCCAGTCCTGATGGTGGCCAGGTCTCCTTTTCATCGAAGAGGACGCAAAAAGAGTGGGGCCCCCGATTTCTCTTTTGCCTTGAAAAGAGCCTGTGCCTACTGTGCCAGCCATGACTGTTCTTGACGCCTATTTCGAGGTTTCACGATGCGTCAGCGGGAACGCAAAAACGGCATCAGTGTCCACGCCATTTCCGGCAGCCGGGCCATTCTTCTGGGTCTCGACGCCAGTGAAACCGCGCGGGCGGGGCTCCTGGGCTTCGCCATCGCCAAGTCCCACGGCCAGCAGCCGCAGCGTTGGCTGCGCGGGTTCAAGTTCTTCCAGGAAACGGTGCCGGATCCGCAACCGGGGGAGCGGCGCAGCACGCTTCAACACCCGATCCAGACCTTTCTTTGGGGGGACTATAGTGTCCGGCCGGACACCCAATACCGATTTCGCATTCGTCCCGTTTACGGCCGCCCCGCCGCGCTGACCTTCGGTGATGACGTCACCGTCGACATTCGGACGGAAGCGGAAGATAAGGGCCGGCACGGGATCTTTCACAATCGGGGGGCCATTCCGAGCCAGAAATTCGCCGACCGCTTCGGCAACCGGCCGCC
>CAZFWG010000095.1:2701-4154 GCA_964522525.1 uncultured Alphaproteobacteria bacterium | reverse complement strand
GACATGAATCGCAAGGCGATCAAGAGCGCCAAGCTGCGTCAGCAGTCGGGCCTGACCCTCATTCCCCGACGCAAGCGGCGCGCGATCCCCCACAACAAGTTCATCCTTCTTCTTAAAGACGATGAACCGGTGGAGGTCTGGACCGGCTCCACGAATTTCACCGTGTCCGGCTTTTTGGGTCAGAGCAATACGGGGCATATCGTCCGTGACAAGAAACTTGCGCGGCGGTTCCTGCACTATTGGACCATGCTGGCGACGGATCCGGATCCGGAACCGGCCCAGACCTGGGGATCCGACAACACGCCCCACCCGGGTGACGGGCCGCCGCCCAAGGGCATTACGCCCATTTTCAGTCCCCGGCAGCGCTCCCTCATGTTGGACTGGTATGGCGACCGGGTGGAAGAAGCGGAACAGACCGTCATGCTAACGGCTGCCTTCGGCGTGACGCGACGGCTTGCGCGACGTTTCGACAATGATCGGGATTTCCTGCGTTTCATCCTCATGGAACGGAAGAGTCGGAGCGAGGAGACCCAGGCCATGCTGGAACGCGATCGGGACACCCGCATCGCGTTAGGCGCCAAGCTCAACCGCGATGCCCTGTCCTTGGGCTTGAATGGCCATCGCCTGGACGAATGGTTCGCCAAGGAAGAACACTTCCGCAAAAAGGGCCATGTCTTCTACATTCATACGAAAACCATGCTGGTCGACGTCCTGACGGATGACCCCCTCGTCTTCACGGGCTCGGCCAATTTCTCCCCGAACTCCCTGTTGAGCAATGACGAGAACATGCTCTTGATCCGGGGGGACACCCGCGTGGCCGATATCTACACGGTCGATTTCATGCGCCTGTTCAACCACCTCTATTTCCGCCACATCGCTCAGCTTCTGGCACGCCAGGGCCGCAATGATCCGACCAAGGCGGCATTCCTCAGCCCTGACGACAGTTGGGTGAAACGTCACTTCCGTGCCGGGTCCTATCACGGCCGGCGGCGGGAACTGTTCCGCTAACGCTGTGTGCTGAATTCGGAGAGGCTCGGCGGCCTTTCTACAGGGTCTTGCCCGCCTGACGCGCCACCATCCGCGCAAATCTGGGATCTTCGCGTATTGCGTCCCATACGGGCTGGGCACTCAAGTAGCATAAGCCGATTTCGTGGTCCTCGAACGCCGCTTCAAGCGCTGCGAACGCCCGGTCCGGCTCACCCAGCCAAGTCAGCGCGATGGCCTGCTGCAGATTAGGGATAAAGTCCGATGACGTCATAACATCATCAAAAATCTCGCGCGCCTTCACCAGGTCGCCATTTTTCACAAGCGCCCGGAGAAGCGCCAATCGCATGCGCGGACTTTCCCCCGACAGAGCGATTGCCGCCCGAAACTCGCCCATGGCGCGCTGCGTATCCCCCATGGCCATGAGCGCGGCCCCGTAGGTGCGGCGGGCCTCGGCCATGGTCGGCGC
>CAZFWG010000095.1:0-2601 GCA_964522525.1 uncultured Alphaproteobacteria bacterium | reverse complement strand
GCCTGCCTCGTCCGTGTGGGCGACATCGCCCCTTGATGGGAGCCCGCCAACATATAGGCGCCGCCAAGGGCCGCATGGGCCTCCGCAAAATGGGGCGCGAGCGCCACCGCCTGTTCCAGTTTCTCGACCGCCCGGCGCGTGTCTTCCGGTGTATACCGACCAACGTGGAACACACCCTCAAGATAGGCATTATAGGCCTGCAGATTATCCGTTGGCGGCGTTTTAAAAACCGATCTGCGCACGGCCAGTTGGCGCGGCGTCTCCCCAACCTCCGAGGCGGCCGACAGCCGTTCCGAAACCGCCAACGCCACCGCAGGCACCAGCTTGGCCAACGCGGCCGAGCGCAATGCCAAGGTGTCACCAGCCTCGACGGTCACGCCGTCGCCGAAAGCGACAAACCGCCCCTCCGCGTCGACGATTGAAAGTCTGGCGGTAAGACCGTCCCCGAAATTGCGCAGCTCGCCCCGCACGACCAGATCCGCAGGGAGAGACCCCTGGGCCACTTGCGAGGCTTCGGACCCATCGGCCGTGCGTATTTGACCGGGCTTGTCGAAAATCTGGTTGATTTCGTCGGTGAGCACGGTCGCCAACGGCGCCAAATCGTCATCATGGTCAAAGGGTGCAACCGCCAGAAATACGCCTTGCGCGGAAGACTGTGCCGAAGATGCCGGTTGTTCCCGTGATTGCAGCACCGACGTGGATGCCCCGGACGCCTCGGTGTTCCCTGTCAGCGCGTTCCATCCCCAAACGCCGATAATGAGGCCCACAATTAAAAGTGGCGCAAAAGCGTAATTATACAACCCGAACTGCCGCACCCGCGATTCGGGAACGGGGCTCGGCAGCACGTCCTCGGCCCAATGCACGGCCGCCTCAAGGCGGTAACCCTGCTTCGGCACCGTGACGATCAGTCGGCGTGCGTCTTCACCGCCCCCGAGGGCCTGGCGCAAAAGCGAGATCGCGTTGCTCAAGGATTGGTCGGCACCGGGCGCGCCTTGCCAAATCTCATCAATCAGCTGCTCGCGCCGCACCACCTCGCCGGCCTGGCGCGCCAAGGCGATCAAAAGGGCAATCACCCGAGGCTCGACGATCGAAGACGATGCCTGACGCGAGATGGTGCGGGTTCCCGGCACAACGCGCCAATCCCCGACAACGAATGTGCGGTCCCAATCCGCGTCCCATAACCGGACATTGGACATCGACGGAGCCCCCAGATCTGCGCGATCGCCACCCAATTGCGACCAAGGCCGTTGATTTAGCCCAAGCTTTCGGCAAATTCGAGCAATCTTAAACTATCCTTAAAGACAAAATCCCGACGCACCAGCGAACAAAGGAGCTTGTTGGGAGGCAGGTGATCCCGCGAGGGATTCTGCGCGAGGTTGCCGCGGCGATAGTGGGAGTAAGTATTGTGAAATTTCGTTTTTCCAGCCGAGCGGTTTCTAAAGGGCGCGTGGCGCGGAGCCTGACATGCCTTGGTGTCGTGCTGGCAGCATTCGGGTCGATGGATCCGGTCCGTGCCGACGCACGAGAGGCCATCACGATTGACGGTTTGCCTGTCGCAACGGACAAGGGCTTCAGCCTGGCGCCACCCGCGAACGGGTTGGCCTTGCGGGGTCTCTGTCAGGCATCATCAAGCCCTACGAGTGCCCCCAATGGCGGCATGGCATCTCTGAGCCCCACCCTCAATGCGGCCTCCGTTGTCAGTCAGGCCCTCCCCGTGGCCTCGCTTTCGGAAGGCCCGGAACGGCCGTCCCGCTTCTACCTGCGCGGCCTTGCCGGTCGGGTCTTCAACGGCGAGCTGACCTTCGATGGCGCACAAGCGGACGCGGAACTGGATACGCCGACCGGGGGCCAAGACCTCATTTTCGATTTGGATGATGGTTTCGTGCTGGGCGTCGCGGCTGGCGTCTTCGATGCGATCGACCTGCCATTCGCCACCCTGCGCCCGGAATTTGAACTGAACTACCGGCAGCATGGCGGATCCGATTTCAGTCAGCTCGAAGCCGTTGGCGGTGAGGCCCTGATCACCGAACTCGCAGAAGAGGACATCTCCGCGGATGACACGGTCCGCGCCTTGGGCATTTTCGCCAATCTCTGGATCGATCTGGATCTGGCCCTGCCGATTCCCCTGAGACCCTTTGTGGGCGGCGGTATTGGCGCCGACGTCGTCAATCTCGGGGAATTTGTCGACGCGGGCTTTGCCTGGCATGTGGGCGGCGGCGCCAACTATTTCGTCAACAACCATCTGTTCGTGGGTGTTGAAGCCCGCCGCATCCGCTCCTCATCCACCGGCGAGAGTTTCGGCGTCGAGGCCGACTACGAGGCCAATGAGATCAATGGCACGGTAGGCGTGATGTTCTGACCGGCTTCGGTCACCGGCGCAGGCAGCCTGGCCCGCCCGCGCCGGTGGCCAACGGATATGCTCCCCTCGCCCCTCAACACCAAGAGGGGCCTTTGCATCCCTGCATGCAATCTGATAGATCAACCAAATCCGTGAGGTCTCGCGGGTTTTCCGGTCGGAGCGTAGCGCAGCCTGGTAGCGCACTACACTGGGGGTGTAGGGGTCGTGGGTTCGAATCCCGCCGCTCCGACCAACAAAATCAA
>CAZFWG010000094.1:0-16776 GCA_964522525.1 uncultured Alphaproteobacteria bacterium | reverse complement strand
TATGGGGCTCCTTGCCGAAGAAGTTCTTCACCAGTTCCTGGATCTTCGGCATGCGCGTCATGCCGCCGACCAGCACCACTTCGTCGATATCGGCCGCTGTCAGACCCGCATCGCGCAGGGCCGCCTTGCAGGGCTCCTCCGTGCGCTTGACGAGATCCTCGACAAGGGCTTCGAGCTTGGCCCGGGTCAGCTTCATGTTCAGGTGCTTGGGACCCGACTGATCGGCCGTGATGAAGGGCAGGTTGATTTCGGTCTGGCTCGCCGAGGACAGCTCGATCTTGGCTTTTTCGGCCGCTTCCTTCAGGCGTTGCAGCGCCAAACGATCCTTACGCAGATCGATGCCCTGCTCTTTCTTGAACTCGTCCGCCAGGTAATCGAGGATGCGCATGTCGAAGTCTTCACCGCCAAGGAATGTATCCCCGTTGGTCGACTTCACTTCAAAGACGCCGTCGCCGATTTCCAGGATGGAAACGTCGAAGGTGCCGCCGCCCAGGTCATAGACCGCAATGGTCCGGCCATCTTTCTTGTCGAGACCATAGGCGAGCGCGGCGGCCGTCGGCTCGTTGATGATCCGCAGGACCTCAAGACCCGCGATCTTGCCCGCGTCCTTGGTGGCCTGGCGCTGGGCATCGTTGAAATAGGCGGGAACGGTGATCACGGCCTGGGTGACTTCATGGCCCAGATAGCTTTCCGCCGTTTCCTTCATCTTCTGCAGAATGAAGGCGGAAATCTCCGACGGCGCGTAGGTCTTATCCTCGCGCCCTTCCACCCAGGCATCGCCGTTCTGTGCCTTGACGATCTTGTAGGGCACCATGCCCGCGTCCTTCTGGACCATCGGGTCGTCGAAGACCCGACCGATCAGACGCTTGATGGCGAAAAAGGTATGTTCCGGATTGGTGACGGCCTGACGCTTGGCCGGCTGACCGATCAGCCGTTCTCCGTCTTCGGAGAAGGCGACCATGGACGGGGTGGTCCGGGCGCCTTCGGCATTCTCGATCACTTTGGCGGCGCTGCCGTCCATGATGGCGACGCAGCTGTTCGTGGTGCCTAGGTCGATTCCGATAACTTTCGACATGTTGCTTTCATTCCCTTTGGCAGAGCCTGGCCAGGCCACAATGGCACCCGGCTTTGGTCCCCGTGATCACAACTGAATTGTTTTCAAACGCGAAAACCCTCGCGGATCGTCGATGCGCACGGCGCCGGGGGTAGACTAAGGGCATGGTGACATGCTGGGGGCTGCCCCGACCGCCCATTCGCAAGACGACTGGGACGGGATATAAGTAGACTGGGACTAACCCGCAAGCGCTGAATGGATATTCGCGGGGCAGAACAGACAGGAAGTTTTTCCTCCTTCTGGGTTGCAGGCGGGAAAGCGGGGAGATCATGGGTCCGGACCGCAGTATCGAACCGTATCTGGAAGGGGATGAGGCGGTGCTGTGGAGCGGCCGTCCCCGGCAGGGACTGCGGTTCGTGGCCTCCGACATCATCATGGTCCCGTTCAGCATTTTCTGGCTGTTTTTCACCGTTCTCTGGATCGGCCTTTCCGTGATCAGCCTTGGTCAAAGCGGGCCGCCGGTTCTGTTGTGGTCCTTTGTCGTTCTGGGCGGGCTCTTCTTTCTGGTGGGGCTTTATCTCGCGGTCGGTCGGTTTCTGGTCGACGCCGCGTCCCGGCAGGCCACGACCTTCGTCCTGACCAATCGCCGCGCGCTGATTATTTCGGGCCTGACCGGTCGCCATCTACGCGCCGTCGTTCTGGTGCCGGGGCTCGAGCTCCATATGGGCGAAGGCGTGAACGGCATGGGCTGGATTTCATTCGGGGCGCTGCCGGCGGTGCTTCCCGGCGCCACGTCCTGGGCGTTCAGCCTGCCTCTGGTTTTCGATGGTGTGCCCCAGGTCCGGGATGTCTATCGCATGGCCCGCGCGATCGTGGATCCCGAGCGCGGAGATTAGCGGTCACCGGGCGCTTAGAGCTCCATGGCCGCCGCCGGTGGCTCGGGCGCGTCGGGCGTGGCCATGGGCGGTACGCGATCGAGTTGCCGTTGGGCTTCCGCCCGGACGTTTTCGACCACGGCCAGGAATGCCTGGTCATCGGCCAGCGACGCAAAGTAAGGGTGGCTTTCCAAAGGCCCCGGCATCATGCCGCACAGCGAATTGTAGACGCGGGACAGGCCTTGCTCCACGGCGGCTTGCAAGGTCTCGATCGCGTCGTCCCGGCGCCCGGCCATGGCCTGCACGGCGGCGCGGGCAGTCTTGTGACAGATAAGGTCGAAGTGTGGCGGTTGCGGGCTCCAAACGGCCTCGAGCCGTTCCAGCAGGCGATTGGCCTGCGTGTCCTCGCCCGTCTGCTTGAGCACGTAAGCGGCCATCAACGCCACGGGTGCGTTGAGCCCCTCCCGCAGCGGCGGCAAGGGGGCTTGGAACAGTTGGGGATTGCTTTCCCGCAGCCAGGCGACGACCCGTTCCGGTTGACCGGCTCTGATCGCAATCACGGAACGCACATAAACACTCAGGTGGGGCGTGAACATCTCCGGATGCTGATCGATCAGGTCGATTGCCTCTTCATAGGCGCCGTCATCGGCGAGCAGAATGAGCTGTGCCTGCTTCCCCTTGCCCGGTTCGGCCGCAAGCCTTTCATAGAGACGGCGCGCGTGATCGACGGCCCCCAGGCTCTCGTAGTGGTCGGCAAGATTGAAGAGACCGTCCGTCCTCACCGCTTCCCCGCCGCTCACCTCCATGGCCCGATGGGTCCATTTGATGGCGCCATCCTCCCGGCCCAGAGCGGATTCAAAAGTCGCCGCCTGGAAATAGGCATCCGGACTGTTCGGATAGAGTGTCGTCAATTGGCGCAGCACTTTGCGGGCCTCTTCGAGCCGCCCAAGACTGGTCAGCGTCGTGATCGCGTTTTGCAGGCCCCGGAGGAACAGGGGATCGGTTTCGAGGAGCTTTTGGAACTGTCCATGGGCGCCGACGACGTCGTCATCCACGAGACGCAGGATCAAGCCCAACCACAGCCGGGCTTCCACATGATTGGGGTCAAGGGTGATGGCCTGTTTCAGGGATGTCTTCGCCGTTTCGGCCAGGGCCTGTTCCTCGGGCCCATAGGCCATGGTGCCGGCGACTTCCTGAAAATAGAGGAGCCCGCGCACCGCATGGGCGGTGGCACAGGTGGGATCGAGGCTCAAGGCCCGGTCGATCAGGCGCCCCGCCTCGGTCAGCGCGGCGGGCGAGCCCGCGCCCTTGTATCCTTCATATTCCCCGGCCAGCAGTCGGGCCGAGGCCAGATGGGCAATGACTTCGGCCTGATCCGGGTCGATCTCCAGGGCCTGTTCAAAAAGGTCGGCGGCGGCGGCGATGTTGTCCCGGCCGCGCTGGCGCAGCCGGGCGAGACCGACCAGGAAAAGCCGACGCGCTTCGGGGTCCATCGTGATGGGTTCGGCCTCGATCACATTGCCTAGAATGGTGATCTCCAGGACGGAGGCGACCTTGTGGGCGATTTTGCTCTGGATGCCGAACACATCCTTGAGAACCTGGTCGTAGGTCTCCGACCAAAGGTGGAACCCGCTGTCGGCCTCAATGAGCTGGGCCGTGATGCGCAAGGTGTTGCCCGCGCGCCGGACACTGCCCTCAAGCACATAGCGCACATTGAGTTGGGTCGCGATCGAGCGGACGTCCTCGTTGCGGTCCTTGTAGTAAAAGACCGAGGTGCGGCCGACCACCTTCAGGCCCGGGATCCGCGCGAGGCTGTTGAGGATCTCCTCGGTCAGCCCGTCGGCGAAGAATTCGTCTTCCTGCAGATCGGAAAACGCCGCAAACGGAAGAACCGCGATCGAATTGGCTTCCGAGCCGCGCGGCTGTTCGATCAGGGCCTCGGTCGCCAGCGGTTCATTCACCTGCTGGATCGTGGCCGGCACCTGGAAGGCGGCGAAGCCTGCCGCCGCGACGACAAAGGCGATGACGCCGAAATCGATCATCGTGGAGGATGTGGACCGGGGCGCGGAGCCGTGACGGCCCGCCGCCCAGGCGACGATCAGCACGACGGGAAGACCGGTGATGGTGAGCAGGACCACCAGGCGCAGCGCCCAGTCGGCCACTTCAAAGGCCGGCACCAGAACGGACGCAACCTGAACGACCACCCAGGCAACCACCACATAGGCCGCGGCCGTCCGGAAGATGGGCCGTTCCCAGATCCTGTCCCACAGACTGTTCAAGGGACGTTTCCCCGATATCGACGCTGGGCGTTAAGGAAGGCTACGATGCCGCCTTAACTATCAATATTCAATGCAAGAACGCGTCCCCATTTGTCATGGTCCTGCGGATCAACGGCTTTGATATCCATCTTGAGGCGCTGGATGCCGAGGCCCAGCGCCAGCTGGTGGGTGTCCTGCGCGACATTATCGAAGCCGCCCCCCTGTATCGGCCGTCCATGCCCCGATCGGGTCAGCCTTATTCGGCGCTCATGACCAATTGCGGCACCCTTGGATGGGTCTCCGACAAGGAGGGCTACCGCTATCAGGGAACCCATCCGGGCAGCGGGCGGGACTGGCCCCGGCTGCCGGAAGCCTTCCTCACCTTGTGGCGCCGTTTCGCCGCGTGGGATCATCCGCCCGAAGCCGCGCTCATCAATTATTATGGCCGCGACGCGAAGCTGGGGCTTCACGTGGACTCAACGGAAGAGGACAAGACCGCGCCGGTCTTGTCCGTTTCCCTGGGCGATACCGCCGTGTTTCGCATGGGCGGCCTGGAGCGCAAAGGATCGACCCGGTCGGTGCGTTTGCCTTCAGGCTCGGTCGTGGTCATGGGCGGGCCGGCCCGCCTCGCCCACCATGGCGTCGATCGGATCCTGCACGGCTCCTCGCGCCTTCTGGCCGAAGGCGGCCGTTTCAGCATCACCTTGCGCCGGGTTACGATTCCTCCGACGCCGCAACCGCCGCCAACCGCCTGAGCCGACGGTTCCTGCGCACCTTCTTGGCCCAGAGATTGAGCCCTTCCACCAGAAGCGAAAAGCCGATCGCGAAATAGAGATAGCCGCGGGGCACGTGGAAATGCAGGCCTTCGGCCACGAGCGCCATGCCGATCAGGAGAAGAAAGCTCAAGGCCAGCATCTTGGTCGTGGGATGACGCTCGATGAAGCCGCTGACCGGACCGGCGGCGGCCATCATGATGACAATGGCCAGGGAGACGGCGGCGATCATCACGCCGACATTCTCGGTCAGCCCCACCGCCGTGATCACGCTGTCGAAGGAAAACACCACATCAAGGGCGATGATCTGGAGGATCACCAGGCCGAAGATCGCTTTGCCCGCGAGGTGGTCGTCCTCTTCTTCGCCCTCGATGGTTTCGTGGATCTCCATGGTCGCCTTGGCCAGCAGGAACATGCCGCCGCCAATCAGGATCAAGTCCCGCCAGGACACCGAATACCCGCCGATCTCGAACACGGGTCTGGTCAGGCTGATGACCCAGACGATGGAAAAAAGGAGCGCGATCCGCATCACAAGCGCGCCCGCCAGACCGATAAAGCGGGCCCGGGGCTGAAGATGCTCGGGCAGCTTGCCCGCGATCACGGAAATGAAGATCACATTGTCGATGCCCAGCACGATCTCGAGGAAGGCGAGCGTCAGGAAACTCACGAGGATGTTCGGATCGACCACCTGTTCCATGGAGCGGTTTCCTCTGGTCTTTCCCGGCATGGTTCGCGGGATCGGGTTTGGGCTGATCGGAATGGGGCGGACCGTAACACGCGATCCCCGCGCTCCCAATCCTCGCGGCGAGGGCACAGGCGGGCGGAACGTGCAGAAAGATCACGGGTCAACCCGCCGTCGGGCTTGCGTTTCAGGGCTTTTTCGGGGGATGATCCGCCGAGAGGGACACTTTCATCCAGGGTGGTGGGACCGTGAAACGTAGACGCTCCGGTTTGGCTGAGGATTCGGCGGTCGATCTGACCCCGATGCTCGACGTCGTCTTCATTCTTCTGATCTTTTTCATCGTCACCGCCACTTTCGTTCGGGAGCGCGGCATCGACGTGTTGCGCCCGGATAACAACGAGGAACAGGAACGCACATCGGTCGTTCCGATCATCATTTACATCAACTCGCAAAATGAGATTCAGGTGGCCGACCCCCGCACCGGTGAACCGCGCACCATTGATGCGCGCAGTGTCCGGGCCAATGTGGAACGGCTGCGGGTCGACAATCCCAAGGGGCCCGTGCTGATTCAGGCTGAACCAGACGCGGATATGGGCGTCACCATGCGTGTCCTGGACGCGGCGCGCCTCGCCAAGGCGCCTGGCGTGACCATCTCGGCGGTCCAGAACTGATCTCGACCTCTCCGTGCGCTTAACAAGCGCTACACTTTCCTGTATGTTTTAACCGTCGGCCTCCTTGAGCGTCGGCGGTTTTTCGTGCCCGGCGGGCATGTGTGGAAGGTGAGCGGCCATGAAGCGCAGACGATCCGGTTTGGCGGAGGATTCGGCGGTCGACCTGACCCCGATGCTCGATGTGGTCTTCATTTTGCTGATTTTCTTTATCGTGACGGCTACTTTCGTGCGCGAGCGCGGGATTGATGTGTTGCGGCCCAACAATCAGGATAAGCCGGACCGGCCCGAGATTTTCATTCCGATCACCATCTACATCAACTCGCAAAACGAGATTCAGGTGGCCGACGCCCGCACCGGTGAACCGCGCACCATTGATGTGCGCAGTGTGCGGGCCAATGTCGAACGGCTGCGGGTCGACAATCCCAAGGGGCCGGTCCTGATCCAGGCGGAACCGGATGCGGATATGGGCGTCACCATGCGTGTTCTGGATGCGGCCCGCCTCGCCAAGGCGCCGGGCGTGACCATCTCGGCGGTCGAGAATTGATCGTTCCGCGAGGATAGGTCTGTTCCCACCCGAAGATTTTTGACCCTCAATATGGTGCCCAGCCCGGCACGGGCGAGACGCTGAACAGCCAGAGATGGCCGTAGAACAGGGCCAGGAAAACCACGATCGCCGCCAGCCACTGCCACCAGGCGATCTCGCCCAAGGCCAGCCTGTTGCGTCCCTGCAGGATCGCGGCGAACGGCACATTGGATGTCTTGGCGGCGAAATCCGCCCAGGCAGGGCCCATGGATTGGGCGCGCTTGCTGTCGATGGAGCGCGTACCGAGCGCCGTGACCACGAGGAAGGTCCCGAACAGGAGGACCGAGGCCACATCGCCATTGGCGATCAGGTGGAACACGGACCAAAGCAAAACACCCCACAGGAAGGGATGGCGGGTGATCCGTTGAATGCCCTTGGGTTCGGAAATGCCCGTGGCCATAGGGCCGGCCTGGATGCTGGTGATGCTGGGCGTCGTGACGCCGATGACCACCAACAAGGTGGCGATCAGCATCAAAATGCCGCCCAGATGGCTCAGAAACGTCGGCGCAATCCACAAGATCGTATTGTCGGCGCTATAGACGGCCGTGTTGTAGGACCGGGACAGCCAAGCAATGAAGACCAGGGAGGCCACGGAATAAAGGCCCATATACAGGCCATCGCCCAAGCGGCGGACAAGGGCCGCGCGGGCCGGTGTGCCGGAGATGCCCAGATGAATGCCGACAAAGCCCAAAGCCGCCACAAACAATGCCCACATGACTCACTCCCCGCTATTGGCACATGCAACCACTCATCTTTTAATATCCTCACCTGGACTCAGGGCCAAGCTCCCGTGCCCTGACAAGGCAGGATCCGACGCGAATGATACCTTATGGCGAGTCTTTCGAGGGTCTTCTCTACTGGCTGGCATTCGCCTTGTTGGCGATTATCGTTGTGGGCCTCATCATTGAGCGTCTGGTCAATTTTTGGTGGGATCGCCGCCGATAGATCCGCGCCGTTGGCGGACGCAGCGGCATGGCACGGGCTTCAACAGCGGGATGCCTATTCCTCCGGACGCAGCCGAATGATCCGCCCCTCCGGTTCATCGGTCAGAATGTAGACGGCGCCTGCCGGCGACTGGGTCACGTTGCGGATCCGTGTCGGGTTCTCCTCGAAATAGCGGGTCGCGCCTACAATCCCATGGCCTTCAAGATCGAGGCGCCAGAAACTGCCGCTCGACAAGCCGCCGACGAGAATGTCTCCCCGCCATGCGGGAAATTCCGAGCCCTCATAGATGACAAGGCCCGTCGGAGCCACGGTGATGTCCCAGGACCAGGCCGGTTCGGTGAGGACCCGGTCTCCCGGCTCAGGCGGGCTGAAACCGTCGTTTCGATATGTTCCCGTTGTGACAAGGGGCCAGCCGTAATTGGCGCCGCCGCCTTCCAAACGGTTGATCTCATCGCCCTGGCGGGGACCGTGTTCGCTGAACCAGATTTCGCCCGTTTGAGGATGGACGGTGATGCCCTGGGCCGCGCGGATGCCAAGCGCATAGAGGCCCGGCACCGCGTCCGATCCGAAACCCGGATTTTCTTTAGGGATCGACCCGTCCGGGTTCAGACGATAGATCTTGCCCCGGGCGTCGCTCGGGTCCTGGGCCACGGGCAAGGCGGGCTGGTCGATTTCGTTGAAGAACCGCTCTCCGGCCGTCACATAGAGTTTTCCGTCGGCCCCGATAACGAGGCCGCCACCATAATGGAAGCGGTCCGTCGACGGAGGCTCGACCTTCAGAATCTGCTCAATGTCGGTGAGGGTGTTGTTGTCCGACAGACGGGCGCGAATGACGCGCAGCACGGTCCCCTTCGCATCGCCTGCGGAATAGGCCACATAGATGAGGCCTGTCGATCTGAAATCCGGATCCAGTTCGATGCCGAACAGGCCTGAATTGTCCCTCGGATCATCCCGCCGGATATTGTCGAGATCATCGGGAAAACCAGAAACTTCCTGGAACGTGCCGGCCTTGAGGTCAACCCGCTGGAGGCCGCCGTCCTTTTCCGTCACCAGAGCATCGGTCTCGGAAAGAAAAACCATGTCCCAGGGATGGGCCAGACCGGAAATGACGGTTTCCTGGACCGGACGGGCCGGCTCATCGGCGGCGAGGGCCAAGGCACCCGAAGCAACGCCCAGAAAGGCGGTCAAGACCAACACGCGGCGCGCTTGCGTCACCAAGGGCATCGCTTCGTCCCCTCAAAGCCGCCGCCTCAGCAGCCGGATCAGGCCGTGGTATTGATGGTCCCACCCGGTGCGGCCGCGGACTGGGCCGTATCACCTGAACCCGCGCCGGCTTCACTGCCCCCGCCATTGCCAGAACTGCCCGCGTCCGCCGGGGCTTCCGCGTCCTTTGCCACCGTGACCATGGCCGGGCGCAGCAGACGATCTTCCATGGCGTAGCCGGTCTGGAACACCTCGACCACCGTGCCATTGGGTTGACCGGTGCCGGGCACCTCGGCCACGGCCTGATGGCGGTTGGGGTCGAATTTCTCGCCCTTCGAGTCGATCCGGCGGATGCCGTAACGCTCAAAAGCGGCCAGAAGCTCTTTTTCGGTCATCTCGACGCCGGTGATCAGATTCTTGACCACGTCGGAGGCGCCTTCCCGGTCCTCCTTGGAGAGGGTTTCGATCGCACGGCGCAGATTGTCGGCCACCGACAAAAGATCGCGGGCGAATTTCGTCATGCCGAATTTGGCGGCTTCCTGCTTGTCCTTTTCGGCGCGGCGTCTCGTGTTCTCGGCGTCCGCCATGGCCCGCAGCAGTTTGTCCCGCAATTCCGCGATCTGCTCCTCCGGTCCCAGGTCAGGGTTCACCGCACCCGGTTGGGCCTGCGGGGTCTCGCCGGTCGGTGCATCGGCATTTTGGGGGCGCTCGTCGCTCACGCTCACTTCTCCATATCGTTCGATCAATCCAACGGGCGGGCCAATGGCGCCGCCAGCGGGTCAGGATCCGCGCGCACCGGCAGGGCCGGGCTCAAGGCGGGGTCCCCATGACCCGAGAGGGATGTGGACCCGCACCCCTATCATGACAACAGGCGGCCGACCACCTTGGCCGTATAATCCACCATGGGAATGACACGGGCATAATTGAGCCGCTTGGGTCCGACAACACCGATCACGCCAACGATGCGTTGTTGGCGGTCGTGATAAGGGCTCACAATGACCGAGGAGCCGGACAGGCTGAACAGCTTGTTTTCCGAGCCGATGAAGATGCGCACGCCCTCGCCCTTTTCCGCGAGTTCCAGGAGCCGCACCACATCCTGTTCCCGTTCCAGATCGTCGAAAAGCTGGCGGACCCGCTCCAGGTCTTCCTGGGCCTTGAGATCCTCAAGCAGTTTCGACTGTCCCCGGACGATCAGATATTTGTCCGACACCGCGTCCGTTCCGTCCGGCGATCCGCCCTCGCCGCCGGACCAGGTGGCAAGCCCCGCCTCAATGACCTTGGCGGTCAGCGTGTCGAGTTCGGCGCGCTTTGACGCAATGTCGGTGACGATGTTCTGGCGGGCCTCCGCCAGGGTGCGCCCGCGCAATTGGGCGTTGAGATAGTTGGTGGCTTCCGCGAAGGCCGAGGCCGGCAGGCCAGTGGGCGTATCGATCACGCGGTTTTCGACCTGCCCATCCTCATTGACCAGGACCACGAGAGCCTGGGTCGGGCCCAACGCCACGAACTCGATATGTTTGAGACCGGCGTCGCGCTTGGACGCCACCACGAGGCCGGCGCAATGGGACAGGCCCGACAGCAGGGCCGTCGCTTCCGTGAGCACGTCCTCCGCTTTGCGCCCCGATCCGGCGACGCGCGCCTCGATATCCGCCTGTTCATCGGTGGTGAGATCGCCGACTTCCAACAGACCATCGACAAACATGCGCAGGCCCGTCTCGGTGGGCAGGCGTCCGGCGCTGACATGGGGGGCGCAGAGAAGCCCCAGGCTCTCGAGATCCGCCATCACATTGCGGATGGTCGCCGGGGACAGGGCGATGGGCAGCGCCCGGCTGAGGGTGCGGGAGCCGACGGGCTCCCCCGTTTCCAGGTAGCTGTCCACAATGGTGCGAAAGACGTCCCGGGAACGCTGGTCGAGATCGGTGAGAGAAAGCTTGTCCGTCATGGTCTGGTTCATCCCGCCGCCGCCGGGCAACGGATCGAGGTGGGGGAGAAAAACGCCACCGGCGTCAGTATTCCCACACCATCACATTGTTTTGGATCGAATAGCGTTTCAGCCGGCTCAGGAAACTCATACCCAAAAGAGGCTGGACATTCGATTGGATGAAGGCGCCCGGCACATTCCGGAACGAAAGGCTCCCGATCCGCACTTCCGGAAGGGTCACATGGGCGGCCCGGACCTGGCCATTGGCGGTCAAGGCCACCTGATTGTAGTCATTTTCCTTGAAGCGAAAGCCCATGCTGTTCGCCTGCCGCCAGCTCATGGAAACCCGCGAGGCACCGGTATCTACCAGGAAATTCATCCGCGTGCGGCCATAGCCCGGACGTTTGTGGCCCACTTCGGCCTGGATGAAATAATGGCCCTGGTTGCTCGCCGGAATGGTCAAGCGGCGGGTGGCCACGTGATGGTGATGGCGGAAAGCCCCGGACGGGGTTAGCGCATCTGCCGCAGGGAGGCGCAGTTGGGCGAGGACCATATCACCGGATTGGGCATCACCGGCGGTTTGCGACAGGGCGGCCGCGTCGACGATCGGTCGATCCGCGTCACGCCAAACCGCCTTGTCCATCCAGCCGGCATGGGCCGGCGCCCAGGCCAGGGTGGCGAGCACCCCCGATCCGGCTGCCAATGCCGTCAGCACAATTCGCTTCATCCCGCTTGTCTCCCGAAATCCGTCCGGTCTCTGACTTGGCCTCACTATAACCGCAAGAACCCGAAAATGGAGCCCGCATGGTGCTGATTTAATGTTCGCCGATAAGGCCAGCCATCGGTCGCTCTAATCCTCACGATGCGTTCTTTTACCGCGTGAGTTGTCGGCAACGCCACGTGCCTCTGACGGCTCTCAAAAGCAGCACAACAATCACAATATTCAAGGAAAAGCTTACGACACCACCCTGGCGGGTCAATACATCATCAATGGTCTCATGCGCGTTGAAAACTGAAAGAAGAACTGCGGAAATCTAACCGTTCCCGCTCCGTATGCGGAAAGCCATGAAGGTAACAATTATGGCCTGGGCCAAGAAGAAGGATAAAATGTATTGTCTATTCCTTTCAGAAGATAAGCATTCGGAGTCGGGAAGGATGGGTCCTGTGCCAGAATCAAGACGGCAAATGCAGAAATGCCTGCAATGTTAAACCCGGCCCAGGAGCCAAGTTCCGCTTCCTGAATGGCCTCTTCTATTGCCACATCATCGTAGACGTTGCGGTCCCGATCCGAGATGAAATCGTACCTCTCCATGATGCACCCGCAATTGCAGTCTCCAGCACCAATCCAGGCTAGCTGACTTCACGCAATAATGGAACTGTGGTGGTGCTTCACTTTATTGGACCAATTACGGCCGAGGGACCTCCTGTGTGGCCGTAGGGAGCCCCCTGGGACGCCGCATCGTTACGCGAGGTTCCGGAAACTCGCCGAGGCGCGCGCGATGGTCTGCTCATCCGCCGTGAGCAGCGCATCGACGAACCCCATGCTCCGGCCGGCACGGATCACGCGGGGCTTGACGGCGAGCCATGCCCCAAGTTTGGCGCCTGCGACATAGTCGATGTTCAGGCTGACCGTGACCACGCCGGTGGGGCCGTCGAGGGCGACGGAATAGGTCATCCCCATGGCATTGTCGGCAAGCGCCGCCATGACGCCGCCATGGAGAAAACCCCGGCTGTTGCAATGGTTCTCGCCAATGCGCAATCCCAATTCGACCACGCCATCCGTCTGTCGGGAGAACAGGGGCTCCCATGGATCCGTCACGCGGCTTTTTCGGAAATGGGGCGTAAACCCCGCTGGAATGGCTGTTTCGCTGGTCATGGAGCGCAGAGTAGACCGGTCGGTCTAGGGGTGCAACTGAATTCTTGAGCCCTCCCGGCGGCGGCCTTTGACGCCTGAACGGCGAAGGACTAGAAAAGCGCTCCTTGTTTCCAGGCCTGGTCCCGATCCGGCCGCCAATTTGCGTATTTTGGGAGAGCACCATGCGTCCTTCAGGTCGCGCCGCCGATGTCATGCGGGCCGTCAGTTTCGAAACGGGTTTCACGAAACATGCCGAAGGCTCCTGCCTGGTGCGTTTCGGAGATACCCATGTGCTGTGCACGGCGACCGTCGAGGACCGGGTGCCGCCCTGGCTCAAGAATGGCGGCAAAGGCTGGGTGACGGCCGAATACGGCATGCTGCCCCGTTCCACCGGCGAGCGGGTCCAGCGGGAGGCCGCCCGGGGCAAGCAATCGGGCCGTACCCAGGAAATTCAGCGGCTGATCGGCCGGTCCCTGCGCGCGGTGACTGATCTCGTGAAGCTCGGCGAACGTCAGATCACGATCGACTGCGACGTCCTCCAGGCCGATGGCGGCACGCGCACGGCGGCGATTACCGGCGGCTGGGTCGCGCTCCGCCAAGCGCTCCAATGGATGTATGACCGGGACATGATCACCAATATTCCGCTCAAGGATCAGGTGACCGCCATTTCCTGCGGCCTCTATCGGGGCGCGGCCGTGCTCGACCTCGATTATGCCGAGGACTCCGAGGCCGAAACGGACGCGAATTTCGTCCTCACGGGCAAAGGCGGGATTGTCGAAATTCAGGCCACGGCCGAACAGGACTCCATGTCTCTCGATCAGTTCGAGGCGCTTATGGGGCTTGCGCGTCAGGGCTGCGAAACGCTCGCCGGTCTGCAGCAAAAGGCGCTTGGCCTCGGCCAGGCCCGTGGTGTCTGACGCGGGACACAGGACAGGGAGGGCGTGATGACGTCCACTCACCGCAAATTCGCAGAATCAAAGCTCGTCGTTGCCA
Source organism: uncultured Alphaproteobacteria bacterium (assembly GCA_964522525.1). GTDB lineage: Bacteria > Pseudomonadota > Alphaproteobacteria > JAJFIK01 > JAJFIK01 > CAYUYV01. Next base: position 2,966 of record CAZFWG010000094.1, on the reverse strand, counting down.
CCCACAACCCGGGCAAGGCGCGGGAGATCGCCGATCTCCTCGCGCCGTTTGGCCTCGATGTGCTCTCGGCCCGGGATCTCGACCTTGCCGAACCGGAAGAGACGGGCACGACCTACAAGGCCAATGCCGCGCTCAAGGCCCATGCGGCCGCCGCGTCCGTTCAGCTGCCGGCGCTCGCCGATGATTCCGGATTGAGCGTCACGGCCCTTGAAGGCGCACCCGGCATCTATTCGGCCCGCTGGGCGGGTCAGCCGCGCGATTTCGACGCCGCCATGCAGCGGGTCGAAGACGCGCTCCAGGAAAAACACCGGGCGGGGATCACCGATCGTTCGGCCCATTTTGTTTGTGCCCTGACCCTCGCCTGGCCCGATGGTTATGAAGAGACCTTCGAGGGACGCGTGCCCGGCACCCTGATCTGGCCGCCCCGGGGGGATCTCGGTTTCGGTTATGATCCGATGTTTCTGCCGACGGGTCAGGACCGGACCTTCGGCGAGATCGACCCGGCCGACAAACACGCCATGAGCCATCGGGCGGTGGCCTTCCGTCAACTGATCGATGCCTGTTTCCGCTGATCCGGGTTTCGGCCTTTATGTCCATTGGCCGTTCTGCGCCGCCAAATGCCCCTATTGCGATTTCAATTCCCATGTCCGCCGGGGCGTGGACGGCAAGGCCTATGGCGCGGCACTGGTGAAGGAAATGGCGCATATGCGTCATCTCACGGGGCCGAAGCGGCTTTCGAGCGTGTTTTTTGGCGGCGGCACGCCGTCCCTCATGGATCCGGACCTGGTCGCCGATGTGCTCAAAGCCGCCGATGATCTCTGGGGTCTCGACGCGGCTGGGGAAATCACCCTGGAGGCCAATCCGACGAGCACGGACTCAGGCCGTTTTGCCGGGTATCGCGCCGCGGGGGTCAACCGGGTGTCGATCGGCGTTCAGGCCCTGAACGACACGGATCTCAAATTTCTGGGCCGGCTCCATAGTGTGGCCGAAGCCCACGCCGCGATCGAAACCGCGCGGTCCCAGTTCCCCCGCCTCTCCTTCGATCTCATTTACGCGCGCCCCGGACAAAGTGTCGGCCAGTGGGAGAGCGAACTCCAGGAAGCCATCGGCCTCGCCGCCGATCACCTGTCCCTCTATCAATTGACGATCGAACCCGGGACGCCCTTTTTCGATCTCCACGCCAAGGGAGCCTTCGCCGTGCCGGAAGAAGGTTTGGCGGCGGACTTGTACGAGACCACCGCCGCGATCTGCTCCGCTTCCGGATTGCATGCTTACGAGGTCTCGAACCATGCGGCGCCGGGGGCCGAAAGCCGGCACAATCTCACCTATTGGCGCTACGGTGATTATGTGGGCGTGGGTCCCGGCGCCCATGGCCGGATCACGGTCGAGGGCCGCAAATGCGCGACCGAGACCGTGAAATCACCGGAGGCCTGGCGCGCGCAGGTGGAGGCGCAGGGCCATGGGTTGAGCGTGAGGGAAGATCTGTCCGGGGACGATCAAGGAGCGGAATTCCTGCTCATGGGTCTTCGACTGACGGAGGGCGTGTCCCTTGCCCGTTACATGGGCCTGTCGGGGCGTGCCCTTGACGCCGGTGCGGTGGCCGACCTGCACAAGGACGGCCTTGTGCGTCGCGACGGGGACCGGCTCACCGTCACCGCGACCGGGCGGCCCGTTCTGAACGCGGTCATTGCCGCCCTGCTGACCGGAAAAGAGACCGGCGTCATACCGGCCTGAATTGCGAATAGGAAATGGCCTCCGTGCCCGCCAGCCGGTCCCGCCAGGCCACCAAATCCTCAAATTCCTCGGCCAGCGCCGGGTCATGCCAGCACCTGTCCGTCGCCGGTCCAAGGGGCGGCTCGTGACGGGCGATCGGGGTGATCACCTCCAATACGACCGCCATCGTGATATCCGCGTAGCTGAAATTCCCCTGCAGATAATCGCCATTTGCCCGGGCCAGACCGTCGCGGGTGCGTTCAAGGGCCTCCCGCAAGGCGCCCGTTTTCACCAGATGCGCATATTTGCGGTCCAACCGATGCAAGGCATCGCGGGAGACGAAACGCAGTGACGGGCGCAAGGATCCGGGTATGAACCCGGGAAGGGATTCTTCGAGCGCCTGGTTGCTGTTCAACATGCCACGCACGACGCGCGCCCTGGATTCGGCCAGGGCCGCTTCGCTCAATTCGTTCCAGGGCAGGATTGTCTCGAAGTCCCCGAGGCGCCCGTCCCCCGCTGTCTCGTTTGCGTATTGCGCGATCTCCCACGAGCCGCGAAGCACCCGTTTGCCCACGAACAGCATCGGGACGGACACGGTGCCGGACCATTGCCCCAGGCGCCAGCGCAGCCCCGGTTCGCTCAAGGTGGGGGTGTATTCCTTGTAGTCATAGGCAAGGCCGCAGTGCTCAAGCGCCCAGCGTGCCTTCTTGGTCCAGGGGGCAAAAGTTTCGCCGACCAGGAGAAGCTGTGTTTGTGCTGTCATCGTCGCTCAGGGTCCCATTTTTTTGGGTTTTTGGGATTGGAACGCGGAACGAGTAGCTGAACGAGGACAAACTACCGACGCGGAGCGTGGGTTAATGTCTGCACGGTGCTCGGAGCGCTTTTTTGTCCCGAGCCTAGGATCCTTGGCGTTGCCAGACCGGATCGGTAACGGTCTCGAACTGGCGGGGTGCGGGGCCGACGACGACGACTTGACCCTCCTGGATTTCCAGAATGGAAAGCCCGCGTTCTGTCCCGCCCGTGGACAGGAAACGGAAAATCCCGTCGATCCCGGCGAACCCGTTGGGATTGGTCAGGCGGTCCGGCGTGAAGCGTTGGCCCAGGGGCGCGTTCGCCAGCGCGGCCGCAAGCGTCACGGCGTCATACCCCAGGCTCGCGATGCGCGGCGGGATGTAGTCGAAGGTCGACAGGAACAGGTCCTGGAAATTGCTCCGGGCCTGGGGCGGCGGTGCGGCGAACCAGCCGCCCTGAAG
>CAZFWG010000093.1:0-16776 GCA_964522525.1 uncultured Alphaproteobacteria bacterium | reverse complement strand
GCCTATCGGGAGGAATGGACCCGTTGGAGCACGGACAAAAAACAGCAGGATGATACGGGACAGCGTTTTGAACGGGCCTATCAGACCCTCAAGATCGCCATGGCGGACACCCAGGCCCGCTCCGACGAGCAGATGTTTTTCGCCCTCGAACTGCGCTCCCGCCGCACACGGACGGATGCCGAGGTCACCCCCCTCGAGAAGATCTTTTCCCATCTCTATGATTGGACGAGCGGCTATGGCCGCTCCATCTGGCGCCCCGCGACCGCGCTTCTGGGGGTCCTGCCGCTCCTCATGCTGGGCGTCTATCTCGCCCTCGGTTGGGCGTCACCCCAGGTCATCCTCGCGACAGAAGTCCAAAGCTGGGCCTGGTTCCTGTACGAACCGGTCTTCAATCCCCTGGCCTCGCTCAATCTCGCCAAGATCAATCCGGATTTTCAGTGTACCTCGCGCGCCGAGTGCCTCAAACTCCTCTATGAGATAACGCCCGAACGCGCGCCCTTCCTCTTCGCCGCCGCGATCCACCGGATGCTCAATGTGGTGCTGTTGTTCCTGCTGCTGCTTTCCATCCGCCGCCGCTTCCAGATTTCATGACGGGCCGGCAGACGGGCTCGGGGCATCAGGCGGGCTCGGGGCATCAAAGGCTCAAATCGATCCACCGGATCGATTGCTTTTGCTGTCGCAAAATCGGCTTGAATGGTAGCGGAGGAGGGACTTGAACCCCCGACACGCGGATTATGATTCCGCTGCTCTAACCAGCTGAGCTACTCCGCCAGGGCCGTGGACCCGAAAACCGGGTGAGCCGTGAGACCCGTTTCTATAGGGTCGTCTGGCTCGGAAGGCAAGGCATCAAGCACGCTCAAGGCCCACAGAAGGCCTCTGGCAGCCCCAAACAGCCACGCGTTCACGGAAATCGGCGGTCTTTCGGGCCCGGACCGGGTTCAATTGCGGCGACGCGGGCCGCCGGTTTACGGTATGGTGCCGTGGGATCCCTGTTCCGGTCCCATGACTTGGGCATCACTTGGGAGGGTGGTCATGGTTCAGATCCGTCAGAGACAGTCGACATTTTCCCGGCGTGCAACCGGCATGCGGCGAGGCCGGACCGTGATGGGCGCCGTTTACGCCCTCGGCTTGGCCCTGCTGGCCGTTGTTGCCGCGCCGGCCGCATTTGCCCAGCAAACAAGCGTTGTCTTCGGCAACACCGATGCCCAGACCTGCTATCAGGAAGCGCGGTTCGGCGTCGGCGTCAGTGCCGGTCTGGGCGCCTGCGACAAGGCCCTGCGCGACACCCTGTTGAGCCGCACCGATCGCATCGCGACGCTGGTGAACCGGGGCATTCTTCTCAATCGCGCCAAGCGTTATCAGGACGCGATCGGCGATTTCAACACCGCGATCACCCTGGAACCCCGCTCCGGGGAGGCGTTCTTGAACCGGGGCAACAGCCACTTCTTCCTGCGGGATTTCGACGCCGCCCTGGTCGATTATGAACGCGCCATCGAACTGGGGACCCGTGATCTTCACGCCGCCCATTTCAATCGCGGCCTTGTTCTTGAGGTGATGGCGCGCCCGGAAGAGGCGTTGGAGGCTTATCGCCGCTCCTTGGAGGTCCGGCCGGACTTTCTGCCGGCGGCCGCGCGCGCCGAACAATTGGCGGGCGACATCGGGGAATGATCATCGTGGCCGGCCACGCCCGCATCGCGCCGGCGCAGCGGGAAACGCTTGCGCCCTTGATCGAGACCATGGTCACGCAGACGCGCAAGGAGCCCGGCTGTCTCGATTACACCTATGCGGTCGATCTGGCCGACCCGGCGGTCGTCCGGATCTTTGAACGCTGGGTCGATCAGCCGGCGCTCGATGCGCATTTCACCAAACCCCATGTGGCGGCGTTCAATGCCGGTCTGGCGCAGGTCACGATCGAGGAGATCTCGATACGGATCTATGAGATCAGCGCGGATCGGGACTTGATGTAGCCCGGATCCAGGCCAGGGGCACGAGGAGACTGGCAAGGCCCACAAAAGCCGCGAAGCTGAGCGCGATGCCCTCGATCGCCACGCCCCGGTCGATCAGCGCCCCCATCAGAACTGGCGACAGGGCCGTGGAGAACACCATCAGGGCGGTCATCAGGGAGCGGATGGCACCGAGATGCCGCGTCCCGTAAATCTCCGCCCACAGAGCACCGGCCATGGTCCCGAACGCTCCCTGGGAAAGCCCCGCCAGTCCAAGCACCAGGAACACGCCGTTCTCGCCCCCCACCCCGGCCAGAGCCAGCATGGCAAGCCCCAGGGGCACCAGAGTGAAGGGACAGCTGCGCAGCGCCGTGAAGCGATCCACCAATCCTCCCGTCACCAGCGCCGAGGCGACGGTGGTGGCGGCGAAAACGGACAAACCGGCGGCGAAGCCGGCCGGAGTCCAGTCCTTGACCGCCACGATATGGGTCTGGGCGAAAAAGACGGCCGTATTGATGAAACCGGGCGCCAGGACAAAGGGCAGGAGAATGTAAAAACGGGGATCCCGGATCACTTCCGCCCGCGTCCAGTCCCGCACCCGGCTCACCCGCTGGGAAAGGACGCCGGACTGACCGTGTGAGACGGGCACGCTCTCTCCGGTCTCCCCGTCACTTGGGGCCTCTTGGTCCAAGACCTGCCCTTCCCGGTAGGATCTGAGCAGCCACAGGAAAAGGGGCGCGACCGCGAGGCTGAGAACACCCAGGATGATGCCCCAGGTGCCCCGCCAGCCCACGGCGGCGATCAGGGAAACCGCCAGCAGGGGCATCACCGCTTCACCTGCGGAATGGCCGATACCCGCCAAGGAAACGGCGCGCCCGCGATAGCGCGTGAAGGTCCGCCCCATGGTCGTCATGGCCACATGACCCATGAGACCCTGACCGCAAAGGCGCAAAAGCAGGATGGCCGCAAACAGCACCGCCACGCTGACGGGGGGTGCAAAGGCCATCAGAGCAGCCGCCGCACAAAGACCGGCGAGCACGGCCAGGGTGAAATGGCGCAGGCTCACCTGGTCGATCAAGGCGCCGACCCGCACGAAAAGCACGGCGCTGGTCAGCGTTGCCAGGCTGTAGGTCAATCCGAAATCAAACTGGCTCAAGCCATAGGCGGTCCGGAGGGGATCGCTGAACATGGCGATGAAGAAGGTTTGACCGAAGGCGCCGAAAAACGTCAGGGCAAAGCCGAAGCCGATGAGACGACCATGGGTGAACAGGAATGAAACATAAGACATGCCGGGCCCTTGCCTTCCACAAACCGTTGTGTCCCGGAAATCCAAATGCCAGGATCAGCCCAATCCGCCTGCTACGGAACGCCCCGTTTCGGCGCCGTTCCAGGGGCAGCACGCCAAGCCGGACCGTTCTGCGGCCCCGGACCACGGGTCACATGTCAGAACAAAACGGAGGAACAGGAACATGGAACAGATAGGGTATGAACAGCGGGCTGTCACTTGGCGCGGGCGCGTCATGGTGGCAAGCGTGGCCGCGCTCTTGGCAACTGTAGGTTGCGATAGTGGCAGTAAAACCACTGAGCAGGCCGAGACGGCCGCCGAGGATGTGCAGATCGCCAGCAGCGAGGCACCAGCCGTCCAGGAGCCCGTGGCCGAAGCAGAAACAGGGGAAGCGGCGGAAGCGGCGGTCGATCCGGCTGCTGAAAAGGAACGCCTGCTCGCGTTCTTTGAAGAGGCCTATCAGGAATATCTCGCCCGCTCACCCTTGGCCCAGAGCTATCGGGGCATCAAGAACGACTATGACAAGTGGGACGACCTGTCGGAGGCGTTCGCGGACGAGACCCTGGCCCTGGCGGAAGCCCGCCTCGAGCAGCTGCGGCAGTTCGAGCGCTCCGTCCTCGATCGGCAGGCCCAGCTGAGTTACGACCTGTTCGAAGCCATCCTCAGCCGTCAGATCGAAGATGATCGGTTCCGCCACCATGACTATGTCATGAATCAGTTCAGGGCCTGGCACACGATCGTTCCGAGCTTCCTGATCAACATTCACCGCGTGAGCGCGCCGTCCGACGCCGAAGCCTATGTGGCACGCCTCGAGAAAGTGGGCGGCCTGTTCGATCAGGTGATCGCGCAGATGAAGATCCGGGAGGAGAAAGGGATCTTTCCCCCCGACTGGTCCTATCCGCAGATGATCGAGGCATCCCGCAACGTCATCGCCGGTGCCCCCTTTGACGACAGCGAGACGCCCTCGACGCTCATGGCGGACTTCCAGGAAAAAGTCACCGCCCTCGAACTCGATGCGGAAACCACGCAAACCCTGATGGACCGGGCCACGGCCGCCCTGACCGATGTGGTGAAGCCGGCCTATGAGACGCTGATCGGTGAACTGGAACGCCAGGCCGGGATCGTCGAGGATGGCGACGGCGCCTGGCGCCTGCCCGACGGCGGGGCCTATTACGCCAATCGGCTTCGCTACTTCACCACAACCGGTCTGACGGCGGAAGAAATCCACCAGATCGGCCTCGACAATGTGGCCCGCATCCATGACGAGATGCGCGCGATCATGGCCACGGTGGGCTTTGAAGGTTCCTTGCAGGAATTCTTCGAGTTCATGCGGACCGACGACCAGTTCTACTATCCGAATACGGATGAGGGTCGTGCGGCGTATCTGGCCCGGGCCACCGCCCTCATCGATACGATGCGTGAGCGCCTGCCGGAAGTCTTCGGGATCTTCCCCAAGGCGGAACTGGTCGTCAAACGGGTGGAGCCCTTCCGGGAACGCTCGGCCGGCAAGGCCTTCTATCAGCGCCCGGCCCAGGACGGCTCGCGGCCCGGCACCTATTACGCCAATCTCTATGACATGTCCCAGATGCCGATCTATCAGATGGAGGCCCTCGCCTATCACGAAGCCATTCCGGGCCACCATATGCAGATCGCCATCGCCCTCGAACTTGAAGGCGTGCCGGAGTTCCAGAAAAATGCCCGCTTCACGGCCTATACGGAAGGTTGGGGCCTTTACAGCGAGTTCCTGCCCAAGGAAATGGGGTTTTATGAAGATCCCTATTCGGATTTCGGCCGCCTCGCCATGGAGCTGTGGCGGGCCTGCCGCCTCGTCGTCGATACGGGCCTCCATGACAAGAAATGGTCCCGGGAAGAGGCGATCGAATATCTGGTGGAGAACACTCCCAATCCGGAAGCGGACGCGCAAAAAGCCATCGAGCGCTACACGGTCTATGTGGGCCAGGCCACGGCCTATCTGATCGGCAAGCAGAAGATCCTGGAACTGCGTGAATACGCGCAAGACGAGCTTGGCGAGGCCTTCGACATCCGTGGCTTCCATGACGAAGTCTTGCGGGACGGACCGGTGCCCCTGTCCATCCTCGAAGCCAAGATCTATGAATGGGTGGAGAGCCAGAAGGCAAACTAGCCGCGCCCGGGAAGCTTCACCAACATGTCCGCGGACAGTCGGCATATCCTGCCTGTCCGCGGATCCGTTTCTTCGTGTACAGCAGAAACAGAACCATGATGCAGACGGACAGCATCACGATCGCGCCCCGTTTCAACGGTCCCCCGGAGAGCGGCAATGGCGGTTACGTCTCGGGCCGGGTTGCCGCCCATCTCGCGCCTGCCACCGATGAGCTGTGGCCCCAGGTGACCTTGCGCGCGCCATGCCCCATCGGCAAGCCCCTCCAGGTCCGGCGGCATGATGAGACCGTCGATCTCATGGACGGCGAAACGCTGATCGCCCACGGACGACATGTTCCAACGGCCCTTGATGTTCCGCCGTCCCCGGATCTGTCCGCCGCCGAGATCGGTGTCAGCCATTTCCGCTGCCGGGATGAACATCCCCTGCCGACCTGCTTTGTCTGTGGCACGGCGCGGGCGGAGGGGGACGGTTTGCGCCTCTTCACGGGGCCGTTTGACGACGACAGCCGATCAAGGGTCGCGGCCCCCTGGAGACCCCACGCGAGCGTGGCGTCGGACGACGGAACCGTCCCGGCGGAGATCATTTGGGCGGCCTTGGATTGCCCCGGCGCCTTTGCGGTCGATGAAGCGACCGCGTCCGGCCTGAAGCTCCTGGGCCAGTTGAGTGTGCGGATTTTTGCCCGGCCCCAGGCGGGCACGCCCTTGATTGTCGCGGGGTGGTATCTGGGATCCGACGGCCGCAAGCACGGCGCCGGCACGGCCCTTTTCGATCTTGACGGCCGCGCCCTGGCCCTTGGCCGGGCCCTCTGGATCGAGTTGCGCCCAGCCTGACAAGAGCAGTTTTTTTGACGGCGCTAACGAAGCGGCAAGCCTGCCATACGACACTCGGTTGAATGATCCGCTGCCATCAACGTCACAAAAATAATAAAATTTCGCGGTTGACGCCGGAAGCGCAATCCGGTTTCTTCATAGCGTTCGCACCACGAATTGGATCGTTTTGACCCATGTCACGACCGACAGATCATAGCTCTGCCGCACAGGGGATGCTTATTGCCCCTCGCGCGCTATCGGTGTGCCCGGTCGCCGGCCTGAACACCCTCATTATTAGCCTCCTCGGCCTCGTACTCCTTCTTAGGATCGGGGGCGGTTCGCCATGAGATGACGCAAGTCACCAAGGTCGAAACCAACCCCGCTCCGAGACACGGAGGCGGGGTTTTTTGATGCCCAAACGCCACTCACAAGAACCGGAAAGACAAAACAAACCATGACCCGAGACCTCAACAGCGATGCGATCAAGAAAGGCCCCGCCCGCGCGCCCGCCCGGGCCATGCTGCGGGCCACGGGTCTCAATGATGCGGACATGGCCAAACCAATCATCGGCGTGGTGAACACCTGGACGACGGTCACGCCCTGCAACATGCATTTGAACGCGCTGGCTCAGCCCGTGCGGGACGGCATTCGCGAAGCGGGCGGCACGCCGGTCGATTTCAACACCATCGTGGTCAGTGACGGCATCTCCATGGGAACGGAGGGCATGCGCGCCTCGCTGATGTCCCGCGAGACCATTGTCGATTCCATCGAACTCGTGACCCGGGGCCACAGCCTTGACGGCCTCGTCATCCTGGTTGGATGCGACAAGACCATTCCGGCGGCCGCCATGGCGCTGGCCCGCCTCGACTGCCCCGGCCTCGTTTTCTATGGCGGCTCCATCATGCCCGGTCGCTATGACGACAAGGACCTGACCATCCAGGATGTGTTCGAGGCCGTGGGCGCCTGTGCCGCCAAGCGGATCACCGAACAGGATCTGTCCGCCATCGAACGTCACGCCTGCCCCGGCGCCGGGGCCTGTGGTGGTCAGTTCACGGCCAATACCATGGCCATGGCGCTGAGCTTTCTGGGCCTGTCGCCCATGGGCGTCAATGATGTTCCGGCAATCCATGAACGAAAGCCGGACGCGGCCCAGGCCTGCGGCCGCATGGTCATGGATCTCGTCGCCACCGATGCCAGGCCCCATACATTCATCACCCGACCCGCCCTCCAAAATGCCGCCCGTGCCGTTTCCGCCACGGGCGGATCCACAAATGCCGTGCTTCATCTGCTGGCGATCGCCCGGGAAGCCGGCATCCCCTTCACCATCGACGAGTTCGATACGGCCTCCCGGGAAACGCCGGTCATCGCCGATCTCAAGCCCGGTGGCCGCTTCGCCGCGCCCGACCTCTTCGAAGCCGGCGGCACGCCCCTGATCGGACGCCGGCTGAGGGAGGCGGGCCTCCTCAACGATATGCCGACCGTTTCGGGAAAGAGCCTGTTCGCGGAATGTGAGGCCACCGAGGAGAACCCACAGCAACAGGTCGTGCGCACCGTTGCCGATCCCCTGAAACCCCGGGGCGGGTTCGGCATCCTGTATGGCGCCCTGGCCCCGGAGGGCTGCGTCGTCAAACTCTCCGGACACGGACACGCCAGCTTTGAGGGCCCGGCCCGCGTGTTCGATCGGGAGGAAGCCGCCTTTGAGGCCGTCGAGCAGGGGCGCATCCAGGCCGGCGACGTGGTCATCATCCGCTATGAGGGACCGGCCGGCGGTCCCGGCATGCGCGAGATGCTGGCGGTCACGGCCGCCCTTGTCGGGCGCGGCCTGTCGGATTCCGTCGCCCTGATCACCGATGGCCGGTTCTCCGGCGCGACCCACGGTTTCATGATCGGCCATGTGGCGCCCGAAGCGGCCCATGGCGGCCCCATCGCCTTCGTGCGGGACGGTGACGCCATCCGGATCGATGTGGATGCCCGGACCATCAGTGTCGATGCGGATTTGGCAGCCCGGGCGCAAGGGTGGACCCCGCCCGCGCCCCGCTACACCCGGGGTGCCTTTGCGAAATATGCCCGGCTCGTGGCGTCCGCCTCGGAAGGCGCCGTGACCGGATTCCCGACAACCCAAAACGAAACTTCATCCCGTCCAGGAGAACCCGTTCATGCAAACCCAGCCAGAACCTGACATGACAACCTTCCGCACCCAGCCCATAGCCGTGATCGGCTATGGCAGCCAGGGTCGCGCCCATGCCCTCAACCTCCATGACAGCGGCTGTGCCGTGACCGTCGGCGTGCGCGAAGGGGGCCCGAGCTGGCATCGCGCCCAACAAGACGGGTTGCGCGTCGCTTCTCCGGCGGAGGCGGCCCGGGGCGCGCGGCTCATCGCCATGCTGGTTCCCGACATGGCGCAGGAACAGATCTTCGAGGAGGCGGTGCGGCCCGGCCTCGAAGCCGGCGATACCATCCTGTTCGCCCACGGATTTACGATCCATTACGGTCGCATCCATCCGCCCCAGGACACGGATGTGATCATGATCGCGCCGAAGGGCCCGGGTGATCTGGTGCGCAGGGAATACCAGCTCGGTCGGGGCGTTCCCTGCCTGCGCGCCGTCCAACAGGATGCCACGGGCCGCGCGGCCGACACGGCCATGGCCTATGCCCATGGCATTGGGGGGACGCGGGCGGCCGTTATCGACACCACGTTCGCCGAGGAAACCGAGACCGATCTGTTCGGTGAACAGGCCGTGTTGTGCGGCGGCGCGACGGCGCTCGTGCAGCAGGGTTTCGAGACCCTGGTGGAGGCGGGCTATCAGCCGGAAGTCGCTTATTTCGAATGCCTCCATGAACTCAAGCTGATCGTCGATCTACTCTATGAGGGCGGCATCTCCAAGATGCATGACTTCATCAGTGAGACCGCCAAATATGGCGATCTCGTCAGTGGGCCAAAGGTCATCAATGAAGAAACCCGCGCGCGCATGCAAGAAGTCCTGGCCGCCATCCAGGACGGCAGCTTCGCCCGGGACTGGATCCTGGAAAACCAGGCCGGCCTGCCCCGCTATCAGCGCATGCTCGATCAGGACAAGGCCCATCCCATAGAGGCGGTGGGCGCGCGGATGCGCGAGCGAATGTCCTGGCTGAACACCCCGAAAAATATTGGCTGATGGATATCATGATGGCCCGCCCCAACCAGACGATTGAGCACCCATCGGTCAGTCCCATGATCGCTCAAACCCCTGTGTCCAACGATGCGCCCCCCGCAAGTCCAACCGTTGCGAGGGCACCCCAGAACACGAGCAACCATGTGAGTGGAGCCCGTCTCCTCGTCCAGGCGCTTGAGGACCAGGGCGTGGATGTTGTCTTCGGGTATCCGGGCGGCGCCATCATGCCGGTCTATGATGCGCTTGTCGGGTCCAAACTGCGCCATATCCTGACCCGGCACGAGCAAGGCGCTGCTTTGTCCGCCGACGGATATGCGCGCGTGTCGGGCAAGGTCGGTGTATGCCTCGCCACGTCGGGACCGGGCGCCACAAATCTCGTGACGGGCATTGCCAACGCCTTTCTCGACTCCGTGCCCCTGGTGGCGATCACGGGCCAGGTCGCAACGCCGCTCATGGGCACGGATGCGTTCCAGGAAGTCGATATTTTCGGAATCACCCTGCCGATCGTCAAACACAGCTTCATCATCCGTGACGCGGCGGACATTCCCCGCATCGTGGCCGAGGCGTTCGAGATTGCCCTGTCGGGCCGCCCGGGGCCGGTGCTGATTGATCTGCCCAAGGACATGGCCGCCACCCTGGTCGCCACACCCCGATCCGCCGACACGGACCGGGACAGCGTGGTCGAAATCGATGCCGCGCAGATCGCCGCCGCCAATGCCCTGATCAGCAAGGCGGAGAAACCCCTGCTTTATGTGGGCGGTGGTGTCGGCATCGCCGGTGCGGAACGCGCCTTGAGGGATCTCGTTGACCGCAGCGGCATGCCTGTCGTGGCAACCCTCAAGGGTTTGGGGGCCGTGCCCACGGATCATCCAGCCTTTCTCGGCATGCTGGGCATGCATGGCCTGAAGACCGCCAACCATGCGGTCGAGGACTGTGATCTTCTGATCTGTTGCGGCGCCCGCTTCGATGACCGCGCGACGGGCAAGCTGGACAGTTTCGCGCCCAATGCCAGGATCATTCATATCGACGCGGATCCGGCAGAGATCAGCAAACTGAAGAGTGCTGATCTGGGGATCGTCGGGCATCTGGGTCCGGTCCTGGATCATCTCTCCCCCCATCATCTGGACATCCATGCCTGGCGCACCCATCTGACGGTGCAAAAGGCCACCCATGCCTGGCGGTATGACGCGCCGGGCACCGGGATCTATGCCCCCGCCCTGCTCAAGATGTTGTCGGAGATGGCGGGCGACCGGTTCATTGCCACCTGTGACGTGGGCCAGCACCAGATGTGGGTGGCCCAGCATTGCCGGTTCGTCCGCCCCCAGGCCCACCTGACTTCTGGTGGCCTCGGGACCATGGGCTTCGGCATGCCCGCCGGCATTGGCGCCCTGATGGCCGAACCGGATGCCTGCGTCGTGACCGTCACGGGCGATGGCTCCATCATGATGAACATCCAGGAACTGGCGACCCTGAATCGCTACGGCATCCCTTTGAAGATCGTGCTCCTCGACAACTCCGCGCTCGGCATGGTCCGTCAGTGGCAGGAGCTCTTCTTCGAGGAGAACTACTCTGAAGTCGACCTTTCGGACAATCCGGATTTCGCGAAAGTCGCCCAGGCCTTCGGCGTCGAGGCCTTCTCGATCTCGGCGCGCGACGAGGTTGCCGACGGCATCACCCGTCTGTTGAACACGGACGGGCCCGTCTTGATGCATGTGAAGATCGATCCCAAGGAAAATGTCTGGCCGCTGGTGCCGCCGGGCCAATCGAACACTGCCATGATGGAGGGCTGACCATGACCCAAACTCTCAGCATTCACCTGAATCCGACCGAGGGTTTCCTGCGCCGAATTATCGGGCTCATCGAACAGCGCGGCTATGCCGTGGGCGCCATCAACATGCCGATGATCTCGGCGGGCGCCGCGGAGATGACGATTTCCGTCATCCCAAGGGATGATGCGCGCTCCGTCGATATTCTCAGCCGTCAGATCATGCGTCTGATGGACGTCACCAAGGTCACATCCGTTCGATCCCATGGAGAACCCCAATGAGCCAGGATCACGTAACCATGCCGGTTGCGCCGGCAGACAATGTCATTGTCTTCGACACCACCTTGCGGGACGGGGAACAATCCCCCGGCTACAGCATGACGGTCAGCCAGAAGCTGACCATGGCCCGGAAGCTTGCAGCCCTCAAAGTCGATGTCATCGAGGCCGGTTTCGCCGCCGCCTCCCCCGGCGATTTCGATGCGGTCAAGCGCATTGCCCAGGAGATCTCCGGACCGACAATCTGCAGTCTGGCGCGGGCGAGCGAGAGCGACATCCGCCAGGCCGGTCAGGCCCTCCAGCCGGCGCCGCGCAGACGCATTCACGTCTTTCTGGCGACGAGCCCGATCCATCGGGAACATAAACTCCAGATGACCCGGTCCCAGGTCTTGCAGGCGGCGATAGCGGCCATCAAGGAGGCCCGCCAATGGGCCGACGATGTCGAATTCTCGCCCGAGGATGGCATCCGCACGGAACGTGATTTCCTGGCCGAAGTGATCGAGGCCGTCATCGATGCCGGGGCCACGACCGTCAATGTTCCCGATACGGTGGGATATACGACACCGGCGGAGATCTACGACCTCTTCAGGTTCTTCAAGGAAGAAATCCCCAATATCGATCAGGCGGTGCTCAGCACCCATTGCCACGATGATCTGGGCATGGCCGTTGCCAACAGTCTCGCGGCCCTGCGCGCCGGGGCCCGCCAGATCGAATGCACGATCAACGGGATCGGCGAACGGGCAGGCAACTGTTCCCTGGAGGAGGCCGTCATGGCCCTGAAGGTTCGCCGGAACCTGTTCGGCCTCGAGACCAGGATCGAGACCCGCGAACTCCACGCGGCCAGCACTCTGCTGTGCGACATGACCGGCAATTCGGTGGCCCGGAACAAGGCCGTGGTCGGACGCAATGCCTTTGCCCATGAGGCGGGCATCCACCAACACGGCATCCTGGCCAATCGGGAAACCTATGAAATCATGAAGCCTGAGGATGTCGGCCTGTCCGATTCCGCGCTGGTGCTGGGCAAGCATTCCGGCAAGCACGCCCTGTCGGCGCGCTGCGAGGCTTTGGGCTTTGCCCTGTCGGACAATGAGCTCAAATCGGTCTTTGTGTCCTTCAAGGATCTGGCGGATGCAAAAAAGGAGGTCCTGGACACGGATCTCGAAGCGCTCCTGGTCGAATGTGGGGGTACACGAACCACATGTTGGGAACTGGTGGCCCTTGATTGCGCGGCCGGCACGGTCCATCGCCCGCAGGCGACCGTGGAACTCGTCGATCCCGACGGCATTCGCCACCGGGACAGCGCCGTGGGCGCGAGCGCCGTTCACGCGGCCGTCGACGCCATCGCGCGCATCACCGACCTCAACATCACGCTGGATCGTCTCGCCTCCCGTCTGGTGCGGACCGAAGATGACGAACCGCCCGTGACCGTGTCCGATATCGGCATCCGCTTCGACGGGACCCACCTGACCAGCAGCGCGACCCATGCGGACCCCGTGATGGCGACCGTCCTGGCCGTGATCAATGTGGTCAATCAGATTGATCGACGGGAACGACGACCGGCGGTGACCCAGCGGGCGGCTCCCGAGCCGGTCCATGCCTGATCAGGAGAGATGACCCCATGACAACGCCTTCTTCTCCGGATCGGCCCCGCACCCTTTATGACAAGGTGTGGGATGATCATCTGGTCGTTGCCGAAACCGACGATCATCCGGCGCTGCTTTATATCGACTTACATCTGATCCATGAGGTCACCTCGCCTCAGGCCTTTGATGAGCTGCGCCGTCGTGATCTCAAGGTCCGCCGACCCGATCGCACCTTCGCCACCATGGATCACTCCACGCCCACATTGCCGCCCACGGCAACGGGCGAGCGGCCCTTTGCGACACCGGCCGCGAAGGCCCAAGTGGAGACCCTGGAACGTAATTGCGCCGACTACGGTATTTCCCTTTACGGTTTCGCCAGTCCCAATCGGGGCATCGTCCATGTCATCGGGCCGGAACAGGGCCTGACCCAGCCGGGCATGACCGTTGTCTGCGGCGACAGCCACACAAGTACCCATGGCGCCTTCGGTGCCCTGGCCTTCGGGATCGGGACGACCGAGGTCGGTCATGTCCTGGCCACCCAATGCCTTCTCCAACGCAAGGCCAAGTCGATGGCCATTCGCGTGGATGGACGATTGGCCCCCGGCATATCCGCGAAGGACATGATCCTCGCGATCATCCGCAAGATCGGCGTCGCGGGCGGAACGGGCTTTGTCGTGGAATATCAGGGGGAGGCCGTCCGTTCCTTGACCATGGAAGGGCGGATGACCTTGTGTAACATGACGATCGAAGGGGGCGCACGCGCCGGCATGGTCGCCCCGGATGAGGATACCGTCCGCTGGCTGAAGGGCCGGCCCCATGTCCCCAGCGCAGAGGCCTGGGACCGCGCCATCGACCATTGGCAGACATTGCATTCCGACGACGGCGCGGCCTTCGATGAAACGGTGGTCCTCGACGGCGGCGCCATCGCACCCATGGTGACCTACGGCACGAACCCGGCCATGGGCATTGCCATTGACGAACCGGTGCCCCCGCCGCGTGACGCGGCGGAACGGAATGCCCTTGAATATATGCAAGTGGAGCCGAGCAAACCCCTGATCGGCAAACCGGTTGATGTGGTCTTCATCGGCAGCTGCACCAATTCGCGGCTGTCCGACCTTCGGGAGGCCGCTGATGTCTTGCGGGGCCGCCAGATCGACCCGGGCGTGCGCATGCTGGTCGTTCCCGGATCGGAGAATGTGAAACGGGAGGCGGAAGCGGAAGGTCTTGATACGGTCTTCAGGGCTGCGGGGGCCGAATGGCGCGAGGCCGGATGCTCCATGTGCATTGCCATGAACGGCGATCAGGTGGAAGGCGGTCAGCTTGCGGTCTCCACCTCCAATCGAAACTTCGCCGGACGCCAGGGCAAGGGCGCCCGCACGGTTCTGGCCAGTCCCGCCACCGCGGCGGCGGCGGCCCTCGCCGGGCGCATCGCCGATCCGCGCCGGATGGATCCGAGCCAGCAGGGAGACAATGCCCATGTCGCCTGAAACCCAGCAACAAGCCGTTAACCGCATCACGTCAAAAGCCTTCATTCTGGACGTCGAAAATGTCGATACGGATCAAATCATTCCGGCCCGGTTCTTGACGACGACCAACCGGGACGGCCTCGGGGCCCACGCATTCCACGATTGGCGCTTCGAGCCCAACGGGGACGCCAAACCCGATGCGGTCCTCAATGAGCCCTGGGTGCGGGAGCGACGCATTCTTGTGGCGGGACGCAATTTCGGCTGCGGCTCCTCCCGGGAACACGCGCCCTGGGCCCTTCTCGATTTCGGTTTCCAAGTTGTCATCAGCACGGAAATCGCGGATATCTTTCGCAACAATGCCCTGAAGAACGGCCTGCTCGCCATTGTTCTCGGCGAAGAAGAACACGCCCGGCTCGCCCAATCGGCGGAAACCCCGCTGACGGTCGATCTGGAGACCCAGACCATCAGCATGGGCGATGAACACCCGATCCCGTTCAGGGTCGATCCCTTTGCGCGCCACTGCCTTTTGTCCGGGACGGATCAACTTGGATTTCTGATGAGCCATAGCGACGCCATCAGCCAATATGAGGCACACCACCCATGAGACTCTCAATCACCTATCTGCCCGGCGATGGTATCGGGCCGGAAGTCGGCGAGGCCGCATGCGCGGTCCTGAAGGCGGTCGCCAGCCGGTTCGGACATGACTTGGCGATCCAGGAACATCTGATCGGCGGCGCGGCGATCGATGCCGGCCTGCCGCCCCTGCCCGAAGCCACGGCGGAAGCGGCGCGGGGCGCGGGCGCCGTTCTGCTTGGCGCCGTGGGCGGTCCCAAATGGGAGAAGGCCAATCCCCGTCCGGAGCAGGGCCTTCTGGGCTTGCGCAAGGAACTCGGCCTTTTCGCCAATATCCGCCCGGTCCGGCCCCATCCGGATCTGCTTGACGGCTCGCCGATCAAGGCCGACCGCTTGCGGGGCGTCGACCTCGTCGTCGTCCGGGAGCTGACGGGCGGCCTTTATTTCGGGGACAAGAGCCGGGACTATAACAGGGCCTATGACACCTGCTTTTATACCCGGGAGGAGATCGTCCGTATCGTGCGCTTTGCCGCCGATCTCGCCCGGCGGCGGCGCGGGAAACTGACCAGCGTCGACAAGGCCAATGTGCTGGAAACCAGCCGTCTGTGGCGTCAGGTGACCGACGAAATCATGGCGGCGGACTATACGGATCTTACGGCGGAGACGCTCCTGGTCGACGCGGCGGCCATGCATCTGATCAACCGGCCGGCGGATTTCGACGTCATGGTCACGGAGAACATGTTCGGCGACATCCTCACCGATGAGGCGTCCATGCTGGCGGGCAGCATGGGGCTCTTGCCCTCCGCCTCCCTCGGCGCGCCGGACCGGCCGGGCCTTTATGAGCCCATTCACGGTTCCGCGCCCGACATCGCGGGCCAAGGGGTCGCCAATCCGATCGGCGCCATTCTCAGTGCCGCGATGATGATGCGCCACAGCTTCAATCTGGAGGATGAGGCCCGGGTCATTGAGAAAGGCGTGGACGCTGCGATCACACAAGGCATCCGCACCCGGGACATCGGCGGCAGCCATGGCACCGCTGATGTGACCCGGGCCGTGGTCGAGCATGTGGGCACGGCCGGGGAGGATCCGGCTTTCCAGCAGCGGCCCGAAGTCGCCTAGGAAGAGGTCTGGTTACGCGGTGGGCGGATGGTCATAGGCGCTCACCGCCTCGGTGATCCACCCGCCGCCCAGAACACGGCCGTTGTCGGGCCCGGCATAGAATACCGCCGCTTGGCCCGGCGCCACGCCCTCCTCTCCTTCGTCCAGGAGAATGCTGACGCCCTCATCCGTCTGCGTCAGGCGCGCGGGAACCGGGGGCCGTGTGGAGCGCACCTTGACGGCGCAGACCGTGCCCTCAATTGCACCGTCCCCCAACCAGTTGACATCACGGACCTTGATTTCCCGGGCGAGCAGAGCCTCCCTCGGCCCCACGAGCACCTGCCGCGTCGCGGCATCGACCCCAATGACAAAAAGGGGATCACCGGTCGCCACGCCGAGCCCCCGGCGCTGACCGACGGTGAAATGGATGATGCCTTCATGGCGGCCCAGCACCCGGCCATCGAGATGCACGATATCCCCCGGCTCCGCTGCGCCAGGGCGCAACCGTTCGATCACGGAGGTATATTTCCCTGTGGGGACAAAACAAATGTCCTGGCTGTCGGGCTTGTCGGCAACCGCGAGATCGAGCTTTGACGCCAGGGCACGGGTCTCATGCTTGTGCAGACCCCCGAGCGGAAAGCGCAGAAAGTCGAGCTGCTCCCGCGTCGTGGCGAACAGGAAAT
>CAZFWG010000092.1:0-16850 GCA_964522525.1 uncultured Alphaproteobacteria bacterium | reverse complement strand
CAAATACCGCCCCTGTCCGCTGCTTGTGAAATATGTCGAGGCGGGCTGGCTCGGCCGCAAGACGGGGCGGGGTTTCTACGACTATCGTGGCGAGGAGCCCGTCCCCACGCGGTAAGCGGCTGGCGGTCGACGATTTCTCCAGAAGCAGGTGATGTGCCGTGAGTGATGTACCGGATCCCTTCCGTGTCGGCCTCTTGTTGTTTCCGAACCTGACGGTGCTCGATCTGATCGGGCCTTATCAGGTTTTCACACGCACGCCCGGTTTTGAGGTCCATCTGGTCGCGAAGACCCTGGATCCGGTGCCCGACCATGAATGCCTCTCGCTCACCCCGACGACGGATTTTGCCTCGGCCCCCGACTTTGATTTGTTCTGCGTGCCTGGCGGTCCTGGCGAAAGCGACGTCATCGATGACCCGGAGACCCTGGCTTTCGTCGAGCGGGCCGGGCAGGCGGCGACCTGGCTGACCTCTGTGTGCACGGGCTCGCTCATTCTGGGGGCCGCCGGTCTCCTGAAGGGCAAGCGGGCCACCTCCCATTGGACCGCCCGGGACATTCTGGCCCTCTATGGGGCCATTCCGGATCCGGGGCGCGTGGTCGAGGACGGCCACGTGATCACCGGCGGTGGTGTCACGGCGGGCATCGACTTCGCCCTCCATGTGGTTGGGAAGCTCAAGGGCGAGGCCGTGGCCCAGGGCATTCAACTTACCCTCGAATACGCGCCTGCGCCGCCATTTGACGCCGGGCGCCCGGAAACGGCGCCCGAAGCCATCCGTGCCCGAATCGATCAGATCTCGCTGGAGCGCGTGACACGACGCCGGGCGCAGGCGGAGGCGATCACCAGGGACTGGGCCTGACCGCGCCGGTCAGCCGGCCGGGTCCTGCGCCGGCAGATGCGCTTGGATCAACGCTTTGGCGTCCTCGGCATTCCAGTCGGCCGGGCCCACGAGGCGCCCGATTTCACGACCTTTCGGGTCGATCAAAAGCGTCGTGGGCAGACCATGGGCCTTGAGCCCCAGACCGATCTTGCCGCTTGGGTCCCGATACAGCTTCAAATGGGTGACCCCCAAACGCGTAAAAAAATCCCGTGGCTTGTCGGGACGGCCCCGATCTATGCTGATGGTCACGACCTCGAACCCATCGGACCCGAGATCGGCCTGAAGAGCGTCCAGGGTGGGCAATTCCTCGATACAGGGCGCACACCATGTCGCCCAAAGATTGAGGAGGATCGTCCGGCCCTTGAAGTCTTCAAGGGTGATCTCCCGGTCTTCCGGATCGAGGAAGTTGACCGGTTTCATGGTGGTGGGCGGTTCACTGAACAGGAACCCGGCCACATCGCCCGCCGCCAGGGCGTGATCACCGCCACCGGGCGCCTTCAAGAAGGCGCTCGTGATGATCACGGCGCCGAATCCGACGGCGGCGGCGAGAGCCATGAAACCGAACAATTTGAAGCGCGCCATGGAAAAATCTCCGTTGAGTGCGCCAGACCCTATCGTCGGGACAGATCGCAGATCAAGAAAGGACGAGTAGCGCGATGACCAAGCCCGCTTCCCCACCCGATGCCGCATCGGTCACGCCCGCCAATGTCATGTGGGGAGGACGTTTCGCGGCGGCCCCTTCCGACATGATGGAGGACATCAACGCCTCGATCGATGTGGACAAGCGCCTCGCGGAACAGGATATCGCCGGATCCCAGGCCCATGTGGACATGTTGGCCCGCTGCGGCATCATCACCGCCGATGACGCACGCGCCATCAAAAACGGTCTGACCCAGATCCTTGAGGAAATCCGGGCCGGACAGTTCACGTTTTCGCGGGTCCTTGAGGACATCCACATGAATGTGGAAGGGCGCCTCGCCGACCTGATCGGCGTGCCCGCAGGCCGGCTCCATACCGCCCGGTCCCGCAACGACCAGGTGGCGACGGATCTGAAACTGTGGGTGCGGGACTGGCTGGATGAGATCGATAGCGCGCTTTCCCGCTTCCAGGCCGTGATGCTTGATCTGGCGGCCGATCACCGGGAAACGGTGATGCCCGGCTTCACCCATCTGCAGCCCGCCCAGCCCGTGACCTTCGCCCATCACTGCCTTGCCTATGTGGAAATGGCGGCACGGGACCGCAGCCGCTTTGCCGACGCCCGGCGCCGGCTGAACGAGTGTCCCCTGGGTGCGGCGGCGCTGGCGGGCACTTCCTTTCCCATCGACCGTCACATGACGGCCCAGGGCCTCGGCTTCGATGGACCGACCCGCAATTCCCTCGACAGTGTGGCCGACCGGGATTTCGCCCTGGAGGCCTTGGCCGCCGCCTCGATTGCGGCGATGCACCTGTCGCGTCTCGCGGAGGAGATCGTGATCTGGTCCGGGCCGATTTTCGGCTTTGTGGGCTTGCCCGACAGTTTCTCCACCGGCTCCTCGATCATGCCCCAGAAGCGCAACCCGGACGCGGCGGAATTGATCCGTGCCAAGACCGGGCGGATCGGGGCGTCCTTCCAGACCCTGCTCATGGTCATGAAGGGCCTGCCGCTCGCCTATTCCAAGGACATGCAGGAAGACAAGGAAGCCGTCTTTGACGGGCTCGATTCCTATGCCTTGGCCTTGCGGGTGATGACGGGCATGATGGAAAGCCTTGAGGTCAAGGCGGATGCCATGCGCCGTGCGTCGGGGCTTGGCCATGCGACGGCGACGGATCTTGCGGATTGGCTCGTGCGGGTGTTGGGGCTTCCCTTCCGGGAGGCCCACCATGTCACGGGTCAGATCGTGGCCCGGGCCGATGAATGGGGATGTGAGCTGTCGGATCTGCCGTTGAATGCGTTTCAGGCCATTGACCCCCGCATCACGGAAGATGTCTTTTCCGTGCTCAGCGTGGAAAACTCGGTTGCGAGCCGGGTCAGTTTCGGCGGCACGGCGCCCACGGCGGTGATGGACCAGATCTCCTGGTGGCTGGACCGGCTGGGCACGGCGCGCGTCGATGCGGATTTGGCCGAGGGTCACGCGCCCGCGGGTCTTCTGGAAGGGTTGTGAGGTTCATGTCCGAACACAGAGGATGGCGGCGTGTTTTGTCGGCCGCCGCGTTGGCGCTCCTGGTCGCGGCCTGTGGCATCAAGGGCAGTCTGGAACCGCCGCCGGGGGCGTCCGACGAGGAGCCGGACAGTCTCATCACGAGCTATTGACGCCGTCGGCGTTGAAGGGTGCGGCTGTCGGGCCGCGCCCACAGGAAAAGGCGGGGGAAGGGCAATGAAGATGCTTGCAGCGACCATGAAAAGGATCGCGGTGGTTATCACCGCTTTTTTTGCGTTGGCCCTGCCGGCGCAGGCCCAATCGGATCCCACTCAGGTCCTGCCCGGTTTCAACGGTCCCTTCCTGAAGGATCTGGCCGGTCTTTTCTTTGAAAGAGCCGAACTCCAATATGTCGAAAAGACGCCGGTCGTGGTGGTGGTTCATGGCCAGCGGACATTCGTAATGACCAGCTATGACTGCGAAGGCGAAGAGGCGGAGCAGTTATGCCGCACGGTGAATGTCGTGAGTTTCTACAAGGGACCTTACGGCGTCGAGGCCATCGACTTGGCCAACCGGTATCACGGCACTTATCTTTTCGGCCGTGGCTATCTCGATCAGGACCGGGACCTTGTTCTGGACACGTCGTTCCGGATGGGCGGGGTGACCGCGCAATATGTGACGGATGTCTTCACTTTCATCCGGGATGAGCTGCTCAATCGCTTTGAGACCGTGGTCGTCAGCAATGCCCCGCCCGCGTCCCAAGGGGGCATCAGCGTGGCCTTCGATCAGGATCGTCCCCTGTCTCCGGCGGCGCCGGCCGTTCAGTATTATGCCAAGCTCAAGGCGCTTTCCCGGAACGGGGCACCTTCCCAAATCAAGGCTCAAACGGGCGAGTAAGCGCGCCGAGCGATCCGCTCAATCCACGATCCGGAATCGTTTGCGCTCGAAGACCTTGAGCACGGCGGCAAGATCATGGCCCCGCCGCAGGATGAGGCCCGTGGTCGATATGACCGCATAGGCACCCTGACGCCGGGCGAGTTTCGGTCTTTTTTCAATGCTGTAGAGCGGGCGCTCGCTGGCCCGGCGATAGACGCTGAAAATGGCGGCCTCCCGCGTGCCGTCGATCGCGTAGTCGCGCCATTCCCCCGCCGCCACCATGCGTCCATAGATGCGCAGAATGGCGTCGAGTTCCTGGCGCTGAAAAAAGACGCGTTCAGGAGCGGCACGTGAGGAGGGTTTGGGTCCCGAAGATGGGGACACGGATGCGGTGCGGCCGGTCGCCGGGGTCCCGACCGGTTGGGACTCATCGGTTGGTTCCATCCTCATCACCATGACGCCTTCGTGGGCGGCGCGCAATATCGGCCAGAGCCTCCAAGACCCCAAAGGCGTGGTGTGTGGATCCGCTTTAGCAGAACCGGGTGCGGACAAGCTTCGGGCGCGCAATAACCCCGTTCTCTCGGAGCCGTTAGGCGGGTCACGAAATGGTCGTTTTCCAGCCCCGGACGTGCCCCAAACGCCAACCAATATCCTAAGCGTTGGCGGTGCGGCTCGGCAGATATTCCGGCCTTGAATCTCAGCCCCCCAGCCCCCACCGGGATGTCATTAATTCTGGGTCGGGCCGCCAACACCCCTTTCTCCCCCAAAATCCACAAATTTGCGCCAACACGGGCCGTCAGGCCGCGTGGGTTTCCTCCATTTCCATGGCTGGCTCGAACAAGGTACCGGCCAAAGCGGCCCGGACCGTCAGACCGGCGGTCAAGCCGACCACCAGGGTTGCCAAAGTGAGGCTCGCGACGGCGATCCACGGCACGATCCCGAACCCCGTGGCGCGGGCAAAAATGAAAAACGCCGAGGTCAGCGTCGCCAGGGGAAAGGTGTAGGCCCACCAGCTCAAGGAAAAAGGCAAGCGCCAGAACCGGTGCGCCATGCCCAGAACGACGGCCGCCAGGAAAGCCGCGACATAAAGAAAGATCCGCGACACGTCGTTGATGAGCCCGTCTTTCAAGGCCGTATAGGCGACAAAGGCGAGCGCGGGCGGCGCGATCAGGATGGCCAGGGTCGGGCAGGAGGCGATCGGCAAGGGATCGTGGAACAGGATGCGGTAGAAGGTGATCGCGAACAGCACCAGCCAGAATGTGACGCCCACGGAGAAGAAGAACCAGCCCAGTTCCGGGATGCCGGCCATCACGGCGCCCGCCGGCGCCACCAGATTGCCGGCCACGGGAATGAACCAGGACGGATTGAGCTGTTGCACATCCTGGTCCTGACTGATCCAGCGAATGACCGTGTAGAGGGAAACCAGGATCTGGCCAAGGGCCGCGGTGAGCCAGAGATGGCCCGCGAGCGTGGGCCCATGGACGGCGAGCCCCTGGGTCACGATCATCGCGCCGATCGGAATGGCCGCGAGGAAATTGGCCTGGGCGGGATGGAGCGCGTCCTCCAGAACCGCATCGCGGTGGATGATGAGCTTCAGGGCATACAGCGCGAAAAAAGCCACGAAAGCGAGGGCCGCCGTGATCAGGAGGCCATCGGCCACGACCGTCATGGCCGCACCGGACAGACCGACACTCCCCGCATAGAGACCCGCCTGCTGCCAGGCCAGACCCAGCCCGCCCGCGCCGATGATGGAGGAGAAAAGGGTCGGGGGAACGTTCCGCAGCTGGTGCCCGTGGCGCATCGCTTTCCAAATCCTGATGACAGAAAAGAAGCCCTGCCGCTGGTCAGCGCGGCCCATTCCCCGCCATCATGGGTCTTGGAGCGATGTCGGGAAAAGGGGAAGCCGGTTTTCCCTCTGATCGCGCGCAAACAAAACATCAAGCGGGTCATGACATCCCATCAAAAATGGGCCCGCTTTGACAGAGCATGGCACCAAGCCGAAAGCAGGGAGGCAGACATGACGGAACGCTTGAGGGAGCGGGTGGCAATCGTGACAGGCGCCGGATCGGGGATTGGCGAAGCGACGGTGGCGCTCATGATGGCGGAAGGGGCGCGGGTCGTCGCGGTCGATGTGCCGGGCAGCGCGGTGAGCCGGCTTTTCACGGACCAGCCGGCCGTCTGGGCCCTGGAACAGGACATCACGGAAGAGGCTGCCCCCGGCATCATTGTCGGACAGGCGCTCGCCCGCTTCGGCCGGCTCGATATCGTCGTGAACAATGCGGGCATTGCTTTCAACGGCTTCGTGGAGGAGACAGGGGACACGGATTGGGACCGGGTCCAGGCCGTCAATCTGCGCGCGCCTTTCCGCCTGATCCGCGAGGCGATCCCCCATCTCAAAAACGCGCCGGCCGGTCGCATCGTCAATGTGGCTTCCGTCATGGCGGAGGGCACCGACTATGGTTTGGCGGCCTATTGTGCCTCCAAGGCCGGGGTCGCGGGCCTGACCCGGACCCTGGCGTTGGAGTTGGGCAAGTTCGGGATTACCGCGAATTATGTTTTGCCCGGCGCCATTCGCACGGGCATGACCCAGGCCAGTTTTGCCCATGAGGAGATCGCCGGCATCTGGGCCAAGAAAGCGGCCTTGAGGCGCCTTGGAGAGCCACTTGACGTGGCGCGCGCCATCCTTCTCCTAACCACGGATGACGCCGCTTTCATTACCGGACATGGCCTCAATGCCGATGGTGGCCTGATGCTTCGCGTGTAATGAAGGGCGGACAGCCCCCTTTGCTTCATAATGGTGCTTGTCATTTCCGGCACGTCTTTCTATTTACGCACAGACACGACCCGCGTGCTTTCGCAGGCGGGCTTCCTCTGCATTTGTTGGACGGGTGGGCCATGACGACGCCATTGATCGAGATCGAGGGGCTCGAGAAATGTTTTGGTCCCTTTCGGGCCGTGGACGGGTTGACCTTCTCGGTATCGAAAGGGGAGGTGCTCGGTTTCCTGGGGCCGAACGGGGCCGGTAAATCGACCACCATGAAAATGATCACCGGCTTTCTGGCCCCCACGGCCGGACAGATCCGGGTCTGTGGATTTGATATCCGGGATTCCCTGATCGAGGCCCAGGAGCGCATCGGCTATCTGCCCGAGGGCGCGCCGGCCTATCCGGAAATGACGCCCCGAAGCTATTTGAGTTTCATCGCCGAAGTGCGCGGCGCGCGGGGCCCCGAAATCGCCCGGAAAGTCGACAAGGCGGCCGACCGGGCGCAGCTTGGCAATGTGATGGAACAGCCGATCGAGACCCTGTCCAAAGGGTTCAAGCGGCGCGTCGGGCTGGCCCAGGCCATTCTTCATGATCCGCCGGTCCTGATCATGGACGAACCGACCGACGGTCTCGACCCCAATCAGAAGCATGCGGTTCGCGGGCTGATCACCGAGATGTCCGCCGACAAGGCGATCATCATCTCGACCCATATCCTTGAGGAAGTCGAAGCCGTCTGCACCCGGGCTATGATCATCGACCGGGGACGGATCGTCGCGGACGGGACCCCGAGCGAACTGACCTCCCGGTCGCGCTACCACAACGCCGTCACGGTCGTTCTGGAAGCGGACCATGCGGACAAGGCCAAGGTCCTTCTGAAAAAAGTCGATGGGGTGCGCAGCATCGAGGACAACCGGGACGCGGATGGGACCGCGCGTCTGACCCTGTTCCCGAAAAAGCCCGAGCTTCATCTCATCGATCCCGTGAACGCGGCCCTTGCCGCGAAATCCATTGAACCGCGGGCGCTCCACGCGGAGCCGGGCCGTCTTGACGATGTGTTCCGCAAGGTGACCACGTCGGATGCCGCCCATGCGGCGGATGCGAAAACGGCCAGCGCAAGCTGAAGGGAAACTCATGAAACAGGTCATGCCCATTTTCCGTCGTGAGCTGATGGGATATTTCTCCACGCCGCTCGCCTATGTGTTCATCGTGATCTTCCTGTTCACCATGGGCGCCTTCACGTTCTATCTGGGCGGCTTTTACGAACGCGAACAGGCCGATCTCGGACCGTTTTTCGCGTTTCATCCCTGGCTCTATCTTTTCCTGATCCCCGCTATTTCCATGCGTCTTTGGGCGGAGGAACAAAAGACGGGCACGCTTGAGCTTCTGATGACCCTGCCCGTGCCCACTTGGGCCACCGTGTTGGGCAAGTTCCTGGCCGCCTGGGCTTTCGCCGGCATCGCGCTCGGCCTGACCTTTCCCATGTGGCTCACGGTCAATTTTCTGGGCAGTCCGGACAACGGTGTGATCCTGGCCTCCTATGTGGGCAGCCTGCTGATGGCCGGGGGCTATCTCGCCATCGGCTCATGCATCTCCGCCATGACCAACAACCAGGTCATCGCGTTTGTCGTCTCGGTCGTCGTGTGCTTCCTGTTCACGGTGAGCGGGCTGCCGCTGGTGCTCGACTTCTTCAGCGGCTGGGCGCCGCAGTCGCTCGTCAACACCATCGCCTCGTTCAGCTTTCTCGGCCATTTCGAGGCGATCACCAACGGCGTCATCGACATGCGTGACGCCATCTTCTTTGCCAGCCTGATTTTCCTCTGGCTGACCATCAATACTCTGATTATCGATCTGAAGCGGGTAGGGTAAGCCATGAGTTCGACGACGCAATCGCCGAAAGACGAGGGGGTCCAGCGCCTCGACCGGCGCACGGCCGCGGCACTGACCATCGCCTTGCTTGTTGTCCTGTTCCTCGCCGTCAACCTGATCGCCAACACGGGCCTGCGCCATGCCCGCCTCGATCTCACCGAGAACAAGCTCTTCACCTTGAGTGACGGCACGCTCAACATTATCCGAGGTCTTGAGGAACCCGTCCGGCTGCAGCTTTTCTATTCGGAAAAGACCGGCGCCGATTATCCCTCCATCCGGACCTATGCGGGCCGGGTGCGGGATTTGCTTCAGGAATATGAAGCGCGCTCCCGGGGCAAGGTGATCCTCGACGTCATCGAGCCCGAACCCTTCACGGATGAGGAAGATCTGGCGAGCGCCCATGGCTTGACGGCGGCGCAGACCCAAGGCGGTGAATCGCTTTTCTTCGGACTTGTCGGTACGAATGCCATCGACGGGAAGGAGATCATTCCCTTCTTTCCCCAGGAGCGCGCGCCCTTCCTTGAATATGACCTGACCGAGATGATCCATAAGCTGAGCACGATCAAGAAGCCCGTGCTCGGCCTCTTGAGTGGCTTGCCTCTGGAAACGGGGCCGGGCGGCATCCAGGCCGCCCTTCAGGGTTTGTCCCGCCCCATGCTGATTTATGAACAGCTGAGCGAGCGCTTCCAGATCGAATCCCTTGAGGACGATTTTTATGAAGTGCCCGACGCGGTCGACGTTCTCCTGATCGCCCACCCCAAGCCCTTGGGTGAAACATCCCTTTACGCGATCGATCAGTTTGTCCTGCGGGGCGGGCGGGCGCTGGTGTTCGTTGATCCGCAATCGAACTTCAGCGCGCCCGGCGGTCAGCCCGGCCAACCGGGCCAGGTTGAACAGAGTTCCGATCTCGGGCCGCTCCTTGAGCATTGGGGCGTTCTCTACGACCCCAGCAAGGTCGTGGCCGACAAGGGTCTGGCGCGGGAAGTGGCGGCCCAGGTCCAGGGGCGCCAGATCCTGCTGCCCTATCCGATTTTTGTCGGTGTCGAGCAGGACAATGTGGCGAAGGATGATCTGGTGACCGCCGAAATCGGTGTCCTGAACCTCGCCACGTCCGGCTATCTGGAAATCAAGGAAGACGCCCCAACCGAGATCAGTCCCCTGATCACCTCTTCGGACCAGAGCATGCTTCTCGACAGTCTCGAGGTTTCCGTGCAACCCCCGCCGGAGGAACTGATCCGCAAGATCCTGCCGACGGGCGAGCGCTACATCATGGCGGCACGGATCACCGGCGAAGTCGAAAGCGCCTTCCCGAGCGGACCGCCGGCCCGCGAGATCCCGCGGGGCGAGGTGCCGCCCGAAGAGGACGCGGATGATCCCCAGGCCGCGCATCGTCCGGCTTCCGACGGTCCCATCAATGTGATTGTCGTGGCGGATGCGGATCTGTTCCAGGATCGTCTCTGGGTGCAGGAGCAGAACTTTCTCGGGCAGCGCATCGCCATTCCCCAGGCCGACAATGCGAATTTCGTGATCGGCGCCGTGGAAAACCTGACCGGCTCGAACGATCTGATTTCACTGCGCACCCGCGCCAGCGGCACGCGCCCCTTCACCATGGTCGAGAGCATCCGTCGCGCGGCCGAGCAACGTTATCTGACCCAGGAACAACTCCTGGTCCGGGAACTCGAGGCGACGGAGGCCCGCCTCGCGGAACTGCAAGGCCAGCGTAATCCCGCCGACGCGGATGCCGTCGCGCTGCTCAATCCGGAGCAACAGGCGCTGGTCGATCAGTTCCGCAGCGAAACCATCCGTATTCGGCGGCAGCTGCGGGACGTCCAGCGCTCGTTGCGCTCGGAAATCGAAACCTTGGGCAGCTGGCTGGCCTTCATCAATATCGGCTTGATTCCTCTGGTTCTGGGCGGCCTCGCGGTCATGCTGACCCTGGGGCGTCAGAAGAAACGGGCACAACGGCTGCGGGCGGGAGGCTGACAATGATGGGGTTCCTGAGCCATTATGATCAACGCACGCGGATGGTCATTCTGCTGGCCGGCGCGACAGTGCTGGCCCTGGCCATCGCGGTCTTCTTTGTAAACAGCAGCGTGGAACGATCCGGCCCCACGCACACCCCCGGCGCGTTCTTCCCGGAGCTGACCTCTCAGCTTGACTCGGTCACGCGCATCGAACTCGCCGATGCGGACAGTGCCATCACGCTTGAGCGGGGCGAAGACGGCCTGTGGCGCCATCCGGACAAGGACAATTATCCAGCGAGCGTGCGGCCCCTGCGGGCCCTTTTTGAAGGATTGCGGGGTCTCCAAGCGTTGACGCCCAAAACGGCCAACCCGGAATGGCACGGTTTCCTCGATCTCGAAGCGCCGGAACAGGGTGGAAAATCCGTCCGGATCAGCCTCTCGGATCAATCCGGCAACCGGCTCGCGGGGCTGCTCTTGGGCAAGCCCGACGAGACGGGGGAGGTCTCCGGCCGCGACCGTTTCCATGTGCGCCGGATCGATGACAACCAGACCTGGCTTGTCTCCGGTCAACTGCCCCGGGACATGGATGTGGCCGATTGGCTCGATACTCAGCTGTTCGAGATCACGAGACAGGATATCCACCGCACCGAGATCACTCTGGCGACCAAGGAGCCCTTCACGCTTCAACTGCCCGACCGGCAGAGTGCGGATTACAGCCTGTCTCCCTTGCCGGAGGGGCGCACCCTGCGCGAGCCCTATATCGTCAACGGCATCGCGACGGCCATCACGAATATCGATATCGAGGATGTCCTGCCCCGGGATGCGCTTGGCGTCTTCACCTTTGTGGGCACGTTCACCTATCAGACCTTCGATGGTTTGGTCATCGACGTGGAACAGATGCAAAGGGCGGGGGAAGAGGATTACTGGCTGAGCTTCTCGGCCCGTGCCGTGCCTCCCCTGGTTTCCGCGGAAGGCGAGAAAGGCAAAGCCGCGACCGAAAGCGGCGAGGCGGGAAGTGTGACGGGCGAGGCCGATCAGGTCGGCTCGGTGGAGGCGACCCAGGATCAAACCCCGCAAGGCGCGATTTCCGCGGAAGTGGGCGCCATGGTGAACCGGATCAATGGGCTGGCCAAGGGCCGGGCGTTCCGGGTGCCATCCTACCAGGCGGAGCAAATGGCCAAGTCCATTGAGGACCTTCTGGAAGCCGAGGCTTCTCCTGAGGACGAAGAAAGTTCCGACGATGTGGGAAGCGCCGAAGATCCCGAAGAGTGATCGATGGGCCCCCTGGACGTCGGCGTGCCGAAAACCCATTTGAAATGCAGAATTTGAGGGACACGCGGGCAAGCCGCGTGTTCCCATTCGCTCATGAGAGAAGTGGCTTCGGAAAATGACCAAAGAATCTGTGCAAGACACCCCCAAGACAGGCGAGACCCATGAATTCCAGGCGGAGATTTCCCGCCTCTTGAGCCTGTTGATCCATTCGGTCTATTCGGAAAAGGACGTTTTCGTCCGTGAGCTGATTTCGAATGCTTCGGACGCCTGCGACAAGCTTCGCTATCTCGCCCTCACCAAGCCCGAGCTGACCGACGAGGACGCCGATTTCCGCATCGCCCTGGCGTCCGACAGCGCGGCGAAGACCCTGACCGTTGCCGACAATGGGGTCGGCATGAACCGCGAAGACCTGATCAACCATCTCGGCACGATTGCCCGCTCCGGAACGGATGCCTTCATGGCCGCTCTGGCGGAGGACAAGGCCGGAGAGATGGGCCTGATCGGCAAGTTCGGTGTCGGCTTCTATGCCGCTTTCATGGTGGCCGACAAGGTCAGTGTCGTGAGCCGTAAGGCCGGGGAGGATGATACCTGGATCTGGCAATCCGATGGGGTGGGTTCTTTCACGGTGAGCCCGGCAGACACGGCCGATGGCTTGATCAGTGGGCGCGGGACGGCGGTGACGCTCCATCTGCGGGAGGGCGAAGAGAGCTATCTCGATGCCCAGAAGCTGCGCCAGATCGTGAAGACCTATTCCGATCACGTTTCTTTCCCGATTTCCCTGCAGACCACGGAAAAACCTGACGACCAGGAAGAGGCCGGTGACGCGGAAGCCACCGAGGAAATCCTGAACGACGGCAAGGCTCTCTGGACCCGCCCCAAATCGGAAATCACGGAAGAACAGTATACCGAGTTCTATCGCCATGTGGCCCATGGTTATGACGAGCCCTGGACAACCATCCACTACCGGGCGGAAGGCCGCCATGAGTTCACGGCCCTGCTGTTCATTCCCACGATGCGCCCCTTCGATCTGTTCGACGCGGACCGCACGGGACGGGTGAAACTCTATGTCCAGCGCGTGTTCATCACGGCGGAAGCGCCGTTCCTGCCGCCCTATCTACGCTTCGTCAAAGGGGTGGTCGATTCAAGCGATATTCCGCTCACAATCAGTCGGGAAATGCTTCAAAACAATCCCCTTGTGGGCGCGATCGGATCGAGCCTGACCAAGAAGATTCTGGGCGAGTTGAAGACGGTCGCGGAGAAGGACGCGGAGCGCTACCAGGCCTTTTGGGAGGCCTTCGGTCAGGTCCTCAAGGAAGGTCTCTATGAAGATCGGGAGCGTCAGGACCTGCTCCTTGACCTGATCCGTTTCCGGACGACGAAATCGGGAGACGGGTTGCGGTCTCTCAAGGATTATGTGGCCGATCTCAAGGAAAATCAGACCACCATCTATTATGTGACCGGCGAAAGCACGGAGGCCGTGGCGTCCAGTCCCCATCTGGAGGGCTTTGCCGCGCGGGATATCGAGGTCATCCTGCTGTCCGATCCTGTGGATGCCTTCTGGGTCTCGGCCGTGACGGATTATGAAGGTAAGCCGCTTCAGTCGGTGACCCGGGGCGCGGCCGATCTGGAAAAGGTCGCGAAGGAGACGCCGGATGCGGACGGGGAGGAAAGCGACGATACGGCCCTCGGCGTGCTCATCGCCGGGATCAAGCAAACCTTGGGCGATGCGGTGCAGGATGTCCGGCGTTCCGACCGTCTGACGACGAGTGCCGTGTGTCTCGTGGCGGAGGATCATGGTCTCGACATGCATATCGAGAAAATCCTCCGTACCCAGGATCCGGGTCGCACGCTGCCCAGCGGTCGTATTCTGGAAATCAATCCCAAGCATGGGTTGATCTCGGCGCTTGCCGCGCAGGCGAAGCAGGGGATTGACCACCGGGTGGAGGATGCGGCGCGGCTGTTGTTCGACCAGGCCTGTATTCAGCAGGGCGAGAGCATCACCGATCCGGCCGATTTTGCCCGGCGTCTCCAGAACATGATGGCCGACGCGCTCCAGCCGAAATAAGACGCCCCACAAGCCCTATCGGGACTGGGTCTGATGTTCCGTCAGCGTGACATGCCCTGCCCCCAATATTTCGCCGTCCTCGACAGTTTGGACCAGGACGGCGATCCCATCGGGTTGCGTCGTGTCCTCAAGATGGATCGGCACGGACAGGTCCAACGCCTCACCGGACCAGTCTCCCAAGTCATCCATGGCATAGACGGCGTTGACGTAGTCGGCCACATAGTTCCGCCGTATGGGCACATTCCGATGGGTCCGATAGGCGAGGGCGAGAACGCGCCCCTGGGTCTTGGCGGGATCTGTTGCATCGCCGATGCGCACACTGAGGTGGCTTGGTTCGCTCCCTGAGGCTTCGGTCAACGAAAGCACAAGCGGCACCTGGTGTTTATGTATTTCCTGTATTTTGCCGATAACACCACGGATCCGGTTGCGTCGTGCGCCCGGCTCCGTCGCCATGCCGTCGATAACAATTTGTGGTGTGAAGGGATTTCGACCCCGCAACCGCTTGTTATAGACAAGATGCCGATAGGAATTTTCTTCCCGCGACAAGGGATCCGGCGTGCCCAGGAAGTCCCACAAGGTGACGTGATAGGAGAGCACAAGGAGCGAGTCTTCCTGGGCCAGCTCAACGAGGAAAGCATCGGCCGGCGGGCACATCGTGCAACTCTGGCTCGTAAATAGCTCTACAACCGTGTGGGATTGGGGGGCGGAAGAGGAAGCCGACGCCGGATCATGGGCTTGCGCTGATGGTTGCAAGGGGGCCGTCAAAGCGAATCCGCCCATGAAAACTATTCCCGCGAGGAATAGGGATCGTCCAGAATTCGGACGGACAGTGTTTTTCGGGTTCGTGATCATAGGTCTCAATATAGACCCCCGACTGTGGGCAGCCACTCACGATCGTTGGAGTTGAGACACGCGCGGATCACAAATTTGCGTGGCGGCAAAAGGCTTTACCGCCACGCTTTCTGACTTTTGGAGGTCAGGCGGCCTGCATCAGATTGCGCAGGACGTAGCTCAGAATGCCTTCATTGCGGAAATAGTCGAGCTCATCCGCCGTATCGATCCGTGCCAGGACGGGAACCTGTCCGATGCGGCCGTCGGCGAAGGTGATGACAAGCGTCAAGGTCGCCGCCGGTTGCAGACCGTCGTCGAGGCCCTGGATGGTCACGGTCTCCTGACCCGTCAGGCCGAGGGTCTTCCGGGTCACACCATCCTTGAACTGAAGAGGCAGCACACCCATGCCCACGAGGTTGGAACGGTGGATACGCTCGAAGCTCTCGGCGATAACCGCCCGCACACCCAGCAGCTTGGTGCCTTTCGCGGCCCAGTCCCGGGAGGAGCCGGTGCCGTATTCCTTGCCCGCGAAGACGACGAGCGGCACACCATCGCCCTTGTACCGCATGCAGGCATCATAGATGTCCATCTGATCGCCTGACGGTTGGTGAACCGTGATGCCGCCTTCCGTACCCGGCACCATTTCATTCTTGATACGGATGTTTGCGAAGGTGCCCCGCATCATGACTTCATGGTTGCCCCGGCGGGAGCCATAGGAGTTGAAATCCTTCACCTCCACGCCGTTCTCGATGAGATAGCGGCCGGCGGGGCTGTCCTTCTTGATGGCACCGGCGGGGGAGATGTGGTCGGTGGTGATGCTGTCCCCGAAGAGGCCCATGACGCGGGCGTTCTCGACCGGTTGGATCGAGCCCGGCTGGCTTTGCAGCCCTTCGAAATAAGGCGGATGCTGAACATAAGTCGACTTGCCGTCCCAGCCATAGGTGAGGCCGCCCGAGACGGAAATCTGTTTCCATTCCTCGTCACCGGCGAACACATCGCTGTAGCGGTTCTGGAACATGTCGAGGGTCACCGCCTGGCGGATGGTCTCCGCGATTTCCGCCGATGTCGGCCAGATGTCCCGCAGAAAGACCGGGTTGCCGTCCTTGTCCGTGCCCAAGGGATCCGTGGTCAAATCGACGTTCATGGAACCGGCGAGGGCATAGGCGACCACGAGGGGCGGGGAGGCCAGATAGTTGGCGCGCGTCTGCGGATTGACCCGGCCTTCGAAGTTGCGGTTCCCCGACAGGACGGCCGCGACGGCCAGATCGCCTTGCGTGATGGCTTCGCTGATGGGCTCGGGCAGGGGGCCGGAATTGCCGATGCAGGTGGTGCAGCCATAACCCACCAGATTGAAGCCCAGGGCATCCAGATCGTCCTGCAGGCCCGCCCTTTCGAGATAGTCCGTGACCACTTGGCTGCCGGGGGCGAGCGATGTCTTGACCCAAGGCTTGACCGTGAGGCCCTTGACTGCTGCGTTGCGGGCAACAAGGCCCGCACCGATCATCACGCTGGGGTTCGAGGTGTTGGTGCAGGAGGTGATGGCGGCAATGACCACATCGCCATGGCCCAGATTGTAGTCCATGCCGGGAACATCGACGCGCTTGTCCGCTTCACTGCCCTTGCCATATTCACTGGCGAGGGTCTCGCTGAAACCGGCCGCCGCGTTCGAGAGGGCGATCCGGTCCTGGGGCCGTTTGGGCCCGGCCAGGCTCGGCTCCACGGAGGCGAGATCGAGTTCCAGACTGTCCGTGAATTCCGGATCGGGCGTATCCGTCATGCGGAACAGGCCCTGTTCCTTGCAATAGGCTTCCACCAGGGCGACGCGGTCCGCGTCGCGGCCCGTCGCGGTCAGGAAACGCAACGTGTCCTGATCGATTGGGAAGAAGCCGCATGTGGCGCCGTATTCCGGCGCCATATTGGCGATGGTCGCCTTGTCCTCAAGGGAGATGTGGTCGAGACCCTGGCCGTAGAATTCCACGAATTTCCCGACCACGCCCTTCTTGCGCAGCATTTCCGTGACGGTCAGCACCAGATCGGTGGCCGTGACCCCCTCTTTGAGGGCGCCGGTGAATTTGAAGCCGATCACTTCGGGGATCAGCATGGAAACCGGCTGACCCAGCATGGCCGCTTCGGCCTCGATGCCGCCGACGCCCCAGCCCAGGACACCCAGACCGTTGATCATGGTGGTGTGGCTGTCGGTGCCGCCCAGCGTGTCCGGAT
>CAZFWG010000091.1:3445-16887 GCA_964522525.1 uncultured Alphaproteobacteria bacterium | reverse complement strand
CCTGTGACCTCTGCCTTCGGAGGGCAGCGCTCTATCCAGCTGAGCTACGGGTCCTCAAGCGCCAAGAAGTGGGAGCCAGGACAGCTCCAGGCGACGCGGAACGGGACATTAGACGGTTTTGGCGCCCGCGCAAAGGGCGAAGGGCGGTGCTCCCGCGAAGCAAGCCTTTACCCGGCCTTCTCCTGGGCCCGGTCGCCGGTCAGCTGGAGGAAAATATCCTCCAGATCCGATTCCTCCGTGGACAGGTCCCGGATTACCACATCGGCCCCCTGCACAAGGGCGATGATGTCGGACATGGTCTCCCGCGAGCGGTTATAGGACAGGACCAAACGCCCATCGGCGCGCAACTGGACCTTGGGACCGTCCTCGGGCAACTGGTCCGGCGCCAAGCCTTCGGGCAGTTGGGCAAGCGCGGTTTCCGGCTCCACGATCACGGCCTTTTCGTCAATCCGGGCGAGGAGATCCCCCGTCGCCTCGCAACACACCACATTGCCCTGGTCGATGATGGCGATGCGGTCGCACAGCTCCTCCGCCTCCTCCAGATAATGGGTGGTGAGCACGATGGTCGTGCCCCTCGCGTGGAGTTCGCGCACATAGTCCCACAGCTGGCGGCGCAGTTCGATATCGACGCCCGCCGTGGGTTCATCAAGCACCAGAACGGGGGGCGTGTGGACAAGCGCCTTGCCCACCAGGAGCCGCCGGCGCATGCCCCCCGACAGGGTGCGGGCATAGGCATCCTTCTTGTCCGCCAGTCCCAGGGCTTCAAGGATTTCCAGGGTCCGCCGCTCCGCCTTGGGCACCCCGTAAAGCCCGGCCTGAATCTCCAGGGCCTCGGACGGGGTAAAGAACGGATCGATATGGAGTTCCTGGGGCACGACCCCAATCGAGGCGCGGGCCTGACGGGCATCCCGGTCGATGTCCGAGCCCCAGACTTCCATGCGCCCCGAACTCTTGATCACGAGCCCCGCCATGATGTTGATGAAGGTCGATTTTCCCGCGCCATTGGGGCCGAGCAGGCCGAAAATCGAGCCCCGGGGCACGGCCAGGGAAACGCCTTTCAGGGCTTCCTTGGCGGGCTGCCCCCCTTGGGCCTTGTAGGTCTTGCGCAGATCCTCGGCCAGGATCGCGTTCTCCGGTGCATGGTGCGGCGTGGACATGGGTGGCGCGTTCCTGGTGGTTGATTTTGAGGCGTGACAGCCCGGCTGGACGGAAAACCGGAGACCACTTTTCCTGGCCTCACGCCGGCGTGTGCAATTGCTCTCAAAATAGGGGTTGGGCTATCGTCCGCCAACCAGCCCTGCCTTCGCTCTGTGCGCTTTTCCCCGGAAATCAGCCATGTCCCCCAGCAAAACAGCCAAGAAAAAACCCCCTGCGAAAAATGCCGGGATCGGCGCGGACGACCACCTCTATCTGGTGGACGGTTCGGCCTTCATCTTCCGGGCCTTCCATGCCCTGCCGCCCCTGACGCGCAAGAGCGACGGCCTGCCCGTGGGTGCGGTGTCGGGCTTTTGCAACATGCTGTTCAAGCTGTTGGAGGATACGAAGGGCGACGAGGCGCCCAGCCATTTCGCGGTGATCTTCGATCATTCCGGCGTCACCTTCCGTAATGATATCTACCCGGAGTACAAGGCCAATCGGGACGAACCGCCGGAGGACCTCAAGCCCCAGTTCAAGCTGGTGCGGGACGCGACGCGGGCTTTCAACGTGGCCTGCGTGGAGCAGCAAGGGTTCGAGGCCGACGACCTGATCGCGACCTATGCGGATCAGGCCCGCGATGCGGGCGCGCGGGTCACCATCGTTTCTTCCGACAAGGACCTGATGCAGCTCGTCGATGATCAGGTGGTGATGTTCGACAGCATGAAATCCCGCACCATCGGCCCGGCGGAAGTGGTGGAGAAATTCGGCGTCGGTCCCGACAAGGTCGTCGAAGTGCAGGCCCTGTCTGGGGATTCCATCGACAATATTCCGGGCGTGCCCGGCATCGGACCCAAGACGGCGGCGGAGCTGATCGGGCTTTACGGTGATGTGGAAACGCTTCTGTCGAAAGCGGAGGAAATCAAACAGCCCAAGCGCCGCCAGAACCTGATCGATTTCGCCGAACAGGCGCGGATCAGCCGGCGCCTCGTGGAACTCGACCGGGCCGTGCCCGTTGAGGTGCCGATCGATGCGCTGACCGTGGAAGACCCCCGCGCCGCCGAATTGATCGGCTTCCTGAAGGCCATGGAATTCAACACCCTGACAAAGCGCGTGGCCTCGGTGCTGGGCGTGGAGGATCTGGAAGCGATCGAGGCCAAGGGCCCGGTGGCGGCCCCGAAGCCGAAAGCCAAATCGGGTGGCGGCACGGCCGATGACAGTCCGGGGCCGGGAGCCGTGCCGGGTCGCGCCGCTATCGACGGCACGATTGATCCGTCCGCTTATCAATGCGTCACCCGGCCGGAAGACCTCAAGGGCTGGATCGACCGGGCCTTCGAGGCGGGCGTCGTCACGGTGGACACCGAGACGACCTCCCTTGATGCCATGCAGGCAAGGCTCGTGGGCGTCGCCCTGGCGGTGGCGCCGGGGGAGGCCTGCTATGTGCCCCTGACCCACGGCCATGGGGACGAGCTGGCGCTCGATGATGTGCCGGAACAGATGCCCTTCGAGGACGCCATGGCCGCGCTCAAGCCCCTGCTCGAAGCGCCCGATGTGCTTAAGGTCGGACAGAACCTCAAATATGACCTGCTCGTCCTGAAGCGCCATGGCATCGCGCTGGCGCCCCTCGACGACACCATGCTGATTTCCTACGCGCAGGATGCGGGCAATCACGGCCATGGCATGGATGAATTGTCGGAGCTTCATCTCGGCCACAAACCCATTCCGTTCAAGGAAATTGCCGGCTCCGGCAAATCCATGAAGACCTTCGATCAGATCCCCATCGATCAGGCGACCGCTTACGCGGCGGAGGACGCGGATGTCACCCACCGCCTCCACGCGCTTTTGAAACCGGGCCTCGCCAAGTCGCGGGTGACGACCGTCTATGAGACCTTGGAGCGGCCCCTGGTGCCCGTTCTTGTCGATATGGAACATGCGGGCATCAAGGTGGACCGGCAGATCCTGGCGGGCATGAGCCAGACTTTCGCGAAACAGATGGCGACGCTCGAGGCCCAGGCCCATAAACAGGCCGGCGAGAGCTTCAATCTGGGCTCCCCCAAACAGCTGGGCGAGATCCTGTTCGACAAGATGGGGATCGAAGGAGGCAAGAAGACCAAGACCGGCGCCCACGCCACGGGCGTCGACGTCCTGGAACAGCTCGCGGCGGAAGGTCACGATCTCCCCGAGACCATCCTGGAATGGCGCAAGCTGTCCAAGCTCAAAAGCACCTATACGGACGCGCTGCCGGATTTCATCCATCCGGAAACGGGCCGTATCCACACGTCCTATTCCATGGCCGCGACGACGACGGGGCGCCTGTCCTCAAGCGACCCCAATCTTCAGAACATCCCCATTCGGACGGAAGAAGGACGCGGCATCCGCAAGGCCTTCATCGCCGAGCCGGGTAATGTGTTGATCAGCGCGGACTATTCCCAGATCGAATTGCGGGTGCTGGCCCATATTGCGGATATCGACGCCCTCAAACAGGCCTTCGCCGATGGCCTCGACATCCATGCCATGACCGCCTCGGAAATGTTCGACGTGCCGATCAAGGACATGGATCCGATGATCCGGCGGCGGGCCAAGGCCATCAATTTCGGCATCATCTACGGGATTTCGGCCTTCGGTCTGTCGAACCAGCTGCGCATCCCCAGGGGCGAGGCCCAGGCCTATATCAACGCCTATTTCGAACGCTTCCCCGGCATCAAGGACTATATGGAACGCACCAAGACGTTCTGCCGGGAGCATCTTTATGTGGAGACCCTGTTCGGCCGGCGCTGTCACATGCCGGACATCAAGTCGAAACAGCCGGCACGGCGCAGCTTCATCGAACGCGCCGCGATCAACGCGCCGATCCAGGGCACGGCCGCCGATATCATCCGCCGGGCCATGATCCGCATTCCCCCGGCCCTCGAGAAGGCACGCCTCAAGGCGCGCATGTTATTGCAGGTCCATGACGAACTGATCTTCGAGGTGCCGGAAGCCCAGGCCGAAAAGACCTGCAAGATCGTCGCGAGGATCATGGAGGAGGCGGCCCAGCCGGCGGTGGATTTCGCCGTCCCCCTCAAGGTCGAGGCTCAGACGGGCGCCAGCTGGGCCGAGGCGCACTGACCTCAAGCGATGATCTGAACGAAAATCGCCAGGGTCGAGAAAAAGCCGATGGCGAACATCAAGGTGCGCACATAGGGAATGCCCAGAACCTGCACCACCGCGTGACCGACCCGGCCCCAGAAAAACAACAGGCTCGCCAGGGCGGTCGCGTCGTTGGACGTCTGGGTCAGATGGGCGACGATGACAAGCGCCGCAAAAGGCGCGAAAGCCTCAACACTGTTCATATGAGCGCGGTTGCAGCGCTTGACCCAATCGGCCACGGGGCCGCGATCCATGGTCGTATATTCCGACACCGGAAGCTTGCCGCCGCGCGCGATGCCAAGCCCCACCGCGTAAGGCAGCCACAGGCAGGCCGTCAGGGCGGCCGTCAACGCCAGATAAAAAAGATCCGTGGTCATCAGATTTTCAGCCATTACGGTCTCCCCATGCCGTGCGGGCCCATCGGGCCGGTTTCGGTTGCCGATGAAAAACCACATCTGTCTGGAAAGGTCGAGCAACGCCTGTGTGACCGCTTGCCAAGCGCCTCAAAATAAACGAACAAGGGGACTGATATACACGGAAATGACGTGAATCCGGCGCGCGGGGGACTCGAAATCGGGCAGCGAACGGATTGACGCGTGTTCATGAAACCCATGACAGACCCGGGGAACCACGCAAACGCGCCTTGGGCTTGGCGGATCCGATGCTCCAGCTTGTCCACATGCCTTTCTCGCCCTTCTGCCGCAAGGTCCGCCTGGCCCTTGAGGAGAAGAAGCTCGAGGTGGAGCTGGTGGAAACGACGCCCTGGGACCTGGGCGACGAACTCTATGACCTCAATCCGGCCGGGACGCTCCCCGTGCTGATCGAAGGGCGTCATGTGATCGCCGATTCAACGGCGATCGTCGAATATCTGGATGATGCCTATCCCGACCCGCCCCTGCTTCCCCGGGATGCCCTCGCCCGGGCGGAAGCCCGGCGCATCGCCATTTGGTTTGACCAGAAGTTCCACGCCGAAGTCACAGTCAATATTCTTTATGAGAAGATTCACAAACGCCTGTCCGGCGAGGGTCAGCCCGATATCGCCCCGATCCGGGCCGGCCTGATGAATCTGCGTGTTCATCTGGACTATATCGGGTTTCTCGTGTCGCGCCGGAACTGGCTCGCCGGCCGGGATCTCTCGATCGCCGATTTCGCCGCCGCCTCTCACCTGTCCTGTCTCGACTACCTCGGTGATGTTCCCTGGTCGAACTATCCTGACGCCAAGGACTGGTATGTCCGCGTCAAGTCACGGCCCGCCTTCCGCACCATCCTGGAGGACCGCGTCCGGGGCACGCCGCCGACCCGCCACTACGCGGATCTCGATTTCTGAGACAAGGGGCTGGCCATGGACTCACAGACCAGCGATCAGTCAAAGGCCATCCGCGAAGCCTTGTTGGACCAGGCCCGAACCTTGGGCTTTGACGCGCTGGGACTCGCCAAACCCGATGCCGTGCCCGATCTGCCGGAACGCCTGCAGGCCTTTCTCGACGCCGGTCACCATGGCTGCATGGACTGGCTCGCGCGGCGCTTCGACCATCGCGCCGACCCGAGAAATCTGTGGCCGCAGGTCCGCACCATCTTGATGCTCGGTCTGTCCTATGGACCGAACCAGGATCCCATGGACATGCTGGCCCACAAGGACCGGGGCGTCATTTCGGTCTATGCCCAGGGCGGCGACTATCACGATGTGATCAAGAAGAAGCTCAAACGGCTCGGACGCTGGCTGGTCGAGACCCATGGCGGATTGGTCAAGGTGTTCGTGGATACCGCCCCGGTGGCGGAAAAACCTCTGGCCCAGGCGGCGGGCCTGGGCTGGCAGGGCAAGCATTCGAACCTGGTCGCGCGGGACGGCGGCTCCTGGCTCTTCCTCGGGGCTCTGTTCACGACCCTCGATCTGCCCGCGGATGAACCGGAAACGGACCATTGCGGATCGTGCACCCGCTGTCTCGACATCTGCCCGACCGATGCCTTTCCCGCCCCCTATCGCCTCGATGCCCGGCGCTGCATTTCCTATCTGACGATCGAACACCGGGGCCCGATCCCCCACGAATTCAGGGCCGCCATGGGCAACCGGATCTACGGCTGTGATGATTGTCTGGCCGTGTGCCCGTGGAACAAATATGCCCAACGGGCCCAGGAGGCGGCCTTTTTGCCCCGGGCGGAACTGACCGCGCCACGGCTTGGCGATTTGGCCCGTCTTGATGATGCGGGTTTTCGCCAGTTCTTTGCCGGCTCCCCGATCAAGAGGACCGGCCGGGACCGGTTCATCCGCAATGTGCTGATCGCCATCGGCAATACGGACGATCCCGCCTTGGTCCCCGTGGTGGAA
This sequence comes from uncultured Alphaproteobacteria bacterium, assembly GCA_964522525.1. Lineage (GTDB taxonomy): Bacteria > Pseudomonadota > Alphaproteobacteria > JAJFIK01 > JAJFIK01 > CAYUYV01. The sequence continues at coordinate 10,298 of CAZFWG010000091.1, read as the reverse complement.
ACGCTGCTGAGCGATGACAGCGCCTTGGTGCGGGGAGCCGCGATCTGGGCGCTCAAGCAACTCGACCGTGGCGGGCGCTTCGAGACGGCCAAGAGCCGGCATCTTGAAGGCGAAAGCGATCCGCAGGTGATCGCCGAATGGCAGGCCTGAATTCCTCAGTCCGGCTCGTTTTGCAATTCCAACGCTTCGATGGCCGTGCGCGGAACACGTCGCTTGGGCGCGGCCGCGCCGGATGCCGGTTCCCCTGCGGGCGGGATTTGCCCGTTTGGGGGCGGAGCAGGTGGCGTCGAGACCGCCCCTTCGGTCAGGAAGCCTTGTTCCATCAGGATATCAATCGCACTGCGGGGTGCCGGGTCGGGCGCGGGCATTTGTTCCCCTCCGGTCGGTCCTTGTTCGACCGGCTCGACAGGGGGCGAACCTGCCGGCGCCTCTTCAATGGGCGCGTCCGCATTGAGATCCAAGGCTTCGAGAAGGGCCTGGGCGGCCTGGCCCAGGGGCGTCCCCTCGCCGCCGACGGCCGCCTCCAACCAGGCCTGACGGGCTGCTTCCCGGTCGCCTCGGGCCTGGGCCTGAAGCCCGTTTTCAATGAGCGCGGCGGGGTCCTGGGGCGCCAGCGCGAGGGCGGTCTCGATATCGGCCCGCGCTTCGCCAGGCCGGTTCAGGAAACGCCGGGCGCGGGCCCGGAGGATCAGCGAGGAAAGGTCCCGGGGCCGTTGTTCGATAACCGTTGACAGGTCGCGCTCGGCGGTCCGCCAGTCGGCCAACAGGGCATGGGCCCGTGCCCGATCGTAGGTGACCGAGGCCAAGGACACTTCGGGATCCTCGACGCCCAGATTGATCGCCGTGGTGAACGCATCCACCGCCCGGCCCGGATTGTCGGCCAGCAGCCAGGCGTTGCCTGCCTGGGAAAGAATGCCGATCCTCAGGGGCACATCGATGGCTCCGGGCTCCTGGGCCAAGGTCTCCAGCCGCCTCGCCCCTTCCGCGGTGTGTCCGAGCTCAATCAGGGCAAGGGCCGCGCAGTGGGACGCGGGGGCGCCGCCACCCTGGTCGCGCCAGGTCTGGGCAAGATCGAAGGCATCGTCGGGCGTGACCGCGATCTTGTCGATGCAATGGCGATACTGGCCGGATCCGGTCAGGGTCCCGAACCGTTCGGCATCGAGCCCGACCCCATCAGTGGGCACGAGATCAAGGCTCGGGAGGGGCACCACCGAGGAGCGGATGTCATCCTGGTCCGCGTCTGGCGCCGCCATGGCGGGCGCCACGACCAGAAAAACGGCCAGGGCCCATCCGGCGCCGGCGCGCACGTCCCGTCGGCACCCGTCAAAAAACCCGTTCGATCTGCTTGCCGCCACGGCTTTTCGCCCAATTTCGTCAGATATCATCGCATTCACGGGAGGCTTCGAGCCCCCACCCATCCGTTGAGTAGAGCACACCCATCATGCCCCATCTGCTGTGTTTCGGTGCCGGTTTTTCCGCGCTTGCCCTCACGCCGGCCCTCGAGGCCCGGGGGTGGCAGATCACCGGCACGACGAGATCCGAACAAAAACGCGGTGATCTTGAGGCGGCGGGCATGAAAACGCTGCTCTTTGACGGATTGCACGCGCTCGATCCAGCGGATCTGGCTGATGTCACCCATGTGCTCAGTTCCGTGCCGCCCGACGAGGAGGGCGATCCGGTGCTGCGGACCTGCGGCTCTCTGCTCGCGGCGCGGGGCGGGGATTTGGCGTGGCTCGGCTATCTGTCGACCACGGGGGTCTATGGCGACCATGCCGGGGGGTGGGTTGATGAAACAACACCCACTGCCCCCCTCAGTGTGCGCGGCAAACGGCGCGTCACGGCCGAAAACGCCTGGCTTGACCTGCATCGCAGCCACGGCCTGCCCGTCCACATCTTCCGACTGGCCGGCATTTACGGTCCAGGGCGCAATGCCTTGGAAACGGTGCGGGCAGGCATGGGACGGCGCATCCACAAGCCCGGTCAGGTGTTCTCCCGGATCCATGTCGCCGATATCGCGGCCGTGCTCCTGGCGTCGATCGATAAGCCGGAAGGCGGCGCGGTCTACAATGTCTGTGACGATGATCCCGCCCCGCCCCAGGACGTGGTCACCTATGCCTGTGAGCTGTTGGGTGTCGCCCCGCCGCCCGTCCAGGCCTTCGAGGATGTGGCCGCAAGCATGAGCCCGATGGCGCGCAGCTTCTATGGGGAAAGCAAACGCTGCCGCAACGACCGCATCAAGGCCGATCTCGGCGTGAAGCTCGCCTATCCGACCTATCGGGAAGGTCTGCAGGCCCTCCTGGCGACACTGCGCTGAACGCCGCCGCGCTTAATCAGAACACCGACCAGTCAAGAGTCTGGGCGAGTTCCTCGAGCGCCATGGTGCCGACCAGGGAATTGCTGGCCGCGTTGAGGCCCGGCGACCAGACCGCCACGGACCCGATACCGGGCACGATGGCGAGGATCCCGCCGCCCACGCCGCTCTTGCCCGGAAGGCCGACCCGATAGGCAAAGTCGCCGGACGCGTCATAGTGCCCGCAGGTCAACATGATGGCATTGATACGACGGGCCAGATCCGCCTCGACAATGCGTTTGCCGGTCCACGGATCACTGCCGCCGTGGGCCAGGTAGAGCCCGGCTCTCGCCAGTCCGACGCAATTCATCGACACCGCACACTGACAAAAATAGACATCCAGGACATCCAGAACCGGGTGGGCCAAGGTCCCGAACGCTTTCATGAAATGGGCAAGGCTCGCATTGCGATGGCCCGTTGAGCGCTCGGAAGCGGCCACCTCCTCGTCGATGGTGACCTGCGCATTGTCCGCGGCGTCGGCGATGAACTGACGGATCTCCCGGCGGGCGGCGTCAGACCCTCGCCCCGCCAACAGGACATCACACACCGTGATCGCCCCGGCATTGATGAAGGGATTGCGGGGGATGCCCTGTTCATGTTCGAGCTGGACGATCGAGTTGAACGGATCCCCCGACGCCTCGCGTCCGACCCGCTGCCACAAGGCCTCCCCTTGCGTCCGCAGCGCCATGGTCAGCGTGAACACTTTTGAGATGCTCTGTATGGAGAAATCTTCCTCGGCGTGGCCGGTCTGGGCGACCCGACCATCCACCAAAGCCACGGCCATGCCGAATTTGCGCGCGTCGACCCGGGCAAGCGCCGGAATGTAGTCGGCCACCTTGCCCTCACCCAGAAACGGTTCGACTTTGCGGTGGATGGCGCCTAGGGTTTTCGACAAGTCGAGCATGGAAATCGGCCTCGTGGGTCTGTTATATGCGGCTCGCGCGGTTCAAGGATCGGCGTCTGGGAGTGTTGAGAAGGAGGGAACGCTCATGACCTATTGTCTTGCAGTGCTGGTAGAAAGCGGCCTTCTCATGGCATCGGATTCACGCACCAATGCCGGTGTGGATCAGATCGCCACAGTCTGCAAAATGGACAGTTTCGAAAACGGGTCCAGCCACTTCATAACCGTTCTGTCCGGGGGAAATCTGGCCACGACTCAGGCCGTTATTGCCAACCTGCGCCAAACCTTCGGAAGCGGAACCTTGGGCAGTGATCTGCTGACCGCCGGCAGCATGTTCGATGCCACGCAGATCGTTGCTGACACCTACCGGGCCGTTCTCGTGCGCGATGGTGACAGCGTGCGTCCCTTCGGAGATCCGACCGCTTCCTTTCTCGTGGGAGGACAGATCGTGGGCCAGGGCGCACGGCTCTTCGAAATCTACGCCGCCGGCAACTTCATCGAAGCCGGCCCGCGCACGCCCTTCCTCCAGATCGGCGAAACCAAATACGGCAAGCCGATTCTGGACCGGGCGCTTAGCTATCAGACGGACCTGGTCGAGGCCTCGAAACTGGCGCTCGTGTCCTTCGACGCCACCATGCGCAGTAATCTGTCCGTGGCCCCGCCGATTGATGTCTTGCTCTATCAAAACGACCGCTTCACAGCCTCCTCCCGGTACAGTTTCGATGCGGGCGATCCGTATTTGACCAGCCTGGGCGAGACCTATTCGGAGCAGTTGCTCAATGTGGTTCACGCCTTGGCCGAGCCGCCTTTGACCCTGTGAGGCGCGTCATGATCCGAACCACCCTTTGTACCTTGGCGCTTTCCGTTTTTTTGGCGACCCCTGGGTCAAACCCCGCCTTTGCAGATGCCCCCGACGGCGCGGCCGGGGCCGACGCCCGTGTCGCAGTCGAGGCCTTCTGGAGCCGGGTCTGGCTGGCCCGCGAACTTGACGCCATCGATGAGCTGATGGCGGAGGATTTCGTGATTCACAGCGCCGATCGAACCATCGGTCCCCGCACCGCCTTCAAGGAATGGGTCGGCTCGTTCTTCGCCAATATCGAGGATCTGGAATTCGAGGTGCTGGACATGTTCACGGACGGCACCAAGGTGGCGACCCGCTGGCGCTGCTCCGGCAAACTCAAAGGCATCATGTTTGGCGTCAAGGGAACCGGTCAGGCCATTTCCTTCACGGGCATCAATCTTATGACCGTCAAGGACGGCCGGATCACGGAAGCCTGGGTGGAACGGGACGGCCTCGGCATCGCCCGCAGCCTGGGCGTTTTGGACTGACGCCAATCTGATGACCGGGGCTCGCGCCTTGAAAAATTGCGCGATTTTGTTCTACATTCTCGATGTGAGATGGAGCGCAAAATGGACTCCCAATCAGACCGAAAAGACAATGACGTCGAGCGGATCAGCGTGCGCGACGCCAATCAGGGCTTTTCCAAGCTGATCGCCCGGGTCGAAAAGGGCGAGCGCTTCGTTGTGACCAAAAACAACAAGGAAGTCGCCCGCATCGAACCGGCGGATACGGATCAAGAAACCAGGGAAAACCGTCGCCTGGAAGCGCTCGCACGGATCGACGAAATCCGGCAGGCGGCCAAACCGTCTAAGGACGGTTGGACCTACAAGGGCAAAAGACACCTCCTCCATGATCGCTCCGTCTGATGGGCAAAGCAGACGGGCGCGTTACGCTGGACGCCAATGTCCTTTTCTATTCTTTCGACCCGTCTGTACCGGCGAAACAGGATCGAGCCACGGGGATCATCGACGCCGCATCCCTGTTGGCGGGAAGCTTCCTGACGATCCAGACGCTGGGTGAATTTGCCCATGCCAGCTCCAGAAAAGGCATCCTGGATTGAACCGGGGCGCGCGTCGTCGCTCAGGAATGGACTGGCATTTTCGATATTGCGTGGTCGACCCAGGCCGGCTTCGATCTGGCCCTTGAGTGGTGGGCGGATGAACGCCTGTCCTATTGGGATGCGCTTCTGATCGCGACTTGTGTCACGGCCGGAGCAACGGTCCTCGTCTCGGAAGACCTCAATCACGGGCAACGCTATGGCGGCCTGGAGATCATCGATCCCTTTGCCCCGGACGCGGACAAACGCCTTGCGGCCCACGGTCTGCGTTCATGAGCTGGTGCTGTCCACCTGGGCGGCCAGATCCCCAACGGTCTTCAGCAGGCGGTCAATATCCTCCGGCGTTGACAGGCGGTGATCCCCGTTCTTGATGAAACTGATCACCACATCTTCCGACGCCAGCCGGTCCGCGAGGGTCAAGGAGCGCTCCCACGGGACATCCTCGTCCTTCATGCCGTGGAGAATGCGTACGGGGCAGGGAACCGCAATCTCTCCGCGCAAGACCAGATGGTCTCGTCCGTCTTCGATCAAATCGCGGGTGATGGGATAAGGATCATCCCCATAGGCCGAGGGCCGAAGCCACCGACCGGTCTCCTGGATCTCCCGCTTCTGGGCCTCGGAGAATTGCTCCCACATCAGATCTTCCGTGAAATCGGGCGCGGGCGCGATATAGACGATGCCGGCGATCCGCTCGGGCCGCGCCATGGCAACTAGGGTGGCAAGCCAGCCGCCCATGGACGAGCCGATCAAGATCTGCGGTCCGTCGGTCAGGCGGTCGAGCGCCTCGAGGGAATCGTCCCGCCAGCGGCCGATGGTGCCCTCGGCGAAGTCACCCGAAGACGCGCCATGACCGAAATAGTCAAAACGCAGCATGGGACGGCCTTGCTCTCCGGCCCAGGCGTCGAGGGCCACGGCCTTGGTGCCGCTCATGTCCGAATGGAAACCCGAGAGCCAAACCAGGCCCACCCCCTGGCCTTTCCGGGCACAATAGGCGATGGTTTCGCTGTCGGCCCGGTCCAGCCGCTGGACGGGACTTGAGCCGCTCTGGGAAGAATGGGAAGCGCTCGGCACGGACATGGCGGACATCTCCAAAGGCAACAGTCAAAACAGGATGGGCAGAACACAAGCCGCCAAGAAACTTAAAGGTCGCGTGCCCTCAAAGCCAAGGACGACCGTGCGGCAGCGGCGCATCGCGGCGGCACCCTTCAGGCGCGTGCCCGGTTCGCCCGTGGTCGTGCAGGTGATTCCTGAACTGGGCGCGGGCGGCGCGGAGCAGACCGCCATCGATATCGCCGCAGCGCTGCAAGAGTCCGGCGCCGCCGCCTATGTCGCCGCGCGGGGTGGGTTTCGGGCCCCGGCCCTCGAGACCGTTGGTGCCCGCCTCATCCGGCTGCCGGTCCACACCAAGAACCCCTATGGCATGGCCGCGAATGTGCTACGGCTGACCCAGCTTATTCAGATGGTCGGGGCGGATGTGATCCATGTGCGTTCGCGCGCCCCCGCCTGGAGCACCTTCGCCGCGGCCCGGCTTGCCGGCATTCCCATGGTGACCACCTATCACGGGACCTACAGCGCGAAATCCGCCCTCAAACGATTTTACAATTCCGGCATGACGCGGGGCGACGCGATCATCGCCAATTCGCACTTCATCGCCGATCATGTGGTCAAGGAACATCGTCTTTCCCCGGAACGCATCGACGTCAT
>CAZFWG010000091.1:0-3345 GCA_964522525.1 uncultured Alphaproteobacteria bacterium | reverse complement strand
TCAGGACAGGACATCCTGACGGATCTGCGCCATCATCGCAGCAGCCTTCGCCTCGACCGCCGCCAGAAAGTCAGCCCGCTTCGTTTCTTCTTCCGGCGAAAAGGGATGCGGGACGGCGCGGCTTGGATCTTCGACCAGGTCCTGCAACGACACCAGACGGTCAGCCATGCCCATGTCGGTCAGGAGATTGCGCGTCTTGCCCGTATTGCCGTCGATCGCAACAAAAGGCAGGCCCAATCGCACCGCCAGACAGGCCCCGTGATAGCGGCCCGACACCAAGCCCGCGCCTCGCTTGAGCAGGAAATCGACGAAATCATCGAATGCGGGAATGGCGCCGGCATAGCGCAAACGCTTGGGCGACGCCGACGAAAATCGCAGGAAAAACCGTTTGACCTCGAAGGCGCGGCGCCGGGAAGCCCGACCGTTGACGGATTGTGTCGGGCGCGCGCGCAGCGTGATCATTTCCGCCGCCCCCAGACGATCGGCGACCGCCATGAGCCGCCTGGTCTTGGTCTCGTCCGAGGCGTCCGACACGAAAACCGTGGCACCGCCTCCGGCCCGCGGGGCATCGGCCCAGGACAAGGTCAGATCATGGACCACGCTGGCGGCAAGCCCATGGCTTTCAAGATAGGCCCGCGAAGCCTGATCGCGCACGAAGATGTGGCGCAGCTTGGCGAGATCAGCGATGAGACCCGCGCTCAATCCTTCGAGCGTCGCGTTGACGAGATGGGCGGGCAGGCCCGCAGCATCGGCGCGGGAGGCAAATGCCGCGACCCGACGGGCCGTCGCGGAATCGTTATGGACCGACCCTTCGCCATTGATGATGGCGAGATCGAAACCCGATCCGGACAGATCGAGGGCCTCGATCGAGGGCCAGTCCCACCCGACCGCCAGATCAATCCCATGGGCGCCGGCCAGAACCTCGAGCTGACGGACAACAAGGTGAGACCCGTGATGTCCCGATAACGCGGTGTCATTGACAAGCAGGGCACGGATCCGCCCCGTCGGCGGCTTGACCGCGAGATCTGTGGATGGGTTGGCAACCAAGGGCATCTCCAGACCTGGAATGCGACCGACAGGGCGGTTTGCGATTTTGACTCGGCCTTACCAAACATCGCTATAGTACGCCGCTGCAAGGACCAAGGGCGGATCGCACGTCCTTCGACAACGAAATTTTGGTCAATGTCAGACGTTTTGAGAGTGCTGCTCTTGTCGGATGGGCGGCCGGGCCATTTCCGGCAGAGTGAAGGGATCGCGGCGGCCCTGGCGCGGCGCCAGCCGATTCATGTCGACCGGCTCGAGCTTCACTTCCGACGGTCCTTGTCGAAGGGGCTTTTGCCCCGTATCGCCAGACTGCTTCCGCCGTCCGCGTTCCTGCGCCTTGCCCACGGCGCTTCCGCCTCCCATATCGCGAAACCGGATGTCGTCATTTCCGCGGGCGGAGCGACCATCGGCGCGAACGCGGCGCTGGCGAAAATATTTGGTGTGCCGAACATATTCGCAGGCTCCCTGAGGGGCCTCCCGGCCGAGGCCTTTCGCATGGTTCTGCTGCCCTATCCCTCTGCCGCGACCCATCCGGCAATCACGATCACGCCCAAGCCGTCGCCCATCGACTTGGACCGGCTGCCGCCCCCCAAAGCCCTGCGCTCGGCAGAGGATTTGATGGGCCTGCGGATCACACTGATGCTTGGCGGACCGACCCCCAAGGCGCCCTTCGACAGCCAGGATTGGCAGGAGCTGGGCGGTTTGTGCGAGGCGCTGCTCCAGGAATGGCGCGCTTCCCTGTCCGTGGTCACATCGCGGCGCACGCCCGATGACGCCTATGGCGCGTTTGAACCCGTCTTGGAGCGATGGCACGACCAAGTCACTTTGATCGACTATCGGCGCAGTGGCGCGGGCTCCATCGACCAAAGCCTCGACACGGATCTTGTCATGGTCACGGCGGATTCCATGTCCATGATGACCGAAGCCGCTTTCTCCAGGCGCCCGGCGATCGCGCTTGCGCCTCGCGGCATGGGCGTGGACCGGGACACCGAAGCCGTCGAGGCTTTGGTGCAGGAGGGATGGCTGGGTGTTTGCGAAATCAACGCAAGCTCCCCTTCTGCCCTTGGAGAAATGGCCCTGACGCTGAGCCCCATGGCGGAAAACCACCTGGATCGGCTGGCGCGTCTTCTGGCACCGGCCTTGAGTTCCAAAGCCCCGCCGACCGCCGGTGTTCGCGCCCATCCCTGACCGCTTTCCCGCCGCCCAAGGCATGAGCGCGGGCGGGCGCGTGGAAGCAATGGTCAGTGATTGAAGGATAGGGTGAAGGTCCTATAGTGTCACAGCCCGGCGCCGAAGCATTCCGACCCTGTTCGGAGATGCCGGGCCGTTGATGAAACCGCAAACCATCATTTGGAAAGGTCAGACCCATGTCGAGCGATGCTCAGAACGCCCAGATCGCCATTACGCTGCCGGACGGCAGCGTGCGCACCTATGCGCGCGGCGTGACCGGCACCGGCATCGCCGCTGACATTTCCAAAAGTCTGGCGAAGGCGGCCCTGGCCATCAAAGTCGATGGCGAGCTTGCCGATCTTTTCGGCCCGATTGAACAGGACGCGCGTGTCGAGATCATCACCAAGAAAGACGAGGCGGAAGCCCTGGAATTGATCCGCCATGACGCGGCGCATCTGCTGGCCCAGGCCGTTCAGGAACTGTTTCCGGGCACCCAGGTCACGATCGGTCCGGTGATCGAGGACGGCTTCTATTATGACTTCGCGCGGAACGAACCGTTCCATGCGGAGGATCTCGAAAAGATCGAAGCCCGGATGATCGAGATCGTGGACCAGGGACGGGCCACGCACCGGGAAGTCTGGCCACGGGACAAGGCCATCGCCCATTTCAAGGAAATCGGCGAGCACTACAAGGCCGAGATCATCGAGGACCTGCCCGACAGCGAAGAGATCAAGGTCTATTTCCACGGCGACTGGCACGACCTGTGCCGGGGTCCGCACCTGCCGTCGACCAAACATATCGGCAAGGCCTTCAAACTGACCAAGCTGGCCGGCGCCTATTGGCGTGGCGATTCCAACAATGCTCAGCTCCAGCGCATCTATGGCACGGCCTGGCGGGATGAGGAGGAGCTGAAAGCCTATCTCCACCGTCTGGAAGAAGCCGAACGGCGCGATCACCGCAAGCTCGCCAAGGAGATGGATCTCTTCCATATGCAGGAAGAGGGGCCGGGTGCGATCTTCTGGCATCCCAAGGGTTGGACGCTGTTCCAGAAACTGATCGAGTATATGCGTCGGCGTCAAATGGCGGCGGGCTACAAGGAGATCAACACGCCCGACGTGCTCGATCGCTCCT
>CAZFWG010000090.1:3786-16947 GCA_964522525.1 uncultured Alphaproteobacteria bacterium | reverse complement strand
GGCATCGTCCCCGGCGGCGGCACGGCCCTGCTCTATGCCACGAAGGTCCTGGAAGGCCTTGAAGGCGAGAATGACGACCAACAGGCCGGCATCAACATCGTGCGTCGCGCGATCCAGGCGCCGATCCGTCAGATCGTCGAAAACTCCGGCGTGGAAGGTTCCATCGTCGTCGGCAAGCTGCTCGAGCAAAAGTCCAAGACCTTCGGTTTCAACGCTCAAACCGAAGAATATGTGGACATGGTCGAGCACGGCATCATCGACCCGACCAAAGTGGTTCGCACCGCCCTTCAGGACGCCGCCTCCGTGGCCGGCCTTCTGATCACAACCGAGGCGATGGTGGCCGAAGCGCCAAAAAAAGATGAACCCGCCCCCGCGATGCCGGGCGGCGGCATGGGCGGCATGGACTTCTGATCCAGCCCCCATATACGGACACAAGAAGCCCCCGCGTCGCACGGCGCGGGGGTTTTTTCATGTCCTGATTGCGTGGACCCCGCGGTTGCACGAAATTAACTGGGAAGGAGCCCAGCTTTTTCATATGGTTAAGGGGTTTGTGCTGTGGCTGTCTCGGGGGCAAAAAAGAATGGAACGGTCGGATCTTCAGGGCTTTAAACCCGGTTTCACGGGGCTTTTCGGCAAGAGCTTGGTCATCCGATCCCAGGCCAGGCGGATCTTTGCGCCGGTGTCCTATGGCCTCGCCCTCGTCATCGTTGCCTTGATTTTCCTGGCCGTTTCCCAGAACCGGCCGCCCCTCATTGAGGCACTGATCATCTTTTCCTGGCTTGTCTCGTCCGTGACACTTTTATCCCTGCTCGAATACTACAAGGAAAAACAGAACACGGACTATGCCATCGGGCCCAAGCCGCTCTGGTACTTCGCCCTGGTCTGGTCCTATATGGGCGCCCTCGCCTATATCATTTCAGGAATCTTTATCTGACCGTCCTATCTTCCTTTGTTGGAGGAGCGTGAGCGATGGCGGCGGCGGTCCCTCACGCGCGAGCGCGCTCTCATTGGCCGGCAACCGCAGCTATGATAAGGTCCGGGCGGTGTTGGGGATTTGAGAAACACTGAACTACCCATGCTTGAGTGACATGAGATTCTCGGCCAGCCCCTGACGGCCGGAGGGAGAAGAGCGAATGGCAATCGCTGAACAAAGCCCGGCCGCCGTGGCCCCCGGCTGGCTCCGGGATCAGCGCTTCGATCGCAATTTCATCTTGGGCATCGCCGCAATCGCGCTCCTGTCCGGCTGGGCCGCCGTTCAGCGGCCGGATCTTTTCCCGATCATTCTGCTCGCCGATCTCTGGTTGCTCGGCTATCACCATGTGATCAGCACGTTTACCCGGCTTTGCTTCGACCGCAAGAGCTTCGAGCAACACCGGTTCCTTGTGGTGTGGTTGCCCTTGATCGTCTTCGCGGCGGTGGCGCTGCTGGGCATTGGTGTCGGTCTCTGGACCCTGACCACCACCTATCTCTATTGGCAGTGGTTCCATTATACGCGCCAGAGCTGGGGCATCGCGCAAGCCTATCGCCGGAAATCCAGCGACCTTCTTCAGGAGCCGGAATGGTTAGGTAAGGCCACCTTCTACGCCTTGCCCCTCTACGGCATTCTGTACCGGTCCTATCAGGCCCCCGAAACCTTCATCGGCGTGGAATTGAGGGTTGTTCCGGTCCCGGGCCTCGCCGTCGACATCGTGGCCGCGCTGGCGCTTGCCACCCTGGCATGGTGGATTGCCACGCGGGTCCTGGCCTGGTGGCAGGGCCGGCTTGCTCTCGCCCACACGCTCTATGTGCTGTCGCATTTCGTGATTTTCTATGTGGCCTATGTCTTCATCGAAGACATTACCTTTGGCTGGCTTGTCGTGAATATCTGGCACAACGCGCAATACATCGCCTTTGTGTGGATGTTCAACAACAGACAGTACAAGGACGGTATCGACCCCGAGGCCCGTTTCCTCTCCTATCTGTCCCAGAACGGCAATGCGTGGCTCTACCTTGCTGTCTGTTTCGGACTGTCGACCGTGGTCTATCTGACGATCGCCAACTCGGCAGCCTTGATCCTGCCCGCGATCGTCATCTACCAGACCATCAATTTCCACCACTACGTCGTCGATGGCTTTATCTGGAAGATGCGCCGCAAACCCCTTCAAAAGACCCTGGGGATTGCTTCCTCCTGACAAGGAAGCAATCCGCCAATGATTGGAACTCACTGCAAGCCTCGCCTGTAACTTCACACTACGGACAGATGCGCTGGTAGTAGGTGAAGGGCATGCTGCTCCTGAAGCCCGCACTCCTTGCCCAATCGTTTTCCAGGATTGGGATTTCATCTGTCTTTAGAGCATAACAGCTGTGGAACTCGGGATTTTCCGCAAGTTCCACTTCTCCCAAAAACCAGGGTTCCGCGATGTTCCGGCCAATAGCGCCACCGATAATGATGATGTCTGGACGCCGCGACAGGATGTAGTCGCCATCCCCCTTGGCATGGCCTGGGCGGCGCTGCCAGACCGTCCGCATGGGCACGGGATATCGACCCGCAATCACCCGGTCGTTGAGCCCCAACATGTCGATGAACCGAAGATCCCGTGCGACGAAGGGTGTAGCACCCGCTACATTGAGGGCAATAACCGTCTCTTTGGGAAATGCCTTTTGGATGTGTTGCCCTACAAGCCGGCCCGCCTCTGCCCCGCCATGAAAGGATGGAGGGAAAATCACACTGCCCACCAGAACCGCAATGCACGCAACCGCGCCGAGCCCGCGACGCCAACCATCCCTGAGCCATGAAAAGACGAGGGCTGCCAGAACTGCGCCGGGTCCCAACAAGGGGACCAGGAAACGGCTGAGGGGCAGATGGTCGCCGCCAGCCCATAGGACGTAGCACAGCCCGGCGATGGTGCTCCACCCAAGAGCTCGGAACAGCGCGCCGCCGGATCGAACCTGACTAGCGCCGAGACGGTCAATCAGCAGACCGACGAGAACAAAAAGAAAGACGGGCGTCTCAACCAGCGACTTCATCAGATAGAGGCTCCCGAAGCTGATGCGCTGGGTGATTGGCACACCAACCTTCGCCTGGAAGGTGTTGGGCAGGAGGGCGTCATAGTAGGAGAAACGCCACCCCATATGGATGGCGATGGTGAAGCAGAGGCAGACCAAGACAAGACCCGCGGTTTGCCATCTCACTCGAAAAGAGACCGGCGCGACGAGCGCAAGACACACTGTAAAGCTTGCGACAAAGACGAGGGCATCGGGCCGGGTCAAATAGGCGCTCGCAAAAAGCACCCCTGCGGTCAACACACGCGGGAAGCTGATCGGCTGCGCGAGCCACAACGGCAGAAGCCGCTCGATCCCCCCGAGAATCAACGCAGCGACCAGGACGGCTTCCAGAGACCCGAGCATCCACACGGGCAACGCGGCCGATCCCAAGAGGAGCAGTCCGCCGAGTGCGCGGGCATTGGTATCGTCCGTTTCAGGAAGAATTTGCCGGGCACAACGCCAATAAAGCAGAACGAGAGCAAGAACCGCCAGAGCATTGACAAGACGCGCGGCGACCAACGCATCCAGGCTGAGACTCATCAGACCCGAAAGGACCACGACATAAAGAAAATTCGTGTACCCCTCAACGCGCTCCCCCAGGTTCCAGACGAGTTCGCCGTGGTGCACGAGGTTTTGGGCATAACGGAACGAGATATAGGCATCGTCATAGACGAAGAAACGGGCCTGAATGGCGGCCAGGCAAAAAGCGCATAAGGAGAGAGCCCAAACACCGGCCCCGGACTGTTTTTGGAACACCGTGGTTTCGAGCTCCCTCTCCGTCCATCGCACAAGATGTCTATTCGGAGGGAACCTTGGCGGATCGGGGTCTGGGCTTCAAGGGGGCGCGGCTCCTGTCGGCGAGGCCTTCCGAGGCCGGGCTTTCGGCCAGCGCCTTGGCCGCGACGCTTGTCAAATCCCGATAGATGTCGGGCCAGCGGCCCGGCCCGAACAGCGCCGTCGCCTGGGCCTGGACCGCCCGCCATTTGGGCACCACCGCCGCCATGAGGGCCCGGCCCTCCGCGGTGATTGCGGCGAAGCGTTCGCGCCGATCGGCCCCGGCCATCAGCTTGAGATAACCGGCCCGCTCGAGGGGGCGCAGATTGCGGGTGAGCGTGGTGCGATCCATGACAAGATCGCGCGCGAGGTCACTCATGCGCCGGGGCACACCGTAGGAAATCAGCACCGCCAGAATGGAAAACTGAGTGATCCGCAGCTCATGGCCGGCGAGGGCCGTGTCGAACAGCTGCGTGATGGCCCGGGTTGCCTTGCGCATGTTGAAGCATACGCAGCCGGCCAGTTCCGGCAGCGGCGGGATCTCCGGGCTTTGTTCGGGCGCCTCCTCAACGGAGCGGGGGCGCGGCTCGACAGTCTGGGTCATGACCGGCAGTCATCTCGATGGGCAAAACCAAAGACTTAGGCTAGCACACCCGCGATCCGCATCATATGGCCGCTGTCTCGGCAGCCACTATGGCGTCCCGGATTCCGTCAAAGACGAACTGGACCGAAAGGGCCGCGAGCAGGATGCCCATAATCCGCGTAATCACGATGGAGGCTGTCTCACCGGCCCAATCCAAAAGGCGCACCGCCGAGATCAAAAGCAGGAAGGTGAGCGCCATGACCAGCACCAGCGCCAGGATCACCGTCACCTGGGCGCCGATCTGGCCCTGGTTCTCGCTCATCAGCAACAGGATGGAGGCCATGGCGCCGGGCCCCGCCAGAAGCGGCAAGGCCAACGGGAAGACCGAGATGTCCTCGGGCCCCTCATCGTCCAGATTGTCGAGTTCGTGCTCCGCCATGCTGCGCTCGGCGATCGAGGTGCGTCTCTGGGTGCGCCGTTCAAACACCATTTCAAGGCCGATGATGAACAGGAGGATGCCGCCGGCGGTCCGGAACGCGGGCATGCCGATCCCGACCTGCGTCAGGAGTTCATCCCCGAACAGAGCAAAAAGGGACATGATGATGGTCGCGATCACGACGGCCTTCAGCGCCATGACGGCCCGGTAACGAAAGCCCATGCCCGCCGTCAGCGAGGCGAAGATCGGCAGGACGCCCAACGGGTCGACGACAACGAAGATCGTGACCACTGACGACAGAAAAAAAACCCAACTCAACCCAATGCTGTCCATGGGCCGCTACCCTTTACCCCGTATTCGTCTTGTGATGCCCGGAGAATACCCGGCGTTTCTTAAGGATCCTAGGTCCCAAATCGTGTGGGCAGGTCACAGCTGGCCTGCGTTTCAGGCAAGGCTTCGGCGTCATGGCGCGCCGAAAGGCTGCGTCCGTATCGGGCCGACAAGGGCGCGGCGGTGAGCCCGTGGGCCAGAATGCTCATGGCCACGGTTAGGATGGTCACCAGGGTGATTTCATCGGCGGCCGTAACGGCGCCGGCCTCATCCAGCACCAGAAGCGCAAACAGGATCGAGGCGAGTCCACGCGGTCCGAACCATCCCAGAAAGAGTTTGGTCGGCAGCCACAGGCCGGTGCCGATCAGGCTTACCAGGACGGGCACCATGCGCATGACCGTCAGGGCCAGGACGGCATAGATGAGCGTTGCCGCGGTGGCGTGGCCGAACAGGTCCGGAATGAGCACGGCCCCGAAGATCATGAACACGAACAGGGTCAGGAGCTGACCCTCGGCCTCGGCAAATTCCAGGACGAATTTCGAACAGTGACGGGTGGTGTTGCCTAGGGTGAGGCCGGCAACAAATGCCGCGATGAAGCCGTTGCCGCCGATCAATTCCGAGGCGGCATAGGCCAGAAGAGCCAGCGCCAACGCACTGACGCCCTGGAAGGCCTCCGTCATGAAATTCCGCTCCGTGGCCCATTCGAGCGCCCGGCCGCCAAAGAAGCCGACGGCGGCGCCCGCCAGCGGCCCAAGGGTCACCTGCATGACCCCGAAGACAAGAAACGGCAAGCCATCCGCCGTTTGATGCTCGATATTGGCAAAGCACAGGAACAACACGATCACCGGCAAGGCGATGCCGTCATTGAGCCCGCTTTCCACGTTCAGAGCCTGGCGAATGCGCAAGGGCACCGCCGGACTCGTCACCACGGATTGCCCAAGGGCCGCATCCGTGGGGGTCAGGATGGCCGCGAGCAACGCCGCTTCCCAAATCGAAAAGTTTGGAAAAAGCGGTACGGCCAACAGGATGCCGGCCAGAATGGTGAGAGGCATGCCGATTGCCAGCATGCGGGTGGGAATCGTGAAATCCATGGACAGGCGGCCGAAATTGATTCGGGCCGCATCCGTGAAAAGAACGATGACAAGGGTCAGCTCGGCCAGGAGATGGATGGCCATGTGGTCCACGTCGAGGTCGACGAGGCCCAGCCCCTGGGCTCCCACCACCAGGCCGAAAAGCGCGAACACCATGGGGGGCGTGATGATCAGGCGATCCGTCCGACCCGAGACCATGGCGAAAGCCAGGACCGCCACGGCGATCAACACAAATCCCAGATTATCCATGATTTTTCTTTCCTCCCAGCCACCTGCTGCATCCCAAAGGCCCGTGGCAACGTCAATAGGGCGGGCCGTCTTCTCGGGCGAGCGCGCCGTTCCCCGAGTGTGGGCCGCCGACGCGGAGGCTGAAATTTCACAGCCGACCTTATATCTCAAGTCTGCGGCGTTTTGTCACTTGATCCAGATCAACGGCCCCTATGCCCAAGAGGTTTAGCCTTCAATCGTACCCGGTTCTTTGCACCGAAAAGGAAAGAACCCCCCACCCGGTGCTTGTTACGTTTGACCGACGGGCACAGGGTTAATCGCTTGATGACGACCGAAATATCCGGCGGTGGCCTCCGTACGGGGCTGGCGGTGAGATTGTCCGGGTCACATTGGCTTCGGTCGAGAAGGCCCAGATCGATGGGGCCTTGAAAGGACAACCATGCGCGCCCTGATCGTGGACAATCAGCCTCTTTTCGCCGACGGCGTCGCCCGCATTATTCGCGGATCCCAGGGCGCTTGCGAAATCATCGCCGCGCCCTCCCTGGACGTCGCCATTAGACGGCTTGAAATCGGATCCAGTCCTGACATCTCCGTGATTTCCGTCGAACGGCCCGTGTGCCGGGTTCCCCGCGCCATTGCCGATTTCATCCGCGACATGCGGGGAACGGCAGTGCTGGCCCTGGTCTCCACACTGGATATGAGAGTTTTGCGGGAAGTGATGCGGGCCGGTGCGCACGGCTTGATCCCCCGGACCGCCTCGTCCGACACCTTTGCCAAGGCCATTGAGAAGGTTCTCGGCGGCGGCCGCTTCATCCCGGAAGATCTGCCCCTTGATGCGATGGCGAGCGAGAGCGGCCGGACAGATTTTGACGGCGTTAGCGACCGGCCCGGCACTGTCGATTTCTCCCATCTCACACCGCGTCAGCGAGAAGTCCTGCAGCTCCTGGCCCAGGGCCAATCTAACCAGGAAATCGCCAGCGAGTTGGGGATCGCCCTTGCCACGGTCAAGCTGCATGTGAATGCGATCCTGCGGGGCCTGCGCCTGCGCAACCGCACCGAAGCGGCGGCCATGGCCATTGTCGCGGGCATCACCGAGCCCGGCTTGGGCGCCCCCTCGCCCAGCAGCAACGGCGTCCACCCCGTGGGCAATGTATCGTCGACACCGTCTCTGGACTGACGGACAGAGCCCGAATACAGGTGATACAATTGCGGATTTAAAAAAGGGTGGATCATGGATCCACCCTTTTTTCTTGATGTCAGTTGAAGCTGTTCACGGTGTTCAAGACCAGGATGATTCCGATCAGTACCGGGATGACGTAGCGTACCAGGGTCTGCCAAACCGTGAAGATCCCTAGCGATACGCCCATCTCCTCGCGCATCACTTTCTGGGAGACGAACCAGCCCGTGAAGACCGAGATCAGAATGCCGCTCAAGGGCAGCAGGAAGTTCGAGGTCAGAATATCCAGGACATCAAAAAACGTCTTGCCGGCGAAGGGTCCGAAATCAAGCGGATAGAATTCCGCCCAGACGCTGGTCGAGAGCACGGACCCGATCCCCACACCCCAGGCGACGATGCCCCAGACGAGGGAGGCTGTTGCGCGTTTCCAGCGCAGGCGGTCCTCCGACCACGCGATAATGACCTCAAAGAGGGAAATCGAGGATGTGAGTGCTGCAAAGAAAGCCAGCAGGAAGAAAAAGCCGCCAACCCAGGACCCAAAGGGCAACTGGCCGATTGCGGCCGGCAGGGTCTGGAACAACAGGCCGGGACCGCCATCGGCCTCAAGCGCGGGGATCGCAAAGACCAGGGGAAAGATCGCGAAGCCGGCGAGGAGCGCGACGGCCGTGTCGGCACCAGCCACAGTAACAGAGGAACTGGTGATGTTCTGGTCCTTGGTCAGATAGGCGCCATAGGTGATCATGATGGCCGATCCGACGCCCACTGAGAAAAAGGCCTGACCGATCGCTTCGATCATGACCTGCGGATTGATCTTGCTGAAATCGGGGCTGAACAGGAAGGTTACCGCCGCGTCCAGATTGCCCACCGAGCCGGCATAGATCACCATTCCGATCAGCATGACGAAGAAGGCAGGCATCAGGATACTGGCGACGACTTCGATGCCGCCATGGAGACCGCGCGCCACGACAAGGGCGGTCAGACCCATGAAGACGGAGTGCCAAGCCAGAGCGCGGGTGGGATTTCCGACGAGATCCCCGAAGGTCTGGGAGGCCTGATCATAGGACGCTCCTGCGAGCGCGCCGGAAAAGAAGATCGGGACATAGGCCATCACCCAACCCGCAATGACGCTGTAAAAGCTCACAATCAGGAAACCGGCGAGCATGCCGACCCAGCCAATGACGCTCCAGGCGCGGCTTTGACCTGATTCCTGGGCCATGGCCTCGGAGGCACCCACGGCGGACAGTCCTGTCCGCCGCCCGATCACATATTCGGAAATGAGCACAGGCAGCGCGACAAACAGCACCGCAACCACATAGATGACGACGAAAGCAGCGCCGCCATTTTGGCCCGCCTCATAGGGAAAGCGCCAGAAATTGCCCAAGCCCACGGCGGAGCCCACCGCAGCCATGACAAATGTGAACCGCGACGACCAGGTTTCGTGCAAGGTCGATCTTTCCATGGGTTCTCCCCCGAATACGCCAAAATCGCCGGGCCGAAGAGCGACTCGAAGCCCTGACGTTTGATGCTAAGGGCTGAGACCCGCCTCGGCAACGCATCCACCTCGGCAAAAACGCCTCAAAGCGGGGCCTCGCCCCTGTTTTCTTTGACGATCCCTTGAGAAAATGTGAGCGTTGATGGTCATGTTCGCCGCCGTGCTCAAGATGATGCGCGGCGCACCGACGGCAGGGCCGTTGATTGCGGGCAACAGGGAGAAGGTCAGGCCAGGCATGCGCGCCTATGTTGTTCGACGGGTTCTTTTTGCCGTCCCCACCCTGTTTATCATCGTCACGGTCGCGTTTTTCATGATGCGCATCGCCCCCGGCGGCCCTTTTGACCGGGAACGCCAACTCACGCCCGAGATCGAGCGCAACATCAAGGCGGCCTATGATCTCGACAAGCCCCTCATCGTCCAATACGGGCTCTATCTGTCCAAAGTCGTGCGGGGCGATTTCGGGCCGTCCTTTTCCTTCAAGGACTTCTCCGTGAGCGAACTGATCGCAAGCGGCCTGCCGGTCAGCGCCAAGCTCGGCTTCACCGCGCTTCTTGTCGCCCTGACGATCGGCCTTCTGTTCGGTGTCCTGGCCGCGCTTCACCAGAACTCGCCCCTGGACTATGCGGTCATGGGAACGGCGATGTTGGGGATCACCATTCCGAACTACGTCCTGGGCCCCGTTTTGACCCTGATCTTCGGCGTGACCTTGAGGCTGCTGCCCACGGGCGGGTGGAATGGCGGCGCCCTCAGCCACATGATCCTGCCCGTGACGGCGCTGGCCCTGCCCCAGATCGCCATTGT
Organism: uncultured Alphaproteobacteria bacterium; assembly: GCA_964522525.1. Lineage (GTDB taxonomy): Bacteria > Pseudomonadota > Alphaproteobacteria > JAJFIK01 > JAJFIK01 > CAYUYV01. The sequence goes on along the minus strand of CAZFWG010000090.1, from coordinate 7,011 downwards.
CGCGCGCCTGACCCGCGGCGGCATGATCGAGGTGTTGCGCTCGAATTTCGTGCGCACGGCGCGCGCCAAGGGCCTGCCGGAGCACGTCGTGGTGATGCGCCATGCGCTTCAGGCAGGCATCCTGCCCCTCGTGGCCTATCTGGGCCCGGCCGCGGCGGCCCTGGTGACCGGGTCGCTCGTCATCGAGACCATTTTTCAACTCCCCGGCATCGGCAAACACTTCGTGACCGGTGCCCTGCAACGCGACTACACGCTGGTCATGGGGGTGGTCATTTTCTATGCAAGCTTGATCATTGTCCTGAACATGATCGCGGATCTGGTCGTCGCCGCGCTTGATCCGCGGATCCGTTATGGGTGAGGGCTCTGATGAGTAAGGACAGCGGCATCACGAAAAGCAGGCGGGAAGCCTTCGCCGGCGGGTCCTCCGGAGCGCCAGGCGGCGCGCATCAGGACGTGAAAGGGCGCAGTCTGTGGGATGATGCGCGCGCCCGCCTGTTCAAGAACCGGGCTGCCGTCACCAGCATGGTGCTTCTCGGGATCATCACGCTGCTGGCGGCGATCGGCCCCAGCCTCAGCCCCTATACGCTGGATGATCCCCATTGGAGTTACATTAGTGGCGCGCCGTCCCTTGCGAACGGGCATATCTTCGGCACCGACGGCACGGGCCGGGATATTTTCGTCCGCACCATGTGGGGTGCGCGGATCTCGCTCGCCATCGGGTTCGTGGCCACAGCCGTCAGCCTGGTGATCGGTGTCCTGTATGGCGCGACCGCCGGTTTTCTGAGCGGGCGGGTCGACGAGGTCATGATGCGTTTCGTGGACGTGCTCTATTCCCTGCCCTTCGTCTTTTTCGTCATCATCCTGATCACGGTCTTTGGGCGCAACTTCATTCTGCTGTTCGTGGCGATCGGCGCAGTGGAATGGCTGACCATGGCCCGCATCGTCCGGGGCCAGACCCTGTCGATTTCCGAGCGGGAATTCATCGAGGCGGCCCGCGCCACCGGGGTCAGCGACTTCACGATCGTGCGCCGGCATATCATCCCGAATGTGGTGGGGGTGGTGATGATCTATGCCACACTGACCATCCCGACGGTGATCCTGCTCGAGAGTTTCCTGAGTTTTCTGGGGCTCGGCGTCCAGGAACCCATGACCAGCTGGGGGCGGCTCATCTCGGAAGGCGCGCCGCAAATGGACACGGCCTGGTGGACCCTCGTTTTCCCTGCGGGCTTCATGGCGGTGACCCTGTTCTGCTTCAACTATATCGGCGATGGTCTGCGCGATGCCTTCGACCCCAAGGATCGGTGAAAGCCATGTTCACGATGGAGACGGGCAACAGCGGGTTCGAGACCGGCGATCTCCTTTTCGGCCTGGCGGCCGTGCTCTGGGCGCTTGCCATGATCGCCAATCGTCTTTTCGGGCCCATACGGATCATTCGCCGCGCGCTCTACGGCACGGGCGTGGTGATCGTGCTTTACGGGCTGGCGCGACTGGCAAATTTCATTTGACACCCACCGCCTGTCAAGCATAGTTGACACCACCTCTCTTGGGTTGAAGGGAGGCGGGGACACTATGCGCCCTTAGACTGCAGCGCTTCGCTCAATTCTCGTTTCTCCAGCGGAGACATCGCCCTTGAAGGGGGCGAGCGGGGCAGAGGCGCCACAATGGGGGATTGGGGGTAGACTGACAATGGGTCGGCATTTCCAAATAGCGATGGCCATCGCCGCGCTGTGTCAATTCTGTTTTGTGTCCGGAGTGCATGCCTCCGACCAGGGGCCCAGAGCCGCGCCGCAATATGCGCAGCAACAATACGGACAGCCGCAGAACGCCCCTCAACAACGGCAGAATTCGGCCTTGCCGCTGCGGGGCATCAAATCCCGCTATGGTTATGTCGAGGGCTATGTGGGCGCCGTTGTGGCCGGTAAAATTGAGACAAGCGACCAAACCGTGATTCCGGCAGGCCAGTTAGGCAACCCGGCTCCAATTCTTGTCCAGACAACGGATAGTTCTGTACACGGGACCAGTGTGCTCGGGGGCGTGGCCCTTGGTTACCGCGTCCCGCTTGGCCAAAATTTCGGGCTCCGCGGCGAGGTCGATACGTCGATCTCGCCGGTGAAGTTTGAAGGTCTGGGCACCAATGGCACTCTTTTCGGGACACTGGCCAATATATGGCTCGATCTCGAGAGTGCCGCGCCGGTCACTCCCTATTTCGGTGGTGGTGTCGGCCTGGGCGGCGTCACACAGACACTGCTCGACGATAGTCCAGCCATCGGTTTTGCCTATCAGGTGGGTGGCGGCATACGCTCCCGAATTCCGAACACGGATGTCTTTATCGGCATCAACTACCGCTATTTCGTCGCCATGTTGGATGGCCAAGACTTCGCGCTTGATCCAACCGCGCTCACGGTCATCGCTTCCAGCGAGTCCGAGACCGATGTGAGAACGCACCGGGCGACCGTCTCTCTGGGCACCACCTTTTAAACGGAAGCTGATGGTCTTGCGGCCTCACGCATAAAGGCCCGGACTGTCATCCAGCGGATCGTGTTCCGCCACCAGGTGCCCGGTGGCGACCTCGACGAGTTTCGGCAGATATTGCGCCGCATCGGGATCATCCACCATGCGGGATCTGAGAAAGGTCAGGCTCGCCCGCGTATCGAGGGGTGAGGGCAGATCGCCTTTCAGCCGCTCATGGGTGCGGGTGCGTTCTGTCTTGGGGTCGGGCACGGGCACGGCTGAGATCAAAGACCGCGTGTAAGGGTGGCGGGGATCCGTATAGATCGCATCCCGATCCGCCAGCTCGACCACACGCCCGAGATAGAGCACCATCACCCGGTGGCAGACCTGACGCACCACGGACAGGTCATGGCTGATGAACAGCATGGCCATGCCGAATTCCCGCTGCAGTTCCAGGATCAGGTCGATGATCTGGGCCTGGATCGAGACATCAAGGGCGCTCGTGGCCTCATCACAGATGATCAGCTTGGGTTTCAAAATCATCGCGCGGGCGATCCCGGCCCTTTGATTCTGTCCGCCGGAAAATTCGTGGGGGTATCGATTGACCCAGGCGGGATCGAGGCCGACACGCCGCATCATCTCCTTGACGGTGGCGCGCCGTTCCTCCCGCGACTGACCGGGGCGATGGGTGACCAGGGGTTCGGCAATGCTTTCCCCGATGGTCATGCGCGGATCGAGGCTCGCGAGCGGATCCTGAAAGACGATCTGGAAGTC
>CAZFWG010000090.1:0-3686 GCA_964522525.1 uncultured Alphaproteobacteria bacterium | reverse complement strand
TCGGGTCGATCGAGCCGCGGCATGGCATCGAGCAACATGCGCGTGTAGTCATGGGCCGGCTGATAGAAGATCTGATCCGCCGTCCCCTCCTCCACAAAGGCTCCGTTATGCATTACCTGAATGCGATCACACATGCCGGCCACCACGCCCATGTCATGGGTGATGAGGCAGATGGCCGTATTCAGCTCCCGCCTCAATTCCTTCATCAAATCGAGGATCTGGGCCTGCACCGTCACGTCGAGCGCGGTGGTCGGTTCGTCGGCGATCAGAAGGTCGGGCTCGCACAATGTCGCCATGGCGATCATCACCCGTTGGCGCATGCCCCCGGAAAGTTCGTGGGGATACTGCCCCATCCGCCTTTTCGCTTCCGGGATCCGGACCCGGTCGAGCATTCGGGTCGCCCGGGCGCGCGCATCGACGACACTCAACCCCTTGTGACGACGCAGAACCTCTGTGAGCTGATAACCGATGGTCAAGTGGGGCGTGAGGGAGGTCAACGGATCCTGAAAGATCATGGTCATGCGTGACCCGCGGATCCGGTTCAGCGCCCGGCGCGGCAGGGTCAACAAATCCTCGCCGCGAAAGCGGGCCGCCCCCTCGACCCGACCATTGCCCGCAAGCAGTCCCATGGCCGCCAGAAAGGTCTGACTTTTGCCGGAGCCGGATTCGCCGACGACGCCCAGGACCTCGCCTTCCCGGACGGCAAAACTCACATTCTTGACGGCGTGGATTTCCCCATCGGGGGTGTCGAAGCGGACATGGAGCCCGTCCGCCTCAAACACGACCTTGGACGGGGTCGAGGGATGGGAATGCAGGGCGGCGTCACTGGCCAAACAGGGCTCCTTCGAGAACACGGGCGAGACGTCAGGCATAGATTCGGTGCCGCTCGACATCGCCCTCGACCGGCACCCTCACCCCTGGTTTTCAGAAGGCCCTCTCACGCCTATTTGATGCGCTCGACCCGGATGGATTTGCCCTTGCCGTCAAACTGCAGGAAATAGGAGCCGAGCCAACCCTTGCGGATGCGCACCGTCTCCGGGCCATCACGACCGACAAAGACCTTGCTGCCCTCTTTCTGGCGCCAGATCTGCCCATTTTCGACGGCGACAACCGCCCGCCCCGCATTGTTGTATCGGAAGCCCGTGACCTTCAGCGTCACTTCCTTGACTTCCTTCTCCTCCGGCAGGTTGCCCTTTTTCCGCTCCCGGCGGATGACGTCCTCCTCACCGAACTCTTCGCCCGGTTTTGCGGGCGTTGTCTCGGGCACGCTGGGGGCCGGATCTTCGGCGGCCGGGTCTGTCTCAAGGCGGCGGGCTTCCGCTTCGGCCTCCAATCGGGCCCGCTGCGCGGCGAGTTCCGCCTCCCGGCGGGCCTCGGCGGCAGCTTGGCGCTCCGCGGCGATCCGCGCCTCTTCGGCCGCCAACTCGGCTTCACGACGCGCGAGCTCCGCAGCCCGCTCATCTGCTTCCCGCTCAGCCTGTTGTGCCGCCAATTCGGCCTGACGCCGGGCCAATTCCGCTTCGCGGCGCTGGATTTCGGCTTCACGGGCGGCCACGGTTGGATCCGGTTGGGGCGTCGGAGCGCTTCGGGCCGGCACCGTGGCGCCGGCTTGGCGCAGGGCCATGGTCACCGCATCAAAACAGGCCAGGCGCGCCTCGCTGTTCTTGATCTGGGCACAGCGCTGGAACGGGTCCTGCGCGCCCTTCTTGGTTTCCTTCGGCTCAGCCAGGGCGGGGCCGGCCAGCACGAATATCGCACCGGTCAGCGCCATCGCGCGTCCACACAATTTCCGCAAACCCATCGCTTCACCCCATTTGCCAGTCGCCATGACGCCACACGGCACGATATTCGGTCCTTGACCTCGGCACCAGATCGCGCCATCGCCCAATTGCGACATCGTGACATTCAAAATCCACCGCTCATCGTGGCGGCAGGCAGCCTCACCCGTCAACCTTGCAAAACAATGGTACAGTCAAGGATGAGGGAGCGTGGCAGCTGGAACGCGTCCCCCCAGACCCGAAAACGGGACGGGGACGGCAGCATAGACGAAGGAGCCCGATCATGATGGCAAACCGACAGCACCCAACGGACCCCGGTGCCGCGAATGCCTTCCTCCGACGGGGCCTCCTGGCCGGTCTCTTGGCTTTGGGTCTTGTCGCCTGTGACAGCGGTTCCGAGACGCGCGAAACCACGCCGTCCGAAACGCCCGCCCCAACAAAGACCGTTCTTCATCGCGGCAATACGGGAGAGCCGTCCTCCCTCGATCCCCATCTGATCGCCGGCACCTGGGAAAGCCACATCAGCCGGGATATGTTCCTTGGTCTGATGACCGACGGCGCCGACGGCCTGCCCATCTATGGCGCCGCCGAAAGCTATTCGGTGAGCGAGGACGGGCGGACCTACCGCTTCACCCTCCGCGAGGGCCATATGTGGTCCGACGGGGTTCCCGTAACGGCCGGCGATTTCGTTTTTGCCTATCGGCGGATCCTCGACCCGACAACGGCGTCCGAATATGCGTCCCTGATGCATGTGCTGAAAAACGGCGCCGCTGTGAATGCGGGGGAGATGCCGGCCGACGCCCTCGGCGTTCAGGCACCGGACGATCGGACCCTGGTACTCGTCCTTGAATATCCGGCGCCGTTCCTGCCCCAGCTTCTGACCCACCATGCCGCCTATCCCGTGCCCAAACATGCCATCGAAGCCCATGGCGAGGACTGGATTGACGCGGGCGTCATGGTCTCGAACGGCCCTTACATGCTTGGGGAATGGCGGCCCAACGACTATGTGCGCCTCGAGAAGAACCCGCTGTTTTACGAGGCCGAGAATGTCGCGATCGACACGGTCTATTTCTACCCGACCGGGGATCGCGCGGCCGCCCTGCGGCGTTTCCGGGCGGGCGAACTCGACGTCAACAATGAATTCCCCATCCAGCAGATGGACTGGCTGCGCAAGAATCGGCCCGAGGAAACCCGGATCGCCCCGTTCCTGGCCAGCAATGTCATCTTCCTGAACAACCGTGTCGCCCCGTTCGACAATAAGAATATCCGCATAGCGCTCAGCCTCGCGGTCAATCGGGAAGTGCTCGCGCGGGACATCATGCGCGCCGACCATGTGCCGGCCTATGCCTTCGTGCCGCCGGGCATCAATGACTATCCGCATACCGCGCAGTTGCCGTTCCAGGACATGCCGATGGAAGAGCGCCTGGCAGAAGCCCGCCGGCTGATGGAGGCGGAAGGCCATGGGCCCGCCAACCCGCTGACCATGACGCTGCGCCATCGGGAAGGGCAGGAAAACCGGAATGTCGCGATCGCCATCGGCGCCATGTGGAAGGAAATCCACGTGGAGGCGGAACTGCTCAATACGGAAGTGAAGACCCATTACAATGATCTACGCTCGGGCAATTACGCGATCGCCGATGGTACATGGGTCGCGGATTACAACGATGCGAAGAACTATCTGTTCTTGCTGCAGACCAAGACCGGGTTCCTCAACTACACGAATTATTCCAACACCGCGTATGACGACTTGATGGACGTGGCCGATCAGACGGCGGATGTGGCGGAACGGGGCCGGCTGCTCGCTCAGGCGGAACAGCTCATGCTCAACGACATGCCCCTGATCCCCACCTTTTTCGGCACGTCCCGCAATCTGGTCGGTGCCCATGTCCTGGGCTGGGTGGACAATCC
>CAZFWG010000089.1:0-17280 GCA_964522525.1 uncultured Alphaproteobacteria bacterium | reverse complement strand
CCATGTTCTCCTTGATCTTGTGCATGGGCACATGGCCCGGCCCCTCGATCATCACCTGGACATTGTGGCGGTCGGCGATTTTCTTCAGTTCACCCAGCGTTTCGAGCTCCGCGAATTGCGCGGCATCATTGGCATCGGCAATCGACCCCGGACGCAGACCATCACCTAGCGAGAAGCTGACGTCATAGGCCGCCATGATCTCGCAAATCTCCTCGAAATGGGTGTAGAGGAAATTCTCCTTATGGTGAGCAAGACACCATTTGGCGAGGATCGACCCGCCCCGGCTGACAATGCCTGTGACCCGGTCGACGGTGAGCGGGATATGGGCAAGACGGACACCGGCATGGACGGTGAAATAGTCCACGCCCTGTTCGCACTGCTCGATCAAGGTGTCGCGGTAGGTTTCCCAGGTCAGATCCTCCGCAATGCCGCCGACCTTCTCCAGCGCCTGGTAGATCGGCACCGTGCCGATGGGCACCGGAGAATTGCGAATGATCCATTCCCGGATGGTATGGATATGACGGCCGGTCGACAGATCCATCACCGTGTCGGCGCCCCAGCGAATGGCCCAGACGAGCTTGTCCACTTCCTGGGCCACCGAGGATGTCACGGCCGAGTTGCCGATATTGGCATTGACCTTGGTCAGGAAATTCCGGCCGATGATCATCGGCTCGATTTCCGGGTGATTGATATTGGCCGGGATGATGGCCCGGCCCCGCGCGACCTCGTCGCGGACGAATTCGGCCGTGATGAAATCGGGAAGGCTGGCGCCGAAGCTCTCCCCGTCCCGGGGCGCGCCGCCGCGTTTCTCCGCCATTTGGCGCAGGAGCGCTTCGCGGCCCAGATTTTCACGCGTCGCGATATATTCCATTTCCGGCGTGATCAATCCGGCGCGGGCATATTCGAGCTGGGTGACCCGCCGGCCCGCCTTGGCGCGCAGAGGCACCCGCTCCCCCCGGTCAAAGACCGGCACGGTCAGGGTCTCGCCGGGCTTGAGGCCGTCATCCTCCGGGCGGCGGGTGCGGCCCGGATAGGCCTCCACATCGCCCCGGCCCTCGATCCAGGCCTGCCGCAAGGGATGAAGACCCTTGGTGATGTCGATGCTGACGTCTTTATCCGTATAGGGACCGGACGTATCATAAAGCCGGACCGAGGCCTCACCGCCGCTCAGGTCCACTTCCCGCATGGCGACGCGGATTTGGGCGTCGGCGGAACCCCCGATATGGACCTTGCGGGAGGACGGTAGGGGACCGGTCGTGACGGTCTCATTGGTGACGGGAACTTGTTCCGTAGAGGTACGATTCATGGCGCTTCTCCTCGGGTCATTGGCGCACTGAGCGCGTGAATGACACCCGATTGTCGGTGCGACGGGAGAAGGTGAAAGAGCGGCCCCTGTAACGATCCCGAAATGAAGACCCTGATCGTGCGGGTCCTTGGCCTTTTCGATTACCGGCATTGCCATATGCCGATCGGGGATATTGGGCCGTCCGTCCTTCCCTCCGCCGGTGCTAACCGGGTCAGGTTCAAAGGGACTGGACACCGCCGCCATGCGGCAAAGCCCGATCTCAGCCCCTTCTCGGCGGGGCGCCCCTAGGACTTATGGATAGAACAGGCCAACTTGGCCCGGCTGTCAACTCTCAAGCATTTGACGGGCACCGGGGCTCAAAGCGCGAGCCTTGACTTTGATGTGACAAGTGTCGCATCGTCGCGACCATAGTCACGCGATGCTGGGAGAGATCAAGGATGGATGCGAAACCATCGCCCACGGAATTGACCGTTCTGAAACTGCTCTGGGCGCGGTCGGAATTGAGCGCCCGGGAGATCCATGAAGGTCTCGCGGACACATTGCCCTGGTCGTACTCCTCCACCCGCAAGACCCTGGAGCGCATGGCGGAAAAGGGTCTCGTGACGGCCGAGGACGCCCATGGGCTGCGCATCTATCGGGCCGGTGTACAGAAAGTTCCGACACTGAGTCATCTTATGCGGGAATTTGCGACCCGCGTTCTCGACTTGGACGGCCCCCTGCCGGCGGCAGCCTTTGCCGAAAGTCCGCTGCTGACGGCGGCGGATCTGGATGAGCTGGAACGGCTTTTGGGTGAAGACAAGGGGGATGACTGATGGACAGGTCAATCGCCGACATGGTGCAGATCTCTTTGATCCTGGGGGGCGGATTTGTTCTTTGGTCGGCAGTGGTGTGGACCGCAGCCTCAGGCCTCCACCGCGCATTGCGGCTTGCCCCGGAATGGGCCGGCTATTGGGGCGGGGCCTTGGTGTTGGCGGGACTGCCGCTGGGTATCGGGATCATCACCCTGCTTGTGCCTGAAGCCCTTTCCTTTTTCGCCCTGTCCGGATCCACACAGATCCTCGCGGACCCCCAGACCGGCCCTCTGCGTCTGACGCTCAGGGACAGCGGGCCAATCGAGCCGGTCTGGTCCCTGCCGGACAGCCTGGCGGCGATCGCGCTCCTCGTCTTTGCCGCCGTGACGCTGATCCGTCTCGCCTCCATGATGCGCGGCTTTGCCCTCATCCGTCAGCTGATTGCTTCCGGGACAAAGGCGCCGTCGGATCTGGCGGCGGCCGTGCCAGCGTGTGGTGTGAATGCGCAGACGGTCCGTGTCTTGATTGTCCGTGACGCTCCGACCGCTTTTGCCTTGGGCGGGCGTCATCCCGTCATCGTACTGCCGGACCATCTGGTAACGACCCTTTCCCATGCCCAGATGCGGATGATCGTGGCCCATGAAGCCGCGCATATCGCACGGGGCGATGCGGATTTGCGGCCGTTCCTGGCCTTCGTCGAGGCCCTGTTCTGGTTCAACCCCTTCATCCGTCTGATGGTGAACCGTCTGGAACTGGCCGCCGAGTTGGCCTGTGACGGCCAAGCCCTCAGCGGTGAAGCGGCGCCTGCGCGCCGTCTCTACGCGCAAGCCCTGCTCCGTGCCCTGCGTGTGCAGACGGCCCGGCGGACGTTTGCGTGCCGAACCACGGGCGAGGCGCTGCCACGCCTGCCCGCGGCCCTAACCCCTCACCCGCTAAGGAGCGAAAAGATGAGAGTGTTATCCATCCTCCACGGCCTGCCCCCCGGACGCAAGGGGACCCGGTGGTCGGCCAGCCTGGGCATTGTCGCCTTGCTGGCCGGTCTCGGTGCCGGTCTCGCGCAAGCCGAGGTGCTGGCCCGTACCTCCGGCGACGGCCTGTTGCCCGTCGATCTCGGCTCACAAGCCTGGGTCTCCAGCCGCTACGGTAAGCGCAAGGATCCCAGAGACGGCAAACTGAAAAAACACCATGGGATCGATGTGGCGGCCCCTGCGGGCACACCGCTCCTAGCACCCGCCGACGGCACCGTCATCTCCACGGCGGACAAAGGCGAGAAGAGCTATGGCAAATATCTCAAGATCGATCACGGAAACGACTTGACGATCATGTATGCCAATCTGGGTGAAATGCGTGTTGCGACCGGTGACGCCGTCGAGGCCGGCGATACCATCGCCATCATCGGTGTCTCCGGCCGGTCCACGGGACCCCATGTGCATATTGAAACCTATCTGAAGGATGAGCGGGTCGATCCGGAAAAGGTCTTGGATCTGAGCGCCATGCCGGACAAGAAACCGCGGAAGGACGACTAAACCTTTTGGCCAGGGGTGGATGCGCCACGCCCCTGGCGCCTCCATCTTCAGGCCTCAATTCTGGGCGCGCGATTAACAAGCGAAAAGCCGCCAACTGAGCCACACTCTTGGCAAACAAAAATCTGTATCCGGGGACGCAGCCGTCATGGGCCTCATAAAAACCTGCATCCGCAATCCGGCTGGCGTCGGGGTCATGGTGACGATCGCCATGCTGCTCGGTTTGATCAGCATCCAAAATCTCCCCGTTCAGTTGTTTCCGAACATTGAAAGGCCAAGGCTCTTCATCGAGACCTTTTGGCGGGCGGCGAGCCCCAACGAGATTGAATCGGAAATCCTCGAACCCCAGGAGGATGTGCTCCAGGGACTGCCGGGGCTCAAGACCCTCGAAGCCAACGCCAATGCGGGCGCCAGTTTCATCAATCTCGAATTCAGCCTCGAGACGGATATGAATGCCATCGCCCTCGATGTGCTGAACCGGCTCAATCGCCTGCCACCACTCCCCGCGGATGCCGATCCGCCACGTCTGCGTTTCGGCGGCGGGGGCGGCGGTGAGGAAACCCTCATCTATTTCTTCCTGCAGAAACTGCCGGACAATCCCCGGCCCCTCACCTCCTATCGCCAGTTCATCAATGACGAACTCCTGCCGCGCATCGAACAGGTAGAGGGCGTCGCCGGCGTCGAGATCAACAACTCGAATGCCGAGAATGACGAGGTCCAGATCGTCTTCGACCCCTTCCTGGCCGCCCAATACGGCATCGACATCCCGACCATCGCGGGCGTGGCGGGACAGGCGGACAACATATCGGGCGGTCAGATCCCCGTCGGGCGGCGCCAATACACCCTTGAATTCGAGGGGCGCTTCGATCCGGACACGTTGGGCGAGCAGGTCATCGAATGGCGGGACGGCGAACCCGTGCGGCTGCGGGACATCGCCACCATCCAGGTGGCCCAGGCCCGCCGTCAGACCTTCGCCTATCAGGACGGCAACGAAGCCATCGGCCTCAGGCTGCTCAAAGAAAACGGGGTCAACGCGCTGGCCACCATCCTGCGGGTGAAGGCCGAATTCGCGGTCATGCGCGATTCGATCCTGAAGGAAAACGGCCTGACGGCCCGCCAGTCCTTCGACCCGTCCGTGTTCATTCAGCGCGCGATCGGTCTCTTGACCAACAATTTGTTGATTGGCGTCGGCCTTGCCGTGGGCGTGTTGTGGCTGTTTCTCCGCCGGCCCCGCGCGACGGCGATCATAGGCTCGACCATTCCCATCTGTCTGCTGACCACTTTCCTGATCCTGGATATCGCCGGGCGCTCGATCAATGTCATTTCCCTGGCGGGCCTTGCCTTTGCCACGGGCATGGTGCTCGACGCCGCGATCGTGGTGCTGGAAAACATCATCCGGCACCGGGAACAGGGCGCGGATGTGGAAACGGCGTCGGAAAAGGGCGCGACCGAAGTTTCCGGGGCGCTGCTCGCGTCCACGGCGACGACAGTGGCAATCTTTATGCCGATCATCTTTATCCGGGATGTGGAAGGGCAGCTCTTTGCCGATCTGGCCCTGACCATCGCCATCGCCGTGACCATGTCCCTGATCGTGGCGGTCACGGTGCTGCCGACCGTGACGAAATTGCTTGTCCGTCAACGGGAACGCCAGGGAGAGCGTCACCCGGCCTGGGAACGGTTCGCGGATTTTCTGATGATGATCACGGACACGCCGGGCCGCCGGCGCGCCTGGATTGCGGGTCTCATCCTGGTGCCGGGTCTTGCGACCTGGACCATGGTGCCGAGCCTGGACTATCTGCCTCCGGTGAAACGTGATGCGGTCGATGTGTTCTTTGATTTCCCCGACGGCGTGACCATCGATTTCATTGATGACGAGATCGCCAAACCGATCATGGAACGGTTTGAACCCTTCATGGAAGGGGACCGGGAACCGGCGCTCATGAACTATTATTTCCTCGCCTGGCCCCGGGGCGGGACCATCGGCGCCCGGGTGGAAGATCAATCACGTGTCCTGGAACTCCAGCAGATCATGCGGGAAGAAATCCTCGCCGATCTGCCTGACACCCAGGCCTTTGCTCAGCAGGGCAACCTGTTCGGTGGCTTCGGCGACGGCGGCGCGGGCATGGTCATTCATCTGCAGGGGTCCGATGTCGACATCTTGGCGGAGGTCGCGAAGGAGGCGCGGCGTCTGCTCAATGAGGCTATGCCCGATGCCAATATCCGCCTGTTTCCCAATGCCGATCCGGCGCAACCCAAACTGCGGATCGTGCCGAAGGATGACCGCATCCTCGAATCCCAGCTCACACGGATGCAGATCGCGACGATCATCCGGGTTCTGGGCGAAGGATTGTTCCTGGGCGAATATTTCGACGGGGAGCGTCAGCTCGACATCATCCTGAAGGGCGAAGAATGGACCGACCCTGAGACACTGGGCGGCCTGCCCATCGCCACGCCGTCGGGGACGGTGTTGCCGTTGAGCGAACTCGTCACCATCGAGAGGACCGTCGGGCCCAGCACGATCCGGCGCATCGACAAGCGCCGGACCTTCAGTCTGTTCGTCAATCAACCGCCGGGCATGACGCTCCAGGAGGTCATCGACAGTTTCGAGGCGGATGTGGAACCGAGACTGAGAGAGATCCTGCCCGTCGGCGGCGCCATCCGCTATGGGGGCAATGCGGACAGTCTGCAAAAGGCCATCGTCACCATGGCCAGCAATTTCGCCCTCGCCATCGTGCTTTTGTTCCTGCTCATGGCCGCCCTTTTCCGGTCCATCAAGGACTCGGCCCTGGTCGTCATCGCGCTCCCGCTCGCCACGGTCGGGGGCATGGCCGCGTTGCAGATCCTCAATCTGTTCGCCAATCAGCCCCTCGACCTTTTGACCATGATCGGCTTCTTCATCCTGTTGGGTCTGGTGGTGAACAACGCGATCCTGCTCGTGGATCGGACTCGGCGGTCCGAGGCGCTTGGCAGCCTGCGCCGAGACGCGGTGCGTGACAGCCTGATCATGCGGTTGCGCCCGATCTTCATGAGCACACTGACCAGTATTTTCGGCATGTTGCCGCTCGTGATCATTCCGGGCGTCGGCAGCGCGATCTATCGGGGCCTCGCGACGACAATCGTGGGCGGCATGTCCGTCAGCCTGATTTTCACCCTGATCCTGTTGCCAAGTCTGTTGCGCCTCGGCGAAAGACGCAAAGAACCGGTCGCCCAGACGGCGCCCGCATAACAAAAGCCAACGGAGCCCCATCATGACCATCCATCGCCATCTTCCGTTCGGCCTGCTCCTCCTTGGCGCGGTGTTCGGCGCCTCGCTTGCCCATGCGCAAGGTCAGGATCAGGAACAACCACCCATGAGCGTGAGCACGGCCGAAGCCCGCCGTCTGGCCGTCGCGCCCACCATCGATGTGCCGGGCACGGTAATCAGCCGCACGGACGCGGAAGTCGCGGCCGAGATCGGCGGCCGGGTCGAGACCGTGCTCGACGTTGGAGACACGGTGGCGCAAGGCGCCCCCATCGCGGAACTCGACAAGCGGCTGCTCCGGCTTCAAGTGGAAGAGGACGAAGCCACGGTGCGGCGGCTTGAGTCCAATCTGGCCTTTCTGGGCCGCGAGGTGGAACGGTTCGAGGAACTGGCCCGGCGCAACGCGACGCCGGCGCGCAGCGTCGACGAAGCCATCGTCCAGCGGGATCTGGCGGGCCAGGATCTGGCCGTGGCCCGCATCGCCCTGGAGCGCGCCCGGGTCAATCTGGAACGGGCAACCGTGAAGGCACCTTTCGACGGTCAGGTCGTGGAACGCCGCGTGGAACCGGGCGAGTTCGTCTCCGCGGGGACGCCCGTCGCGAGGCTCGTCGACACGGCAAGCGTCGAGGTTCGCGCCCGGGTTCCCGTCCGCACGGCGCCCTATCTCCGGGCCGGCATGTCGCTTGATCTGACAGGCTTTGACCAAGAAGCGGAGGGGACCATCCGCACACTGGTCCGCGTGGGCAGTGATGTGACCCGGACATTCGAGATCCGGATCGCCATTCCGGAAGGCCTGTGGGTCATCGGCACGCCCGTGCGTGTTGCCGTGCCGACAAGCGAACCGCGCGAGGTTGTCGCCGTGCCCCGGGATGCCCTGGTTCTGCGCCAATCCGGCACCTCGGTTTTCAAGGTGACGGCCGAGAACACGGCGAGCCGGGTGCGTGTTGAAACCGGCGCCGGCGCGGGCAGTTTGATCGAGGTCCAGGGCGCCATCGAAGCGGGTGACCAGGTCGTTATTCGGGGTGCGGAGCGCCTGCGGGACGGACAACGGGTGACGGTCGTCGGCGCGACTTGATCAATCACCCCTCCGCCCGGGCGGAACGCCGCCGGGCCAGCGCTTGAACAAGAGCACCGTGGCGGGGGGCGAAGATCATGGCGATCACCTGCAAGGCACCCGCCACCACGGCCATCATGCCACTGGCGGAGACGGCTTCCTGCAGACCCAAAAAGGTCGGTGCGAAGGCGCCCAGCGCATATCCCAGCACGCCGCTCAAGAGGGCGAAGAAGCCGCTGAGCATGATCTGGGTCGACAGACGGTCGGTCAGCATACGGGCGCTGGCCGCGGGACAAATAAACATGGCGATCACGAGAATGGAGCCCACGGCCTGAAAGGCCGCGACCGCCGCGACGGCCACGGCGGCCATCAGTCCGAAATCCACGATCCGGGGGCGGAAACCCAACGCATTGGCCAGGACCGGGTCAAAGGTCGTCAGCCGCAGTTCCTTGAAGAAGACAACAATCAAGACCAGGATGATAAGCGTCGTGATCGCCAGGATCTTGATCTCCTGGGGCAGGTTCGCCCAATGCACCGGATCAAGAAGATCGGTAAAGCGCGTCGGCCCCAGCCAGATCGTGCCTTCCAGATTGCCATAGAGCGTGTGGTCCACATCGAGATGAACCCGGCGGGTATCGGCCTGCTCCAGCATGACAACGCCAAGGGCAAACATGATGGTGAAAACCACGCCCATGGCCGCGCCTTCTTCGAGGCGGGCCACCTGACGGATGAGCGTGATCAGCCCGACGGCCACGAGGGAGGCAACAAGCGCCCCCAGAAAGATCGCAGGCGGATAAAGAGATCCTACAATAAGATAGCCCGCGACAATGCCGGGGAGCACCACATGGGAAATGGCGTCTCCCAAAAGGGCCTGACGCCGGAGGATCAGGAAGTTTCCCAGCAGGCCGCAGGCGAGACAGGCAAGAGTGCCCAGGAGCAGGGCCGGCATGTCGATGGTCAGGAAATCCTCGACACTCATGGTCCCGCCCCTTCGGAAAGGGTGGGAAACGGATGATCCTGGATCAGGAAACGCCGCGCGGCCCGTTCACCGCGGGCGGTGAGCCGCCCGGCACCATCCACGAGCCCCAGCAAACGCAGGACCAGCCCATGTTGGGGGCGGCCCTGGCGCACGGCCTCCGTCATCTGACATTCCCAGATCTGGAAACGCCAGAGGGCAAGGCGCCCGGCCGTGGCAACCAAACCACGCGCGGGCCCGAACAACAGGCTGATCAGGAAGAACAGACCAGCCGTCAGGACAATGACGGCGCCCGTGGGCAGATCAGGCAGCACGGCGGACGCGGTCACGCCGAGGCCTGCGCTCAAGCCCCCAAGCCCGGCGGAGATGTAGAGAAGCCAATCGACCCGATCGGTCCAGAAGCGCGCGGAGACGCCCGGAATGATCACGATGGCGATGATCAACACCATGCCGACGGTCTTGAGCCCGACCGCCACCACAATCAACAGAAACGCCATGAGCAAAAGATCGAGGAGGCGCACCGGCCAGCCATCGGCGGCGGCGAAATCGCGATCGAAACACAGCAGCGCGAATTCCTTGCGCAAGCCCAAAGTGCCCACAATGACAAGAACGCAGATAACCACGATAAACCACACTTCGCTCAGGCGCAGACTCGCCGCCGAGCCGAGCAGAAAGCCGTTGAGCCCCGCCTTTCCGTCCGTATCGAGCGCCTGGATCAAACTGAGCAGGACAATGCCGACGCCGTAAAAGACGCTCAGCACCGTGCCGATCGCCGCATCCTCCGGCAGACGCGTGTGATCGCGGATCCACTGGACGGACAGGACACCCAAGACAGCGGTTCCCATGGCGCTGATCATGAGGCCCCAGATCATCCGCCCATCGCCGAATAGGGCCAGACCGACAAGGAAGCCCGCCCCCACACCGGGCAGCGTCGAATGGCTGATGGAATCGCTCATGAGGGCGCGCTTGCGCAACACCACCATCGCTCCCACGAGGCCGGCGGCCACGCCCAGAAGGGTCGTTCCCACCAGGACAACGCTCGTATTGTATCCGGCGTTAAAGGTCAGGACCGTGCTCATGTCCCGGAAAAAGGCGAAGGCGGTCATGGCAGGGCCTCCCCCAGCCTGCCTCCATAGGCTTCGCGCAAGGCCTCGCGGGTGAAGGCGTCCTCGACGGTGCCCGAGGCTATGGCGCGCACATTGACGATCAGGACATGGTCGAAATAGCGGGGCACGGTTTCGAGATTGTGGTGGACAGCGACGACCGTGCGACCCTGTTCCTTCAACATGCGGAAGATGTCGATGATCGCGCTTTCGGTGGCCGCGTCGACCCCCGTCAGCGGTTCATCCATGAAATAAAGGGCGGCATCCTGGGCAAGAGCCCGGGCCAGAAACACCCGCTGCTGTTGGCCGCCGGACAGCTGGCCGATTTGGGCATCGGCCAGTCCCGCAAGCCCCATGCGCGACAGGCAGGCGAGCGCGGTTTCTTTTTCGGCGCGGCCGACGGGCCGGAACCAGCCCAGTTTTCGATAGAGCCCCATGGCGGCCACATCGAGGGCCGTGGCCGGAAAGTCCCAATCGACACTCGCGCGTTGGGGCACATAGCCGACGCGGGCCAGACCCTGGCGGGCCGGTTCCCCGAACAGGCGGACCGTGCCGGCGAGTTTCGGGGTCAAACCCAGAACGGCCTTCATGAAGGTCGATTTGCCGGACCCGTTCGGCCCGACAACTGCGACAAGCGCGCCGTGGGGCGCCTCAAAGGAGATGTCCCAAAGGGCGAGTTTCTTGCCATAGGCCACGGTCAAGCCGGACACGGACAAGGGGCAGGGGTGTGCTACGGCCTCATCGAGAGTCACGGTCCAGGCCCACCCGGTTCCGCCGATACCGTCAGGAGGCGGCCAAAGGCGCCCCGCTCCGGGGCCTGGCCGCCCAGGGCACGGACGATGGTCGTGACATTGTGGTCAATCATGCCGAGATAGGTGCCTTCATAGGTACCGGCAGGACCCATCGCGTCCGAAAACAGCGTGCCGCCCAGCGATACCTGATGACCCCGGGCCGCGGCACCCTCGATCAAGGCACGGATCTGTTGTTCGTTGACGGAGCTTTCGACAAACACCGCCTTGACGGATCGCGAGACGATCAGATCGACAAGATCCTCGATGGCCTTGAGCCCGGCTTCGCTTTCGGTGCTGATGCCGAGGATCCCGCGCACCTCGATGTCGTAGCGGGCGCCGAAATAGCTGAAGGCATCATGGGCCGTGACCAGGATGCGGGCCTCTTTCGGGATCGTCGCCATGGCCTCGCGGGCATAGGCATCGAGACGCTCGAGATCCGTGAAATAGCGGGCGGCCGCGTCCCTCAAGGCGGGGGCATGGGCCGGATGGTGCTGCGACAGGAAGGCGATCGCGGCCTCCAGGGCCTGGCGCCAGAGGACAGGATCCATCCAGACATGGGGATCGCCGGGCCCACCGTCATAGGCGCGCCACTGGTCGGGCGCGATGGTCTCCGCAATCGCCAGGACGGGCTTGCGCGCGCCCAGTTGCTCGATGGGACGCAGCAATTGCGCCTCAAGAGCGAGACCATTGTACAGGATCACATCGGCACGGGTCAGCCGCGCGATGTCCGAGCGCGTGGGCCGATAGAGATGGGGATCGACACCTTCGCCCATGAGCGTTTCCACGCGGCCGCGATCACCCACGATGCGGGCCACGGGTTCCCCGATCATGGCGGTCGTCGCGACAATCCGGGTCGGTCCTGCCGGGCCCGGCTCTGCCGCCCAGGAAACGCCGGCAAGGGCAACCAGCGCCGCCGCGCTCGCCACCCTGCCCAACCATGCCCGCCGCATCCCGTCCGCCATGGGCTGCCCTCGCTTGTCCGCGAAATTGTTAGCCATGGCTAACAATAGGCAGCACCCTCGCCCCTGACAAGATCAGAGGTTTCTTGCGATCAAGGCGCAATCTCACCGCGATCCAACGCGGCCGCGACCGTTTCGATATCCATCGACAAGGGACGATCGCTTTCCAGGAAAGACGCGCGCTCCCGGACAGCCGCGACTAGGTTTCGGGTCTTCTGCGACATGTCCCGGCCTGCGCCTGTGTCGCCCGATGTCAGGTCCGCGGCTTGCGCGAGACACAGAAGAAGAATGGCCGCCACCCGATGCGTATCCTCAAGCGCCTCCCGGGCCCGCCGCGCGGCGATCGTTCCCAGGGGAACCACATCCTGATTGTTGCCGTTGGTCGAGATGCTCTGGATGGAGGCGGGGACGGATTTGGCCCGCAATTCGGCCAGGAGGGCACTGGCCGTCACCTGGGCCCCCATGAAACCGCTGTGCAGACCGGTCTCCCGCGCCTGGAGGAAGGCCGGCAAGGAGCCGTTCAACTCAGGATCCGTAATGCGGGCGATCTGGCGCTCAAACAGGCTCGCGAGAGTGATCGTCGCATTGGTCAGGGTATCACCGACAAAGGCCCCATGCTGACCAAAGAAGTTGCCCCCATGGAGCACCATGGGCGTTTCCTCCGAGGATCCATCACTGTCCGGAAAGATCAGGGGATTATCGCTGACCGCATTAAGGTCGGTCTCGATGATCCGATCATGAAAATCCACCATGTCGAAGACCGCGCCCACGAGCTGGGGCAGGCAGCGCATGGAATAGGGATCCTGCGGCAAGGGTTGATCCTGGATCACGCGCGCGACCGAAAGCGTTTCGCCATGGCGGGGCGGCATGGCGTCGACCGGCTGCAGACGGCCGCTATCCATACTCCAGGCCCAGAGGAGTTCATGAGCCTGTTTTTGACCCGAATGGGGACGTAAGGAACCGATCAGTGGGTGCCAGGCCGATCGGTGCCCCCCCAAAAGCTCCGTATAGCCCAGGCCCATGGCGAGGGCGAGCCGTGCGAGACGGCGGACGGCCACGCCGTTGAGGGCCGCAATGCCCGCCGTGGCGGAAATGCCATTGACCAGGGCGAGGCCGTCCTTGTCCTTCAAGGTCAGGGGCTCAAGACCCGCATCCGAAAGCGCCGCTCGCGCCGGGACCGGTTGACCCTGTTCATCGAGAAACGCGCCTTCCCCCATGAGGGCGAGCGCCAGATGGGACAAAGGCGTCAGATCGCCACTCGCGCCAACGGTGCCCTTTTGCGGGATGGCCGGTGCGAGGCCCTTGTTCAAGACATCGGCGAGCAGACGGGCCACCTCGGCGCGTGCCGCCGAGTGTCCCCGCACCAGGGTCACCAGCCGCGCCATGGTGACGGCCCGGGCCTGGGGTGGGCTGAGGAACCGGCCGACGCCCGAAGCCAGGTGATAGACGAGATTTTCCTGGAGCGATTGGCTGAGGCTTTCATCCACATAGGAACGGGCCAAGGGACCGAACCCCGTCGTTACTCCATAAATCAGACGGTTTTCCGCCTTGAGACGATCGAGGACACGGCAAGCCCCAGTCATCCTGTCAAAACCGGCCGGCGAAATCACGACAGCCACCTTGCCGTGGGCGACCCGGTCGATCACCTCCAGGGGGATGACGGCTGTGCCATCCAGAGTGACCAGCGCATCGGCAGGAGCAGACTCTGGGGCGGACACGGGCAAGGGGGAACTGGGCAGTGCGGTCATATGGAAACCCTGCGACAAGTGATATGGAAAAAGAGGGCGCGAGAGATCACCAGTGATGTCATCCGTCGGCACATGTTTAAAGCTTCATTAACCGCGAAGCGTTTCATGATCGTTAAGAAGTCATGCTACGGATAGATATGCTCATGGATCAGACCACCGGATCCGCCGCTTGCGTCGCAGACCAGTTCCCCGACAACATGGTGGATGATGACGCGATGGTGAAATACGAACACTACGTCCTCAAACGCTCGGGCGCCCGCCCGGTCTGCTTCGATGGAGCCCTCCTCACACAAGCGACCAGCTGGTGTGAAGAGGACGCGAGCTGGTATGAAGGGGCCATCTATGAAGCCGATGATGGGTCTTTCGTCGCGTCCTTGACCGTCTTCTTCAAGGCCACGGAACATCCGGACCGGCATCATGTCTGGCAATGCGAGGGCCCCGAGGATGCCGTCGCGCATTTCCGCAACCATGATCCGGATCTCGATATTCCCGTGTTTCTTGACGTGACTCCCGAGAAGAATGACCTCGACTCCCTTGAGGCCCATGCGGAACTCTTGAATACGTGGCTTGAAACGGGACGCAAGACCTACAGACAGATGCTCAAGAACCTGTTGCCCGAGGAAGGTCAAGGCCATCCGTAGGCGTTATGTCCTGCACTTAGGATATCCTTAACTGAGGCGGCGCGACATAGCACGGTGGAACGCCCGCGCGAACGCGGGACCGGATCACCTCCGCGAAAGGATTCTTTGCCATGAGCAATGTACGTCTCTACAATTCGGATACGGCGCCCGTTACTGAAACCGGCCCTTCCTCCCCACCCCCTAACCCCCAAGCCATGTTGAGCGAGGCCCAGGAGAGCTTCACCTCGATCGGAGCCTCGCCCCCCCTCAACATCGTGGGCCCGCGTACCATCAGCCTGCGACGCACCGGCGAGCGTCCCTTCCGGTTTCAGGGAACGGAGCTCTGCAGCGCGATCGGCTGGGCCCAGAACATCACCATCTGGCACGAGATCAACCTGTTCCGGGCCAATACCGGCAAACTGATCGTTGATATCCGGGTTTTCCGGAAATCTCCGGACGAGAAAGACCTCTTCCGTGTTTTTGAACTGGACACGCTGGAAGACGCGATCACGCTCCTGGAAAACTATGACCCCACCCAGGATGTTCTGGTCGACCTTCCCCTGGATGATCCGTCGGTGAGCCTCGCCACCCTGTCCCTCCAGGGCGTTGTCCTGAGGCAGAAGATCGAGCAGACACGTCGTCAGTATGACGCTCTCCTGGGCGACCTGCTCCACGAGATCGAGCGCCAGCGCTGAGAGAGGCCAGTCTCCACGCACAAAAACAAAAAGGGTTGGGCCCGGTGCCCAACCCTTTTTTTGCGCACAGAAAAACCGCCGGCAGTGAGCCGGCGGTTCTGCAGGGATCGTGGCGCGTGACTACAGGCGCTTGATGAAGATCCAGATGCCTTCATTGGCACTTGCGGATTTCATGTGAACACGAACTTTCGTCGGTTCCATCTTGTAGTCGAATACATATTCGAAAACCGTGTTGATATGGCCGGACGTCACGGCCTGCTGGAACTTCTGCTGGAACTGGTGACCTTTCGAACACGGCGCAACATCATTGAAGAAGTTCTTGCCCATGACGGTGTCCGCGGACCGACCGGAAATGAAAGCTTCCTGCTGATTGTATTTCAGGATGTTGCCTACCTTGTCGACGAGGATGGCACCGAACGGCAGGCCTTCAACCCGGCTGGGATCCTGCGCCAGCAGGTTTTCCACGTCATTGGTTCCGAATTTGACGATTTCCATCTGTCTCTCCTTAGGGGGCAGCCAATCAGGCGTCGGCGTCTGCGACGTCGAGTTGATACAAGAGATCACCGACGAGGGACCGGTAGTCCCGCTCGGCTTCTTCGATTTGTTGGCGGAGGGCGACCGCCTTCAAGGTTAGTTGGGCGGTAGAACAATATTGGGCATCGGTTTCCACATTCACCGGCACATCGACGGTCGGGTCATAGTCTTCAAGAAAGGAAACCACTTCGCCGATGGTCTCGACGGCGTTCACGTGGAAGATATCCTTTTGACTCCGGCCCTTCTTGAACACACGAAGGTCGATGACAAAGCCGCCCGTCTGCCGTCTGAAGATGTTCAGCTCATGCCACATCCGGCCTTCCGGGGAGTGTCCGGTGGCCTCCGCCACCAGAGCGCCCTTGAAGCGCAAAGGCTGCTTTCCGGACCGACGCAGCGTAACCCACCGCATGGGCCCCGTGTCCAACCTCGGCCCGGCGGACTCATTGGTCAATGCGTCCGCTTCTCTCAGCGCGATTGAAGCCATACTGACGATATTCCTCTTTTGACTTGTGGCGTTGATCCGGAGCTGGATCAACAGACCCAAGGAAGGCTCGAAACTGGGGTGGAAGGGTTCACGGACCGATCCAACACGTGTCTCTGGGCTACGCTTCAACGTCTAAGAATCGGTTAAACGGCGCCATTGATCGAGATGGCCGATGATCCTGTGGATGACAGACTATTTTAACGATTTTCTGTCTATTCTAGGCCTGAAAGAGATTTTGCCCGAAAACGAGGGCGGGGTGGCAGATGTCCGTTTGCTCGAACCACAACACCCGGAAGACTTTTATTTGCGATCCCGGCCCCACCCTTGTCTGGAATGATTTGAAAACGCCCCACTGGACGTCCAGAAAGCGCTATCCATGGAAAAGCTCGACCTGCCCAAGGAAACCATCCTTCGGATCGTAATCTCCGCCGTGGCGTCGGAACTGCGGGACGGCTGCGGCCGGCGGCTCGACATCATTGAGACGAGTTCCTGGGACGCAGATACGACCTTCGATGAAACGGGACTGGACCTGGATTCCCTTGAGCTCCTGGCCTGTGCGGGGCGGGTCAATCAACTCTTCCATATGCATGAAACGGGCATTGAAGATTATCTGCTGAGGGATCGAAGCTTCGGCAAATGGGCCCAGATCGTCAAGGCCAGCCTCGAGGCAGCCGGCCAGAGACTGACCTTCCTCACCTCGGGCAGTACAGGCGAACCCAAGCCCTGTACCCATGAGGTCGACCTTCTTGACCAAGAGATCGAAGCCTTCGTTCCCCTCTTTGCAAGGACAAAGAGGATCATCGCCTGTGTGCCCAGCCATCACATCTATGGCTTCCTGTTCACGGTCCTGTTGCCGGCCAAGCTCAATGTCCCTGTGTTGGAGGGACGGTTCATGTCCCCCGGACAGTGGTCCCAGACGCTTGCACGGGATGATCTGATCATCTCTACCCCAAGCTTCTGGCGCTATCTGAGCCAGTCCCAACCGGCCTATCCGGAAGGTGTGGTCGGCCTCACCTCCACGGCCCCTATGGACCGGTCTCTCGCCGATACCCTTGTCGGACAAGGATTGAGCCGTCTGGTTGAAATCTACGGCGCATCGGAGACGGCCGGTATCGGTTGGCGTGCGGATCCCAGCGACGCCTACACGCTGCTTGCGCACTGGCACCGAAACGAGGACGGAAGCCTCGTCCGGACCCGTCCGAACGGTATAACGGGTGAACCCGTTGACGCGATGGATCTCCTGATCTGGGAGCCACCCCGCCAAGGCAACGCGTCAGGGCCCCGTCAATTCAGGCCAGCCGGCCGGCGGGACAACGCGGTTCAGGTCGGTGGCATCAATGTCTTCCCCACACGCATCAGCGCAGTCCTCTGCAATCATCCCTCAATTGAGGCATGTGCAGTTCATCTCGTGGCGGATGGAGCTGTCGAGCGTCTCAAGGCCCATATCGTGCTCCG
>CAZFWG010000088.1:6069-17416 GCA_964522525.1 uncultured Alphaproteobacteria bacterium | reverse complement strand
AGATCGATCCGGCTGATATGGCTGTCCAGATTGACCCGGATGGTCGGCCAGTTCAGCCGCGCCGCGACCTGTTCGATATGGGTGGACTTGCCCGTGCCGTGATAGCCCTGGATCATCACCCGCCGGTTGAACGCGAAGCCTGCCAGAATGGCCAGGGTCGTGTCCCGATTGAAGCGGTAGGTCTGATCCACGGCGGGGACATAGTCATTCGACGCTTTGAACGCCGGCACCGTCATGTTGCTGTCGATGCCGAAAACCTCCTGCACCGAAACTTGGATGTCTGGTTCACCAACACCCAGGCTGGTCTCTGTATCGATCATAAATCCCTTTAACTCTCTTGTTTTGATGCGGGAGATACCCGACCGGAAGTACAGCCCATCACGACGGCCCTGCCAACCCGGCAAGAACGCACGGACGGACCAAAACCCACGTGAAGGCGCGACTATGGCCGGGTTTTACCGGAAACCGGAAGCCTTAAGTGTCTGATAGGCCCGGATGACCCGACTGAGGCTTTCCTCGGCACCACGATCCCCGCCATTGGCATCCGGGTGGAAGCGCTTGACCAGTTCCTTGTAGCGCGTCTTGACCGCATCGAGATCAGCAGTCTCATCAAGACCCAGATCGTCGAGAGCCGCCCGTTGCAGGCGGGAAACGGGACGGCGGACCGGATCGCCCTCGGGACCGGGTGTGCGAAACGCACCCCGGAACAAGTCGAAGGGGTCTTCCGCTCCGCCTGTGCCCGCAGGGCCGGTGCGACCCGGTGTGTCCTGACCAGGGCGGAAACTGCGCCGCCGGGCCTCCGCTGCTTTTTCGTCCCGCGTCCAACCATTGACACCCATGGACCAGGTCGGGCGGTGGCCGAACGCATTACTCGCCTGATAGGCGGCGATTTCGGCATCCGACTTGCCCCGGAAGAAATCCCAGGCCTGATTGTGCTCGCGGGCGTGGACCTCGCAATACCAGCGAAAGTCGCTCAGCCGATCCGGAGAGGCGCGCACGCGGCAGGTGCCCTCCGCCTCGCATCCGGGCCAATCGCACAACCGCACTTCCTCCTCGACGGATTTCTCCGCGTCCGGCTTAACCCGGATATCGAAGCCCAAGGGAGGTTTATATTCGTAGGAATTCGCCATGACCTGAGTGAGTATGGGGCTGCTTCTTGTGACTGGCAATGTTACCACTCAATCGAGAGTGAACGGTAAAAAAGGAACGAGAGTGGCATGAGCGTCCGTGAGCGAATGGAGACGAAATTACGGGAGGCTCTGGCTCCCGAGAGCCTTGACATTATCGACGAGTCCCATCTGCACAAGGGCCATGTCGGCGCCCGGCCCGAGGGCGAGACCCATTTTCGCGCGATAATTGTCGCACAGGCGTTTGAAGGCCTCGATCGGGTCGCACGACAGAAGAAAGTGTATCAAATCCTCGCCGACGAACTGGCCGGCCCGGTCCACGCACTGACGCTTCGGCTGAGCACCCCCGGCGACGCGGAACAGGCCTGAGCCGTCCCGCGTTTTGCCCGGTCGTTGTTCGATCCGAAAGTAAAGAGGCGTTCACGTCATTGCGACGTGACGGGTCCATTGGCCGACCCTGCGGTCCGGAGGCCGGCCGGCGGCACGATGCGCAGCGCAGTGATCTGATTGCGACGTCGGCGGAGGACTTCGAAGGTGAAGCCGTGGAAGGCAAAGACCTGACCGCTTTCCGGGATCATCTGGGCCTCGTGAATGACAAGGCCGGCGATCGTGGTAGCCTCCTCATCCGGCAGACCCCAGCCAAGACCGCGATTGAGGTCGCGGATCGGCACGCTGCCATCCACATTGTAGGCGCCGTCCGACTGCGGACGGACACCCGTGGTTTCCGGGTCGTGCTCGTCGGTGATCTCGCCGACAATCTCCTCGATGATGTCCTCAAGCGTCACCAACCCCATCAGCGTGCCATATTCGTCGACGACAAGGGCGAAATGCTCCCGCCGTTCGAGAAAGGCCGCCAGCTGAGCCTGGAGGCCCGTTGTTTCCGGCACGAACCAGGGCTCCCGGAGAATGGTCTCAAAATCGACCTTCTCGGCGTCCCACGAGACCCGGGCCAATTCCCGCAGCAGATCCTTCACATGCAGTACACCGACGATATTCTCGGGATCGTCCCGCCACATGGGCACCCGGGTGTGGGGTGACTTGAGCACCTCGTCGACGGTCACCTCGGGCGGCTGACCCGCATCCACCATGGTGATGGATTTGCGGTGGACCATGACCTCGGCGACTTCAAGCTCGCGCAGGTCCAGAATGCCGCCGAGCATGGTCAGGTCCTTGGTCACCTCCATGTCGGCCACGCGCACCGTGTCGTCTTGTTGTCCGTTGCCTTCCCCCTGGATATGGCCGTGAAGCTCGATCGTATCGCGCAACTCCTCATGGACCGACAGGACCGGATTGGCCGCATCGATCTGCGCACCGAACAAACGGAGCGTGCCGCGCACCAGGGTCTGGACGAGCCGGACGACGGGCGCGAGGAAAGTCACGAAGATCCGCAACGGTGCGGCCACGAACATCGCCAGGCGATGGGGATGAAGGATGGCATAGGTCTTGGGCAGCACTTCCGCGAAGATCAGCACAAGAGCGGTCATCACGGCGGTGGCGATCGCGACACCCGCATCCCCGAACAGCCGGAGAAAAAGGCTCGTCGCGATGGCCGAAGCGAGAATATTGACCAGATTGTTGCCGAGCAGGATGCCGCCGATCAGCCGCTCCCGATCCTCGATCAGGGTCAAGGTGACATCGGCGGCACTGTTGCCGCTCGTCTTGTATCGGTGAAGACGGGCCCGGGAGGCGGCGGTGAGGGCCGTCTCGGAGCCCGAGAAAAATGCCGACAGGCATAACAGGGCCCCGATGGCGCCGAGAGCAACCAGATTTTCCCATTCCCCAAGGCGCTGCAACAGCGTTTCAACCCCCGCCGGGTCGGCGATCATGTCCCAATGTCTCCTGCGTGAACGCGAACGGACCCCTTGATGTCGGATCCTTCATGGAGGTGATGGCGCCAGACCTCGGCGACAAGTCCCTTGGAGACATCGCGGGTCACAAAAGCCTCGCCAAGCCGACGGGCCAGAACAAGTGTCACCTGGCCGTCCCGGGCCTTCTTGTCCCGTTGCATCGCCGCCATCAAGTCATCCGCATCAAAATCGATACCAAAGGCCTTCGGCGAGACCGGTAGTCCTACATCGGACAAATGACGGGCAAGCCGGTCGACCTCGGCCGCATCGGCATGGCCCAGGCGTGCCGACAGATCGAGCGCCAGCACCATGCCGACCGCAACCGCCTCGCCATGGAGGACCCGGCCGTCATAGCCGGCACAAGCCTCAAGGGCATGGCCGAAGGTGTGGCCCAGATTGAGCAACATCCTCTGCCCCGCCTCCCGTTCATCGGCCGCGACGACCTGCGCCTTCGCCGCCACGGATCGCCGGACCGCCTCGAGCAGGAATGCCGCCTGCCGGTCGACTACGGCCGCTGGGCGTGCCTGGAGCCAGGCGAAAAAATCCGCATCCCCCAATGCGCCGTATTTGACGACCTCCGCATAGCCCGCGAGATATTCGCGCGCCGAGAGGGTGGACAGGCTGTCCGTGTCCGCAAGCACAAGGCAGGGCTGATGGAACGCGCCGACGAGGTTCTTGCCGGCCGGCAGATTAACCCCTGTTTTTCCGCCAACGGACGAATCCACCTGGGCCAACAAGGTGGTTGGAACCTGAATGAAGCCGATACCCCGATGGACAATGGCGGCGGCGAAACCGGTCAGGTCGCCGATGACACCGCCGCCCAGGGCGATGATCCGGTCCCCGCGCTCCACGCCCAGATCGATCAGGCAGGCACACAGATGTTCGGCCTGGGCCATGGATTTTGTCGCCTCCCCTGGCGGGAGCGCAACCGTGCGGGCGACGATGCCGGCGCGGGCAAGACTGGCGCGCAGTGCCGGCCCGTGAAGACGATTGACCTGTTCATCGGTGACGATGACCGTGCGCGGCCGGGACAGCAGAGGCGCGATCAAGGATCCTGCCCGGGGCAAGAGGCCGGGGCCGATCAGGACATCATAAGCCTGGGAGCCCAAATCCACAGGCACACGCTCCGGCGCCACCTCGCCGGGGTCCGCCGCAATCGATAAAGAAGTGTGGGTCATCACAGTGCCGACATTGAACAGGGATCAGGAGAGAATCGCATCCTGGCTCTGTTCTACCGTCTTCCCCATCCCCAACCAATCACTGGTCCTTGCCGTTTCCCGTTCTAGCCGACAACCGGGGCCTGCGGCGTCTTCTGGCGTTGCATCAGCAAGGCATCGACCGCCGATATCACCCGCTGCACCACGGACTCGTGGGGATTGTCGTCGGTATCCACGACGATGTCGGCCTGGGCGTAGATCGGAGATCGTTCTTCCATCATACGACGCATGATCGCCACGGGATCCCCATTGCGCAGGAGCGGCCGGGTATCCCGCCGCGACACCCGCCGCACGAGGAGATCGAGATCTGCGCGAAGCCAGACGGAAATGGCCTTGGATCGGATCAGGGCCCGGGTCTCCGCATTAATGAAGGCGCCACCGCCTGTGGCCAGAATCTGCGGCGGCCCTTCAAGGAGACGCTTGATCACCCGCCGCTCGCCACTGCGGAAATAGGCCTCGCCGAACGTCTCGAAAATATCCGCGATGGAGCAGCCAGCCGCCGTCTCAATTTCGGCATCGGAATCCACAAAGGGCATATCGAGGGCCTGACCCAGGCGGCGTCCCACCGTCGTCTTTCCCGCGCCCATCAAGCCGACCAAAACGATCGTATGGGCGCGCAGACGGGCGCCGACATTGCCCGGCGCCAAACCGGGTCCACGTCCGCTGTTCACAGTTTCCTCACCACCAAGACGTCCCCCGAAGCTTCGACCCCTCGTGAAAGAAAGCCAGCTGTTCTGTTTCCAGGTCTTCACGGCGAAATCACGGCAAATCGAGGCGAACACGCCGAGGTCGCGCACTCAGTCCCAGTTTGGACGTATTCCTGCCCTAGGCCACCACTTAAGCTCGTGAGCGTAGTGCCCGGGATCTGTCCTGGACCTGTTATGCGGCATGGCGCCCGCGTCCGTGGGGAAGCATGGACCTTTGCGTTTTCCATATGCCTAAGCTGTGACGCCTACGCTAGAGTGCATAACCCACTATGTAAGGATGGAGGCACAACCCATGGTCCGTTTTCTCATCATCATGCTGGTTCTGGCCGCCGCCGCCGCGGGCACGCTGGGATGGCTCTGGTCGGTCGCCAATTCCCTGGAAACACCGCCGCGCACCGTCGAAAAAGTGATTCCCTATGCCAAAGGCCGCTGATCCTCTGCATGGATTTCGGACTTCGACAGGCGGATGGCTTGTCCTCATTGTCGGGACATGGCTGATCGGCTCACCCGCGGCCGCCAATGAACATGCGCCCCTGAGCCTCGCGCCCGACCGGTCCCATGGCGCATCATCAGCCGACGGTCCCCATCGCCTTGTCCCGGCGGCGCCGGGAAGCCAATCCAGCTCGATCGAGGTCGGCCGGATTTCCGGGCCCCGCTTCCGCGGCCCCTCCAGTAGCGATAGTGGCGCTGATTTCTTGGGCCCCGATCCCTGGGCGGGGACGGACCCGGCCGTGGCCGAGGCCCTTGTGGGCCAGCTGCCGATTGGCGCGCCCTCTCCCACCATGGGCCAGTTGATGCGCGCCGTCCTGCTGGCGCCGGATCCGGATCAACCACGGTCGCAACCCTTCTTCGCCAGCCAGGGGGGCGCCTACCAGGTCGGACGCCCGGCGGATCTGGAAATGTCCGCCTTCCTGACCCAGCGCCTCGCGAGGCTCCAGGAAGCCGGCCATATCGAGGATGCGGCGGCGCTCGCGGCCCAGGTCACCGGCGCCACGGCGAGCCAGCAGGTGGCGACCCGCATTCAGGCCGTGGCCGCTTTGCTGGAACGGGAAGAGGCGGAGGCCTGCCAGATCGGCCTGCGGATGCGCCTTGAGAGCGATGATCCCTTCTGGGTCAAGCTGCGCGCGTTCTGCTACCTCCTGAAGGATGCGGGCCCCGCCGCCCAGCTGACGGCCGATATTCTTGTCGAGCGGGGCGTGGACGCACCGCTTTTCCATGCCCTGGTCCTGGCTCTTTCCGGCCGGGCCGATGTTCCGGAGGAGGCCTGGCAGGAACCGCTGACGGCCCTCGCCTATGCGATGACCCGCCATGCCGGTCTGGCGCTGCCCCAAAGCGCCATCGCGACCGCAGAACCCGCCGTCCTGCGCGCCATCGCCATGGATATCGATGGGGCGGCGGATGACGGCGAAGCGGATGACGGGGTGTCCCAAGCCTCGTTCGCGGCCATCGAGGCCGCCGAACGTAGCGTGCTGACGGGCGCGCTCGAACCCACCACGCTGGCCCATGCCTATCGCCGCGCCTTCGCAAGTGACGACGCGCCCCAGGATCCGCTCGCCGTTCAGGACGACCTCGCGCCATCGGCCGCCAATGCCCTTTTCTATCAGGTGATCGAGCGGGAAACCGTGCCGGCGAGCCGGATCGAGCTTTTGGCGGCGGCCCTGAAATTCGCCCGCAACCACGGCATGGTTCTGCCCGTCGCACTGGTTTATGGCGACACGCTTCAGGAGATTGCCCCCGATCCGGATTTGGCCTGGGCGGCACGGGAACTGGGCCTCGCGGCCCTGATCGCCGATCAGGCGGCAGTGGCCTATCGCTGGCGGGACGTGATGGCCTTGCGCGCCGACAGGGGTGGAAGCGAACAGGACGCCGAAGCCCTGCGCCAGCTCAATGTCGCCTTGGCCGTCGCGGCCCCGGACAGCACGGCCGGGCGCGGGCCGGATCTGGACATGGATGGCTGGATCCGCGCCGCCATGGAAGACGGCAGCGTGATCGATCCCCTGGTGCTTCAGCAGGACCTGATCCTGTTGAACGCCCTGGGCCAGCCCCTGACCCCCGGTGCCCGGGCCTGGCTCGTCACCCATGCGGAACGCCGGTCGGGTGACAGCCGGCCCCCGCCCGCTGTCGACGCCATGGTTGAGCACGCTGTGACGAACGGACGCTTGGCGGAGGCGGTCTCCCTGGCCATGATATTGGCGGGTCGGGAAGGACCATTCGCGACATCCGTGGAACGGATGGTCAGGGCCATTCAGACATTGATGGCCCTTGGCATGCAGCATGAGGCGAGACGGCTGGCCCTTGAAACGCTTCTGGCCCGTCCCGACGCCGGCGCGCGCCCCTAACCCTCCAGGGGTGTAGCCGGGGCGCCAGCGCTTGGTATGATATTGGGCAGGATCTTGAAGAGGCACGCATGGGCACGAGCGGTTCCAGTGATGATGGTCGGCAAGAGCCGGTGACGCGGGAACCCGCCCCCAAAAGCAGCCTGGCCCAAAGCCTTTCCTCCCAGCTCCAGGCGGGCCACCGCCATGTGGAAGCCTTTCTGGAAATGCTGAGCGCGGAGCGCGGGGCCGCCCGGAACACCCTTGAGGCCTATGCCCGGGACCTGGTCGATTTCGCCACCTTCATCACCCGTCAGGGCCAGGAAATCGTCTCCGCCCGCGCCGAGGACCTGCGCGCCTATCTGCGCAGCCTGGAGCAGGCGGGCATGGCGGCCTCGACAGCGGCCCGGCGGCTCTCCTCGCTTCGTCAGTTCCACAAGTTTCTCTATGCGGAAGGCATCCGCAGCGACGACCCCAGCGCCGGCCTCGATGGTCCCAAGCCCGCGCGCAACCTGCCCCGCACCCTCAGCGAAGACGATGTGAGCCGCCTGCTCGAAAAGGCGCGGGAAGATGACACGCCTGAGGGTCTGCGCCTGAGATGTCTGATCGAGGTGCTCTACGCGACGGGCGCCCGCGTCTCGGAACTCGTGGCCCTGCCCTTCGCCGCAGCGGCGCCCGACCCCCGCTTCCTGATGATCACGGGCAAAGGCGGCCGGGAACGGCTCGTGCCCTTGAACGAGGCGGCCACCGAGGCGCTCGCGGACTATAAGGATGTGCGCGCGCGTTTTCTGCCGCGCGCGGTGGACCATTCCACCTATCTTTTTCCATCGCGGGCCCGCACCGGACATCTGACCCGCCACCGCTTCGCGCAGATGTTGAAAGCACTGGCCGAAAGCGCAGGTTTGGCGCCCGACACCCTGTCGCCCCATACCCTGCGCCATGCCTTTGCCAGTCACCTGCTGGCCAATGGCGCGGATTTGCGGGCCGTGCAGCTGATGCTGGGCCATGCCGACATCTCGACGACCCAGGTCTATACCCATGTGCTTGAGGAACGGCTGAAATCCATCGTTCAGCAACACCACCCGCTCGGCCAGGAGAGCTGAGCGAGGCCCTGGGCAGGGTCCCGCCGCCGGGGGACCCAATGGGGCATCGAACCCACCGGCAATCCATCGTCAACGGGACACGGGGTAAAGGGGTTGCCTCTTGATCCGCGCCCCCAGGGGCCCTATTCACCACGCCATACGGCGCCCGCGCCGGCCAACCGGAGACCCATGCCATGAGCTTCACCCACCACGATCGTCGGGCCGTTCGCCTCTATCGTTCCAAGCTGTTCCTGCCCGGATCGCGGCGTGACTTCATCGAGAAGGCCGCCAAGGGGGATGCCGACTGCATCTGCATGGATCTCGAGGACGCCGTGGCGCCGAGCGACAAGCTCGAAGCGCGCAAGAACATCATCGAGGCGCTGAACGAGGTCGATTTCGGCGACAAGATCGTCTCGATCCGGATCAACGGGCTCAACACGCATTTCGCCTATCGCGACGTGATCGAGGTCCTGGAACAGGGCGGCGAACGGCTCGACTGCCTTCAGGTGCCGAAGGTCGGCGTCGGCGCGGACATCTATGCC
The DNA here is from genome assembly GCA_964522525.1 of uncultured Alphaproteobacteria bacterium. GTDB lineage: Bacteria > Pseudomonadota > Alphaproteobacteria > JAJFIK01 > JAJFIK01 > CAYUYV01. Next base: position 8,579 of record CAZFWG010000088.1, on the reverse strand, counting down.
GTCGACATGCTTGTCTCCCAGGTGGAATGGGCAACGGGCCGCAAGAAGCGGCTGGGGCTTGAGGCCGTGATCGAAAGCGCGCTCGGCATCGAGAATGTCAATGAGATCTGCCAGGCGAGCCCGCGTCTCGAAAGCCTGCACTTCGGCGCTGCGGACTATGCCGCCTCCACTTATATGCGCACGACCAATATCGGCGGGTCCAATCCGGACTACACGGTCATGACCGACCCGGATGTGGACGGCAATCGCTATCTCCATTGGGGGGATATGTGGCACTATCCGCTGATGCGCATGGTTGCGGCCGCGCGGGCGCACGGCCTGACGCCGATCGACGGTCCGTTTGGCGACTATTCGGATCCGGATGGTTTCAGGAACCAGGCCATGCGCACGGCGATCATGGGTTGTGAGGGCAAATGGGCGATCCACCCGAAACAGGTGCCGCTGGCCAATGAGATCTACACGCCGCCCGAGGCCGAAGTGGACAAGGCGCGGGAAATCCTGACGGAGATGGCCGATGCCCAGGGCAAGGGCCTTGGTGCGGCCACATATAAGGGCACTCTTATCGATGCGGCCTCCATACGCCAGGCCGAAGTAATCGTCCGCCAGATGGAGCTGATCGCCCAGCGGACGGGGAACTAGGGGAGACTTTCCCGTGACGGGTACGCATAGCTATCTTGATTTCGAAAAGCAGGTCGCCGAGCTCGAGGGCAAGATCGAGGAACTCCGGCAGATTTCCGGCGGTGAAGCGACGGTCGATATCGACGATGAAATCGTCAAGCTCGAAACCAAGGCCGCGAGCCTCCTGAAGGATGCCTATGCGAAACTGACGCCGTGGCAGAAGACCCAGGTGGCCCGTCACCCCCATCGCCCCCATTGCATCGACTATATCGATCGGCTGATCGTCGATTTCACGCCCCTGGCCGGAGACCGGCTCTACGGTCAGGACCATGCGATCATCGGCGGCATGGGGCGTTTCCGGGGGCGCTCCGTCGTCGTCATCGGCCACGAAAAGGGCTCGGACACCCAATCCCGGCTGACCCATAATTTCGGCATGGCCCGGCCCGAAGGCTACCGCAAGGCCATCCGCCTGATGACCCTTGCCGAACGTTTCGGCCTGCCGGTGATCTCCCTTGTCGACACGGCCGGGGCCTATCCGGGCATCGGCGCCGAGGAACGCGGCCAGGCGGAAGCCATTGCGCGGTCCACGGATCGATGCCTGACCCTGGGCGTGCCCCTCGTGGCCGCCGTTATCGGCGAAGGCGGGTCGGGCGGCGCCGTCGCCATCGCCACGGCGAACCGGGTCCTCATGCTTGAGCACGCCATCTATTCGGTGATCTCACCGGAGGGCTGCGCCTCGATCCTCTGGCACGACGCCAACAAGGCGAAGGACGCGGCCGCCGCCATGCACCTGACGGCCCAGGATCTCGAAGAACGCAAGGTGATAGACGCGATCGTGCCGGAGCCCGTGGGCGGCGCCCATCGGGAGCCCGTCAACGTCATCGACCAGGCCGGCGACATGATCGAGCAGTATCTCAAAGAGCTCGACGGGATGAACGCGGACGAATTGCGGATGGACCGCCGCCAGAAATTCCTGGCGATCGGTCGGGAGACCGTTCACTGATCATTGATGACTGCGGAGGGGGCGGAATGACGTTCACACGGCTCGCCATTTTCATCGGGTGCCTGGTTGCGCCCATCGGCGCCCATGCTGAGGAACCCTGGCCCTATCCGGACGACATCCCCGTGGCCACACCGGCCGACCCGGGCCTTGCCGGCGCGCAACCTCCAAACATCGTCCGCCTGCTCAAGGTGCGCGGCATCGTCGAGCCGGACCTGTCCCCGGACGGCAAGAACCTGGCCTTCCAGATTTCCACCACGGGCAAACCCCAACTCTGGGTCGTTGACGCGAAAGGAGGCTGGCCGCGCCAGCTCACTTTCGGCAACGCCGTCTACAGTCATCAGTGGGCCCCGTCCAGCACCGACCTGCTCTATGGTGCGGACACGGAGGGCGATGAACGGATCAATCTCAAATACATCACCCAAGATGGCCGCACGGAAAACATCATCCGCCCGGCCAATGAGGCCTTCGTCGTGCCGGGCGAATTTTCCGATGACGCCCGCTATCTGGCTTACGCGTCCACGGAGCGAAACGGCCGGGATTTCGACATCCGCGTCGTCGATCTGGAAACAAAAGCCGACAAACAGGTCTTCGAGGGACGGTTCGGGTTCTTCCCCGGAGACTGGCGTCCGGGCCAGGAGCAGATCATCGTCTCGGAAACCCGTGGCGAGGATGGCAACGATCTCCATCTGCTCGATGTCTCTTCGGGGACTCTCACGACCCTCTTCAAGCCGGACATCACCAGCCTCTATGGCAGTGTCACCTGGAAACCGGACGGGTCCGGTTTCTATCTCGTGACCAATCAGGACCGGGAATATCAGGCCCTGGCGGTGTATGATCTCGAGACGAAACAGCTCGAGATCCTTGACGCTCCGGAACACGACGTCGAGGG
>CAZFWG010000088.1:0-5969 GCA_964522525.1 uncultured Alphaproteobacteria bacterium | reverse complement strand
CGGGACGGCGTCCGCCTGAACGGCCTGTTCTATGCCGCCAAGACCGAGGACGGCGCTCTGCCGCCGGTCGTGGTCACCGTCCATGGCGGACCGACGGCCCAGGCGCGACCCCGGTTCAGTCCCCTCATTCAGTATCTGGTCGCCCACGGCATCGCCGTGTTCGATCTGAATTTCCGGGGCTCCACCGGCTTCGGCAAGACCTTCGCCCGCCTCGACAATCAGTTCAAACGCACCGATGCGGTGCGTGATGTCGCCGACGCCGTGGCTTGGCTCAAGACGACGAAGCGCGTCGACACGACCAAGGCCGCCGTCATGGGCGGGTCCTATGGCGGCTATCTGACCAATGCCGTCATCGGTATGTATCCGGACACTTTCGTCGCCGGCGTGTCCTTTGTGGGCGTCTCCGACTGGGTCCGGGCGCTTGAGACCGCATCGCCCCAACTGAAGGCGAGCGACCGGATCGAATATGGCGACATTTCCGATCCCAAGGTGCGGGAGTATCACGCGTCGATTTCGCCCATCAACTTTGTCGACGACATCAAAGCGAGCGTTTTGGTCGTCCACGGAGCGAATGACCCCCGTGATCCCGTTGCCGAGTCCGATGCCTTTGTGAAGGCGATTCGTGAACGGGGCGGCGAGGCCGTCTATCTTCGCTTCCCCGATGAAGGACACGGCATCCGCAAACTCGAAAATCGGATCACCGCCAACCGGCGCGTCGTCGAATTCCTGAAGGCCGCCTTGCGCTAAAGGCTCCTGGGCCGGACTGTTTTCAGGCGTGGACGGATTGGAGCCGCCCGTGAGCCACGATCACGGACCGAAAAGGGCCGTGGAAAACCCTTCGAAATAGGACCGATAGGTTTCCGGCAGCTCGATGTCATAGAGGAAGCCGGACAGGGCGGCGACAATCGCGCCCCCTGTCACCATGCCAATCCCCACAATCCCCGCCGGGATCGGACCCAGAGACAAGGTCTGCCGGCGTGCATAAAAGACCAGGGCGGCCGCGCCATGGGTAAACAGGGCCAGGATGGCCAGAAAATAATATGGCCGGAATCCATAGGCCCATGGATGGATCATCGCGGGCCCCGATGCCCAGTAGAAATTCGTCTCAAGACCGACAATATGCCGGGTGATCAAGGCCGCGCTTGTGTGGGCAAAGATGAAAAAGAAGAGATAGAATCCGCTGACGATCTGCGCCCAATGCCAGAATCCCTTGCTCGGGTCCTTGAGGCGCCGCCAGGCGAGACGGCCCCCGACCAGGGCCTGGGCCGCAAGCCCCGCGACGAGGAAAGGCTCCACGGCGGGGCTGCGATAGATCCAATGCAAGGCCGCCTGGGCCTCCAGATGGGCGTGCGGCCCCCAAAGGCTGGTGAGATGCACCCCGATATGACCCGCAATAAACACCATGACCAAGATGGCCAGGATCCGGTGAAGCCGTATCAACATTCCCCTCTCCCCTGTTCAAACAGGCAGTTGCCCTCAATTCGGATAAAATATATCCGAATTGAGGGCTGCGTTCAAGAAGGGAGCCTCCATGCAGATCGGTAAGGGCGTGGAATGGGCGGTTCACGCCTGCGCGGTGCTCGGCGCGCTCGGCCCCGGCGAAGGACTGCGGGCGGAGGCCTTGGCGGAATATCACGGTGTGCCGGCCGCCTATATGGCCAAGCAGCTCCAGGCCCTGAGCAAGGCGGGGCTGGTCGAGACCTCCCGCGGTGCCAAGGGCGGCTATCGCCTGAGCCGGGCGGCCCATGAAATTTCACTGTGGGATGTCATGGCCGCCGTCGAAGGGTCCCGACCGGCCTTCACCTGCACGGAGATCCGGCAGAACGGCCCCTGCGGCGCAGCGCCGGAAAAATGCAAGGAACCTTGCCCCATCGCGCGCAGCTTTGCGCAAGCCGAGGCAGCCTACCGCGCGGTCCTGAAAAAAGTGAGCATCGAAGACATGGCGGCGGAAGCCGCCGCCGGCATGACCCAGGCAGACATGGAACGCATCATTCATTGGGCAGCGGACAATGTGACCAAGGTCAAGACAGCGGGTTAGCGCGCACCCGGGAGGGAGGCATTGCCGAACGGGCGCCACAAAAAGGCAATGGGGTCATCCCATTGCCCGTTGGATCAAGACTTCAGCATACGCCGAAAGGCCCGCACATCCTCCACGAACTGTTGCGGCCGCTCCATGGCCGCAAAATGTCCGCCCTCCCCGATATCGCTCCAACGCACCACATTGTAGCTTTTCTCCACATGGCTGCGGGGCGGCCATTGGAAGATGTCGCCTGGAAAATTGGCGACGGCCGTGGGCTTCTCCAGCCGCGCGCGCTCCGGAATGGGCGCGCCATAGCCATCCTCGAACAGGCCGCGATACTGCCAGGACGCGGTGTTGAAGGTGCGGGTCACCAGATAGACCATGATATTGGTCAGCAGCTGATCCTTGGTATACGCCGTTTCGATATCATCGCCTCGGGTATCGGACCAGGTGTGGAACTTCTCGACAAGCCAGGCCGCGACGCCCACGGGCGAGTCCATCATCGCATAGCTGAGGCTCTGGGGTTTGGTCGCCTGAAGCTGGAAATAGGCCCCTTCCCGGTTGAAGATCCCGGTAGCCCGTGCCTCGAAGGCCTTCTCTTCTTCCGTCTCCGCGCCGGCGCCCGAGGTGCGCCAGCCAAACATGTTCAAATGCACGGCCTCACAGGCCGGATCGTCATGACCCAGATAAGCGGAAATCAGAGACCCCCAATCGCCCCCTTGAGCGATATAGTTCGCATACCCCAAACGGTCGCCCATGACCTGGGACAGATAGGCCGCAATGCGCCGGGACCCCATGGGATTGCGGGGCTTGCCGGAAAAGCCGTAGCCCACGAGGGAGGGCACAACCACATCAAAGGCATCCTCCGGCGAACCCCCGAAACGTTCCGGATGGGCCAGGGGCTCGATGACGTCCATGAATTCCACGAATGATCCGGGCCAGCCATGGCTGATGATGAGCGGTTTGGGCGACGGGCCGGAGCCCTTTTCATGGATGAAGTGAATGGGAACCGTTTCGCCCTCGACCGTGACATCGACCAGGAAATGGGGGAAGCGGTTGAACCGGTTTTCCGCCGCGCGCCAGTCATAGTGGTCGACCCAATAGGCGCAGAGCTCCTTCATGTAGTCGAGATTGGCCCCATAGGCCCAGCCGCCGTTGGCCGGCATTTCATGCCAGTCATAGTCCCGCACGCGGGTGCGGATTTTCTCAAGGGTGCCATCGGGAATGTGAACGCGAAAAGGGGTCGGCGCGGTCATGGACGTCATCTCCTCTCGGGCCTCTCTTTTCTTCACAATGGCATCAAATCGGGGGCCTTGGTAGACTGCAGAAGGGATCGCCCGGGAGCGGAACGGAGGAAATGTCATGCGTGCCGTCGTCAGCCGTCATGGATCCTTGAGCGTTGAGGAATGGCCGGTACCGGAACCCGGCGAAGGTGAGGTCTTGCTCAAGGTCCACGCTTGTGGGATCTGCGGTTCTGATCTGCATATGCTGCATTATGGCGCGCGCCTTGCGGATTTGGGGGCGCGGGCCGGCTCTGCGACCAATATGGATCTGAGCCAGGGCGTGGTCTTCGGCCATGAACTCAGTGCGGAAATCATTGGCTATGGCCCCAACACGGAGCATACCTATCCTCTTGGCACGCGCGTTTGCGCCTTTCCCATCGGGATCAGCGCCAAAGGGATCGAGACCATCGGTTTTTCCGACACCTATCCCGGCGGCTACGGTCAATATGTCCGTGCCCTCAAGGATTTCGTCATCCCCATTCCCGACAGCCTGTCGAGTGACCTGGCTGCGTTGACGGAACCCGTCGCCGTCGGGCTCCACGCGGTGGAGAAAGCCCAGATGACGCCGGCGGACGTTCCGCTGGTCATCGGCTGCGGCCCTGTCGGACTCGCGGTCATTCTGGCCCTGAAGGCCGCGGATCATGACCCGATCATCGCGGCGGATTTCTCGCCTGCGCGCCGCGCCATGGCCGAGCAGGTCGGCGCCGACATTGTCATCGATCCGGCGATCACCTCGCCCTACAGCCGCTGGACGGAGTTTTCCATTCCGACCAATGCCACCGAGCGTTTCCTGGCGGAAGCCTCGGGCCTGCCCACGCGCAGCGCCGTGCTCTTTGAGTGCGTGGGCGCCCCCGGCGTTTTGCAAAGCCTGATTGCCGGCGCCCCACCACAGGCCCGCATCATTTGCGTGGGCGTCTGTATGGAAACGGATCAGATCGAGCCCTATTTCGCCGTCATCAAACAGCTCGATGTGCGATTTGTGCTGGGCTATACGCCGGAAGAATTCGCGCGGGCCCTCAATGCCATTGCCGATGGTCAGATTGACGCGGCTCCCCTGATCACCGATCGCGTCGGATTGGGGGGCGTGGCGGACGCCTTTACCCGCCTGTCAACGCCGGAAGATCAAGTTAAAATCCTCATTGATCCGTTTAAGGAATGAATGCATCGCAAGAATACCCTTGTGAATAAACCTGTGATTGAATTTGCTTACGGATTAAAATTGGGCTTAGGCGCGGTATGACAAAAGTTTAACCCGTCCAACGCCTTGCCACTCCCCCGCCCCCCATGCGACCGTCGAGACGAGCAAACGAAACGCGATCGGTGCCGCTCCGACGCGCATTGTTTCCACTGAATAGGTGTTTTGAGACGAGTGAAAGGGGGGCTCGATGGGCGCTCATGGACGAGTGCGACTGAGTCGCGAGCACGAAAATCCAAGCAGCCTGGCCTTCGCTTATTCCCAAAGGCGATTGGAACGCAAAGCCCGTCCCAATCGCAGCGGCCGCAGCCCGGCCGAGATCATCGTCCTCGCCGCGCTCGTTCTGGTTCTTGGCTATTTCATCAAGTCTTTCATTCCCGTCCTCGACCAGTTCATTCCCTTTTGATCGCGGGCCGGATCGTCGCGCGGTGGATCGAGGCACGGCCTTGAAAGTTGGCCTGCCTCCATTTTGATCACGGCGACGTGTTCACGCATCCCGGATAAAACCATCCGTCCAGGGCGGCACACCGGATGGGAGTGCACGGCTCAAGAACATCGTGTGAGGCCAGACATAAGGGTCTAGGCATTCATCGGCGCCACAGCCCCGTGGCAGTGCTTGAACTTCTTGCCGGAACCGCACGGACAGGGGGAATTGCGAGAGACCTTGCCCCAGGTCGAGGGATCACTGGGATTGACGTCTCCGCCGGCCTGCCGTTTACGGATGGTTTTCTGGATGCCTTCACGGTCCAGTTCATCGGCATCAACCGTCAGTCCAGGATGGTGCGCATCCATCGGACGATCGGGCGCCTCGTCGAGGCTCTCAGGCACGACGCCCGGCGCGACCTGCAGCAGCATCAAGTGACGGGTGACTTCCTGGCGCAGACGGTTGAGCAGACCTTCAAAAAGGGTGAAGGCTTCCGTCTTGAACTCGTTCAAGGGATCGCGCTGGCCGTAACCGCGCAAGCCCACGACCGAGCGGAGGTGATCAAGCTGTTGCAGATGCTCGCGCCAGTCATGGTCGATACTCTGGAGCAGGATGTCCTTCTCGACCCGACGCATGAGCTCAGGGCCCAGCTCCGCGGCTTTTTCCGCCATGGAGCGGTCGAGCGCGTCATAAAGACGTGTCCGGATCTCCTCATCCGCGATGCCTTCTTCCGCCGCCCAATCGGTGATGGGCAGATCAAGCCCCGTCACCCGAAGGACCTCGGCGTGGAGCCCCTCTGAGTCCCATTGCTCCGGATAGGCTTTTTCCGGGATATGCGCGGCAACCAGGTCGTCGACCACCTGATGGCGCATATCCGCGATGACATCGCTGAGGTCGTCCGCCTCCATCATTTCGATACGCTGCTCGAAGATCGCCTTACGATGATCATTCATCACATCGTCATATTTGAGGATGTTCTTGCGGATATCGAAGTTCCGCGCCTCGCCCTTCTGCTGGGCCTTCTCAAGGGCATTGTTGATCAAGGGT